>NZ_PKUU01000002.1 GCF_002899675.1 Clostridium sp. chh4-2 | reverse complement strand
AGTCGGCAGGAATGAAAAAACATAGGTGATCAATTGCAGACCCTATGTTTTTTCATTCCTGCCGACTGCCCGGGTGCTCCCTTCTTTCCGGCGTTTCTTACTAAACTAAATTATTATTTTCGCGCCTCTACAATTTTCTTAAACGCGATAAAGAAGATAACGGTTGATACGGCTGCTCCCAGGAAATCGGAGAGCGGCTCTGTATAGAATACGTTTGTGATTCCCATATACGGCGGAATCAGGAATACTCCAGCGAAAAATACGATTTTTCGAAATGTGGACAGTGTGATGGCCACTTTAGAAATTCCCATTCCCGTGAATCCGTCCACGATGGTATATTGAGCGGCCAACGGGATGATGCCCAAGGTGTATATCTTAATGGCCCATACAGTCAGAGAGATATAATCTTCGTTTTGTGTAAATATACGCACAAAATACTGTGGAATGGTCTGGGCGATAATAAACATCACCGTTGTAAATACAAATCCCAGCAAAAAGATATGTTTCTCCGCTTTTTTGATCCGATCCGGCCTTCTGGCTCCGTAGTTGAAGCCCAGAATGGTCTGGGTTCCGCTGGTAATTCCTCCTAACGGCATGGTGACCATCAGCATAAAGCTCTGGACAATGGTGGCACAGGTCAAAAGCCTGTCGCCCTCTCCTGCGCCGCCGTAATGTTGAATTACGGTGTTTAGAGAGATAATCAGAATATTGTCGAAAGCGATGATTATAAAAGGCGTCATTCCTATAATCAGAACACGCTTAATAATCTGCCAGTCATATTCCCCGAATGTGATTTTGATCGGTATCCGGTCGCTGAATAAAAACCGGAGCACATAGGTACAGGAAGCCAGCTGTGATAAAACCGTCGCGATGGCCGCTCCCTTCACTCCCATATGCAAAGCAAATATAAAGATTGGGTCCAATATAATATTGCTGACCGCGCCCAGCACAACTGATTTCATCCCCACCTTGGCAAAGCCCTGGCAGATGATGAACTGATTCATGCCCGTGGACAGCAGGGCAAAGGCAGTTCCTAAAAGATATATGGTCAGATACTCGTTGGCATAAGCGAATGTGGTTTCACTGGCTCCAAACCACATGAGAAGATGGCTTCTCATCAACATGGACACGATGGTAATGACCACTGCCAGAACCGATAAGGTCAAAAAACAGTTGGCCAGAATCTGCCTGGCCGCCCGGTCATTTTTCTCGCCCAAACGTATGCTCATTAGCGGAGATCCGCCGATTCCCACCAGAAAAGCCACCGATGAAATCAACGTTACAATCGGCCCGCAGATTCCCACGCCTGCCAAAGCGATTTCTCCTATTTCTTTAATATTACCTATGTACATTCTGTCTACAATGCTGTAAAAAACACTGACAAACTGAGCCAGCATGGATGGAAACGCCAGCCTCCATACCAGTTCACGCATATTGTCAGTGTCTAAATTATTCTCCAGTTTCATTTTTCTCTGTCGTGCGGCCTGAGCGGAAATTAAATTTCTGCTGTCCCTTCGCACATATCCCCCTATTTTCCCTTTATCTTCTGTTACTATTCACGGCTCCTGGTCCCTCTGCGGTCCGATTCCGGCGGTTTATACGGCCTTTCCTGTGACTTTGCAGGCATTAGCAATTCTGCACGTTTAGAAGTGCTTATGCCCGAAACCGGAACTGGAAAGGCCGTATAAACTGCCGGAACCGGACCGCAGAAGGACCCGGAGCCGTGAATAATAACTATCCTTTACGGAATTCATCTATATCATGGACTAAAATCCTGATATTGTCAATCATGGAATCAAAAGCTCCGTGTTCATACAGGCTTAAAAACAGCATGCCTACAGGAACAGCCAGAATCATGCCGCCAATTCCGCTGAACTTAAATCCGATATACAAAAAAAACAATGTCCAAAGCGGTGGAATCCCCATGGTATCCCCCACAATCTTGGGCTGTATCACCTGGCGCACCACCTGGGTCAGCACATAGAGAAGCCCAAGGCCGGCCGCAAATGCATATTCTCCGGAAAGCAGTTTGATAAGCGCCCATGGAATCAGCGCGGTTCCTGTCCCAAATACCGGCAGAAAGTCCAGAAACGCAATCAACAACGCCAGCAAAAATGCATAGTTCACACCTAAAACCACAAATCCGGCAAACAGAATAAACGCAACCACAATCATGATCTTAAACTGGGCCGCAAAATATCCTCCGATCAGATGTTTGACATCATTTCTAAGCAGGGAGGCATATTTAGTGCTTCCCTTGGGCGCATATTTTTTCCAGAACTCCACAATCTTATCCCGCTCAGCGATGAACATATAGGAAGATAAAATCGTAATAATCGAATTGACCAGCGCTCCCGGAATGCCTTTCGCCACATTGCCCGCCATCGTGACGGTAGGGGAAGCGATCTTCTGCACAGCCAGATTCAGATACTCTCCTATATTTTCACTAAACTGATTCAAATTTTCCTGCAGCCCTTGGGGCAGGCGGATAAACAGGTGGTCCATTCTTAAAAATGCATGATGCAGTTCCTTGCTGGCCGTATCATATAAAGCGGGCAGATCTTTAGCGAAATTGGCCGCTTCTACAATCAGTTTCGATATAATCAGATAAAGCGCTCCGATTACCAGTCCAAGCACCAGCACCACAATTATGACCGAACTCAGTTTTCTCACAATCTTCACCCGTTTTTCCAGGAAACGGACCAAAGGATTGGCGATCATGGCTATGATCCATCCGATCACAAAGGGCATAAAAAATTTAAGCAGTTTAGGCCCCCAGAAACAGACCAGATAGATTGTTATCATCGGTATTATGATATTTAATATTACTCGGGCGTAGTGTTTAACAGTCTCCATCTTATCATCCTGTCCATATAAATTTATTGTCGTATTAATTCTTTCAAGTTCATTATACAACACCTTAACTACTTTTCAATGAAGAAAACGTTACAATTTCGCAAAACATTTCCTGTCATTTCTTCAGATTATTACCCATATCTGCCAAATAATACCAATACTCCGTTTGAACCGGGCTATAAAAAAGGGCGGCAGGCCTTTGTCTCATACAGCCGGTCCGCCAGCCCCTTATCTTAAAGTTTTATACAAAATCTCTTTTTCGACACCAATTTACCTGTTTTTTAAATAGTTCTCCAGGAATTTATAGAGACACTCCATCTCCTCATCTGTTCCAATGCTGATCCGCAAATAGTTATTGAGCCTTGGCTTGTTAAAATACCGGACGTAAATCTGTTCCTTCTTCAAAGCCTCAAACAGTTCCTCTGCCGGACATGTCTGATGGGAAGCGAACACGAAATTGGAATAGGAGTCCGGGAAAGAAAAGCCCAGTTCCTTTAACCGCACTTTTGCACGTTCTCTTGTGTCCATCACTTTTTTAAGCGTTTTTTGGAAATAATCGTCGTCTTTCACGGCCTCCACTCCTAATATCAGGGACGTCATGTTCATGGTATAGGAATTGTAGGAATATTTCACATCATTTAACGCCTTAATCAGATCCGGATGCCCAATTGCATATCCGATTCTCATCCCCGCCATGGATCTGGATTTACTGAAGGTCTGAACCACCAGCAGATTATCGAATTCATCCAAAAGCTGCAGAGCAGATTGTCCTCCGAAATCAATATATGCTTCATCCACAATAACGATGACATCCTGATTATGGGAAATGATATCCCTCACATCATCCAACTGCATGAGTACTCCGGTAGGCGCATTGGGGTTTGGGAATACCACCCCGCCGTTTTCCTTATAGTAATCTTCTTTTACGATGTTAAATTCCAAATCCAGCGCAGCCGTTTCATACGGTATCTGAAATAAATCCGCCCAAACATCATAAAACGAATAGGTGATGTCAGGAAACAGCACAGGTTTCTCAGAGTTGAAAAATGTAAGAAAAGCCATCGCCAATACATCATCAGAACCCACCCCTACAAAAACCTGATCCGGATTTACATGATAATAACCGGCCAGTTCTTCCACCAAAACGGTACAGGCCGGGTCCGGATATTTGCGGAGGCGGTCGTAATCCATCTCTTTCAACGCTTTCTGCACTCCGGGAGCCGGTGGATATGGATTTTCATTGGTATTTAATTTTATCAGTTTATCTCCCTTAGGCTGGTCACCAGGAACATATGGAACCACTCTTCGGATATTCGATTCCCAGGCTTTCATCTGCTTCCTCCTGTCCTATAATCCGTATTCTTCCGCAACCTTTTTAAATGCAGGCAGAGAGCGTTCAATCTGGTCATAAGATACACAGTAAGCGATTCTTACATAGCCGGGGCAGGCAAACGAACTGCCTGGAACCACTAAAACATTGTATTTCTTACATACTTCACAGAATTCTTTTTCATCCGGCACCGGTGATTTTACGAACAGGTAAAATGCGCCTTCCGGCTTGATGCATTCAAAACCACAGTCCCTTAATCCGTTATACAGTAAATTCCGGTTCTTATCATAAGCGGCCAAATCCACTTCCGCATCCACACAGCGCATGATCACCCTCTGCATCAGAGAAGGCGCATTAACAGCTCCCAGCACGCGGTTTGCGATGGTGGCCGCAGAAAATACCTGGGCGCTGTCCGTCAGCTCATCCGGAATCACCAGATAGCCGATCCGCTCTCCGGGAAGTGAAAGGGACTTGCTGTAAGAATAGCAGACAACCGTATTATGGTAGTATTTTGTAACGTAAGGCACTTCTACCCCGTCATATGCCAGCTCTCTGTACGGTTCGTCTGAGATCAGGAAAATGGGATGTCCCACCTCTTTTTCCTTACGGTCCAGAATCTCGCCGATCTTCGTTAACGTGGCGTCAGAGTATACAACTCCGGTCGGATTATTCGGCGTATTTATGATCACCGCTTTTGTCTTTTCATTGATCTTTTCTTCAAATTCCGTTAAATTAGGCTGAAATGTCTCGGTGTTCGGGGAGATTACAACCAATTCGCCGTCATAGTTTCTCGCATAACTGCCATATTCCACAAAATAAGGCGCAAATGCGATGACCTGATCGCCCGGATTTAAGACAGTCTTTAAGATAATATTGAGACCGCTTGCCGCTCCTACCGTCATGAGAATATTGTTCACATGAAAGCTGGTGCCAAACCTGCGGTTCAATGAGTCTGCAATCGTGGTACGCACGTCCTCAAATCCTGCATTGCTCATATATCCGTGGACAAATGTGGATTCTTCCTCATTTAAAATATCAATAATCGCCTGTTTTACACATTCCGGAGCCGGAACGTTGGGGTTGCCAAGGCTGAAATCGTATACATTCTCTGCGCCATAGATACCGGCCAGACGCTTTCCTTCTTCAAACATCGCTCTGATCGCAGAATTATTCTGCACCAGTGGTTTCATCTTTTCTGAAATCATGATTTCTCATCCTCCTCATAAAGTCTTTATTGTTCCTTATCATACCACGCAGTTTCCCGGCCGTCCACCCTTTCAATTCCATTATTTTCCGGTTAATGCCCTTTCCAGGAGCAGTACAGCGCAATTGCTGCGGTTGCCGCCAGATAGAACCAGGTGGCCGGATTGCTGAACCAGGTGGTAAAAAACGACAGCATCATGTATGCGGCGATCTGGGAATACAATAAGTATCCCGCCGGATTCTTCATCCTGGGCAGCGCCTTCATCAGCTGAAAAGCCACAAGGCCTAACAGGCAGGAAAACAGCAGGACTCCCAGGATTCCAAAATCATAATAGGAATCATAAAACAGGGTGACTGTAGTCAGCTCCACTTTATCCACATAGATCGGAAAGTTTACCAGGGAAGGTATGAGAAACTTGAGCCCGGTCAGCGCCCATACCGGGAACAGCATTTTAAGCCCCAAACTATGAGCCGGCAGCTGTTCTACCAGGCAGTTAAAATTCTCATAATTATTTGCTATATACATGTAGGGCTGGGTAATAAAGATCGGTGTGCTGCTGTTTTTCATCTCAAAAATCCCGTTGAGATAAGTCACATCATGACTTCTGGCTATGGTCAGCATCACATACAGAGGAACCATCATCAGTACCAGGATCACTCCATGGATCAGACGGAATCTTCCCTGAATGGAAATATACGTGAACACCGCCAGCAACACTGCCAGAATCAGCTGGAATCTGGATACACATAAAATCGGTATTATCAGGGAAACAGCCGTCATAATCCAGATGGCGGCGCATTTTTTTCTGTCCACTCTCCCCCGCTCACCCATAAAATAGATCACAGTCAGGGCCGGAACCAGAACACAGGAAACCGTAAAATAGTGAACTCCGGTAATATGAAATTCTGAATACGCATGCGGAACTCCGCGAAGGAAAAACGGCACATATCCCAGCACCACCGCTTCCACAACAAAAGCCGTCAAAGACAAAACCGTAATTCCCACCATGCAGTCAAAGGTGGCAGCCCTCGCTCTCATGGTATGGTTTCTATAGGTAATCCATTCCCGGTATCTCCGTTTTTTTCTGTCTAAAATCTCAAATGTAATCCAAAAGCCTGCAAATGCCACGAAAAAACATGCCCACGTTTCAAAAGCCCAGTCCGTCTGCAACGAACTGAGCTTTAAACAGGAAACTCCCTGTCCTCCAACCCAGAACAGGGAAAACAATGCCCTCAGATGTATCAGATTGCCCGTCCGCCTGTAATCCAAGGCATAGAGGAACAGCGCTGCTGCCATCAGCGCCGCCCCCGACATATAATAATGTCCGCTCCTTGACAAAATAAAGCTTGCAACGAAACAAATCAGATATACAATCATACTGCCTTTATCCTTTATATTTATTTGCTGACAAATTCTGTCATAAATTCTTCTACTTCTTTTGCGGTCACAAAGCTCATAGCCTTATCCGCCACTGCCTTTAATTCTTCCATGCTGTAACCGCTGATCATCTTTCTGGCTCTCAGCACAGATGATGCGCTCATACTGAACTCATTTAATCCAAATGCCAGCAGAAGCGGAATCATCATCGGGTCGCCTGCGGCTTCTCCGCACATGCCCACCATGATGCCGGCTTCTCTTGCGCAGCTGATCACGTGTTTGATGCTTCTAAGTACTGCCGGGTTAAAGGTGGAATAGAGATAAGATACTTTATCGTTGCCGCGGTCAACAGACATTGTATACTGGGTAAGATCATTGGTTCCGATACTGAAGAAATCCACCTCTTTTGCAAATACGTCTGCCATCAGAGAGGCTGCAGCCGTCTCCACCATAATACCAACCTGAATCTCTTTATTATAGGCAATATTTTTGCCGTCTAATTCCGCTTTAAGCTCTTCAATCAATCCTTTGGCTTCTCTGTATTCGTCGATGCAGGTAACCATAGGAATCATGATTTTAATGTTTCCAAATGCGCTGGCTCTCAGCAGGGCGCGCAGCTGAGGTTTATAGATATCTTCCTTTCTGTCCAGACAGAAACGGATTGCACGGTATCCCAAGAATGGGTTTTCATCTTTTTCAAGTCCCATGTAAGGAATCTCTTTATCTCCGCCGATATCCAGTGTACGGATAATAACCGGTTTGCCCTGGAGTGCAGCGGCCACTTTCTTATAAGCTTCAAACTGCTCTTCCTCTGTAGGCATTGCATTTCTGTCCATAAACAGGAATTCCGTACGGAACAGGCCCACGCCTTCCGCATCGTACTGAAGCACTTTATCCACATCCTCAGGACGTCCGATATTAGCCACTACCTCTACGGTAACGCCATCCTTAGTTACCGATGGTTTTCCAATATACTGTTCAAGCTCTTTTTTTTCTTTTCTGAATATCTCGCCTTTTGCAGCATATTCCTTAACTACCGCATCATCCGGGTTCACATAGACACATCCTTCTGAACCGTCCAGCACGATCTGGTCGCCGTCTTTAATCTGTTCCAGAATTCCATTCACAGCCACAACGGCAGGGATTTCCAGAGCGCGGGCTAAGATCGCGCTGTGGGATGTTTTTCCGCCCAGTTCCGTCACGATACCAACCACGTGATCAGGGTTGATTCCGGCGGTCATAGAAGGCGTTAAATCCTTTGCTACCAGAATGCTGCCTTCAGGAAGAGCAGATATATCAACTGCTTTTAATCCCTTCAGAATCATCTGCATTCTGGTTTTGATATCTCTCATATCGGTTGCTCTCTGCTGCATCAGTTCGTCATCCATCGATGCGAACATGTCCGCATACATATTACAAACCGTTTCAATCGCAAATTCACTGCAAACACTCTCCCCTGTGATCGCATTTTCAATCTCTCCGGTCAGCATTGGGTCAGACAGAAGCATCAGGTGACCGTTCATGATCTCCGCTTCCTGCTCTCCCACTCTGGTTGCCAAATCTGCAGCCAACTCGCTTGTCTCCTGCATAGTCTGGTCAAGCGCCCCCTTAAAACGCGCAACCTCCGCAGCTGTGTCGGCCACCTTATCCGGTGTGATTACCAGTTCCTGTTCCTTGATAATGGCTGCTTTTCCAATACCAATTCCTTCTGATGCATTAGTTCCCTTATACATAATGCGTCCTCCTTATTAATTATATTTATTGAAAACTACTCTCCAAGGCCGTCTTCCACTGCCTTAATCATAGCTGCCAATGCTGCCTCTTCATCCTCGCCGGTGCATTCGAACTCGATCTCATCGCCATTCTTCACACACGCTCCGAGGACGCTTAAAACGCTCTTCGCGTTGCTGGTACTGTTTCTGAACTTAAAGTTTACGGAACTCTTAAACTGCATAGCTTCTTTACAGAGAATACCTGCCGGTCTTAAATGAAGTCCTGTAGGATTTTTAATTGTAACTTTTGCACTTACCATAGATATATCCCCCAATCATCAATCTGATTCTGTTATTTTGTTATCCGCAGTTATTCGGCGGCTGCGCGAAATCGCTGCCCTTATTCTTCATTTTGAGCTGTTGATGTGGATTCAGACTCGGTACTTCCTTCCGACGTTTCATCTTCCGGTGTTTCATCGCCATCCTTGGACGAAACAGTAATATCAAATTCGCTGTAAGACATCACTTCATAGGCAGCTCCCGTCTGGAAGGTTATCATGCCCGCATGTGTTCCGTCCGTCAGGTTCTCTAAATCCAGCGATGCATTTAAGTCCGCCGCGGTCAGGCTGTCCAGATCCTCCGACAGTCCGCGCACCGTAACATCCACAAATGTTCTGCTGTACGTATAAGTCCTATCCTCTGATTCACCGGTCTTCGCCACTTCCGAAAGATCCAGACGGATATTCCGGTTCTGCAGCGCCTCCACTTTAAGAGTAATGGTCACTGTCTTATTGTCGCCGATCATAATAATGCCTTCCGGCAGATATTTGGTTAAATCTACCTCAACCGTCTTGTCCGCTGTCAGTCCTGTAATATCCAGTTCTTCTTTTGGAATTACAATTGTACTGTAGGATGCCAGCGCGGATTTGAGTCCCACAACCGACACGTTATTGAGCGAGGCTTCCGCCCCTGTATACCGGTACCCTTCTGCCACTTCACCCTGGATTTCAAAATCCAGATTCAGGTTTTTCACTTTCAATATCGGCACCTGGTAGGATATCTCATTCCGGCTCAGGGTCACTTTGTCTCCAAGTTCAAGTTCTTTTCCGTTTGCATCATAGAAGACAGGCTTGGCCGTTCCTTCTACATCTGCGTTTGCATTATCAATATCAATCGGAATTCCGATGGAACTAATCTGTCCAATCTGGGATTCCGGCCCATTTACATATACAAAATCCGGGGTCAGAACTTCGGTTCCGACTGCATACCCATATTCCTGGGTTCCGGTTATATTAGCTTTTAAATCAAATCGTTTTCTCTGGATTCCCTCTGTCTCAACCCTGATAACCACAGGATTCGTCGTGGGTGTTCCTTCCAGCAAGGATCTGGCGCTCTCATTGGTGACTTCAATTTTAAGCGGTATTGATCCAGTCACATCATAAAGCTCCGCCAAGTCCGCGTAAACGTGAAAATCCGATGTGGAAATCTTATACGCATCCCTCGTTCTCACTTCATAGGAAACCGTCACCTTACTTTTTCCCACAATCTCATAAGTGAGCTGTTTTGCTGAAAGCACATTTTCATTGATCACATCAACGGTGACTTCCTTGCTTCTCTGAACCACAGGGTTTGAAACATTTACCACAATCAGCCATACGAAGAAGGCCAGAAATATAGAGAGAACTTTTAAGCCCAGATTATTTGTCAGCCTTTCTTTCATTCTTCAGCCTTCCCTTCCAAATCTTAAATCTACTGCCGCTCTCTTCCTGCTGTTCGATTCCAGCCAGCGCTTTTTTCAAAGTCTCGGCATCATTAATCCTTCTCAGTTCGCCGCCTTCGGCCAGGCTCACTCTTCCCGTTTCTTCCGATACAACAATTGTAAGACTGTCGGTCACTTCACTGACTCCGACTGCCGCCCTGTGCCTGGTTCCCAGCGCCTTGCTGATGCTGGTATTATCCGATAATGGAAGATAACAGGTAGCAGCCACAATCCTGTTGCCGCGAATCACCACCGCTCCATCGTGGAGAGGCGTATTATGTTCGAAAATATTAATCAAAAGCTGGCTGGTGATCAGTCCGTTGATCTCAATTCCGGTTCGTTCAATCTCTTTTAAAGAAACGCCCCGTTCAATGACCATCAAAGCTCCCGTCTTAACCTTCGCAAGTTCAAATGTCGCTTTTACCAGTTCATTCACCGTCTTTTCCGTAAAGCCAAGATCCGCTTTCCCGTCATCGAAGGATAAGATTCCGGTAATCAGGTTTTTACTTCCCAGCTGTTCAAGCGCCTTACGAAGCTCCGGCTGAAATATAATAATCAGCGCTGTCGTCGCTATAGTCGCTGTCTTTTCCAATATCCACAAGATTGTATCCAGCCTCAACACGGCAGCAAACAAAGTAAAAGCCATAATAACCACAAGACCCTTTAACAGTGTCCACGCTCTTGTATTTTTTATCCAAAACAGCACTTCGTAAACCAGAAATGCAATAATTGCAATCTCCAGAAAATTCGTCTTAGTAATCCTTGGCAAAAAAGACAGCCAGGAATATAAGACGCTTACAAGATCCGCCATGTTTTCACCTCCCATTTAAACTGCTTTTAACGGCAATCCCGTTCTACCTGCCGCCTTTCATATTCTTTCTGGTGTTTATCTTCTGTACCTTAACATCCGGAGCGCTCACTGCGATCTTGGGTACAGCTTTCACATAATAGTAATAATCATCATCTTCAAATTGTATATATTCCGTCCTGCTGTAATCCACCGCAAATACAAAAAAGTCATAGATCCCCGCAATTATCACGGAAATCACAACTCCTGTCAGAAGCTGTCCCATCGGAACGGAAACATTAAATAAAAAATCCCCCACAAAAATAGCTGCCAGCTGCGCAACGGTTCCCGCTATGATTGCAATCATCCATGCATAATCCATGGAAAGATTTTTAATCAGGAAAACTACCAGGACGCCCACCGCACATGCACAGATCATCACTACCATGAGCTGATTGGAAACCAGGCTCTTTATGATCTGGATATACTTCTGTGTGATATCCATCGACGCGTCATTCGTTAAAACACCGGCATTCTGCTTTACATATAAAAATACGTAATAGATAAAAACGCCGCAGCTGATCGGTATAATCGAAATCAGGCTTCCGGAAAGTCCCACTAACAGAGGAATCACATAGGGTATCTTAAATAAAAACATAAGCGGCGTCAGAATCAGCAGATAGCTGTCTCCCGGCTGGAATCCATAATACAGGATGCCGATCACCACGAAAAACACCATGATAATCAGCGCAATTTCCATGGAAACGCTGTATACATGAGCCAGCATCAACAAAGCTGCCAGAAGCGAAATCGCTCCATATGGAAGAAACGCACACACAAGGCCTAAAAGGAATGGAACCATGGGTGTCTTCAGCTTGGCCATAAAACCAATATTCTGATTCATAACGTAAAAAGTTGTAAATGACAAGATAAACTTTATTACAGGATAAAAATACATATCATACTTTGCATAAAAAACTTTTAACCGCTCTTTCAATACGAGAAGACCCATCATAGCCGTCCGCCCTCCTTTGCAAGTTCCTTACTCTTATTCTGAAATTCATACCGCTTATTCAGGCGTTTCAGTTTAGCCACATAGACCTTTTGCCCCCGTACTGCATAACTATATTTCCTGGAATACACAATAAATGTAATAAACAGGTATAATACTAAACCGCCTGCATACAAAAACAGGACATTCTTTCCCATTGCGATCAGTTCGTCCAGATTCAGGGAATTAAGAATCTGTTCCAAACTGTAAAGCAGCCAGATAACCAGAATCAGCACGCTGCAAAACGTATAACCGAAAAATGAACGGATCATATGCCGCCCTACATAATCACTTTTAAAATACAGGTTCGCAGGCGCAATCTTCTTGCCTTCCCGCTTTTCAAACATGGCAATGCCCGTCATTAATTTGATTTTGTCTTCATTCAGCATAGGTTTACTCCTCGTTATCCCACAACATATCACTTTAGTATATCATATAATTTCCTGCTTGGCGAGACTCTGAATAAATTTTTATAATTTTGTAATTATCTTAAACAATTCTACCTACCGAAAGATACGCACGGAATGGGGAGGCGGAGCCGGAAGACGAAGGTCGGAGGGGCTGTCCGGGCCGGGGAAGGAGGATGCAGCCAAATGGGATTCGGGATTCGCCCCTAAGAACTACTAAGGCCCGTAAGGACAGAACGAGGCAGGCCAGCGCCATTCGCAGTGAACTCTTGATGACTTCGCTGCTCAGCGGCGCTTTAGAACCTGATTTGGAATTCAGTTTCTACCTGCCTCGTTCTGTCCTTACGGACCTAAGTAGTTCTAAAGGGGTTCCATACGATCCCATTTGGCTGCATCCTCCTTCCCCGGCCCGGACAGCCCCTCCGACCTTCGTCTTCCGGCTCCGCCTCCCCATTCCGTGCTGGTTTTCGCTGGCCTGGTTAAAAACAATGTTATTGCATTGGTATTTATGTAAAGTCAAATTTACGTAAATCATGAAGGGATTTTCAGAAATGCCTTCGGGTTTTACTTTAAACGTCAAGGCATTTTGCGAAAAGACCTCACCCTTTACATTAAATGGTGAAGGCATTTCTGAAAAAGCCTTAACGGTTGATGTAAAAATTTATCCTCTCATCTACCAAATCTTTTTTACCCTCAGCCAGCCAAGCAACAGCCGGAAAGAAGGGGAAACCTGGGCGGGCGGCGGAAATAATAAGGAATAGGGGATCGTTTGCAGACCCTTAGAGGTACTTGGCCGGCAGAAACGGAAAAAGGCAGACAAATACTGAATACCGAATCAGTATTTGAGGCGCCCCTTGAGCAGTGAAGTCATCAGGAGTTCACTGCGAATGGGCGCCGCTCTGCCTTTTTCCGTTTCTGGCGGCCTTAGTACCTCTTAGGGGCGAAACTCGAATCCCCTATTCCTTATTATTTCCGCCGCCCGCCCAGGTTTCCCCTTCTTTCCGGCGTACCTTAATGCTTACCATTTATCTGTCGCCACCGGAAAGGGATCGACGGTATCCGCCATCCGGTCTGCGAGAAGCTCCAGCATTCTTATTTTGATATCTGAATATGCCGAATCATCCCATAGGTTATGGAATTCATCGGGGTCATTTTTCAGGTCGTACAATTCGCCTTCCTTTGATGTGTGGAAGCGTGAAAGCTTGTAGCGACCATCGTATACCATGGTTCCGTAGGCCTCGGGAGCTGTATGCCAGGGCATTGCTTCGTAGTATTCACTGTATACACTGCTGCGGTGGGACTCCGGAGGTTCATCGCCGGTGAGAATTCCGGCCAGGGAACGTCCCTGTACCCCGTCTTCTATCCGGCCGATACAGAATTCCTCGATTGTGGGAACCAGGTCGGTCAGTTCTACAAGGGTGTTCAGCCGCGCGCCCTGCATAAAATGACCTTTCCAGGACATGATCAGCGGAACATGAACCATTCCTTCATAAAAATACGGGCCTTTTAAGTAGATGCCGTGATCTCCCAGCATTTCCCCGTGATCGGAGGTAAAAATGACTATGGTGTTCTCAATCTCTCCGGTCTCCTCCAAAGCCTGCATCAAGCGTCCAAACTGGATATCAATCAGCTCTACCATGGCGTAATAAGCGGCCTTTATCATTCGGTGATCGTCCCCGTTCATCTCATCGAAACTGAAATGATGAGGGGTGGAGGTATTGTTATATGCGCTGGCATGGTCCTGTTTTTGGAAGATTGTTTTTTCTGCCAGTTCTCCTTCCAGATACTTGGGAAGAGGGAGTTTTTCCGCCCGGGCAAGGTATTTTTCAAGAAGGCGTTTCGGCGGGTCAAATGCATGGTGAGGGTCAAAAATATTGATATTATAAAACCAGGGCGGACTGTTAAATTCCGGCATCTGGCGCTTTTCTTCGGCAAAGTAACGGATGGAATCGATGGCCCGGTCAATGCACCATTTGGTAAAATGGTCTTCTTCATCCATTCCGATTTTTACATACCCCATCTTATCGAAATCGGGATACTGGTATTTTTTTCCCCGTTTAAACAGCCAGTGGCTGTATTCATTTCCGCTCCAATAAGTGCCGCCGGATTCCGGCAGTCCGCAGTTGCCGATGCCGGAAGGGTTATGCGCCCAGTGAAATTCCGTGAACCCGTCGTCGATCCGTTTCTCGTGAATCGGACAGGCGCTCGGGCCGCAGGGAGCCAGGTGCAGCTTGCCCACCAGGGAACAATAATAGCCATAGTCTGCAAGAACCCGGGAAA
Organism: Clostridium sp. chh4-2; assembly: GCF_002899675.1. Classification (GTDB taxonomy): domain Bacteria; phylum Bacillota; class Clostridia; order Lachnospirales; family Lachnospiraceae; genus CHH4-2. Next base: position 335,944 of record NZ_PKUU01000002.1, on the reverse strand, counting down.
CCAGCCGCTCATCGGGAGGGATGGACTGGCCGTTTGCACGGCATCTGGTAGTTCTGGGATAACGTCCCGTCAGGAAAGAGGCACGGCTGGGAGTACAGACCGGAGCCTGACAGTAGCCGTTTTCAAACAGTACGCCTTCTGCGGCGAACCGGTCCAGGTTTGGTGTATCGATGTAGGGATTTCCATAACAGCCCAGCGTGTCAAATCTTTGCTGGTCTGTCACGACAAGCAGCACGTTTGGGCGTGTATTGCTGTATTTATTCATAATTTCCTCCTTTTTGGCTCAGGTTCCGATTGGAATTACCACCATTTTATCAGGCCGGTTATCCGGTCTCTCATTTCCACAAACTCAGGGGCTGCGATGTCCCGCGGGTGCGGCAGGGTGTCAGGCACAACCTCTTTAATAGAAGTCGGTTTATTGGTGAGCACCAGAATCCGGTCACCCAGATAGACGGCTTCTTCGATGTTATGGGTTATAAAGATAACGGTAGTCTTCGTCTGTTTGCAGAGGCGGACTACCTCATCCTCCAGCTTAAAGCGCAGGTTGATGTCCAATTGTCCGTAAGGCTCGTCCATTAAAAGCAGTTCCGGCTCGGTTGCAAATGCCCTGGCAATGACCACGCGCTGCAGCATACTGGCCGAAAGCTGTTTGGGGTAATAATCGGCAAACTTGGTCAAACCCACCAGTTTCAGCGCGTCGTCCACCTTTTTTTCAATATCCTTATATGCCTTTTTGAGTTCCAGGCCGAACCGCACGTTCTGCCGGACCGTAAGCCATTCCATAGCCGAGTATTCCTGAAATATGTATGCAATGTTGTGCCTGCGCAGATCGATCTGCTCTCCCTTGAACAGGATTTCACCAGCCGTAGGCTCATACAAATGAGTCAGGCTGTTGAGGAATGTGGTTTTACCGCAGCCCGTAGGCCCCACAATGCAGAGGAACTCTCCGTCATACACATCGAAAGATACATCATTTAAAACCAGCAGATCACCGAAACTTTTTGTCAGGTGGGTTACCTTAACTTTTATATTATTTTCCACCATACTCCTCCTGTCCCAGCCGTCACGTTTCAAGGCTGTTTTTATTCATGTATTCGGTTATTTCTTTGCGCAGCCGGAGAAATTCCGGGTCGATCAGGTTCCTTGGCCTTGGCAGGGTGATCTTATACTCTTTTGCCACCTGGCCGGGGCAGTCGGTGAGCAGGATGATCCGGTCGGCCAGGTAGAGGGCCTCTTCGATGTTGTTGGTGACGAATACGACGGTGCGTTTCTCATTTTCCCAGATGTTTTCCAGCGATTCCTGCATCATATATCGGGTCTGCGCGTCCAGATGGCCAAAGGGTTCGTCCATTAAAAGGACATCCGGGTCACAGCAATAGGCACGGGCAATTCCGACACGCTGCTTCATGCCGCCGGAAAGCTGTACGGGAAAGCTGTTTTCAAAACCGGTCAGGCCCACTAAATCGATAAATTTCTGAATGCTGGCCTCCCTCTCCTTTTTGTCCACATTTCTTACTTTCTGGCTGAATCCCACATTGCCTTTTACGGTCATCCAGGGAAACAGGGCCATGGTCTGATAGACCACCGCGCGGGAAGGGGCCGGAGAATCAACCGTTATGCCGTTGTGTTCAATTGATCCCTCCGTACACGGTTCCAGGCCGGCCAGCATATAGAGAAGGGTTGTCTTACCGCATTGGCCCGGACCGAAAATTACCAGGAATTCATTTTCGTGCACGTCAAAAGTCAGTTTTTTTAATACTTCAAAATCTCCTTTGGGTGACCGGAACGTTTTAGATACATTTTTACAGGACATTTTCAGCTTCCCTGATTGTTCCATCGCAGGCACCTCCCTTCTAAATATCTCATGCCGTTGGCAAGAAGAAATCCGACGATTCCGATTGCCAGCATTCCGGCAATCATCTGAGTCATGTCATTGACCCCCTGTCCGGCAATAATGATCCAGCCGACACCTTCTGTGGCGCAGACCATTTCTGCGGCCAGCATGGTCATCCAGGAATTCGAAAGGGCAACCTGGGCGCCGGAAAAAATGGATGGAACTGCGGAAGGAACCACAATTTCAAAGAATACCTGTGAGTTATTTGCGCCCAGCATTTTTGCGGCTCCGATCAACTGCTTATCCACATGCACCGCTCCGGCATAGGCGTTTAAGGTGAACGGTACGAACGCCGCAATGAAGATGAGAAAATATTTGTACTTCTCGCCAATGCCGAACCATAGGATCGCTAACGGTATCCAAGCCAGGGGGGCGATGGGACGAAGAAGATTGAAGACCGGCATTACGACGGCTCTGACATATGGAAACCATCCCATAGTCAGCCCGATAATCACTCCTGCCACGCAGGCCAGGCAGAATCCCACCAGCACGCGGCTTAAACTCCAGAGAACGTGACCGACAATTGTATAATAGTTCCCCACTTTATTAAACAACATGTGGCAAAAATCCAGGACGACAGCCGTCGGCGTGGGAAATGGGATCTGTGAGCTGCTGAAATAGACCGCCGTCTGCCAAAGGCACAGCAGAATGAGAAATGATGATGCGCCATAGGCCATTGATTTCAGCTTTATTTTAGATTTCTGCATTATACGTCTCCTTTCACAAGCCGGCTTTCCAGGAAATCAAGCAAAGCGGACAGTATCGTACCGATGATTCCGATAACCACCATGCCGACAATGATTAAATCGGCGCGGCAGAGCAGGCGGCCAAGCTGAATCATATAACCGAGACCGCTGTCAGACCCCAGCATCTCCGCTGCCACTAAAGAACCCCAGGAAGAGTTTAAAGAAACCTTTAAACCGGTGAAGATATACGGCAGGCCGGAAGGCAAGGCGACTTTAAACAACAGCCGCAGTTTTGAAGCTCCGAAGGTCCGGCCTACCCAGATATGTACCTTTTTCGTCGCCTTGATTCCGGTATAGGAATTGACCACACAGGGGATGAACGCCGACAGAAATACGATGGCCGCCTTAGCAACTACTCCGATTCCCAGCACAATAATCATGATCGGTATCCAGGCGATCGGAGGGATATTTCGGATAAAATCGAATACAGGCTTGAGGGCCATATCCATAGGCTCCCACCAGGCCATGATGATGCCTAAGGGAACGCCGATCATCGCTCCGAAGCAAAAGCCCAGTAAAGATACCTTCAAGCTGGCAATGATATGCCTCGGCAGTGTGGAACCATCGGGCCGCTTAACCGTCCATTTCTGAATTCCTGTCTCCAGCGCCTTTAAAGGAGAAGGCAAAAGTGTGGAGGGAGCCAGCTTCCATACTTCTGTGATGAGATACCAGATCAGGAAGAATGCCAAAAGGGAACAAACAGATATAATCTTCAGGCGGAATGAATAATTTCGTTTTTGCATTGCTGTCATAATCAGTCACATCTCCAATCAGAAATCATTTTTTGTATTCAGAAGCATAGGCTTCAAGCGCCTCTGTGATGATGGTGTTATCCATGTTGGCATAAACCTTTTCCATGTCTTCTTCAGAAATGTTGCCTACAGTAGCATAGAATTCAGCCAGCAGTTTGAAAGATGAAGTGTAGTCGATGGAAGTCAGATCGTCGTATGTGAAGAATGGACGTTCCAGCACCTGATGTTCGATGGTATCTGCATCCGCCGTCTGTCCGTTAATCTCATACCATTCCATCATAGTGTCCATTAAAACCTTATCATCCTGGAAGGCATCCGCTGCACGAAGCAGCTGCACGCAGAGGGCGACCAATGCGTCATGTTTGCTCTCGTCTTCAAATACTTCACGGGAACAGAGAATATTGTCGTAGTACGGACAGTTCAGATTATTCATACTGCATGCTACAAGATACTTTTCCGGATCATAACTGTCGGCCGTAGGATAGCTTGTCTTTGCAAAATCAGACTGGCCTGATACAAACGCCTGGTATGCGGCCGTGTCATCCATATTTACCAGGGTGACATCGTCTTCCGTCAAACCTAAGACATTTAAATACATATCCACTAAAATCTGAGCGGCCGTTCCCATAGGAAGAAGGAAGGATTTATCTTTTACCGTTTCAGGTGTGCCGTAGATATCAGGGTATTCCGGATTGAAGCCTTTCACTGCGGCCACATCGCTGTCCGCACGGATCATGAACTGCTGTCCGGCTCCGGAATCCGTATGGGAGAATAGATAAACCGCGTCATAGACGCTGCAGGAAGAGATACCGGCTGCTCCGATGGTAAATACATCTACAAGGCCGGACCCCAGGGCTTCGTTGATGCCACTGCCCTGCATAAAGGTAGAAATATCAAGTTTAAAGCCGTTTTCAACATCCCAGCCCATTTTCTGAATGTAGTACATCGGGATGGAAAGCTGCTGGGCAAGGGTGGATACACGGAGGGTGACCAGTTCTTCGGAAGCTTCGGTCTTCGCACCCGTATCCTTTCCGGTTTCTTTCGAGGTCCCGGCGGCCGCTTCACCGGCTTTCGTTTCATTGTTTGCGGCGGCAGGCTGGGGTTTCTTTGCACAGCCTGCTATTGAACAGATAAACATAGTTGCAATAAGAAGAGACGCTAGAATTTTTTTCATTGTAACCTCCATTTCTTTCCGGATTTATTCCGGTATCAATAAACATATAACGGATCAAAAGAATCGTTTTTGCTGCTGTGTAACGTTACATTTCAATCATATAGAGTTTCCACTGTTGTAACAATCACTAATTTGACTCTTATTTTATATATTTTGACAAAGAACAGAGGGGGATGACAGTTACCTATGCTAAAATTTGTATTTTCTTGATTTATTTGGAATTATTTGTAAATAATAGATAGAATCATTGAAATGCAATAGAATTATTTGTATATTATTACTTAACAAGTATTGATAGATAGAAATGTACTTACAGGAAGTGTTATTGCTGTCCGCAGCCCCGCAGTTCTCCGCCGACGGACCAGGTTCCGGCGCATGTACCGGGTTCAAACAGAAAAGGAAGTGAAACATGCAGATAAGTATTAAGAAGGTACTGAATATAACGCTTGCCCTCGTTCTGGCACTGTTAACTGCCATGCTGGCTTACATGGTCACCCAGTTTTATGTGAAGTCCACATTTGAAACGCTGGGCAGAGCCAACACGGAACGGCTGCAGCTTGTCTCACAGAAAGCGGACGCTTTGGTGACCGGTTCGGAGGCGGTTGCCAGACTGCTGTATCAGGATGAAACGATTCTCGGGACTATTTTAAGCAACACCATCACCCCGCAGAATACGGCCGCCGTATCGGCCAATATTGACCTTCTCTGTACAAAATATTACAGCGCATTCCAACAGTTTGATTTAACCTTTGATGTGGTGTGTTTCGGTGAAAACGGATTCCAATATTCCAGCTGCGGTTATTCTGACAATGAATTTAAACAGCTCAGTTCCTATTCATGGTTTACAAAGCAGAAGGCCATGGGAGCTGTCGATTACTCCGTCACGAATTTTGTGCCGTTTCCGAAAGACGAGGGAAAGACTTACTGCTATGCCATTGTTCGGAATATCTACCAGGTGAGAGGAAGTTACGCAGGATCTATCATCGTCTTTGTAAAAGAAGACGTTTTTAAATCCGTTTATCAAAATTTGATGCAGGAAAACTCCACCTTTTATCTGCTCAATGAATATTCCACGGTCATTTCCTCCAGCGATTCCAGCCAGACAGGCACGTCTCCGGAAGCAATCCGGGACTATCTGTTCGTCCGGGGAAAAGAATCCTATGTCACATATAAAAATGACGCCGGCATGGAATCTTTCTGCGCCAAATACACCTCGCCGGTTACCGGCTGGACCATGTTTGAGCAGATTCCTTTAGACGACGTTATGGCTCCGATTCGAAAATCCTGCTATATGATTGCCGCAATCGCAGTTATCCTTTATCTGCTGTCCATATTTGTGTTATCCATTGTTTCGGAATCCATATCGAAGCCGATCCGTATCATATGCGGCGAAATGGAATCCTCCATCAGCAGGCAGTTTACCCATCTGCAGATTCAGACGAAGATATCCGAAATCAAAAGCATCGGGATTTCCTATAACCATCTCTGTGATGAAATCAGTAAGCTTTTGAGCGATGTGCGGGATGCGGAAAAGCAGGTGAATGACGCAAAATTTAACTTTCTGAAGGCGCAGATTAACCCGCATTTTCTGTATAATACCCTGTTTTCAGTCAAATGTACCATCGCGATGAACGAACCGGATCACGCATGTGAGATGCTGACACTGCTGATTTCCATACTGCAGAATTCTGTCAGCTCCAATAAAAGCGATACTACTTTATTGGAAGAAACGATCATCATCGGCCAGTATGTGCGCCTCCAAAATCTCAGATATGACAACAAGGTGCATTTTAAAATGGATCTGCCGAAGGAGCTGATGGATTTAACAATTCCCAGATTTTTGATTCAGCCTCTGGTTGAAAATGTATTTCTCCATGCAATCCCTTTAACCGGGGATTCCATAGAGCTGCTGATCCGTTTCCGTGGGGATGAAAAGATTATCACCATAGAGGTCTGCGATACGGGAATCGGATTCACACAGGAAGATATGGAACGTGTTTTTGAACAGGCTTCAGGCGCCTCGTTCCATATCGGGCTGAAAAATATTCAGGACAGAATTAAGCTGCTCTACGGCGCCGATTTTGGTTTATATGCGGCCAGTGACGAGCATTATCACACGATTATGGTACTTCGTATGCCGAGGCAGAAAGGGGGAGACAGCATTGATTCGAATATTAGTAGTTGACGATGAACATCCAATCCGGGAATGGCTGGTGCACATCATCCGTTCCAACCGTCCGGACTTTTATGTAGACAGCGCGGTAAATGGTTTGGATGCGCTGGAAAAATGTAAAGAGACGCCCTTTGATCTTTTGATTATGGATATCCGCATGCCTCACATGGACGGTTTGGAAGTTCTTCAGGCCCTGTCCAAGGAATGCCCGGGGGCCGGGGCCATTATGCTGAGCAGCTATGACGATTACAATTACGTCCGGGACGCATTTAAACACCAGGCGGTTGATTATCTCCTGAAAACTGAGATTAATGACGAAAGGCTTCTGTCCGCAATCGACCACTACTGTTCTCAGAAAACTGCGTCCAGAAATTCCAATCATCTGGTATCCAAGCTGCGAAGCATGCTGCAGGAATCAGACGGTTCCGAGCAGAACTTTCTTGGCGAACTTTCCCAGTACGGGAACCTGAAACCTCAAGGCGCTTATTTCTGTTTCCTGGTAAAACCGCAGGCGGACGGCAGCCCGTTTAAGCCCAGCCTTACTCTGACTGAGAAAACAGTGCTGCGTTTCTGTCTGCCCGTGGATGAAAAAGTATTTATGGGATGTGTGGAACTGCTGTCGCACCCCAGCCTGCTGACGCTGATGCAGACGCAGAGTATGTATCTGAAGAAACTAAACAGCTATAACAGCCTCTCGCTTCTGCTGTACAGCGATATCCAGCATGATGTCTGTCATCTGCCAGATGCCTTGAAAAATCTCTATGCATCCCGGGATCTGGATTTCTATGGCGTACAGTTCTGCAGGCCTGAACCGTTTGAAAACGATATGGAACTGCGGCTGAATGAGCAGTATATTGAACTGTTTGAGCTGCTGCGGTCTCACAAACATGAAGAGGTTCTGCCAAAAGCGGAGAATCTTCTTAAATTTGCAGAACATGTTCAATATCCCAATGTGGACAGTTTGAAGATCTTATGCATCAAACTCTGTGAATCCGCATATTTAAACAGCTGCAGCATTGATTTGATGGAATACCATAACTATTTCAGACGTTTATCCGCAGCAGTTTTTTCTTCTGAAAATATCCGTCGTCTTTATGAAATTTTGATAAAAAGCCTCAGCTCATTGTATTCTCAGAAAGAGCAGGATAATTCCGTGCTGTCGTCCCGGATCGCCCATGCCGTTTCATTTGTAGAGGCTCATTATATGGATGATATCTCCTTAGTCAGCGTTGCAAGGGATCTGCACATTAATCCGGAGTATTTATCACGTACGTTTAAGCAGCAAGTAGGGATCAATTTCAGCACTTATCTGAACAATGTCAGGCTGCAGCATGCGCTGGACTTGTTAAAACAAACGGATTACCGGGTTGCTGAGATTGCCATGAGAACGGGGTTTCAAAGCCCGGCCTATTTTTCCAAATGTTTTAAGGCGGCTTTTGGGCTGTCGCCGCAGCAGTGGAAGGCTTCTAAGGTGGGGGACACTTAAAGTTTGGGGTGTTGCAAATCTTTATTTAGTGGACTAAGAAACGCCGGAAAGAAGGGGAAGCCCAGGTGGGCGGGGGAAGTATGAAGATCAATGGGATTCGGGATTCGCCCCTAAGATGTACTAAGACCCGCAAGGACAAAAAGAGACAGGACCGCGCCCATTCGCAGTGAACTCTTGATGACTTCACTGCTCAAGGGGCGCTTAGAACCTGATTCGGAATTCAGTTTCTACCTGTCTCTTTTTATCCTTGCGGATCTAAGTACATCTAAGGGGTTCCATACGATCCCATTTCGCCGATTACTTCCGCCGCCCGCCTGGGCTTCCCCTTCTTTCCAGCTGTTGCTTGGCTAGCTGAGGGTAGAAAAAGATTTGGTGGAGTAGTGAGTAAGTTTTTACATCAACCGTGAAGGCATTTCTGAAAATCCCTTGAAGATCTATGTAAATGCGGTTCTATACAACTACCTAAGCACATCTATTGTTTTTAACCAGGCCAGCGAAAACCAGCCCGGAATCGAGATGCGGGGAAGGGAGAGGCGGTCTTTACGGGAACCCGGGCGGGGGGAGAATGAAAAAAGGACAATTGGGATCGTATGGAACCCCTTTAGTGATTCTTAGGCACGCAAGTACAGAAAGAGACAGGTAGAAACTGAATTCCGAATCAGTTTCTAAGCGCCCCTTGAGCAGTGAAGTCATAAGGAGTTCACTGCGAATGGGCGCGATCCTGTCTCTTTCTGTACTTGCGGGTCTTAGTATCACTTAGAGGCGAATCCCGAATCCCAATTGGCCTTTTTTCATTCTTCCCCCGTCTGGGTTCCCGTAAAGACCGCCTCTCCCTTCCCCGCATCTCGATTCCGGGCGTACCCTTCCGCCACCCCCGTTAAATAACAATTTAGCATACTTTAATAAGCGGCTCTCACCGCAAAATTTCCTTTCCCATTTCCTGCATAATAGCAGGTTTTGCTCTCTAACGTTCCGTTTTTCTCTATCTTTTCCAAATCCAGCCGAATCGGCGTTCCCGGGATATCGGGCAGATATAATCTGCCGTTCTTCTCCTCCGACTTAATCAAAAGGCAGTCCCCGATAGGTTCTGTCATCGGCTCATGGTTTTCCAGAAGTTCATCTTCCCCATACAGCGCTCCGTAGGCAGCGTTCAGCCATACGGTTCCTCCCGATGAAAACCGTAACCCACGGTCTCTAGCCAGCTGGCGGATCTTTATCAGATCATACATTCTGCTCATTCTGCCTACCAGAGGCATCAGATGATCCACCCCTTTTTCCGCATAGGTTTCAAACGCATAGTAATTTCTCATGGACTCCCCAAATCCCACTTTCATGTCTATCTTCCTGTCCTTCAGCTCTTTAATCGCATTCATGTCATGGGAATGGACGGGTTCTTCGAACCAGGCGGGATTGTAGGGGCGGATCATTTTTGCAAATTCCAGCGCGTCTTCCACACTCCATACCTGATTGGCATCCACGGCAATCTCAATATCATCACCGACCGCTTTTCTCACCTTTTCCAGGCGGCAGACATCCCGTTTCATATTATGGCCCCAGTCGCTTCCTACCTTGAACTTAATTGTCCGGTATCCTTCCTCCACGTACCGCACCATGTCTTCCACCAGTTCTTCATCGGATGACAGAAGGGAACCTCCGCCCTTATAAGCGGCTGCCCAGTCTTTCTCTGCCCCCAGGAAACGATGCAGAGGCATTCCCTGGCGCCTGGCCATAATCTCCAGCATTATCATATCCAGCTGGCCAAGATCCACGATCTGACCGCTTTGAAATCCAAAATTGCGCATCTTCCAGTAGATGCTGTCATACCACTCCTGATATGTTTTTTCTTCCCCGGTCAGAATCAGAGGCAGGATATTTTCCACGATCCCCTTTGAGCAGAAGGTTTCACCGCAGAATCCTTCCGTATCATAAATCTGAATCCATGCCTGCAGCGGCGCAAAATTCCCAAATCCGCCGGTGGCATCTCTCCACGGTTTTTTCACCGGCACCGGATTGAAGTTGTAATAAACTGCCTTAGAAAACGCGATTTTTGTATTCTTATCGAAATCAAACATGTTACCTCTCCTTTTATATAATTTTTACCGAGACTCTGCTGTCACATTCCTTGGCTGCTCCCAGTTTCATTATAGTAAAGGCGCAATATCAAGTCAATTTCTTCTCACGTCACCAAGCTTTTTTTCTGCTTCCACCTTCCGCTGTAATAGTACGTGCAGTGAACGATAACAGGACCCAGCCGGGCCAGGGAATTTCCCAAGAAGAAGCCCACCACTTCCATGCCCATCGTCCATCCGAAAAAGAAGCTGAATGCGATCCGGAACACGACTCCGTCCAAAACGCCCGCAATGAAATTAAGCTTTGAATTGCCGGTTCCCAATGTCACCGTTTCATGGGAGCTGGAGGTGGAGGACAAGATCAATGTCAGCGCCGTAATATAGGCAAAACTTCTGCTGTAGACCAGCACATCCGGATCTTTTGTAAACATCAGGAAAATGGCATTGGGGAATATGCAGACCAGAATTCCTAAAACAACCGCAACGGATACCGTCATTTTAAGAGCAGAATGAACAGTTTCTGTCACCCGTTCCTTTTTTCCGGCTCCCAGATTCTGAGCTACCACGGTTCCGCCCGCCTGTTTAATGCTCATAACCGCCACATTGCAGAGCTGTATCACCTTATCACCAACACCGTATGCCGCTGCCTGTGCGATTCCGTACATATTGATAAAGCTCATCATGAACAGCTGGGTAATGCTGATAAAGCAGGACTGGGCCGCTAACGGCACGCCCACAGACAGGATGATATTCATCTTCTCCTTCACGATCCGAAAGCTCCTGAATTTGAAATCAAAACCGAAGGATTCCTTTTTGCGGATCAGAACGCCGATGGATGCAAAGAATGCAACTCCCTGCCCGATCACAGTGGCGAGGGCAGTTCCCGTGGCTCCCAAATGGAAGAATACGATAAAAATAATATCCAAAACCGTATTGACGGCCGTGGCGATCGCGATAAAATACAGCGGCCGCCTGGAATCTCCCATTCCCCGCAGCACAGCGCAGATCGCATTGTATCCGAATATCAGGGGCAGGCCGATACTGGTAATCACCAGATAAGACCAGGCAGAAAATTCCGCTTCTTTTGGTGTATTCATCCAGATGATAATATTCTTGGACAGAATGATGCTAACCACCATCAAAGCCGCAGACACCGCCGCAAGCAGAGTGAACAGCGTGCCGATGGTGCTGTTCAGTTCTTCTTTTTTCTTTGCGCCGATCTGCTGGGAGATCAGCACCTGGCCGCCGCCTGCCAGTCCCGTGCTCAGATGTGTAAACAATGTGAGCAGACGCCCTCCCATGGACACGGATACGGTTCCCACACTTCCCACATAATGCCCTATGATTATCATATCAACCATGTTGTATAAATTGTTCAGCAGGTTGGCTAATAAAAAGGGACCGGCAAATGTCACAAGAATCTTCATAACATTTCCTTCTGTAAAATCACTGCCTATTCTCTTAATCTGACTCATAGTTCCCTCTTTCTTTCCTTATAGACCATTTAATTCCCGCGCCCGGCAGCATGATACAAAATGTCCGGGACGAAGCTCTTCTAATTCCTGCTGTTCATGGCAGGCCGGACATGCATACGCACACCTGGATGCAAAGCGGCAGCCCGGTTTCGGATCGATCGGGGACACCAATTCCCCTTTCAGCACGATCCTCTCCGGCTGGGCGTCAATGTCCATGGTGGGGATTGCGGACAGAAGCGCTTTCGTATACGGATGCAGTGGATTATCAAACAAATCCTTCGTCTCCGAAGTTTCCACCAGCTGCCCCAGATACATCACACAGATATCGCTGGATATATGGCGCACGACGGAAAGGTTATGTGTGATGAACAGATAAGTCAGCCCATTCTGGTCCTGTAGATCCATCAAAAGATTTAAAATCTGCGCCTGAATTGAAACATCCAGGGCGGAAACAGGTTCGTCGCAGATGATGAACTTGGGATTCATAGCCAGCGCCCTTCCGATTCCTACGCGCTGCCTTCTGCCGCCGTCCAGCTCATGAGGATAAGCCAGTCTGAGGCGTTTATTGATCCCGACCATATCCATCAGCCGTTCCGTCTCGTATTCCAGTTCCTTTTTTGAAAACCGTTTGGACAAAATTAACGGCTCACTGATGGTCTGTTCCACCGTCATTCTCGGATTCACCGACGAATAGGGGTCCTGGAATATGATCTGCATGTTCTGTCTTAATTTTTTCATTTCCTTAACCGGCACGTGTGTCACATCCCGGCCTTCAAATAAGATCTGGCCGCCGTCGCTGTCCAAAAGATGAATCAGAGTCCGTCCCAACGTGGATTTTCCGCAGCCGGATTCTCCTACCACGCCCATGGTTTTGCCCTCTCTGATGGAAAATGTCACATCATCCACAGCGTGAAGCATGCCTTTTGGCGTATCGAAATATTTTTTTAAATGTTTTACCTCGATTAAGTTACCCATTTGGAACCTCCTCTTTCGAAGCACCCATATGGATGCAGCTGCAGAAATGTTTTCCCCCTATTTTCTGCATCGGAATTTTATCTTTTTTGCACGCTTCCGTCGCATAAGGGCAGCGGGGATGGAAGCGGCAGCCTGACGGCAGGTGGGTGGGATCCGGAGGCAGGCCTTCAATATTGGCCAGCCTTCTGGTATCCAGTTTCAGGTCCGGAATTGCGCCGAATAAGCCGATGGTATAGGGATGTACCGGATTTTCAAAGATCTCCCTTTTGCTTCCGTATTCGATGATTTCACCGGCATAGACGATGGCGACGTCATCGCTGACCCGCGCCACAACTCCTAAATCGTGGGTGATGATAATCATGGATGTGTTCTGTTTCTGCCTCAGTTCATTCATCATCTCTAAAACCTGGGCCTGAATTGTAACGTCCAAAGCGGTGGTTGGTTCATCCGCCAGCAGCAGTTCCGGGCTGCACGCCAGGGCGATGGCAATGATCACTCTTTGTTTCATGCCTCCGGAAAACTGATGGGGATACTCATTGTACCGCTCTTTGGTGATGCCCACCATTTCCAGCATCTGTCCGGCCCGTTCGGCCGCTTCTTTTTTTGAAATGCCATTATGTACTTTAATCACTTCTGCAATCTGGTTTCCAACCTTCATAACCGGGTTGAGGGCTGTCATCGGGTCCTGGAATACCATGGAAATATTGCCGCCCCGCACTTTTCTCATCTCATTTTCACTTAATTGGAGCAGATCCTTTCCATTCAGAAAAATACTTCCTCCGCGGACTTTTGCAGGCGGATCCGGCAATATCCTCATGATCGTTTTGGCGATCGTCGTCTTACCGGCGCCGGTTTCTCCCACCAGCGCAAGGGTTTTTCCCTTCTCCAGGGAAAATGACACCTGGTTTACCGCATGCACTACCTCGTCGCCGGATGTATATTCCACCGTTAAATCCTTTACCTCAAGAAATACATTATTATTCTCTTCCATTTTCCGACCTCCACTAATTCTTTAACCTTGGGTCCAGCGCGTCTCTGAGTCCGTCGCCTAACATATTCAGGCAGAGAACCGTCAGTGCGATGAAAAGTCCCGGGAATGTAAGCATATAGGAGTAATCCCGGATATATCCCTTGGCCCCTGACAGCATGGCGCCCCATTCAGGGGTGGGAGGCTGGACTCCCAATCCGATATAGCTCAGTGAAGCGGCCGTCAGCACGGTATTTGCAACGCCCATGGTTGCCTCAACGATAAGGGGAGCCAGACTGTTTGGAAGCACGTATCTCATTATCATCCGCATCCTGCTGCAGCCGATGGATTCCGCCGCTTCCAGATACTCCTGATCCCTCACTCTCATAATCGACGCCCGAAGCACCCTTGCAAACGAGGGCACGCGGCTGATGGAAAGCGCAAGAATCGTCTTGTCGAATCCCGAACCTAACGCAGCCGATATGGCAATCGTTAATAGCAGACCGGGTATGGACTGGAAAATATCTAAAAATCTCATAATCAGGTTATCCACCATTCCGCCAAAGTAACCGGCCACAGTTCCGATCAAAACTCCCAAAACAAGTGCAAATGCAATTGATATGATTCCGATTGTCAAAGAATAACGGCCGCCGTACAAAATTCTGGTCAGAATATCCCGCCCCAGATCATCGGTTCCAAACCAGTGGGCTGCGGAAGGTCCCTGAAATGCACATTTTAAATCCATTGTAGCATATTCATAAGGCGTAAGGATCGGAGCAAAGATGGCGGACAGGGCCAAAAGAATAAATACAATCATTCCGAACATTGCCGTTTTATTATTTTTAAGCCGTTTCAAAACAGCTGCTGCCGCGCTTTCTTTCTTTTTTACGGCTTGGTTTGCAGCCGCTGTAACTGTTCCCGTCATCATTTCGCCCCCTTCTTTTTGCCGTTAACATACTGTGCTTTAATACGCGGATCCACAAATGCGTAGATCACATCCACCAGCAGCATAACCAGACTGAATACCACAGCTAAAAAGATTACAGAACCGGTTACCACCGTATAATCCCGGTTATTGACTGCGGTTACCATATAGGAACCAATTCCCGGAATCGAAAATACATTTTCAATTACCACGGAGCCGCCGAATATATGGGCGAGATGGGAACCTGCCACCGTTATGATGGGAATCAGCGCATTGGGAAGCGCATGGCCGTAGATCACACTGCGCTCGGAAAGCCCTTTTGATCTGGCCGTGGTGACATAATCAGACCGGATTACCTCCAGCATGCTGGATCTGGACTGTCTCGCCAGCCCCGCAATGCCTCCAAAGGCGCTGGCTAAGCAGGGAAGCACATAGAACTGGAAGCCGCCGATTCCCGAGGCCGGCAGCCAGCCTAACTTCAGCGCGAACACGATTACCAGCAAAAGCCCCAGCCAGAAGGAGGGAACCGATACTCCCGCCAACGCTATGATCATGCAGATCCTGTCTCCAAACCCATTTTGATGAACTGCCGCCGTAATCCCAAGAGGGATTCCGATCAGCAGCATCAGAACCATGGAAACGAACCCTACCAAAGCGGTTCTCGGCAGACGGGCCAGCAGTTCATTGGTAATGCTGTTGTTGGTGATATAAGAGGTTCCAAAATCCATATGTAAAAAGACTCGTTTCATATAAGAAGCCAGCTGTACGAAAAACGGCTGTGTCAAGCCCAGCGCCTCTCTCTTGGACTGAAGCTCCGCTTCTGTTGCCTCTGAACCCAGTATAATAACCGCCGGATCTCCTGGCACAAAATGCATAATTGTGAAGATCGCAATTGTAACTCCCAGGATTACCGGAATCATCCATAATAACCTTTTTATAACGTATTTCTTCATTATTCAGCCCTCGCTTGCTATCGGTCTCAACTACTTCTCATTCCATACATAAGTACATCCTGCAGGCATCAGCCATGGGGTGCTGTTCATGGACACATCCGTTACCACATCGCGGCAGATGGTAAACGCCAGATTGTTGTACATGCCGTATACATAGGCCTGGTCTTTCATATACTGATGAAGGTCATTCACCGTTTCCGGGCTGTTGGTGTCCGTATTGATTGCTAAAAGCACCAGGCGCTGCAGTTCATCGTCGTGAGCGAAGTTGGCCGTACCGTTTACAAAGTTTGTGGAATCCATCTTTCCTCTCCACATGCCGATCAGTTCATCGGAGGTTCCGCAGTTATCCAGAAGGATATCCCATTGTGTCGAATCATTTTTATAGGTGTTGAACAAAGTATCGTCATAAGGCAGAATCTCTGATTTAATTCCCACCTGAAGCAGATAAGCCTGCAGAATCTGGGCGATTTTATTTCTCATGGAGCTGTTGTTTGTCACAATTCTCAGGGATAATTCACCCTCTCCGTAACCGGCTTCCTTTAACAGTTCCTTTGCTTTTTCCGGATTGTATTCATAGTAGTCTTCCTCTCTCCAGGCCTCCTGGAAATCGGGCAGTTCATCCCCTCCAAATGTCTTGCACACGACTCCGTAGCCGCCGGACGCTCCGTCCACCATGCCCTGAGAATCAAAACTATATAAAACGGCCTGCCTCAGCGGCAGATTCTCATAAAACGGGCTGTTGTTGTCCACATTGAGGAACATGGTCTGTGTCAGGTTATTGACAGTTGTAAACACGTTAAATCCGTCGGAAGATCCGCCGCCGTCCATAAACCGTTCCGCTTCTGTCGCATCCAGATTATAAACCATGTCGATCTTTCCTGTTTCCAGGGCAATTGCCATCTGGGACGCTTCTTTTATTACATAGAATTCAATCCTGTCCACATTAGCCGTCTGGTTGATATCCTTTTTGGCTTCTTCTTCGTTCTGCCAGTAATCATCCCATTTTTCAATGACAAGAGATGATCCGGAAACCCATTCCACCAGTTTGTATGGGCCTGTGAAGCAGGCGTCTGTGGACATATTGTCGGAGCTCTCTTCATACGCCTTTTTCGATACCACAACGGTTCCCTGCATAATTCGTTCGAATAATGTTTTGGCGCTGCTGTTCAGGGTCAATTTCACGGTGTAATCACCGGTGGCTTCGATGCTTTCCACATATTTCATGTTGGAATAGTTATTGGCCTTTGCCTGCTCATAGCTGAATACCACGTCCTCTGCTGTAATGTTGTTGCCGTTCCAGTCATGGATGTAATCAAACAGTTCAATGTCCCAAACCGTATCGCCTGTTTTCTCCCAGCTCTTTGCCAGTTCAGGAGCCAGTTCGCCGCCGACGCCCTGGATCATGCCTAAATACTGATAGAGGCTGGATTTAATCGTAGCATTTTTCCCGTTCTGGCTTCCCGATACGAACGGATCCATGGTTCCGGGGTCTGCATCAATTCCTACCCGGATAAATGTCTTTCCATCTGCTGTTTTATAACTGCTCCAGTCCTCGGCCGCCGTATTATTTACTGCCGCTCCTGTGGTCATGGCTATGGTCGTCTCCGCAGCGCCTGACTCCTGGGCCGCAGTACCGGAAACCGTGGTTTTTGCGCAGCCGGACGTCATCCCGGTCACCATCGATAATGCAAGACACAATGCAGCAATTCTTCCCTTTTTCATGATTCCCTCTCCTTTTTCAAATAGATTCAGTCTTATAAACCCAACGGAATAACATTATTCATACCATGGTAATTTTTCATATTTTTTCTTTCACATCCGCTTTGTTTATATGCATTTTAACCTGTTTTTTGTCCTGGTATCAATTCATTTTCATCAATCCATCAATTCCGTTTTCGAATCAATTTGTTTTTTAGCGCATTTTTACCAACCTTTACAAACGGCAATCCGCTGATATATAATAGCTGCATAAACATAGGGAGGTCACGTTATGGATACAATTGCTATGGGGTATTTTATGGAAATTGCTGCGGGAGAAACCTTTTGGGAAGTGTCGGAACGGAATCATATTTCTCAGTCTTCCGTATCCAAAGCCATACTTAAATTAGAAAATGAACTGGGTGTGGATTTATTTAACAGGGAGCGAAGAACGGTTACACTGACTCCGGCTGGCCGGCAGTTCTACAATTCCCTGCAAAACCTGGCGCCTGAATTTCAAAAGGCCATCGATGATTTAGCCAAATTTTCTTCTCAGAAAGTGATCACCTACTACATCACTCCAACCGATATCTTAGGCCTTGGCTTCCATCTCAGATCCCCAGAAATCAATACACGGTATCCGGAAATATCCCTTTCCCTCTATTCCACCAAACCGGCTGCGCCGGAATCGGTATTCGCCGATCTTCAGGAGGGAAAGCTGGACTTTGCGATCATGCACAAGATGCTTTCCACGGAAGAATACTGCGATTATACCATTTTAAGCCCGGACCCACTGATGGTGATCATGCAGAAAAATCACCGCCTGGCCGGCAACCCCTTTGTCACCTTCTCTGACCTGGAAAATGAAAAAATACTTATTAAGGCCATCCATATGATGAGCGTTTACCAGGATATCTGCAATGATTTAAACATCCCCCATCCGCCTAAGGCCTTCCACTTGGAAAGCGGCGATGAGCTGCGCAGGGATCAGGTGTTCCAGCGCGTTATCTTTGGGGAAGGAATCACATTTTACTTTGAAAGCGATATCGATATCTTTAACCTGGACAATGTATACGTCTGCCCTCTGCGGGGATGTCCTGAGTTTCCCATTGTCCTTGCACAAAAAAAGGGCAGAAAGCTTTCCATTTACCAGGAAACTTTCCGCCAATACCTATGCAGTCTTGTGACTGACAAAGAAAAATAAAAGAATAAACCTTCTCTTTCATTCTATTTTGGAATTAATTCGGCCACTAAATCAGAATTGTTGCTGTTCTCGAAATTTGCTACGATTTAGTCAGCCGGTTCGGGCAGTTACAATACCTGTTCCGACCGAAATGTATTCCACTATATAATTCAAGAGGAGGTTTTCATATGTTAACAAAGCTTTTTCCTATGGTACAATTCAGAAAAAACACTTGGGAAATCGATGAATTTGACTGCGCCAGCATCTTTCTTCTGATCGGTGAAGAAAAGGCCATGGTCATCGACTGCGGTATGGGAATCGGCGATCTGCGCGGCGCTATCGAGATGATTACCGATAAACCGCTCATCGTTGTGATCAGCCACGGCCATGTAGACCACACCGGCAACGCCAGGCAGTTTGACGAAATTTGGATCAACCCAAAAGACAACACGCAGCCAATTCCCCAGGATCTCAGCCGCCGCGTCGATGACACCAGATGCATTGCCCTGCGCCAGAACGGGATTTATCCCTATGATATCAATGTGGATCTCAGGGAGCCGGGCCCAGAGGAACCCATGCCCATCATACATGAACTTCACGACGGCATGCAGTTCGACCTGGGCGGCCGCATTGTGACCGCTTATGACTGTCCCGGACATTCCGTAGGAGAAATGATTTTCCTGGATGAAAGCACCAGATGCCTGTTCTGCGGGGACGCCCTGAATTACAATCTGGGAATGAGCGCAATTCCCATCGAAACTTCAGTAAAATACCTGGAGCGCATGAGGGACATGGGCGACCGCTATGACCATATCTATAACGGCCACCATGATTTCCGGCCATTAGGCGCACCTTTAGGCGAGGATTGCCTTCCCAATGCCATCGATCTGTGCCATCAGCTGTTAAACGGCACTTACAGCCCAGTTTCCGTTCCAAGCTTCTGGGGCCCCGCATCCGGCCGCCCTGACCGGATCATGGTTTTAAAAGGCAAAAATTATCTGGGATTTGATCCGAATAAGATCTATAATAACTGAGTTTGGCCTAAAAGGACTGGGGAATTGTAAAATAATTATTTACGCATTTTGCCTTTAAAGGCGGCGGATCAATTCCACATAAAATCTGCATGCCTCACAGACCTTCTCTGCCGCGCAGTGTTCATCCCGCATATGGGCCAGCTTGTATTCGCCAGGACCGAAACCGATGGTGGGGATTCCCAATGATACGGGAACCACTGCGTTGGTCCCGAAATCCCAGAAATCGTATTTAGAAGGCTTTTCTCCAAACACGGTTTCATATGCCTGAGTACAGCATACGGTCAGCGGAGCGTCCAGAGATATTTTCCAAGGTTCGTGTTCCGGATGATATACAAGCTCTGTCCCCATCCAACTGGTATGGTACAGAGTTCCCGGAACCCAGTCCGCTCTTTTTCCCTTGATGAGGCCTTCCAGTTCTTCCTCAACCTGCGCCACGCTCTCCCCTAAACGCAGGCGCCGGTCAAGATATATCTCACATTCACTGGGAACCGCATTCAGGGATGCGGAAACGCTGGAAATTCTGGACAGCACAATGCTTCCTCCGCCCTCTCTGGCCTGAAGCTCTTTGTTAAGCGCATCCACCCGTTCTATGATCCCCGCCATCTCGTAAACTGCATTGACGCCTTTTTCCGGTGCAGAACCATGGGCGGAAACTCCATGCGTCCTGATTCTGGCCTGCACCTTTCCCGTATGGCCTAATGTAATCACGTTGTCGGAAGGCTCGCATATGATGCAGAAATCCGGCTTCACACCGCTGTCCTTATAAAAATGCTCCAAACATACTCCGTCGCAGTATTCTTCACAAACTGATCCGGTAACATATACGGTCTTTCCCTCCAATAATCCGGCATTTTTAGCCAATGCCGCCGCAAAGACAGATGCGCTTAAACCACCTTTCATGTCCACTGACCCACGTCCGTATACCATACCGTTTATCATCCTGGCCTCAAATGGCGGCGCTGTCCATTCCTCCTCATCTTTTACCTCCACAGTATCCATATGTGAATCAAAATGAATCACTTTTTCTCCATTTCCAACACGCCCTACCACATTTCCGGCTCCATCCACATAGGCATCATCAAAATCCAGCTCTTTCATCTTTTTAATCAGCTTTTTGGCAAGCTCCCCTTCCTCGTCGGAATAGCTGGGTGTGCGCACGCTCTCGCGGTAAAAATCGATCAATTCCTCTCCATAACTATCTGTCCATCCGTTTTTCATATCCACTCACCTCATATATATAATAATATTGCGCAAGGAGGGTTCTGCCTGTCGGCACCCCTATCGCTTATCATTGAAAATAATAGTTGATTTCGGTGTAAAAGTATATCATAATAATAGGCAATAATATAACAGGATTGAGGAATATACATATGCAGGTCTTTAACATCCCCATCGATGAAGAGCAAAAAGAAACAACCATCCACGGGTCATTTGACTTTCCGCTGGCTGTCTATGATTCTGTTATGAGCCGGAACGTTTTAGGATATATCAACTGGCATTGGCACGAGGAACTCCAATTCTGTCTTGTGACTTTGGGAACCATTGATTTTTTTGTGGGTCACAGACAATTTCATCTGAATACTGGAGAAGGCATCTTCGTAAACAGCGGATGCCTTCACATGGCCCGCCCTGGCCGCCAGCCGGACAGCGCCTATATCTGTGTGGACGCAGGGCCCAGACTGCTCAGCAGCTTTCCGGGAAGTGTATTTGAAAAGAAATATGTGCTGCCCTATCTCAGGGAAGCCGGCTTTGAATGTGTTCTTTTTAAGAGAAATGTGGATTGGCAGGCCGAAGTTCTGGTTCATATACGCAAAATCTATGAACTCTGCGAGAACCGGGTCTTTGGATATGAAATAGAATGTGCCGCCCTATTAGGACAGATATGGCTGCATCTGCTGCGCAGCTGCCCTGGAGAACTAAGCGCAGACAGCGGTTCCCATCTCAGGAATAACGCCTATGTACAGACGATCCTGAATTTTGTCAATGACCACTATAATGAGCCGCTGACCATTTCCATGATCGCCAAAGAAGTGTCTCTCAGTTCCAGCGAATGCTGCCGCCTTTTTAAGCGAGTCACCGGAGATACCATATTCTCCTACCTTCAAAGTTACCGCCTGTCAAAAGCGGTAACCCTTTTAAAGGACAGCAGCCTCCCCATAAGCCAAATCGCCTATGAGACAGGCTTTTGCAGCACCAGTTATTTTATTGAGGTTTTCAAAAAGAAGCTTAATACAACTCCCCTGCGGTACCGAAAGACATTCTGAGTCCAGAGTCTTATTCTGTAAAACTGTCTGATCCCCCGGTTTTTGCCGAAAACAGCCGCTTATCTGCCGGAAATACCAATCCGGTCTGGGCTCTCACCTGATCCATAACTTCCAAAGCCATCACAGAATACCGGTTGTGTTCCCGGCCGGTCAGGCCGTTTTCGATCAGGCGCACCCATTCCGCTGTTTCATAGACCATATTTTGATCATTCTTTCCTACGAGGATCTTTTCTGTTTCGCCATTGTTGTAGGTGATAAAAAGCTCTTTCGGATTTTCAATTGCTCTTATAATCATGCATCCGTCTTCTCCCTGAATTTGGCTGGGAACCTGGCTGTTAGATATCTTGGAATAGATCATTTCCGCCTGCATCCCTTCGTATCCTGCCAGAATCGTCCCGGAACCGTCTATGCCGTTTCTCAGCATGAGCGCTTCTCCATGAACCGACTTTGGCCGTCCGAATAATTTCATCATGGGATGAACGCAGTATACCCCGATATCCATCAGAGCTCCGTTGGAAAGTTCCGGATTGAAGGCATTTTCCACGATTCCATTTTTAAAATTATCATATCTGGAAGAATACTTACAGAATTGGAAGCTGGCCCTACGGATCGTTCCCAGTTTATGAAGGTTTTCAGATATGGCGTAAAAGCCCGGATCAAATACAGACCTCATGGCTTCCAGCAGCACCACATGCTTTTTCTCAGCCAGTTCAAGCATAGATTTTAATTCCTGGGAATTGCTGGCTATGGTTTTTTCACACAGAATATGTTTTCCATGTTCCATCAAAAGCATGGCCTGTTCATAATGAAGGCTGTTGGGACTGGCGATGTAAACTCCATCAACCGATTCCATCCGGGCCAGTTCTTCAATATCCGTGACATAGGTCTTTGCGCCAAATTCCCGGGCAAATGCTTTGGCTGTATCCTCATTTCTGGAATAAACCGCCTGGTATTCCAGGATGGGACACTCTTTTGCGGCTTCTAAAAACCATTTGGTGATAAAATTTGTTCCTATTGTTGCAAAGTGAATCATAAGGGGTTCCTCCTATTATTGTGGCATGCGGATCTGTTTTATCTGGCGGCCTTTTTGCTGTTTTAATCATATCATAAATTGCTGGGGGAGCCAGTTGCTTGGAGAAAAGCTTTGATAATAGGATGGAAATCTTTTTTTACATCAAACGTTAAGGCATTTTGGAAAATGCTTTCACGTTCGATGTAAATACCGCCCTCTTTTAAAAATTTTAAGCATTGTTCTTTTATGGGTATATGGTATAATTTACCTTAATCAGAATTTTTTGTAAAACCAATTGTCTGTGAACATGGAAATTACAATTTGTACCGCCCTATAAGAGGAGGATTTTATGAAACAATACATACAGCTTGCATTTTTAAAGGCTTTTATCGTGTCAATCGGCTTTTACTTAATTTGTACTATTTATGGATTCGTAACCAATAATCCTTATAATTCATCCCTGGTAATAGAAATCGTCTTTTTCCTGATCTGCTTTTTTGCCAGTTTATGCGAATCTCTATGGAAAAACCGGAAAAAGTAATGTACTTGTATTTCTTTTATCATTTTTTAATTTAGTGGACTAAAAAATGCTGAAAAGGAGGGAACTCCCGGGCTGCCGGGTGTTCCCTCCTTTTTAGCTGCCAATCATCGGGCTTGGAAAAACAGAATTTACATATGAGAGCAACTTTTTACACTAACCGTGAAGGCATTTTCAGAAATGCCTTCACCCTTTATGTAAATTTCTTTCCCAGTCCGCTAAACGACCTTCCGATTCTTTATTGCGCCTTTGGCACCATAAACCGTACAATGCAGTTTACGCCTGGAATCGGATACTGCACAACTCCATTTTCGCCTACCACAACGGTAACTGCAGATACATTTCCAGCCGCATCGGTAATCAGAGCTTTTACTTCCTGTCCCGGTGCAAAACTGGTCTGTTCCACCTGTGTCTGAGAAACGGTTCCGTTTACTCCTGCGATTACTTCGTAAGCAACTGCCGCTCCAACCTGCTGGTACTGGTTCAGATCGATCTCAACCTTGTCATTATATGCAGCCGCTAACGTCTGGCTTCCTGTTTGGATGGCCTGCTCTGTCGCAATTACGGTTTGTGCAAATCCTTCCAATTCAACGGCTCCTGACTTCTGCGCTACCTTGGTTCCATCCGCATATACAACGGCATTCTGTGTCACCGTAACTCCCTGTACCGTGATGGTGGTCTGCTGCACTGTCGCCCCCTGTACCTGAGATGCCAGAAGCGATCTGGTAGAACCGTCTGCTCCCACTGCAATTGTGGCGATTTCCGCTTTTTGTCCTTCGGCTAAGGTAACCGCCGCAGTTTCTTTTACGGAAACGATCGTATTGTTATTTAAGCTTCCTGCGCTGGTCAGCGTTAAATCCGCTGATATAGTGGCTTCACCGTGCTGTACCGTCACGCTCTGATCCGCTCCAACCGATACTGATACAGGAGATGAGGTATTGGTTCCGGCAGCGTTAGCATTGGTGCCCGCATTTGTGGTGGTGTTGGTAGCGGTATTGGTATTTGTGGTGTTTGTATTGCTTCCGGTACTGCTGTAGCTGTCGTCGCCGTCATCGCTGTCGTCGCTGCCGCTGTCCGTGTAAATGGCTTCCCATTTGGCATACAGGGTTATGTCTCCAAAGCTCTTGCCCGGAATCTCTGTAATCCGATTGGTAAAGCTGCTGTCTGTGTACCAACCTTCAAACCTATATGCAGATCTTGTAGGCGTGCTTAAAACAATGGTGTCCATAGCTCCATTGTAAGAGGCTGGGTTGCCGCTGTTGGTTCCCCCATTCAGTACATAGGAAATCCGGTATGTAATTAAAGTGCCGTGTCCGTCTTTATCAAAATGATAGTATACGCCATCAACCGGCACGTCGCTGTTCTTCACCAGATAACCGTCGGCATTTACCCACATATCGCTGATCCATACATTCGCTGCCTGCACTCCATCAGCCGGAGTTTCATCACCTGTAATCAGATAGCAGTAGGTTCCATTGGCTCTTTCCTCAAAGCAGAAATACTTTCTTCCGTCGACTTTTTCACCAATTCCTGCAACCTTACCTTCTGCTCCTGAATATTTGGTCACAATCGTTCCGTCAGAGAGTTCATCTTTGAAAAATGTATTGGATATATCGGTCCAATAACCGTCCGCATCAAACCGTCCATAAAATCCGCCGGCCACTCTTGTAGTGTTGACAAGCATGTAGCCTTTTCCGTTCACATAACGGAATCCATTGGCATCATTGAGCCACCGATGAATCGCTATCGTGCCGTCTTCTGCCATATAGAAGGTGTGACGGCCGTCTGATACGAACTGGCTGGTTACTTTTCTTCCATCGGCTCCCACATAGTAGGTTCCCGTGGCATCCGATACAAACTGATTTGTCACTTTCTTCCCGTCTTCTCCAAAATAGAAGGTATCATTACCATATGTGGCGAATTGTTTTGTCACCATTTTGCCATCCGCACCTACATAGTAGGTATCTGCTCCCTCTGTCACAAACCGGCTGGTAACTCTCTTGCCATCTGTTCCAAAGTAGAACGTATCCTCTCCATAAGAGGCAAACTGATTGGTAACAACCCGGCCATTTTCATCAACACAGTACAAATCGGCTCCAACGGTCACAAACTGGCTGGTCACGATCCGGCCGTCTCCGCCCACATAGTAGGTTCCTGTTTCATCCGTCACGAGGCGGTTAGACGCTTTCTTTCCGTCCTCATCAAAATAAAACGTATCGTCTTCTACCTCCACAAACTGACTGGTTACTTTTTTGCCGTCCGCATCGATGTAATAGGTATCAGTTCCTACTATTATCATCTCATCGGCCAGTTTTGTTCCATCTTCTCCCACATAATAGGTTCCTGTCCCGTCTGTTACGAACTGATTTACCACTTTCTTACCATCTGTTCCAAAATAGAAGGTATCGGTTCCATAGGTAGCAAACTGATTGGTTACCATACGGCCGTCTGATCCCACATAATAGGTGTCGGTTCCATCTGTTACAAACTGGCTGACTGTCATGCGGCCGTCCGTTCCCAGATAATAGGTTCCGGTTCCATCTGTTACAAACTGGTTCATCACCTTTTTGCCGTCTGTTCCTACATAATAAGTTCCGGTTTCATCGGTAACAAACTGGCTGACTGCCTTCTTACCGTCTTCACCGAAATAGAACGTTTCTCCGCCGTAAGTGGCAAACTGGCCGGTCACTTTTTTACCGTCTGCGTCAACATAATAGGTATCGGTTCCAACATTTATAAACTGGTCGGTCAGTTTCTTTCCGTCCGCTCCTACATAGTAGGTTCCTGTCTCATCGGTCACGAACCGGTTCAGAACTTTCTTACCGTCCGCTCCAAAATAGAATGTGCCTTCTCCTGAAGTGGCAAACTGGTTGGTTACCATTTTTCCGTCTGTATCGACGTAATAGGTATCCCCTTCAGATTCAACTAATTGGCTGGTCAGTTTCTTTCCATCTGCGCCCACATAGTAGGTTCCTGTTTTATCGGTTACGAATTGATTAATTACTTTCAGACCATTTTCTCCGAAATAGAAGGTGTCATCTCCTGAGGTGGCAAATTGATTCGTCACCATACGGCCGTCGTCTCCTAAGCAATAAGTTCCGGTTTCGTTTGTGATAAACTGGTTCTTTACCATCTTGCCATCTGCACCGAAATAGAATGTGCTGCCTTCCGTTGTTACAAACTGACTCTTCACCTTCTTGCCTTCTGCATCCACATAATAGGTATCATTTCCGACTTTTACAATCTGATCGGTCAATTTTATGCCGTCTTCACCAACATAATACTCGCTTCCGTCCTCGTCGGTAACAAAAGCTCCTGTGATTAATTTGCTGTGGCCCTCTTCATCAAACGTATAATATTTGCCGTCTATCTGCTGACTTTCCACATTTGCCAGAACATGACCCTCTTCATTAATCCACAGATCGGCAATCCAGGTATTTTTTACCAGCACGTTTTCACTGTCATTGCCTGGAAGATAGCAGGAGGTAATATTGTCTTTTTTTTCAAAGATGTAGCGCTGGCGTATTCCGCCCTCATTGGTTTCTGCAATTTTACCGTCTTTCTCTGCATATCTTAATATAAATGTTCCATTTTCCTGTTCTTCGGAACAAAATTCAAAGGAAATAGGCGTCCAGTAACCGTTTTCATCAAATTCTCCATAGTAACCTTTTGCAACTCTTACAGACTTAACGACCATGTTTCCATCGCTGTTTACATAGCGGAATCCTCCATTATACTCGATCCAGTCATGGAATACCTGTTTTCCATTTTCATCAAAATAGATAAGTCTGCCATCATACTCAACGAACTCGCTTATCACTTGGTTCCCGTCATTATCTACATAAATTCTGTTTTCTCCCTCACCAATAAAGGTATTAGTAAGTAAAAGGCTGTGTCCTTCACTGTCAAAGTCATAGTATTTTCCATCCACCTCTAACTCGTGTGCTTCAGTCAGTAAATGGCCTTCGCCGTCCACACGCAGATCTCCGACCCATACATCTGTTACTGGTGTATCTATAATTGTCTCTCCATCGTCTTTAAGAAGGTAACAGGTTAACGTTCCTGCCTCCTCCTTAAAGCAGTACTGCTGAGTATGCTTTTTGCCGCCTGCTCCGCCTATTCCTGCAATTCTTCCGGCTTCTTCCACATATTTTGTTACAGTGATTCCGTTATCCAGTGTTTCTTCAAAAAATACATTTTCAGAAGGAGTCCAGTATCCATACTCATCAAAATCACCGTAAAAGCCGGCTGTGACCTTACCTTTTTCGCCCACAATTATTTTGCCTTTGCTGTTTGCATACCGAAATTCATCGCCGGACCCCAGCCACTTTCTTGTCACCATTTCGCCGTTTTCATCTACATAAATAATGAAACCCATTTCTTTCTCTATATATTGATCCGTTATTTTTTTGCTGTTCCCAGTTATTTCATCGGTTATATAATAATATCCATCTTTTATTTCATAGTTTTCAAGCGCTATATACCAAGAATCACCGGTTTCCGAAAACATCATTATCTGCTGTTTCGATTCTGTCTGCTGTACTCCTGCAGTTATTTCCTGTTGTTTTTCGGTATTAGCGGCTTCTTCATCAGTTTCTTTAATCTCTTCGGATTTATCAGCGTCATTATTTTCATCAGATTCTTCTATTTTATCATTGTTTTCTGTTTCTTCGGTTGCGTCATCCTCACCGCTGCCCTCTAATTCACCGGTTCCTTTATTTTCTTCTGTACTTCCAGTTTCTTCGCTCTCATCAGTTTCTTCCGACTCTCCGGTTACGCCGTCCTCTCCATTTTCCACAGAATTTCCGGTCTCTTCGCTTCCGCCGTTTTCTTCCGATTCTCCTGTTTCCTCGTTCTCACCAGTACCGTCTGTCTCTCCGGCATCTTCATTCCCGGCGTTTTCTCCCGATCCATCGGTCTCATCGTCCCCGGCGTTTTCCTCGCTTCCGCCATTTTCTCCGTTCTCATCATTTTCTTCTGTCGTCACGTTCTCTTCCTGTTCCGTATCTTCCGCATATCCGGTGATCTCTGATGTTTCAGCATATGAGGAAATTACAGATACATTTCCGGCAGCCGTACCGAA
The DNA here is from genome assembly GCF_002899675.1 of Clostridium sp. chh4-2. Taxonomy (GTDB): domain Bacteria; phylum Bacillota; class Clostridia; order Lachnospirales; family Lachnospiraceae; genus CHH4-2. The sequence goes on along the minus strand of NZ_PKUU01000002.1, from coordinate 307,543 downwards.
CGTCATCATGAAAGCGGATGCCATAGCAATCGCCTTTTTGGTAGTCCCCTTTACAAGTCTCACTCTTCTCATTACAATCCTCCTGTCCAATCAATACATTTTGCGCATACATTCCGCCGCTGAGAATCTACTGTCCCATTCTCTCGACAAGCATAGGATATCAAATGATGGGGAAAATTTTTGAAACTCGTTTCCGCTTTCTGCTGCTCCGCTTCATAAACAAATCGTAGAAAATCGCGATAAAAAGGCGCGAAACCGGAACTTCCATTTTCGCACCTTTTTACATTCCTTCACTCCTCTGTTCTCAAATCCCCAGATACCATAGCGGGGCAAAAGTCACATCCTGTCCATTAAACATCAACGTGGCTGTTTCATTTTCCAGACTGATCATGACGCTGTAATCCTGCATTTTTATGTACCATTTCTCCCCTTCCCCCCTCCAGGCATCTCGTCCCCAATCCTTTACAAACGTAATATAGTCGCTGATTTCCTCGGAACTAAGCCCTTTGATCTGTATATATATTCCATAGGACGCATCTTCCAGCACATCTCCTGATTCCGGGTAATCGACGCTGCCGTCCTCATTTAAAATAAAACTTAAATATCCGGCGGTCTGCGGATCATACCAATCAGGCATAGGCAGTAATTCAGGAGGATTCTTCATGATAAAAGCAGATGACAATAGTTTTTCCATATCATTGGCTTCAAATATCTGATTCATGGTATACAGTTCCGCTTTCAGACTGGAAATCACCTCGGACTGTTTTAAGATTATATCCTCCAAATCGTTTAAATCCTCATCTCCGGCTTTCAGTGCCTCCGTTTCATCATCGATCCATTCTTCATACCCCATGCAGAGGGTGGGATACTTATCCGGCATGGCGTTCCAAAATTCGAAAGCCTGCGTTTCATCACCTAACGAAAGCAGCATATAATTGGTCGTCCTGCACTCATACTCGCTCATGTGCTGAATGTATTCTCTATTGACGGAAATCTGATCTTTCAAAATATCCACCCTGCCGGAGTTAAAAATACCGGCTTCCAAGGTTTCCAGCACGGAATCACGAACCAGCATGTGAGCTTCTTCCAGACTGGCCTGAATTGATTGAAACTGGTTTGACTGATACGCTGTATCAATTCCCGCATTAAACAACACAAGATATTCTTCTTCCGTTAAATCTGCTTCTGTCATGGCAAGTTCCGAAAGATAACGGGCCGATGCGATACAGGCGGTTCTGGCTTTTGTAAGATCGTTCCAATCCCCGCTGTTTACATATCGTTCTGCATAATCAAATGCCCACAATTCGCTGGCATACATCTTATCGAGAACTTGCAGATAATCAGACCAAACGGTTAACAGATGCCGGACCGCCGCATCCTTTTCCGGCGAATCTATGGAAACCGGTTCTGTCTCTGTCAGCGTTTTTCCGGGCTCAGTTGTTTCCATCTGGCTTTGGGAGGTACTGCTTTGGGAGATACTGCTTTCGGCGGCATTATTTCCGGCTCCGCAGCCGGTCAATCCGGCAAACACGCCTGCCATCAATAAAAACGCCGTCATTTTTATCATAAAGCCCTTTTTCATTTCAGTCGTCTCCTGTACTGTTAATTAATGTTATGGCGGCATTTTGAAGAAACGAACGCCACGCTGTTATTCGTTTTGCCTCGTATGACTCAAGATTATTTTCTAAGTCATCCGATTTTGATGCCTCTGTGATCTGATTTTGTTTGGGATACATGGCTGTATTCTTCATACAGAGGTGATAATAATTCATTTCGTCTTCTGATGCGCTGTTTTCCATCCGGGAAAGCTCCGGTTCCAGCACAAGCCAGTAATATTTTCCGGAAATAAAAGCGTCGCACTCTACGGCCTCCCTAAAGGAAGTCACATACTCTTCTCCAAACGCTTTCCATAAATCCTGATCCTGCATCAGCTGTTCCAGAATCTCAATATATTTTAAATAACCGCTTGCCCGCTCCTCAGGCAGCGATGTCAGAGCTTCATAGGCCTCAGCGTTCAAGGGATTTTCAGACCACGGCATAACCTGGCCTGTGCTGAGCAGTCTGTCTTCATAAGCAGATTCCCTCTCTTTTTGACCTGCAATATCCACACTCAGACCCGTTTTACAGCGGTACAGTTTTCTCTCAAACTCATTTCTGTCAACGGGATCTTCATCAAAGCAGTCCAAAAGATCCGCTGTCGTATCATACTGGCGGGCGGCATTTATGTATGCGGCAAACGCCGTATCAAATACATTTTTAGAAATATCTTTATCATAATATTTTACATCGGCCGTAACGGGAACCGATTGGTTTGGTACGTAAATTCCATGATAAAATGCGCCTGCCATAACCAGGATCAAAGCGGCTCCGATACTGCTTCGGATTCTTTTTCGCCGTAAAAATTTATGATTGAACTCCTGCTGGATTTCGACCAGATATTCTTCGATCAAACGGTGGACAATGCGGTAATTTCCATCTTCATCTCTGATAATCAGGCCCAGCCTTCTCCACAGAATCGTGTGAACCATCTGGCCGTACCACTCTTCCGCATTTTGGGCTTCGCCCCGTATATCCGCCAAATGCCCGATCCACTGTGGAAATACGGCCGTCATATCCTGATTTGACAGCCTGCGGTAGCATTTTTCTATTATAGGAAGGAGTTCCCGGTTAGACGCCGCCGCTTCCTTTGCATGAAGAAGGCAGGCCATCTCCGGAAGAACATAATACAAAGCCGCATCAACCCGCCACCGTTCGGAAGAATGCTCCGGATATTTTTTCATTTCTTTTTCCAAGAGAGAGGACAGATAGCTGGTAAGAAGCTGTTCCTGGGTATCGATAAATAACTGTTTTCTGCCCTCCAAAGCCGTCTTTACAAAGATGGACAGCATCATGGGCGTGCGCAGAAGCTGAAACAGCCCGCCATTGTCGGGAGGAAGAATGCCGTTTGCCGAGAGCACTGCGGCTACCTCTGATTCTTCCAGCTGTCTCAGCTTTATTTTGGGAAATGACAATTCAGCGATCTCACTACGGCTGGTCAGCAGAATCCGCACTCCAGCCATCGTGGAAAGCTCAGTAATTTCCTTCATAAGAAGGGTTAAATCCCCGGTAGCTTCATTTAATCCGTCTAAGAGGAGAAGAAGCTTGGGACGCTCTCCCCATTTGGTATGGGCAGGGGAACTCAGAAGGCGGATCAGCTCGTGCCTGGCGGTTTCTATGCTGTCAGTTTCCGGCTTAAACCTTAAATTCTCCAAAATTTTATTTTTGATGAACTCACTGCCGCTGTTGTTCCAACCGTACAGAGAGATATAAGCCACAGCCGGTTCGTCACCCGAATACATCGCCCTTTGCTGATATGCAATTCGAAGCAGGGCTGTTGTCTTTCCCATGCCGCCTCCGCCAAGCATCATCATAGACTGTCCGCCTGATGTGGTCAGTTTTTTAAACAGTTCAGCAACCGTGACACCAGTCCCATCCTCCTGTATGCCCGCCAATGGATATAATTTCTCATCATCTTTGACATATTCCAATGCTGGATTGGCTTTTATGGTATGGAGAATGTTAATCCGTCCGGTTTCCCAAAGGGCCCAATGGGTGATGCCCTTTCCATTGATCCGGTCCTGAAGCTCTTCTAAATCCAGCCGCATGGCAGCCACGTTTTTATACCTCCGGCTGCCCACAGAGGAAAGCCCCTGCCTCAAAATCTGACGGATCATGCTGAGAACCGTATCCGGCATTCCTTCCAGACATTTTGCTCCAAATATATCGGGAACGGATGCCTGTACAATCTGCGTCGCAGTCAGCTCCTGCCCGGTGATACAGCGGTAAAATACGGCCGTCATGGCATAGAGGTCGGAGGAAAATCCAATCGAAGCAATCCTCTTCATGCGGACCTCCGGGGCTATATAACCTTCTCTTCCACTGCTGCAGGGCGAATCTCCATTTCGTATTTCTTCTAATGTATGTACGCTGTTATAATCGATCAGGCTGACCCGCTCTTTTTTCCCTTCTCCGATCAGCAGAATATTCTCCGGGCTGAGGTCCAGATGCAAAAAGCCGGATTCATGAAACAGTTCCAGCGCATCAAGCGCTCCCAGCATTCGCCTGATATGGACGCAAAGCGGTATCCGGTCCGCACCAGGCATATTCAGTTCCTTATCCAAACTCCTTCCGCCGGAAAAACCCAAAACGGAATAAAGCGTTTTATACAGCGGGAAGGTATTAATATTCGAATCTATATCCCCCGGGTGAGCTCCCAGCAGACGGATATGCACTTCATTGGCCCTGATAAAGCTGGCGCGGTTCAGCCGCATAGTTTCTGCCGCATATGTATTAAAACAGATCTCATTCCTTTCATTCCTATATATCCCGCCTCTGGCATGATAGGGAAACAGTTCTTTAATCAGTACCCGGTGACGCAGATTCGGCTGATGATGATCCGGATAGGACCCCAGATAAACGACTGCATTCGATCCTTTCCCAATAAGCGATTCAACGGTACACATCATTCCTGGAAATGGAAGGATCGTTCCCTCTTTCAATACACATCTTCTGTCCATATAATTCTCCATTTAATTCATGGTTTCTCAATTCGCAGTTTTACTGTACCATATCCATGAATATGGACTTGAAATTATTTTCCTTCCTCATCCACCCTTTCACCAAACATTTCTTTAAAAATCCCGCGCATGCGGATATCGATATCAAAAATATCATCCACACAAATGCAATATAAAATCAGCCAGTCAAACGGAGAACGTGGGTCCAGCATAGCGAAACCGCATAAAGACAGCATGTCGTTAAGACGCGTGTAAATGTCTTCAAACACCTCATCCCGGGTCAGTTCATCGTCCCAATCATCATAGACATAATAGTCCCGGCCCACCTCGTCTTTATATGCCTTTTCCAGCTCTTCCCCTTCTCTGCCCCAGTCCTTCCCCTGGTCTGTGGCAATAAACAGAAGGATCAGCACTCTCCGGGTAACGTCAGTTTTCCTGGATTTCATCTTAGACAGCGTGCTTTCATCCGGCCAGCTCTTGCTGATATTTTCCTGAACCTTTGTAAAAACCAGTTTTCCTTCTGAAATTTTCTGTACCTGTTCTTTATCTTTGCCCTTCTTCTTTTCAGTCCTCTTACCGGCCCGTTCCATGGCATAGATCACGTTTTTCTCGAATAAATATTCTCTTAAAATGTCGCGCATAGTCAGACACTCGTCGTCAAACTCTCCCGCACTCACTTCTGCCTCATCCATACGTGGATTTTCCAGCATTTCCAGCCTGCTCATAAATTCCTGGTATGCATTGTTGTGATACCGCCCAAGGCGTTCCACAGAGTGCTCCAGATAATCCGCCAGCTCTTCTTTTGTCTGAAGTGCGGAAACCTCGGAACGGATGATCGGCGTAAAACTGTTTTCCGACAGCTCTTTTGCATCTTCCGTCTTGGATAAAATCTCCTGCATCTGTTCATTTAGCGCCACCGCTTCGGGATAGGTCATACCGTGCTGAAGCGCAAAAATATAGACAATTTCGTCCGGGTTCCTGTAATGAAGCGCTTCTTCCGAAACCATGGTCACAAATTGATCCGCTTCTTCTATGGAGAGTTTTAATATAAAGCACACCTCTATGGCAGCCTGCTTATCGATGGAACGGTCATTGCCGTTTTTCAGCCATCCTCTGACCCGCCTCTCAACCGAATCCTTTTTCCTGCCCGGATCATTATTGAGCAGACCTTCTACCAACACTTTCTGCAGGTCGCATCCGTGCCTGAATTTCTCCAGTTTTTCACGCAGAGAACGGGTTTTGATCTGATTTTCAAGATATTCAACGGCATCCTGAATTGTCAAAAGGCCGGCAGTTGAATTGTCATATAAACTTTTTGATATCGTGGTCTTTTCCGGCTGCATACCTGGTACCTCATCTGTAAAATATAGTTTTTCCAATGTCTGTCTTCTATTATTTTAACAGATAATTATCAAATATTCATTATAATTCCATAAACTTTGATAACTGTAACTAAAACAGTATAATTTAGTTTCATAGTTTATCAAATTATCAAACCCTTGGACTTTAGGATTATGGACTCTTTTGAAAATACATCCTGTAAAAGTCAGATTTTTAATAAATTTTTATATGGGCTTTTGTACAGAAATGAGAAATTTCATAATTTTTCTTTTCAAAGTGCAAGCATTTGATGTAGAATTAATCATAAGCAAAAAGAAGGGATTAAGACATGCAGATTTCTAAAGATAATATAAGGTTAAATGGTAAGACCGTCTTGTTTAATTTGATTTTTTTGATATCATCATTAAATTTTGGTGCGCTATCCTTTTTTTCTATACGAAATTACAGAGGTTTTTTTATATTCGCCATTATTATGTGCGTGATATCTATCTTTTTCAGGTTTGAATTTGAGACTATCAGAAAAAGCATATCGGTATATAAGGTCATTGCAACAATATTTATTGTCGTTTTGACAGCTGATACTTGTTATGGTACTTTGCTAATAAGTGATAAAGCACAATATCTGGCTTCCAGTATGAGTCTAAGCATAAGGACGGTGTTTTTATGGCCTACAATAATAAGCGGGATTATTTCCGCATATTTTATTCAGTATCTGGTCTGCATTATTTTTGACCACTTGGGAAACGAATTAAAACGCTTGCAAGACAGGCTGTCAGAATATCAGCATATTAAGAAAGCATTTTGGACACTTGTTGGAATATATTTGATTTCTATCAGTGCTATTATCCGGGCGGATGTTGAGTATATAGATGATATGCGCCGAAAAGCAGATGGTTATCCGGGATGGGAGGGATTCAGCAGGTATTTAGCCAACATACTTAGTAAAGTGATTAACACAAATGCATATCTAGCAGATATTTCACCAATGACACAGATTATAGCGGTTTTTTTATTGGCAGTAGCGAGCTTGATTGTGATTTTGACGTTTACAAATAATAAAAAGCTTTCGATGTGGAGCGTGATTGCTGTGCTGCCGCTTGGAATATCTCCGTTTTTTTTAGAGTGCCTGTCCTATAAATTCGATGCACCGTTTATGGCTCTGACAATCTTAGCAAGTGTGTTTCCACTATTGTTTTTAGGCACAGGAACCGCATTTTATGTAGCGACCGTAATTGTCAGTGTATTCATTACGTGTACAACATATCAAGCCGCCCTAGGGATTTTTCCGGTCAGCATTATTTTACTTACATTTATCAAATGGCTGCACAAAGATGAGAAAGATTATCTGAGATTGGCTGCACTGTCAGCGTTTGGATACCTTTTAGGATTGATTATATATAAAGTTTTAATTATGCGGTCATTTACGGCATATGTCAGTAGTGAAATATATTCTATTAGAGAAATGCCTGTGGGAATTCTTTCCAATTTGTGCAGATATTTGACTTTTATATATCATGATTTTGATAAAAAGTGGCTTGCTCTTATTTTAGTCATGGCGATTTCTTTTATTGTATTATCTGTCGTCAAATCAAAAAGAAGCAAATGGGTGACGGCTGTTGTTTCGATGCTTGCAGTGGTTATCACTATGTGTTTATCATTTGGCCTTTATATTGTATTTGTATTACCGCTGTTTCAGTGCCGCGCAATGTATGGTTTTGGTGTATGGTTGGCAATTCTTGCGGTTATATGTACAGATTATCAAAAAGACTGTTACAGACCAGTACAGGTGTCAAGAGCAAGCTGCCTAGCTTTGAGCTGGTGCTTTTTTGTGTTTTCTTTTGTTTATGGGAATGCTTTGGCTGAGCAACAACGGTATGTTGATTTTAGGACAGAGATGGTCCTGTCTGAGCTAAACAGACTTCCTGAATTTAATACAGATGAAGTTAAAAATATCCAGATAACGGGAACTGTTGGAGCATCTCCAATCATACAGAATATGCCTCAATACAATGATGGCGCATTGAAACACCTGATTCAGACAACCTTTGCCGGGGATTGGGAGTTTAATACATTCCGTTTTTATAATTATTATGGTTTGCAAAAAATCAATGTGGTTACAAATCTTGAAACGAAGAATCTGCCAGTTTTGTCCGACAGCTATTATGAGACTATTCGAGGAGATAACGGCAATATTCTTGTTGAGCTGAAGGAATGTTATAAATTAGTACATTAATTCCGAGGTAGTTACTGCACAATTAACATACATTAGCAGCAGCGCTGCTCATTTGTCCGCCGATGCATTTTCTGCACCAGGCGGACATTTTTATATCATATTTTTCTATGGATGATCTGTTTCTCTTAACTCACCTTTCTTCCACTGTTCTTCTGAAACAACGGCTGTATGTACGGCCTTAAAACCGAGAACACAACAATCAGCAGCAATATGCAGGAAACAGGCCGTTTAAAGAACATGAATACATCCCCTCTCGCAAAGCTGATGGCCTTCCTGAAATTAGTCTCCAGCGTGCCTCCCAGCACGTAACTTAATATAAACGGCGTCGTCGGTATCCCGGCATATCCCATCCACAGTCCCAGAGCGGTGAAGCCCATGGCCATGAATACGGAGAAAATATTGCCAGAATTGGTGTACACACCAGTCAGAGACAGCACCAGGATTGCCGGATACAGATAATGGTACGGAGCTTTTAAAAGCATGGGAAATGCCCGGATTCCCAGGATTTCCACAACCAATGCGATAACCGCTGCAAATACCGCTGCCATGAAAATCATGTAGACAAACACCGGATAATTTCTCTGCATCAGCGGACCAGCTTCAATCCCGTGGATCGTCAGCCCGCCAAGGAGCAGTGCTGTCGTTCCGTCTCCCGGAATACCCAGAGCAATCATTGGTATAATTGCTCCGCCCACAGACGCATTGTTGGCAACCTCAGGAGCGATTATGCCGTCCACACAGCCCTCGCCGAATTCCTCCGGATGCTTCGAGCTGTTTTTCGCCACAGAATAGGCCACCACATTAGAAAGGGCAGCACCCATGCCCGGTAGAAAGCCGATTCCCAGTCCAATCAGGAAAGAACGGACCGCATTTACCACATTATTCTTAATATCTTTAAACGGAAAATGGAATCTTCCGATATCGCCCTGAAACGTACCGCTGACCCCCGTCTCCCCTTTCGCATAATCGTGCATGATCATGCAGCCTGCGAAAAGCCCGGTCAGGACGCACACCATATTAAATCCGCCTGACAGATAATAAGATCCAAAGGTAAACCGGGGTGTGGAGGAAATCGGGGAGTATCCGATCTGTGTGATCAAAAGTCCGATTGCCGCTCCGATAAATCCCTTAAACATTTTTCCTCTTGATAAACTGACCACCAGAATGATCGCCAATAGTCCAAGGGCAAAATATTCCCATGGTCCCATCTTTACCGCCACGGAAGAGATCACCGGACATGCGATCATAGCAATCAGAATGGAGGGCACCGTTCCGGCGAAGTTCGCAACCGTACCCGCCGACAGCGCTCTGGTTACCTGTCCTTTCCTGGTCATGGCATATCCGTCATAGCAAGTAGCCAAAGAGCTTGGCGTACCCGGAATTCCTAACAGAATGGAGCCGATAAATCCGCCTGAACAGCTTCCAACCCAGATGGATATCAGCATGGCGATGGCTACATTGGAATCCATCGCAAAGGTCAGCGGCAGGATGATCGTAATGGCCATAGCTCCCGACAAACCCGGAATTGCCCCCAGGATCAGTCCTACCAGACCGCCAACCACCATCATCGCCAGACAATATGGCGTAAGCAGCACTCCCACTGCATTCATTAAATCCATCATTGCAGTTCCCCCTTATAATAATTGGCCTCCCGGCAGCGGTATCGCAAACATTTTCGTAAATACAAAATACAATACAGCTGTCAGGATTATGGAAAAAGCAAGCCGTTTCCACAGATGTATATCCTTTCCACGGCTGAACATCGTGCACAGGATATACAGAGCTGCCACAGTGGCAATCCTGTATCCCAGATAGTGCATGACAATCACATAACACAATACTACGCCGAAAATCATTGCCAAACGTCCAAGCTGTTCTTTTGTGTAATAAACCGGCGATTTTTTACCGCCTGTAATAAACAGCCCTCCTCCGCATAATATCAGGATTCCCGCCGATATATACGGAAATGCTTTCGGCCCTATGTCTCCCGCCATCGTGGACGGAGGGAGAACGGCGGCCGCCGCTGCGACCGCACACCCCAGAACCAGGGCAATCAAGCCTGTGACCCGGTCTTTTGTCATGTTCTCACCCCTTATTTATTCATCTCTGCCGCCGCATCGTTATACAGCTTCTGCATCTCGTCTATAATGGCCGCAGAATCCTCCGGCGTCATATATCCGGCGTCCATGGCAAGCTGGTTATACTGTTCCACCACGTTAGGGTTCTCCAGCACGGTCTTCATAGTCTGGTTGATTTTTGCCACATCATCCTCCGACATTCCCAAAGGTCCGGCCAGCATTGAGATTGACGGGATTTCAGCGCTCTCATAGCCGCATTCTTTCATGGTAGGGATATCCGGAACCATATCGCTCCGCTCATTACCGGTAACAGCCAGCCCTTTCAAATCGCCGACTTCAATATATTGGCTCGCATTCTTTACCGGCAAGATCGCCATATCTACCATTCCGCCGACTAAATTGGTGATCGTATCCGCCACACCGCCGCAGTCTACAATCGTAAACTCCGTGCCGGTATTCTTCTGAAGAAGCATCTGCATAAAGTGCCTGTTTCCATTCGCCTGTACTCCCACCAGGAATTTTCCCGGCTCTGCCTTGGCCGCCTCAATAAGCTCTTCTAAAGTCTGATAAGGAAGGCTGCTGTTTATGCATACGATATTGCTCTCTTTGCCCGGAACCGTAATGGTTCCCAAAATCTGAAATTCCTCAAATGTATGGTTATACTGGCCGATTGCAATGCTGCCGCACAGCCCGGTATGTCCAAGATACAGGTTTAATCCGTCTGCTTTTCCATTTCTTATAGTTTCTGCAGCCACGCTTCCTCCGCCGGTGGCATCATTGACTACCACAAAGTTGCCTCCGGTCTCCTCTGACATAGCCTGAGCAAATACTCTTGCGATCATATCGCTTCCGCCGCCTGCCGCCGCCGGAACATAGAGCTGAACCGTACCGCCAGGCCAGCTGCTGGCAGATGGATCGCCCGCCAGACTGCTGCTTCCTGCTTCTGAAGCATTTTTCTCCGCTACTGTATCCTGTGTCTCACTTTCTTTTACTGTTGTTTCCTTCACCTCAGCGTCTTTGCTGCTGTCTGCTGCCGCTGCTGACGGAGCAGATACCGCAGGTGCAGGTGCGGACCCCTGTGCGCTGCCGCATCCGGTTATCATTGCCAGAGACATTGCCATTGCTAATGCTGCAAACCTTTTTTTCATGTTTTCTTCCTCCACTTTTCATTATTTTCTTTTAGTTTTTTATATTTCTTTTTTCCTGCTTCTTATTATAATTTCTTCCAACAGCCCGTCCTTTTCCAGCTTTTCAAAATCCATCTGTACAGGCAGCCCCGGGACATCAGGAAGATAGAATTTTCCGTCCTTTATCTCCGATACCACGCTGAAGTACGGAACCAGAACCTCCATAATCGGCTGATGGTACTCGATCATTGCATCTTCTCCATAAAGAGTTCCCATCACCACATTCTGAAAGGTAAAACCACCGGAGGAAAGCACTGCCCCTTTCTCCTTCGCCAGCTCACATACCTTCATATTCTCGCCGATACAGTACATTCTTGTATTTCCCGGCTGCAGATGATCCACTCCATGATCCGCATAACCGGCAAAGGTGTGATAGCTTCGCACCGATTCTCCCATCGCTACAGACATAGGGATTCCGGCCTCATCCAATTTGTCTCTCAGCTGCCTCAGCCCCATCATGTCATAGGCATGGATCGGTTCTTCAAACCAGGACACATGATAAGCCGCAGCTTCTTTTGAAAATGCAAATGCAGTTTCCACATCCCACGCCTGATTTGCATCCACGGCAATTCCGAATTCATCTCCCAAAGCAATACGGGCTTTTTCCAGCCTTCGGATATCCTTCCCCCAGTCATTTCCGTATCCAATCTTAAACTTGGTCTGATGGTATCCCTCTGATTGGAAGCGGACCAAATCTGCAATCAGTTCCTCATCCGATAAAAGCACGGAACCGCCGCCTTTATAGACGTTACACCAATCCCGCTCCGCTCCCAAAAACCGGTGCAGCGGTTTTCCTGCACGGTTGGCAAGCAGATCCAGCAGGATCATATCCAGAGATCCCAGCTCGCTGACGTGTGCGCTCTGATATCCGAAATTCCGGATCTGCCAATAAAAATACTCTCTCCATTGGCTGACCGTCTTCGCATCTTCTTTCAGAAGCATCGGCACAAAGAAATTGAGCATCAGCGGCGTACACGGCCCTTGTCCGCTCACTCCATCTTCATCGTATATTTTCATCCAGGAGCCGAACAAACTGGCATTTCGAACATTTCCTGTCCCATCCTTAAACGGCACTTCCAGAGGAATGGGGGCTATCTTATAAAACACCGCCCTGTCAATCCGGATTTTATCCGGATAAGAAAAATATTCATTCATACTTTTACTCCATTTCCACAAAAATTATTTTTATTTCCTTGTGATTTTTAGTATAATATATTATGTAATATCATAGAAGTTCTTTTATTTTGGCTTTACTGTATTGTTAAATTCACACCTATAGAAAGGCATCACCCATGGATTTTAAACAATTAAATTATATCGTAACCATCGCAAAGGAACAGAATATCACCCATGCCGCAGAAAAACTGTATATCACCCGCTCCGCATTAAACTACAGTCTGCTTAATCTGGAAAAGGAACTGGGCGTCCAGCTCTTTACCAGGCTGCCCGGCAAGCTGATTCCCACCTATGCAGGGGAACTTTATCTGGAAAAAGCCCAGCAGATTTTAAATCAGTACCATGAACTGAACCATATCATGAGCGGCCTGGCCGACTCTTCCCATGGCCGCATCAATCTTGGCATAACCGTAGCCGGAGGACAGCAGAATCTGATGGACATTTTTCCTGCCTTCCACCAAAGATACCCCTTTTTCTCTCTGAAACTGGTGGAAGGAAATGTAAAATTTCTGGAAAAGAAACTTTTGGACGGCACCATAGACTTGGCCTGGTCCGGCTCTGCCAGCACTGATCCCATGCTTGACAACATCATTACACGCCCCAATTCCGCCCTTTGCCTTGCCGTATCCCGGGACAATCCTCTGGTCCGCCAATATCATCTGGAGGAAATGGAAGGGGAATACGTTGATCTTTCCTTATTTAAAGATGAAATGTTCATCACCATGAACAAGGATACTTTCGTGCGGGCAATCATTGACAGCTATTTTAATTATGCTGGCATCCACCCCAACATCCTGATGCAGTGCAGCCGCCTTGATATGGCCGCACATTTCATTGCCAACACAAGAGCTATCGGTTTCCTGCCTCCGGAACGCAGCGCTCCGCCCATCCTCTGCTTTAAATTAAAACCGGACCTGGAAATCTCCCAGACCATCTTTTTCAGAAAAGGTCAGATATTCACAGAAGCCGAGAAATATCTGATTCATCTGTTTCTGGAAAATCAGCGGCTGGCTGATTTTAAAAATCTGTAGCAGGAAATTGTTATTTAACGGGGTTGGCGAAAGGTACGCACAGAACCAGGAAGCGGAGCCGGAAGGAAACGATCAGAGAGGGAACCGGGCCGGGGAAGCAAGATACGGACAAATGGGATTCGGGATTCGCCCCTAAGAACTACTAAGGCCCGTAAGGACAGAACGAGGCAGGTCAGCGCCATTCGCAGTGAACTCTTGATGACTTCGCTGCTCAGCGGCGCTTTAAAAAATGAGACGGAAATCAGTTTTTACCTGCCTCGTTCTGTCCTTACGGGCCTAAGTAGTTCTAAAGGGGTTCCATACGATCCCATTTGTCCGTATCTTGCTTCCCCGGCCCGGTTCCCTCTCTGATCGTTTCCTTCCGGCTCCGCTTCCTGGTTCTGTGCTGGTTTTCGCTAGCCTGGTTAAAAACAATGTTATTGTATCGGTATTTATATAGAAGCCAATTTACATGGATCGCCACAGAATTCTCAGAAAAGCCTTCGGGTTTTTATTATAAACGTCAAGGCATTTCACGAAAAGACCTCACCCTTTACATTAAATCGTGAAGTCATTTCTGAAAAAGACTTAACGACTGATGTAAAATTTTACCCTCTCATCCGCCAAATCTTTTATCCTCAGCTAGCCAAGCAACAGCCGGAAAGAAGGGGAAACCTGGGCGGGCGGCGGAAATGGAAACAGATAGGGGATCGTGTGCAGACCCTTAGTGATACTTGGTCGGCAAGAGCGGAAAAAGGCAGACAAATACTGAATTCCGAATCAGTATTTGAGGCGCCACTGAACGATGAAGTCATAAAGAGTTCATCGTGAATGGCGCCGCGCTGCCTTTTTCCGCTCTTGGCGTCCTAGTATTACTTAGGGTCGTAACCCGAATCCCCTATCTGTTTCCATTTCCGCCGCCCGCCCAGGTTTCCCCTTCTTTTCGGCGTACCTTACTTAACTAAATAAAAGTTTGTAACAAAGCATTTATACTTACGAAGGAAGGAAGTCATAAATTCCTGATCGTCTAATTTTTCAGGGCTATATTTTTTGATGGACTCATAATCTTCCAAAAGCGCCATCAAATCCATCTCCCCGCCATAGTCAAACATCTCCGTATCCTCCAGCACCTTAATGCTGTGCTTATGAAATGGAGGGATATGTACCAGACAGTCCGGGCCGGCTGTAAAGGTCTCATCCAAAATTGTGAACTGAACTGCGCCCTTTGTAATGTAGTAGAGTTCCCAATTGCAGTGAGGATAATCGTACTCTATATTGATCCCCTTCTCTAATTTCGCCTGCCATACTTCTTTCACTCCATTGGTTTCCCATTTTCCTACCTTTAATTTCAGGTCATAGCCATCCCCTTTATAATGGGAAAACGCAAATTCCGGAGTACGGACTTCATGAACCTTTTCTTTTTCCACATCAACCGGAGCCGGTGTTTCTCTCTGAAGCGCCTTGCGGCCGTTCCGGTAAACTTCCATAAATTCCGGGCTGTCCATATATTCCGGGTAATTTCCTTTTACCGTATTCTTATTCATGATTCCCTGAGCCATATTAATTTCCTGGAATAACTCTCTCCAGATTGTTCCTTCCTCTAAAAAACGGAATCCGTGAGGCGTATATGGAGCGATATGAAGGATATCCCCCGCATTGGCTATAAAATGTTTTCCACGGATCACACATTCGACGCTTCCTTTGGCAATCATAAATGTCTCGAAGCCCTTTTCATGCTGATGATAAGGTACTTCCGCATCCTTATGATAGATGGTATCGCTCATCTCATCCTTCTCATAAGGCCCTCTCGGCAGAATAAAATCATTTACTACCTGGGTACCCTCGTCCCAATGTCTTAACCAGTCCTCTGAATTGTTCATACGAATTAAATAACGTTTCTCCATCTTTTACTCCTTCTCTATTTTCATTCATTATCCCGTTACAGGATAAAATTACTGCATATCTTAATTTCCCCATGACCATTGGTCAATCTTATAGCTGTAATAAGGGTTCGGCTTAATTCCTTCCAAACCTTCTTTGTATGCAATGCCTCTCATGTTGGCAAACAGAGGCAGGATCAAACAGTGCTCATCCATAATGCGAATCATATCATGACACGCCTGGATTCGTTCCTCCGGGTCAGTGCTGCTTCTGTTTGTTTCAAATGCCGCGTCCAGTTCCGGATCGGCAATGTGATAGAAGTTTTGAGGCTGTCCGCTGACAACCAACGCGTAACGCTCGTCAAAATCCGGGAATCCTAAGGTTGTGGCGATCAGGTTAAATTCAAAATCAGAACGTCTCAGCACGTCATTTGACCATGCATTCGATTCCATCCGTTCGATATTCATTGTCACGCCAACCTGAGCCAGCTGGGCCTGCATAATCTCCATAGGTCTGTAATAATTGGCGGATTCTCTCGTTTTGACTGTGATTTCCAGTCCATCCCCATATCCGGCCTCAGCCAGAAGCTCCTTGGCTTTTTCCGGATTGTATGGATGGCTGATCTGGTAATCCGGATCGCTTCCCGGAAGGAAATTAGGGAACATGGAATTAGCCACTTTGCCGACGCCTTCCGCAGCTCCCTGAAGCACTGCCTCCCTGTCAATCGCATAGTGGAACGCTTCTCTCAGCTTTTGGTCGCCAAATCTTCCTTCGCAGTTAAAGAATGCCCATGTAACCATAGCGGATTCCGTCTCTTCATAAACCAGCCCTTCATGGTTCATCAGATTGGAACGGTCTGTCTGAGTCGGATTTGTCAGCACATCGATTTCCCCGTTCTCCAATGCGATGGCAGCCACACTGGAATCCAGATAAACCTTATAGGTTACGTCTTTAATTGGAGCAGCACCGTCAAAATAATCCTCATTTCTGGTCAGGACAATGCGGTCCCCGCTCACCCACTCCACAAACTGATAAGCGCCGGTTCCTATTGGATTTCTTAAAAATGCATCAGGGTCCTGTTCATAGTAAGCCTGCGGAAACACACACATATAGGAAGTAGCGGCCGCTTCCAATGCCGGCCCGTATACCAGTTTAAATACCAGCTTTACGTGAGTATCATCCACCTTTTCCATATGATCCATAGGCGAGGTAGCCGTGGTGGCATAGGCATCATTAATAACGGTGTTATAAGAAAATACCACATCATCGGCAGTCATTGTCTCTCCATTATGGAATTTTACGCCTTCACGCAGGGTAAAAATGATGTCCTTGCCGTTGTCGTCATACTTCCACTCTGTCGCCAGTTTCGGCGTAAAGGTTCCGTCCCCATTGCTCTCCAGCAGCCGGTCAAATACCTGGTCTGATACCAGATTTACCGTTGAGTTGGCCGCAAATCCACCACATAACACGGATGGGTCGGAACTGATTTCTATATTAATGGAATCTTTTCCTCCGCCGCCTCCCTCTGTCTGGGCGGCGCTTCCACCTGATGTTTGACTGCCGCCGCAGGCCGACAAAATCACCGCCGCTGCCAAAGCCAATACTGCTGCTTTCTTTGTTTTTTTCATCCTCTTATCCTCCTTCAAAGTGGTTAATATAAAATGCAGGCAACCTGATGTCCTTTGGACTGTTCCTTCAGACGGATGCTGCTGTTTATACACTGTTCACTGGCATACCGGCATCTCGGTGCAAAACGGCAGCCGATTCCCGGGTTGATGGGGTTTGTCACCTCACCTGTCAAAACCTCTCTTGCCTTTCCCCTGTTCTTCAAATTCGGCACAGGGATTGCCTCCAAAAGGGCCTTTGTATATGGATGTAGCGGATTGATAAACAATTCCTCCGCCGAAGCCTTTTCCACGCACTGCCCCAGATACATAACCGCAATTTCATTAGAAATATGCTTTACCACCGACAGATCATGGGTAATAAACAGATAGGTCAGATTCCTCTTTTCCTGCAGGTCCATCAGCAGATTCAAAATCTGGGCCTGAATGGAAACGTCCAGCGCCGAAACCGGCTCATCACAGACAATAAATTTAGGATTTACGGCCAGAGCATGAGCCACTCCGATTCTCTGTCGTCTTCCGCCATCTAATTCATGAGGATAGGCAGATGCGAGTCTGGGCGCTAAGCCCACAGTCTCCATCAGCTCCAGAACCCGGTCCCGCAGCTCGCTCTTGGACTTTCCGATATGATTAACGATCATCGGCTCCGCAATCAGATCAAACACACTCATTCTGGGATTCAAACTTGCATATGGGTCCTGGAAAATAATCTGTGCATCCTTTCTGAATTCCTTGAGCTGCCGGTTTTTCATTCCGGCTATGTCGGTTCCTTCAAAGAGAATGCTTCCCTCCGTCGGCTCCAAAAGCTTTATAATTACCCGGCCCAAAGTGGATTTTCCGCATCCGCTTTCCCCTACGATCCCAAGAGTCTCTCCTTTTGCGATGGAAAGGTTCACATCGTCCACCGCATGAAGAAGTCCGGCCGGAGTCTTAAAATATTTTTTCAGTCCCTTAATCTCTATCAATGGCTCCATTGCGCTTCCTCCTGTCGATATAAATGGCACCGGATGGTCTGGGTATTCAAATGTACCTCCTGTGGTTCATGCTCCCTGCACACGTCCATACACTGCGGACATCTGGGATGGAATGGGCACCCTTTCGGCAGATTGGTCGGATCTGGTATCAATCCCTGAATGGGCGTCAGCCTTTTCTGCGCTTTTTCCAAGTCCGGCAGGGAATGGAACAGCCCATCCGTATATGGGTGATGGTGCTCGCCTTCAAAAATATCTTCCACGGTGCCGCTTTCCACAACCGTTCCGGCATAGACAACATTTACATAGTCACAGGTTTCCGCCACAATCCCAAGATCATGGGTGATCATAATCATGGACGTCCCCAGTTCTTCCTTCAGCTTGGTCATCATATTTAATACCTGGGCCTGTATTGTCACATCTAAGGCGGTTGTAGGCTCATCTGCAATCAGAAGTTCCGGGCTACAGGCCAAAGCCATGGCGATTACCACCCTCTGTTTCATTCCGCCGGAAAACTGATGGGGATATTCCTGTTTTCTCTCTTTTGAGATTCCCACCAGCTCGAACATCTCGTCCACTCTGGCTTCCATTTCTTCCTTTGTACGGTTGGCCTCGTTATGTAATTCCAGAGCTTCTCTCACCTGCTCTCCCACCGTGAGGACCGGATTTAAGCTGGTCATAGGGTCCTGAAAGATCATGGATATCTTCTCTCCGCGGATGCCCATCAGCTCCTTTTGATCCATGTCAAGAAGATTTTTACCCTCAAATGTGATGGTTCCTGAATTGCATTTACCGATTTTCTTAGGGAGAAGACCCATGATGCTCAATGCCGTGGTGGTTTTTCCTGCCCCTGTTTCACCTACAAGTCCCAACGTTTCCTTCCTGCCCAGGGTCAGGCTTAAACCGTTTACCGCATGTACGGTTTCGGTATCATTTTCATACACTACATTTAAATCGTCTATTTTCAGTAATATTTCTCTCTGCTTCTCTTCTTTCATAAGCCCCTCCCTAATTCTTCAGTCTTGGGTCCAGAGCGTCACGCAGGCCATCGCCGATCAGGTTAAAACTCATTGCGGCAATCATAATTGCAACTCCTGGTACGACAACCAGATATGGATATTCCCGAATATAATTTTTCCCTTCCGTCAGCATGGCTCCCCATTCCGGCAGAGGGGCTGCAATCCCGAGTCCGATAAAGCTCAAACCTGCAATCGCCTTGATAGTATCTGCAATATTCAGTGTGGCGTGTACGATAATCGGCCCGATGGCATTGGGAATCACGTGCTTTACAATGATCCGGAAATGAGAGGTTCCACAGGCCCTGGCCGACTCAATATATTCCTGCCCGCAGATCGGAAGCACCGCAGATCGGACAATTCTGGAAAACATGGGGATCAGGGCTATGGACATTGCCATGATCAAATTGAACGTACCGCCTCCCAGCGCAGCGACAACGCAGATCGCAAACAGGTTAAATGGGATCGCATAAAAAACATCCATAATCCTCATCAGAATATTATCCACCCAGCCGCCAAAGTATCCGGCTACGGCTCCGATAGCTCCGCCTGCCGTAAATGAAACCAATATGATAATAACCGCCATGGACAGCGAAATTCTGGCTCCATAGATAATCCGGGCGAAAATATCGCGCCCATAATGATCGGTTCCTAAAATGTGGCTGCTGCTTGGCGACTGCATCCTGTTTGCCATATCCATACCAACCACATCGGTCTGGTAATTTACAAGAAATACGGCGGACAGCGCAACTACCACCAGCATAATCAGCAAGATTAATCCCAGCATAGCGCTTTTATTTTTTCGAAACCGGTGCCAGACCATGCTCCACTGTCCCTTTTGATACATCCGGCCCGCTTCTGCCAAGACCTTTTTATTCTTTCCCATCTCCATCACCTTCTTCCTTTAACAAACTGGGATTTCAGCCTCGGATCGATAAATACATACAGAATGTCTACAAACAAGTTGATAAATCCGCCTAATAAAGCCACAAACAATACTCCCGACATAACCAGAGGCACATCCTTGGACCGGACTGCCGTTATCATCAGCGCCCCCAGCCCCGGTATGTTAAACACCGTCTCGATAATCAATGTTCCTCCCAACAAACTGCTGAAATTAAGTCCAATAATCGTCACGATCGGAAGCAGCGCATTGCGGAGAGCATGATGCATGATAATCCGTTTCTCCGACGAACCTTTCGCTCTGGCTGTCGTTATGTATTCCTGACGGATCACCTCCAGCATATTGGATCGGGTCATACGAACGACCGAGGCCATCATCCCGGCCGCCAATGTCACACAGGGCAGAATAAATGATTTCCAACTGCTCACCCCCGTAGCCGGCAAAAGGCCCAGCTTCACGGAAAACAGCAGAGTCAGCATGATTCCTAACCAGAATCCCGGCATGGAGTTTAGAATCAGCGCACCCACCATGCTTACATTGTCAAACACCGAATACTGCCGGATTGCCGCAATAATTCCCAGCGGTATTCCCATCAGAATCACAAGAGAAATCCCTCCCACCGTCAGTTTCAGCGTAGTCGGAAATCTGGCGATGATCTCCTGAAATGCCGGAAGCCTTGTTCTGTATGAACTTCCGAAATCTCCGTGAAGCGCTCCCAGCACATAGTTGATATACCGCTGAAGAAACGGCTTGTTTAACCCCATCTGCTCGCGTAAGAGATCCACCTTATCCTGTGGAGCATTTTCTCCCAGAATCATAACCACCGGGTCACCCGGCGTAATCTCCAAAATGGAATAGAGTATGAATGATATTCCGATGATGACCGGAATCATCCATAAAATCCTTTTTACAATGTACTTTCCCATATTGGCTCCTTTCCCTTTTATCATTGAACATGTTCAATAATGGTTATAAAAAATGCAGACTCAGCCTTTTTGGTCTGCTTTCCATCGTTGGAAATATCGGCTTGCCTTTTTATCCTACATTATGTTATCATACCACTATCAGGTAATTCATCCAATTTAAGCCGACGTGTTCTTCGTTTTTGAACATGTTCAATTTATTGCTTTAAAGTATAATCACTTTACCGTAAAATGTCAATAGACAATTTTATTTGAAAGGAATTTTTATAATGAAAAATGAAAAATATCAGGATATCTTCCAGACCTCGCACCGCCTTTTTCTCCAGCAGGGCTATGAAACAACTACGATCCGGCAGATATCGGAACAGGCCTCCGTCAGTCTAGGCCTTGTTAACCACTTCTTTCACTCCAAACAGGAACTGGCCGGACTGATACTCGACATGCTTTTCAGCTACAGCAGCCATTGCTGCGACAAGTTTTATCCCAACCACGAAGATCCTCTGATTCACACCTCTTTGTGCACCCGGGTAAATACCTTATATCTGCTCAGCGGCAAATACCACCGCCTTTATGTGGACAGTTTAAAAAATGATATCTTCTTTCAAAAATTGGAGAAACGTCCCAATACCAGCCTGTACCAGCTGGCAGAAACCCATAATTTCCCGGTCAACGATGACCTGTTCCTGCTTTACGGGAAATATGTGCCCTATAATTTTGAAAAGACATTGATTCTGAATAAGGAATCCGGCCTTTTTTCCAGCATTGGTTATGACGAGATTCCGGACTACATCATTATCAGCAAATTTGAACGTTTTTTGAACAGAAACATATTGGACGATGCTCTGGCAAAAGCCCGGGTCATCGCTGACAAAGTTTTGGATTCCATGCCGGATACTGTTCCCGATTCCTTTGTACTCGATTTTATTTCCGACTGAGTATGTACAGCCGTAACTCCTAGGACAACACGATCAGGCAGCAATACACAAAAAACAGGTATCTGATGAACCATACATCTCATTCATCAGATACCTGTTTCCTATTCTCTAAGGCTAACCTACAGCCTCTTAATACAATTTCGCACCTGCCGGAATGCGGGCATCAACCATAAGCAGATTCAATCCCTCTTTACCGTCTTCCTCGTGAACCGCTGAAATCAGCATTCCACAGGAATCAATGCCCATCATCTTTCTGGGCGGCAGATTAACAATAGCGATAGCCGTCTTACCAATCAGTTCTTCCGGCTCGTAATACTCGTGAATACCGCTTAAAATCGTGCGGTCCGTGCCGCTTCCGTCATCTAATGTAAACTGAAGAAGCTTCTTGCTTTTTGGTACCGCAACGCAGTCCTTAACCTTTACAGCCCGGAAATCGGACTTTGCAAATGTCTCAAAATCAACCATTTCCTCAAACAGAGGTTCGATCTTAACCTTAGAAAAATCAATGGTTTCCTGGACTTTCTCCGCAGCAGTTTCAGAAGATGCAGCATTCTGGCAGGAAGCTGTATCCGCTTTCCTGGTGTCGCCGGAACCGCCAAGTGACTTCATGGTCGGGAACAGCAGCACATCGCGGATTGCAGCCGAATTGGTCAGCAGCATGCACATTCTGTCGATACCGAATCCAATTCCGCCAGTCGGAGGCATACCGATCTCCAATGCGTTCAGGAAATCTTCATCCGTATGGTTGGCTTCCTCGTCGCCCTGGGCCAGAAGTTCTTCCTGGGCCTGGAAACGCTCTCTCTGATCGATAGGATCATTTAACTCGGAGTAAGCATTAGCCATCTCCCAACCGTTCATAAAGAACTCAAAACGCTCCACATATTCAGGATTTTCCGGTTTCTTCTTGGTAAGAGGAGAAATCTCAATCGGATGATCCATAACAAAGGTAGGCTGAATCAAATGCTCTTCTGCAAATTCCTCGAAGAATAAACTGAGAATATCGCCCTTTTTGTGGCGTTCCTCAAATTCCACACCTTTTTCCTTCGCAATTGCTCTGGCTTCTTCTAAGGTGTGAATTTCATTGAAGTCCACGCCTGAATATTTCTTAACAGCATCCACCATGGTGATGCGTTCAAATGGTTTTCCAAGATCCATCTCAATGCCGTTGTAAGAGATGGTTGTGGTTCCAAGCACTTCCTGAGCCACGAAACGGTACAGGTTCTCTGTCAGATCCATCATACCGTGATAATCGGTATAAGCCTGATAAAGCTCCATCAATGTGAATTCCGGATTATGTCTGGTATCCAGACCTTCATTACGGAATACGCGGCCGATCTCATAAACTCTCTCCATGCCGCCTACAATCAGTCTCTTCAAATATAATTCCAGAGAGATGCGCAGTTTTAAATCCTCGTCTAACGCGTTAAAATGAGTTTCAAACGGTCTCGCCGCAGCTCCTCCTGCGTTGGATACAAGCATAGGAGTCTCCACTTCCATGAAGCCCTCTCCGCCTAAATATTTACGGATAGCAGCCAGAATCTTGGAACGTTTAATAAACGTGTCCTTTACATCTGCATTCATGATCAGATCCACATAACGCTGTCTGTAACGGATATCCGTATTGGTAAGTCCGTGGAACTTCTCAGGAAGAATCTGAAGGCTCTTAGACAACAGAATAACTGCGGTTGCATGAATGGAAATCTCGCCTGTCTTCGTCTTGAACACAGTTCCCTTAATGCCCACGATATCGCCGATATCCATCTTCTTGAAATCCTTATAGTCGTCTTCCCCGATGCTGTCACGGGCTACATAAGACTGAATATTGCCTTTCAAATCCTGAACGTTGCAGAAAGAAGCCTTACCCATAACACGTTTGGACATCATACGCCCTGCTATGGATACTTCCTTGCCGTCCCACTCTTCGAAATTATCTTTTACATCCGTGCTGTGTACCGTTACATCGTACTTTGTTATCTGAAACGGATCTTTTCCTGCTTCCTGCAATTCTGCCAGTTTCTCACGGCGCACCTTTAACAGGTGGTTAATATCTTCCGCCTGGTTCGCCTGCTGGTTCTGATTCTGCTCTGCCACTGTTTCCACTCCTCTTCTTTTCGTTCAAGCTTTTTCTTATCAGAGATTAAGAAACTCTCTGAATCTCCAGTACCTTGTACTGAATGGTTCCCACCTGGGTCTCAACGTCCACAACGTCGCCGACTTTTCTGCCGATCAGGGCTTTGCCCACAGGAGACTCATTGGAAATTTTATTCTGAAGGCTGTTGGCTTCTGTAGATCCTACGATCTTGAATTCCATCTCTTCATCGAAATCCACTTCATAAACCTTAACTTTACAGCCGATGTTGATCTTGTCTAAATCGATCTCTTCTTCAACTACAACTTCTGCGTTCTTCAGCAGTTTTTCCAGCTCTTCAATACGAAGTTCGATATCGCGCTGTTCGTCCTTTGCAGCATCGTATTCCGCGTTCTCAGACAAGTCGCCCTGTTCTCTTGCTTCCTTGATCTTCTCCGCAACTTCCTTACGTTTTACTACTTTCAGGTTCTGAAGTTCGTCTTCATACTGTTTCAATCCCGCATATGTTAAAATGTTTTTTTTCTCTGCCATTATACTGCTTCCTTCCTTAAATTTACTCGCCCTCTCGCATTCAAAGTATTATATCTTAAACCCTTACGATTGTCAAGAATAGTATCCCTGTGATTCCTCATTTTCTATAATCTTAAAATCGCTCATCCATCAGCTTCTTTAACCCCTCCAGCGTCTCCACCTGGTTGATCTCATTTCTCACCGCTGCCGAATGGGGAAGGCCGCTGGTATACCAGGCCATATGCTTGCGCATCTCCCGCATGCCGATCACCTCGCCCTTAATCTGCATCTGAAGTTCTCCATGGCGGATGATCATGCGTTTGATTTCCTCCAGACCCGGAGGAGACAGAAGTTCACCTGTATCCAGATAGTGATTGATTCTGGTAAAGATCCAGGGATTTCCCTTTGCGCCCCGGGCCACCATCAGTCCGTCGCATCCCGTCTGGTCCATCATGGCTTTGGCGTCTTCCGGCGTGAAGATATCTCCGTTTCCAATCACCGGAATCTTCACCGCCTCTTTTACCTTCCTTATAATGTCCCAGTCGGCCTTTCCCGAATAAAACTGCTCTCTCGTCCGTCCGTGAACCGCCACGGCAGCAACTCCGCAGCTTTCTGCAATCTTGGCGATCTCGACCGCATTCACATGGTCTTCGTCGAATCCTTTTCTGAATTTTACCGTTACCGGCTTCTTCACCGCCTTTACCATGGAGCTGAGAATCTGCTCCACCAGCTTGGGATTCTTCATGAGAGCGGAACCTTCCTGGTTGTTCACAACCTTAGGAACCGGGCACCCCATGTTCAGATCGATGATATCAAAGGGGCCGTCCTCAATCTGATGGGCGATCCTGCCCAATATATCCGGATCGGAGCCAAACAGCTGGACCGATACCGGACGTTCCTGATCCTTCACTTCCAAAAGTGCGTTCGTATTCCTGTTTTTATATAAAATAGCCTTGGCGCTCACCATCTCCGTACAGACAAGGCCGCATCCCTGCTCCTTGCACAGCAAGCGAAATGGCAGGTCGGTTACTCCTGCCATAGGCGCCAGTATCACGTTATTATCCAACGTCACATTACCGATTGTCAGCTTCATAATTCTCCGCTCATCCTATATCTTCTCCCAGATAAAATACTTTATAATAGAGTTCCAGCGATTCCAGCAATTCCTGCCGTTCCAGCTGAAATTGTTTGATTTTCAACACGCTGCCGATCTCATCGATGGTTCCGTCATATTCATTGGATTCCGTTTTGAATTCCAGGGTTCCGTCTTCTCCGAACTCCATGGTGAAAATTCCTCCCACCTCCTGAACGAACCAGACGCACATAATCTGAAGCTCTTTCTTAATGCTCTCCGGAAGTCCGGAAAATTCCTCATTAAAATAATATTTCTGCGTATAAGCGTTCGCCCCGCACAGAATCGTCCTGTCTTCCATATCCCTTTCCTTTCCAAATTGACAGAAAAGAAAGGTCCGTATAGAGAACCTTTCTTTTACTGTTCTTATCTGATTAACATCTTGCTGATCTCGTACTGATCTTCCGGGATATCCTTCTTCATAGCCAGAGCATCCTGAATATCGAAATCCATGAACTCACCGTGTTTATATCCCACCACGCGGTTGCTCTTGCCTTCCGCAAGGAGTTCCACCGCTTTTGCTCCCATGATGGAAGCGTATACCCTGTCCTTACAGGTTGGAGCGCCGCCTCGCTGCATGTGGCCCAGAATCGTGGCTCTCGTCTCTATGCCGGTTGCCGCTTCAATTCTTCTTGCCATGGAAGCGGAATGTCCGATTCCCTCCGCATTGATGATGATGTTGTGTTTCTTTCCCCGTTTTCTGTTCTCAATAATGCGGTTAATCAGTTTCTGCTCATCGCCGTCGTAACGCTCCGGAAGAAGAATGTCCTCTGCGCCGTTGGCGAATCCGCACCACAATGCGATATATCCTGCGTTACGTCCCATAACCTCAATAATGCTGCAGCGCTCATGGGATGTAGAAGTGTCACGCACCTTATCAATTGCTTCCATCGCCGTATTGACAGCCGTATCAAAACCGATGGTATAATCGGTACATGCGATATCGAGATCGATGGTTCCCGGAAGACCTATTGTGTTGACTCCGAGAGCGGATAACTTGCCTGCACCTCTGAATGAACCGTCGCCGCCGATAACGACAACTCCGTCTATTCCATGCTTTTTGCAGATCTCCGCACCCTTTTTTTGTCCTTCCGGCGTTGTAAATTCGGAACATCTGGCCGTGTAAAGAATAGTTCCGCCGCGGTGGATAATATCGGAAACGCTGGAGCTCTCCATGTCTACAATCTCTTCCTGCAAAAGTCCTGCATAGCCGCGCATAATGCCCTTAACTTTCATTCCTTTTCCAATTGCTACTCTTACTACTGAACGGATAGCTGCATTCATTCCAGGCGCATCTCCACCACTAGTCAACACACCGATTGTCTTTACTGCCTTTGCCATATCAAATTACCTCCCTGAATGTGCGTACCATTTAACTTATATTTTACTTACGTACTTTTTTTCATACAATCCCTATTCTAATTCATTTTCACCATCTTTTCAATAGCTTTTTCTACAACTTTGACATTATTTTCACCAAGTTTTTCCGTTAATACTGTCAACAGTTCTGAATCAGCCGACACATTCTGGTTCGCCGGAAGCACCTTTCTGGCCTTCTCTTTTTCCAGATAGATGACCACGCTGTCGTTCCCTTCCGACATTTTAAGCATCTCTAAAAGCTCCTGTTCTCCTGCCGTAAATGCCTCTTTATCCGGGTATTTCAGCCAAAGTTCGCGGGGAATGCTGGAAAATGGAATCACGCGCTCGCAGATCACCTTGCCCACCGGTTCCTCGCCGATGGACGCGCGGCCCTGGATAAACACCTTGGCCTCTTCCGTAAAAAGTTCTCTCTTGCTTTCGTAATCCCTTGGGAAAATGATGACTTCCACCGATCCCACCAGGTCTTCAAGAGTGATAAATGCCATCATCTGATTCGTTCTTGTAGTCTTTACCGTTTTGCCGGTTATCATACCTCCAATGATAACCTTGGCGCCGTCTCTTACCCTGGCATGTTCCGTTTCTTCATCCACAATAAAGTCAGTGGCCATGGCCGTAATATTTTTCCTCCAGGTCTCTTCATAAGCTTCCATAGGATGTCCGCTTACATAGATCCCCAGCGTCTCTTTTTCAAATGCCAGCAGCTCTTCCTTTGGAAATTCACCCACATTGGGAAATGTGATCTGAAAGCTCTCTTTCTCTTCCTCGGGAGCAAAATCGAACAGCGTCATCTGGCCCTCTAAGCTGCTCTTCCTCTCCTTATTCTTCTGGTCAAGCAGCGCCGGAGCAACTAAAAGCTTCTGTTTTCTCGTACCCGGCAGAGTATCGAGAGCGCCGGACTTGATAAAGTTCTCCAAGGTACGCTTATTGACCTCTTTATTGCTCATTCGGTCGATAAAATCCTCCATGGAAGAAAACGTTCCATTCTGTTCCCTCTCCCTGATAATCATCTCGACCACTGATTTTCCAACGCTCTTAATGGCGGACAAACCGTATCGGATGGAATCTCCCGACACGGAAAAGCCGCTCTCTCCTTCATTGATATCAGGCGGCAGGATGTTGATTCCCATCTGGCGGCAGGTCAGGATATACTCCGAAATCTTGGTCACATTATCCATAACCGAAGTCATAAGAGCCGCCATAAATTCTTTTGTATAGTAGTATTTCAAATAGGCGGTCTGATAGGACACCACAGCATAGCAGGCGGCATGAGACTTATTAAACGCATATTTTGCGAAGTCAATCATCTCATCATAGATGGTATTGGCAACCTTCTCATCAATGCCGTTGTTCACACAGCCTTTTACGCCCTCTTCCTCATTGCCGTATACGAAGTTCTTCCGCTCTTTTTCCATGACGGAAGATTTCTTCTTGGACATGGCTCTTCGTACCAGATCGCTTCGTCCCATGGTATAACCGGCCAGGTCCCGGACGATCTGCATAACCTGTTCCTGATAGACGATACAGCCGTAAGTAGGGCCTAAAATCGGTTCCAGCTGAGGGCAGTCATAGGTTATCGACTTTCTGTCGTTCTTTCCCTGAAGATATTTGGGAATAAAATCCATGGGGCCCGGGCGGTACAGAGAGATTCCGGCGATGATATCTTCCAGATTCTCCGGCTTCAGCTCTTTCATAAAGCCCTTCATCCCGCCGCTTTCCAGCTGGAACACGCCCACGTTTTTACCTGTTCCGATGGATTCCAATACTTTTTTATCATTGTAATCGATCTTGTTGAGATCAATTGTAATCCCATGATTCTTTTCAGCCTGGCGGACCGCATTCTGGATTACGGTCAGGGTTCTAAGACCCAGAAAATCCATCTTCAAAAGCCCCAGTTCCTCCAATGTGGTCATGGTAAACTGGGTTGTGATAGAACCGTCCGCCGCTCTGGAAAGGGGAACGTAATTGTCCACGGAAGTCCGGCTGATAACAACTCCTGCCGCATGCATGGACGTATGTCTTGGAAGTCCTTCCAGACGCATGGACATATCGATCAGGTATTTAACCTCTCCGTCTTCATTATAAGCCTTTCTCAGGTCCGGGCTCTGTTTCAGCGCCTTTTCCAGAGTCATTCCCAGATCGCCCGGTATCATCTTGGCGATGGCGTCGCACCGGGCATAGGGCATGTCTAATGCCCGGCCCACATCCCGGACCACACCCTTGGCAGCCAGAGTACCGAAGGTCACGATCTGAACCACCTGTTCTTTTCCGTACTTCTCCACCACATAGTCGATCACTTCCTGCCTCCGTTCGAAGCAGAAATCGATATCGATATCCGGCATGGATACACGTTCCGGGTTTAAGAAACGTTCGAACAGCAGGTTATAGCGGATCGGATCGATATCCGTGATCTCCAGGCAGTAGGAAACGATGCTTCCGGCCGCCGATCCTCTTCCCGGCCCCACGATGATATCGTGAGACTTGGCAAAATGAATGAAATCCCATACGATCAGGAAATAATCCACATATCCCATGGTATGAATGACATCCAGTTCGTATTCCAGCCGTTCTTTCAGGGTTCCGTCATCATCAGGATACCGTTTTTTCATGCCGTCGTCGCAAAGCTTATTCAGGTAAGACCAGGAATCATATCCTTCCGGCACATCATACTTGGGCAGCTTGGTAACGCCGAATTCGATCTCCACGTTACAACGCTCCGCGATCTTATGGGTGTTTTCCAGCGCTTCCAAAGCATAGGGAAACAGCTGCTTCATCTCGTCTTCCGATTTACAGAAATACTGGCCGCCTTCATACCTCATTCTGTTTTCATCCGTCACCTTTTTTCCGGTCTGGATACAGAGAAGAATATCATGAGGCGCCGCGTCTTCCGCAAAGGTATAATGAACATCGTTTGTTGCAACAAGGGGGATGTTCAGTTCCTTACTCATTCTCAAAAGCCCCTGATTGACAGATTTCTGAGCCGGAATTCCATGATCCTGCAGCTCTAAATAATAATTTCCCTTGCCGAACAGCTCTTCATGGCGAAGGGCGCATTTTTTCGCCTCTTCATACATTCCTCGTTCCAACAGCCTTTGGACTTCACCGGCCAGACAGGCGCTGAGGGCGATAATTCCCTCATGGTACTGGGAAAGTACCTCAAAATCCACCCTCGGTTTATAATAAAATCCATCCACAAAACCCTTGGAAACGATCTTCATCAGGTTCTGGTATCCTACGTTGTTCTCCGCCAGAAGCACCAGATGATAATACCGGTCTTCTCCATGGACCGTCTCACGGTCAAACCGGCTGTTGGGCGCAACATAGACCTCACAGCCGATGATAGGTTTTATCCCCACATCCCTGGCCGCTCGGTAAAAATCGATTACTCCATACATGACTCCATGATCGGTAATCGCAATACTGTCCATGCCAAGTTCCTTTGCCCTGGCCGTCAGTTCCTTAATCTTACTGGAGCCATCCAACAAACTGTATTCCGTATGGACATGTAAATGGGTAAATGCCATGTAATTCTCTCCTTTGTTAAAATCTGAAACCAGTATATCATAAATCACAGAAATATAAAAGGCACGCTGCCCGCGTGCCTCCTTCTTCTGCCACTAGTTGCTCTTTAAATATTTTTCAATATCAGAAACAGCCTGCTCTTCGTCTGAACCGTCCGCGCTGATCGTTATCTCTTCTCCTGCCGCAAGTCCTAATGTCATCATGCCCATGATGCTCTTTGCATTCACGCGTTTGTCTCCGCACTCCACATAAATGCTGCTCTCATACTGACTGGATACCTGTACCAGCATTGCTACCGGTCTTGCTTCCAAACCTGATGCCAATTCAATTGTTATTGTTTTTTTCAACATAATTATCCTCCTCATGCTCTCTGCTCATACTTTTCTCGCGCAATTCTTCTGCTAAAGTACTAAGCTTTCTAAGTCGGTGATTCACTCCTGATTTTCCAACAGGAGGGTCAAGAGCCTCCCCTAGCTCTTTTAAAGTTGCATCCGGCCTTAAAAGGCGCAGCCGTGCCATCTGCTCCAGATTTTCCGGCAGTCCGTCAAAGCCAATTGTATCTTTGATATAGGTTATATCTTCAATCTGCTTCACAGCAGCTGATACCGTCTTATTGATGTTGGCGGTTTCACAGTTCACCTGTCGGTTCACACTGTTGCGCATCTCCTTTAAGATCCTGATATTCTCAAGCTCCATAAGGGATATGGGCGCCTCCATCACGTTCAGGATGTCCACAATCTGACTTCCTTCTTTAATGTAAACTACATAATATTTTTTCCTGACCACAATCTTAGCGTCTAATCCAAAGGTTGCGATCATGTTCTTCAGCTGTTCCGCCTTGGGCCTTGCAGCACAGACGATCTCAAAATGGTAAAATTTTTCCGGATCGCTGATGGAACCCGATGCGAGGAACGCGCCTCTGATAAATGCTCTCCTGCAGCAGGACTGCTGTATCACCAGATTGCCTACCAGAGAAAGGTTTTCCCCAATCTCTCCATGAGAATCCAGGATTCTGGTCGCCTGCAGTACCCGCAGCGCATCCTCATGCTTTTTTATTACAATCACATACGTGATGTTTTTTTTCTGGTATGTACTGCGCCGAATCGAGACATCAGTACTTATATTAAATGTTTTTTTCAATAATGTAAAGTACTTTCTTGCAACTGCCACATTTTCTGTTTGAATTTTTATGCAGAAATGATCGTGTTCCGAGATCATAATTTTCCCGCAAAGGCTGATAATTGCGGCAATTTCCGCTATTTTACAATGCCTTGCAGCGCTCTGCTGTCTGGAAAGTTCATCTTTTACCCTGGATGAAAATGACATACGAACCTCGATTTCCCCGCCCCGGCGGCTGATATTCATAAAAGAGGGCCTGTTTTAACTGCCTGCCTTCTATTTTTTCAGTTTACTATCTTTTTCTATATCCCGGTGTTCAATCTTAACCCCCAGCTCTTCCTGGCTGCTCAGGTGGGCATATACCGCATTGGCAACCGTAACCGATCTGTGCTTTCCACCGGTGCAGCCGACTGCAATCACCAGCTGGTTTTTCCCCTCCAGCACATAATTGGGAAGCAGAAAGTCCAGCATGTCAAACAGCTTCTTTAAAAATTGTTCCGCAGTTCCTCCCTGCATCACAAAATCCCTGACCTCACTGTCGTTGCCCGTTTTGGGACGGAGCGCCTCTACATAGTAGGGATTGGGAAGAAAACGGACGTCGAATACCAGATCCGCATCCGAAGGAATACCGTATTTAAATCCAAAGGACAGGACGGTTACAAATAAATTGTTATACTTCTGGTCATCTACAAAAATCTTCTCCAGCTCCTGCCTGAGCTCCTTTGTGAGCAGCTGGCTGGTATCGATGATATAGTCCGCCCGCTCCTTTAAAAAAGCCAGCTTATCCCGCTCTTTTTCGATCCCCCTGTCGATCCGGCCGGAACCGGCCAAAGGATGAGACCGCCTGGTTTCTTTGTAACGCTTAATTAAAACCTGGTCGCTGGCGTCCAGAAACAGGATTTCAAACGGCAGTTTATTCCTTTTCCATCCTGACATGACCTGATTAAGCTTTGAAAGTTCCTCCCCGCTCCTGATATCAATGCCAAGAGCGGCTTTGCTGTGCCCGCCGAAATTCATCACAGTCAGCTCGGCAAATTTTTCCATCAGCGGTATGGGAAGATTATCCACGCAGTAAAATCCGATATCTTCCAGCATTTTGAGCGCAATGGTCTTTCCCGCTCCCGACATTCCAGTCACTATTACCAGTTTCACCGTTTTATCCTCCGCAAATATTAAAATTTCCCAATCATTTTAACTTCCATTTCCAAATCCACGCCGAAATTATCCTTTACCCTCTCCTGCACCTGTCGGCAAAGGTTTACAACGTCAGACGCCGTGGCATGATCCCTGTTGATCACAAAACCACAGTGTTTTTCCGATACCTGGGCCCCCCCTGACCGGAATCCGCGAAGGCCGGAATCCTGAATCAGTTTGCCCGCAAAATATCCGGCCGGCCTTTTAAACGTGCTTCCGGCGCTTGGATATTCCAAAGGCTGTTTCTCACGCCTCTGTCTGGCCAGCTCATCCATCTTCTCCCTGACCGCTTCCTTGTCCCCTGGTTCCAGCAGTATGACCGCTTCCAGCACAATATATCCATTGGAAGGAATGCAGCTTTTCCGGTATCCCAGTTCCAGTTCTTTAAGGGAGAGGTTTCTGATTTCCCCTTCCCCGGTCAGCACGCGCGCCGATTCCAGCACGCATTTCATCTCAGAGCCATAGGCTCCGGCGTTCATAACCACCGCTCCTCCCAGAGTTCCCGGGATTCCTGCGGCAAATTCAAAACCGGTTAAAGACGCTTCCAGAGCGGATTTGGCGATTTTGGAAAGCAGGGTTCCTGCTCCGGCCGTAATCCGCTTTCCTTCCACTCTGCAGTAATTCCAGTTTTCGCTCATGGAGATGATCACGCCGTCATAACCCAAATCACCCACTAAAAGGTTGCTTCCATTTCCAATAATATAATAAGGCACATGTTCCGCTTTGCACAGGCTCACCACGCCGGACAGCGCGGCTTCATCACTAGGTGTCACATACCAGGAAGCAGGGCCGCCCACACGGAAGGTGGTGTGATTCTTCATCATCTCCTGCGTTTTTACAGACTCAGCACCCGCTGCTTCCACCAGTTTTGAATGAAATACATCCATAAATTCCTTACCTCAGACTAATCATTTTTTCTAGACAAATTCGCCTGTACTCGTTTGTAAAGCTCCTGGGCTGCATTGTAGCCCATCTTTTTCTGCCTGTAGTTAACAGCGGCAGATTCCACGATAATCGCTAAATTTCTGCCCGGACGGATCGGGATGGAATGGCAGACCACTTTATTGCCTAAAAATTCCGTATACTGGTCTTCCAGACCAAGGCGGTCATATTCCTTATCCTTATTCCAGTCTTCCAGTTTGATTACCATATCGATGGACTGGGTGTCCTTCACGCTTTCCACACCGAATAAGGCTTTTACGTCGATAATTCCGATACCGCGCAGCTCGATAAAATGTTTTGTAATATCAGGCGCGCTTCCGATCAAAGTCTCATCGCTGACTTTGCGGATCTCCACCACATCGTCCGTTACAAGACGGTGTCCGCGTTTAATCAGTTCCAAAGCCGCCTCGCTCTTGCCGATGCCGCTTTCTCCCATGATCAAAACGCCTTCGCCGAATACGTCCACCAGCACGCCGTGAATGCTGATACACGGAGCCAGTTTCACTTTCAGCCAGCGAATCACCTCTGCCATCAGATCTGATGTGGATTTTTCAGACACCAGACACGGCACATCATAATAAGTACAAAGGGCAATCATATCTTCATCCGGCATCTGCCCGCGGCTGTACACCAGGCAGGGTACTTTGCTTGCGAGAAGCTTATTGTACATCTCCTTCTTACGCTCCAGAGTCAGGGTCTTTATATACTCCTGCTCCACATATCCGATGATCTGCACCCTCTCTTTGTCAAAATGATCGAAAAATCCGGCCAGCTGCAGCGCGGGCCTGTTTACATCCGGATGGGATAATACAATCTTTTCCGTATCGATCTCCGGCGTTGTATTTTTCAAATTCATCTTTTCAATTAATTCTTTAATGGTGACACCATGCATGATATCATTCTCCTTCTAACAAGTATTTTTTAATACTAATGTAAAAACACAGACCTACTAAACAGTTACATACTAACACAAATTTATCCGCTTGTCATTACCTGTTCCTTAATGGAAGAAATCATAAACGCTTTGGGCCGCCTGCCGGTTCATGCCCGGAGCGCCTGCCAGCTCTTCAAGCGTGGCTTCTTTTACCGCCTCTATGGATTTAAACTGGCGCATCAGAGCCTTTCTTCTGGTAGGTCCAATTCCCGAAATATCATCCAGAATAGATTTCACCTGGCCTTTATTTCTCAGACTTCTGTGATACTCAATGGCAAATCTGTGGGCTTCATCCTGAATCCTGGTGATCAGCCGGAAGCCCTCCGAGTGTTTATCGATGGGGATCTCCACATTCTGATAATACAATCCTCTGGTCCGGTGGTTGTCATCCTTTACCATACCGCAGACCGGAATGGACAATTTCAGCTCATTCAGAACCTCCAACGCCACATTTACCTGGCCTTTTCCGCCGTCCATCATGATCAGATCCGGAAATCTGGTAAAGCTTCCAAAGGATTCATCCATGCCTTTTTCCTTTAAAAGATCCGCTTCCTCCAGTCCGTGACTGAACCTTCTTGTCAGCACCTCTTTCATGGAAGCGTAATCATTGGGGCCCTTGACCCATTTGATCTTAAATTTCCGGTAATCGTTCCGCTTTGGTTTTCCGTCCTCATATACGATCATGGAACCTACGGATTCGATACCGCTGGTATTGGAGATATCGAAGGCTTCGATTCTTCTGATCCCGGTCAGCCCCAGCCATTCTCCCACCTGGTTCATGGCGCCTCTCGTTCTTAACTCTTCCCGCTTGATCTTTTCTTTATCCTGCGACAGCACAAGAGCCGCATTTTTCTCCGCCAGCTCAACTAAGCGCTCTTTCTGGCCTTTCTGCGGCACGGTGATCCTTACCTTCTGCCCCCGTTTAGCGCTCAGCCATTCCGAGATCACCCCACTGTCCTCCAGCTCCGTCTGAACCCATAATTCCCTGGGAACAAACGGGGTTCCGGCATAGAACTGCTTCACAAAACTGGTCAGGATTTGTTTGGAATCCTCCGCCGTAGCCACAGTCACGTGAAAATGCTCCCGGCCGATCAGGCGGCCGTCCCTGACGAAAAACACCTGCACCACCGCATCCTTCTCATCCTTTGCCATGGCGATAATATCCCGGTCTTCCATACTGCTGCTGGTAATTTTCTGCTTCTGTGCAATCTGCTTCACGCTGTTTAACAGCTCCCGGTATTCGATTGCCTTTTCAAAATCCAGTTCATCTGATGCCGCCTGCATCTTCTGCTCCAAAGATTTTATCACCGGGCCGTACTGGCCGTTTAAGAAATCCAGCGCCTGCCCTATGGATTTTGCATATTCTTCCCTGCTTATATATCCCTGGCACGGAGCATCGCACTGTTTGATGTGGTAGTTCAGGCAGGGACGGTCTTTTCCTATATCCTTGGGAAGATTTCTGTTGCAGGTCCTTATCCTGTAAATCTTATGGATCAGATCTATGGTATCCTTCACCGCTCCTGCGCTGGTATAGGGGCCGAAATACTTATTTTTATCCTTCTTCATCTCCCTGGCAAACAGCACCCTGGGAAATTCTTCGTTAACCGTCACCTTAATATAGGGGTAACTCTTGTCATCCTTCAGCATGGTATTGTAGCGCGGACGGTGCTCTTTAATCAGATTGCATTCCAAAACCAACGCTTCCAGTTCCGAATCCGTGATAATGTATTCAAATCTGGCGATTCTGGACACCATCTGCTCGATCTTAGCAGTCTTATTCCGGCTGCTCTGAAAGTATTGGCGGACCCGGTTTTTCAGGCTGATTGCCTTTCCCACATAGATGATCTCATCCTTACTGTCATGCATGATGTATACGCCCGGCTGTGACGGCAGTTTTTTTAATTCTTCCTCTATGTTAAACACCATTTCACCACCTATCTCAACCGGCTTCCGTCATACCGTCTCTGCATCTTTAAAAAGCCTTCCACTTCATCCAGCTGTTTCTCGATGCTTCCCTGCCCTTTTTGAAGGTCCAAAGCCAGGAAAATGCTGTCCAGCTCCTTTTCGCCGATCTTTCCTCTCATGGAGGTCAGAATACTCAGCTTTTCATCCCAGCTTTCCGCGTCCAGAAATGCCAGGACGCATGGCTTCAAACCGGGTTCTTCCTCGGTCTCTTCCCAGGCCGGTTCTTCCTGGTTTTCCGCTTCTTTTTCCAATTCCACTTTTTCGAATCTGTATTTCTGCGCTACTTCCGGGTATTTTTCATGGTCCACCTCGCTGACAAACATGGACAGCGGACGGACATAAGTCCTGAAATCCCCGTAAAGCGCCTGGTATACCACCATATGTTCCCCTGTTTCCGTATGTTCCGCAACAGTCAGAACCTGATATAGTTTATCCTTGAAATGCCGGTAAAATTCCCCCGGTTTTGGTATTCTTTCCATTAATTTTCTCTCTCCAATCCTTTCCATTCATAGGTGCAGGCCGCATCCCAGAAGATCCATTCTTCATACCCGGCGTCGTAAACCGCCTGAATCTGCGCTTTCACCTGTTCCGGTCCATAGGTAATGTAATGCTCCAGATAAGACGCGGTGAAATCCTGAAGCCATGGCCTTACGACAGCCAGATTTTCTTGTTTTACCGCATCCGATCCCGTAGCAAGATCCGCCTTTGATCCCAAAAGGGCCGCCAGAATCGTATCATATGGCTTCGTATCCGGGTGTTCGATCCCAAAATTACCGTCCGCATAATGGGACGGATAGATCATGGGACAAATATAGTCCAGATGCTTTGCCATCTCATAATAAATCTGGCCCACTGAATTGGCATCCTGCTCGCTTCCTATAATCGCTCCAAACACGTCTGCGGAAACAAACAGTCCCGCTTCCTTTAACGGCTCATAAGCATAGGTAATAAATTCCGTAATAATATCCGTCTTGCTCCGCCCTTTGGTATCTTCCTCGTCAAACACTACCTGCTTCATCCCTTTTTCCGTAGAAAAGCGGATATAGTCGAACTGAACTTCATCAAATCCTGCCTCAGCGGCCGCTTTTCCCACCTCGATCAGATAATCCCAAACTTCCTTTTTATATGGATTGACCCATGCCAGCCCTTTGTTATCCCGGTACAGAGACCCATCCGCCTTCTTTAAGCTCCATTCCGGCTTTGCCTCCGCCAGATAGGGATCACGGAATGCCACCACCCTGGCGATCACATAGATGTCCCGCTCCTTCAGCTTCTTAATCAATTCGTCCACATCACTGATATATGGTTTACAGGCTCCGATTTCATTTACCACAGGGGTGTCCATGGGAAATGTAATCCTGCCGTCGTCATTTTTCACATCGATAACCACCGCATTTACCTGGGACTTATCGATCTCAGCCAGGATGTTGTCCATAAGTTTAGGCGTTCCCGCAATATAGGCGGAAAGATAGATGCCCTTCACCTGTTTCGGCACCCTTGTATCCACCTCTTCTTCCGGCTGGGTCTGCGCCTCCGTTTCCACAGGAGTTTCCGTCTCTTTGGTTTCCTCCTGCCTAATCCCTTCTGTAGTTTCTTCCGCCGCAGGCGGCTCAGGAACCGCCTGGTATCTGGCGCACCCGGAAAGAAACAGCGCCATGGCAATTAACAGTATTCTTTTTTTCATCTACTTCTCCCATTACAGCAAATAATAATAAAGCAAATAACTAATTCCTATGTTAAAGCTTACCCTGTTCCAGCTCTAATAATGCCTGTTTTATGTCCAATCCTCCGCCATATCCGGTCAAACTTCCGTCGGCCCCAATCACTCTGTGACATGGCACCAGAATCGCAATGGGATTTCTGTTATTCGCCATTCCCACCGCGCGGCCTGCCTTTGCATTACCGGCCATTGCGGCGACCTGTCCATAAGATCTGGTTTCTCCATAGGGGATTTTTTGCAGCTGTTTCCACACATTTAATTGAAACTCCGTTCCATTCATGGACAGGGGAAGGTCAAACTCTTTTCTCCTGCCTTTCAGATATTCCAAAAGCTGCTCTTTTGCCTTTTCAAGCAGCGGAGTCGGTTCCTGCCGTCCCTTTTCTTCCTTTAAAAAATGGAGTTCACAAATCCCTGCGCCATCTTCACTGATGCGCACGGTTCCCAATCTGGTATCCACATAAATGCTTTTCTTCACCCGGCACCTCGTTTCCGCTTTCCTTTTAAAAGCCTTTCTATTCCCGCTTCATTAAGCGTATTCTGTCCTTTGTCTCCCGGTCCACGCACCGAGATTCCCTTATCTTTTGCAGCGCTTTATTATAGGTCCAATCATCCAGACAGTTTCTCTTTAAATATTCCATGGTTATCTCCGGAAAGTTCACAAAATAGATGGAGACAGCCCAAGCTTTCGCCATCTTTACATAATATCCCGAATGACAGATTCTGTCAAACCATTCAAACGCCTGTTCCGCATATTTTTCTTCCATATAGTGAAAGATCATCATCACGATGCCAAACCGTATCACATATTCTCTGTCATCCCCCAGGCACCCTTCCAGATACCTCCACCCCCTATCCTTATCCGTCCTCACGGACTTCAATCCACTGCAAAAGCTGTCACATACCGACCAGTTATCAATCTTAGGAAGAAACCCGGTAACATAAGGCTCCAATACATCCCAAGTCTCCTTCGCATATCCCAGCACCATCCCCTGAAGCATAATCTCCTCATAGGTATCGTCCGAGGCCCCTTCCATATATTCCTTCCATCCTTCTTTAACTGCCTTTTTTGCCAGTTTTCTAAGCTGCGGCAGCCGAACCCCAATCACCCTCTCATCCGCCACTCCCGGCATCAGCCGGACTGTAAATTCCTTAAACTTCAAATCCGCCAAGGGATACAGTTCTTCTTTTATATTCACATTGATTCCTGCCTTTACTGCTTTTGATTCCCAGTCCGCCGTGAGGAGACGCGTTCTTCCCTGTTCCGGCTGACGGTTCATTTTCATTTTAGCTTATAAAGTTTAATTTGCAATGTCTTTTTCAGAAGTTTTATGGTACAATGGGTGTAGATTTTTGTAAAAATGAGGGAGAGCTTATGAAATTAGGATTTGATAACAACAAATATTTAGCAATGCAGTCTGAACACATCCGCGAACGCATCAGCCAGTTCGGGGATAAATTATATCTGGAATTCGGAGGCAAACTGTTTGATGATTACCATGCGTCCCGCGTCCTTCCCGGCTTTGCGCCTGACAGTAAACTGAGCATGCTGCTTCAGTTATCCGAGCAGGCTGAAATTGTGATCGCTATCAGCGCATCCGATATAGAAAAGAATAAAGTCCGTCATGATCTGGGCATCACTTACGATTTAGACGTGCTCCGCCTGATCCAGTCATTTACCGATAAGGGGCTGTATGTAGGAAGCGTGGTTATCACCCAGTATTCCGGCCAGAACAGCGCGGACATCTTTAAAAACAAACTGGAAAAGATGGGCATCAAAGTCTACCGCCATTACACCATCGACGGGTATCCCAACAACATCTCTCTGATCGTCAGCGACGAAGGTTACGGAAAGAATGATTACATCGAAACCTCCAAACCTCTGGTGATTGTCACCGCCCCCGGTCCGGGAAGCGGCAAGATGGCAGCCTGTTTATCTCAGCTTTACCACGAAAACAAGAGGGGAATCAAAGCCGGCTATGCCAAATTTGAAACCTTCCCAATCTGGAATATTCCATTAAAACACCCGGTAAACCTGGCCTATGAAGCGGCCACCGCCGATTTAAATGACGTCAATATGATCGATCCCTTCCATCTGGAAGCTTATGGACAGACTACAGTCAATTATAACCGTGACGTGGAGATCTTCCCGGTTCTCAATGCCATCTTTGAAGGAATCTACGGAAGCAGCCCTTACAAGTCCCCTACCGATATGGGCGTGAACATGGCCGGAAACTGCATCATGGACGACGCCGTATGCCAGGAAGCTTCCAAACAGGAGATCATCCGCCGGTACTATCAGGCCTTAAACCGCCTTGTAAAAGATGAAAGCGCATCCTCTTCGGATGAAGTATATAAGATCGAACTGCTGATGAAACAGGCCAAGATCACTCCCCAGTTCCGCAGCGTCGTAGACGCCGCCAATAACCTGGCCGCTGTCAAGAATTCTCCGGCCGCAGCTTTAGAGCTGCCAAACGGCAAGATCGTCACAGGCAAGACAAGCGATCTGTTAGGCGCTTCCGCCGCCGTACTTCTGAATGCGGTAAAAGAACTGGGTGAAATCCCGGACGACGTGCACTTGATCGCGCCTTCCGCAATTGAACCGATTCAGGGATTGAAGGTCAATTACCTGGGCAGCAAAAATCCCCGCCTTCATACCGATGAAATCCTGATCGCTCTCTCCATGAGCGCCGCCCATGATCCTGTGGCACAAAAAGCAATGGACCAGCTTCCTCTTCTGAAGGGCTGCCAGGTTCATACCTCTGTGATGCTGTCGGATGTGGATATCAAGGTATTCAGCAAGCTGGGGCTTCAGCTGACTTCCGAACCCGTTTATGAACACAAGAAGATTTATCATTAACCAATAAGTATAAAATCAAAAACACACAAAGGGTCTGTTGCAAATCTTTATTTAGTGGACTAAGAAACGCCGAAAAGAAGGGGGAACCTGGGCGGGCGGCGGAAATAATAAGGGATAGGGGATTCGAGTTTCGCCCCTAAGAGGTACTAAGGCCGCCAAAAACGGAAAAAGGCAGAGCGGCGCCCATTCGCAGTGAACTCCTGATGACTTCACTGCTCAAGGGGCGCCTCAAATACTGATTCGGTATTCAGTATTTGTCTGCCTTTTTCCGTTTCTGCCGACCAAGTACCTCTAAGGGTCTGCAAACGATCCCCTATCCCTTATTATTTCCGCCGCCCGCCCAGGTTCCCCCTTCTTTCCGGCTGTTGCTTGGCTAGCTAAGGAAAAAAGATTTGGTGGATGAAAAAGTAAATTTTTACATCCACCGTTAAGTCTTTTTCAGAAAAGCTTTCACCATTTAATGTAAAGGGTGAGGTCATTTTGCGAAATTCCTTGACGTTTAAAGTAAAATTGAAGTCATTTCTGAAAATCCCTTCATGATCTATGTAAATTTGGCTTTACGTAAATACCAATGCATAACATTGTTTTTAACCAAGCCAGCGAAAACCAGCCCGGAATCGGGATTCGGAGCCGGGAGACGAAGGTCGGAGGGGCCATCCGGGCCGGGAAAGGAAGATGCAGACAGATCGGATCGTATGGAACCCCTTTAGAACTACTTAGTCCCGTAAGAGCAGAACGAGGCAGGTAGAAACTGATTTCCGTGTCAGTTTCTAAGGCGCCCTTGAGCAGCGAAGTCATAAAGAGTTCACTGCGAATGGCGCCGGCCTGCCTCGTTCTGCCCTTATGGGTCTTAGTAGTTCTTAGGGGCGAATCCCGAATCCGAT
This sequence comes from Clostridium sp. chh4-2, assembly GCF_002899675.1. GTDB lineage: Bacteria > Bacillota > Clostridia > Lachnospirales > Lachnospiraceae > CHH4-2. Next base: position 265,462 of record NZ_PKUU01000002.1, on the reverse strand, counting down.
CTGGCTGCATCTTCCTTCCCCGGCCCGGACGGCCCCTCCGACCTTCGTCTCCCGGCTCCGAATCCCGATTCCGGGCGTACCTTTCCGCCAAATCTGTTAAATAACAATTTTATGCGGCAGCACTTTTTTACTGAAGGTAATCCAGAGGATCTACGGTTTTATCCTGGTGCTTCATTTCCAGGAAAAGGTTGGTGCCCTCTACAGAATAGTATTTTGTCGGCTCGGATACATAGCCGATGATCTGTCCCTGTTCCATGTATTCATTTTCTACAACCTGAATATCCTTTAACTGGCCGCAGGTAACCGAATAGTCATTTCCCAGATCCAAAACCACATAATTTCCGATTTCTTCGTTGGAACCAACTTCCTGTACTCTGGCGTTAGAAGGCGCTGATACAGGGTCGCTGACATCTCCCTGAATCACCAGGCCCGGATTGCATTTGTACTGATCCAGAGTCGGGAAATAGATTGTGGATTCCATGCTGTAATCTAAAAGTACGTTTCCAAATACCGGCCAGGTCATCTTGCTGGCATCCGTAAAATTGAGGACTAATGGGGTTGCGGCGTCTTTGCCTGCACCTACCTGGGCGATGGGCTCATCGATGGTTCCCTCTGCCAATCCTCTTGTTTCCTCCACGGGGAGTTCTTCTTTATCCGTATCGGTAGGTTTCACTGCATTGGAATTGCCGGCCACCTGTGTCTGCTGCGGCGCAGTTTCCCCTGCGATATATCCTCCCGGTTCCTGGATCTCCATGTATGGATTTTCTTCCCCTTGCTGGTTTCCTCTTTGAATGGTAACAACTCCTGCTGCCGCTACAATAGTCAGCAGGCCTAGCACTAACATGACAAGAAACAGTTTGTCCTTGAACATTTGGTTTACTTTCTCTTTCACTTTTCTCACCTCGGTAATATTCTTACCAAAGACAAGATAGTTATACAGAAAGATAAAATAATTTTTTTGAAATTTTGCCCCATATAACAAGAATCCATGAAAAAATATTAATGAAATATTCTTCCTGATTGTTTTTCAGAACTTATCCGTTTCTTATTCATTTCGCACAAGTAAAAAATAGGCAACCTTTTTATCAGCTGCCTATCGTCACATCTTTATAAAAATATCCCAATATATCCTCTGCCGTCCATCCCTCCTCCGCCTTCTTTTTCGCTCCAAACTGGCTGAATCCATACCCATGGCCGATCCCTTTGCTCACCGCCCGGATCTTCCCTTCGTACTCCTCTAAGGTAAAACAGGGAGACGGAATCCCCAGCGCATCCTGCAATTCCTCTCCCGTATAAGTCTTTCCGCCGATCTGCATCTGCTCCACATATCCGGCCTGGTCTTTTGACACCAGCTGGATGCTGGACGGAAGCTGATCCGGAGACAATATATTCTCTCCTGCTTTCTCATTGATAATTCCTGCAAATTCTTCCTTGGTCCATACCTTTGCCGTCAGATATCCTTCTGCCTCCACATCCGAAGCGCAGTCCACACTCGGCAGATAAGGATGAAGCTCGTCTCCCTGCCGCGTTTTTCCCGCGCTGGCCCTGTGAAACAGAGGTATGATGCAGCTTTCATTATAACGGATTACCATTCCCTGAGTGCTCTTCACCGCCTGAACGATCTGTTCATAATTAGCCGCAAAATATTCCGGCCCCCAAAGTTCCTTCAGCTGCTTTTCTTCCAGATAATCCAGATCCAAAGCGGATTCCGGAATCTCCTGTGCATCTCCCATCTGGGCATAAATATAAGTTCTGGCTATGACCGCCTGAGCCCGCAGGGCTTCATTACCATAATCAGCGGGAATCTGCTGTCCTACGATTCCGATTAAGTATTCCTCCAGATCCACGTAAATGCTGCCGTTTCCACGGTCCAGCAAAATCTTTCTTCCCGATGGGATCTCCTGAGGGGTAATCTCTTCCACCACATTCCCCGTCCATGCCAAGGTGACAATATAGGGTATCATCAGAGCTGCTATTACAGCCAGCAGTATCCGCCTCTTCATAACCGCCTCTCAATCCGCCGCAGCTGCGGCCCTTTATTTATGCCGGGCAGCTCCCTTGCTCCGTCACTGCCCACACTATTATATATATGCGGACGAGGCATCTTTTAGGTATAATCAAAATAAATTGTTATTTAACGGATTTGGCGGAATGGTACGCCCGGAATCGGGAGGCAGAGCCGGAAGACGAAGGTCGGAGGGGCCGTCCGGGCCGGGGAAGGAAGATGCAGCCAGATCGGATTCGGGATTCGCCCCTAAGAACTACTAAGGCCCGTAAGGACAGAACGAGGCAGGCCAGCGCCATTCGCAGTGAACTCTTTATGACTTCGCTGCTCAGCGGCGCTTTAGAACCTGATTCGGAATTCAGTTTCTACCTGCCTCGTTCTGCCCTTACGGGCCTAAGTAGTTCTAAAGGGGTTCCATACGATCCCCTCCGGCTGCATCTTCCTTCCCCGGCCCGGACAGCTCCGCCGACCTTTGTCTTCCGGTTCCGCATCCCGATTCTGTGCTGGTTTTCGCTTGCCTGGTTAAAAACAATATTGGTGCATAGGTATTTATGTGGCATCACGTTTATATTGATCGTTAATGGATTTTCAGAAATGCCTTCAGATTTTACTTTAAACGTCAAGGCATTTCGCGAAAAGACCTCACCCTTTACATTAAATGGTGAAGGCATTTCTGAAAAAGCCTTCACCCTTGATGTAAATCTTACTACTCCATCCACCATATCTTTTTTATCCTCAGCTAGCCAAGCAACAGCCGGAAAGAAGGGGAAACCTGGGCGGGCGGCGGACATAGAGAAAGACAGGGGGATCGTGTGCAGACCCTTAGTGATACTTGGTCGGCAAGAGCGGAAAAAGGCAGACAAATACTGAATTCCGAATCAGTATTTGAGGCGCCACTGAACGATGAAGTCATAAAGAGTTCATCGTGAATGGCGCCGCGCTGCCTTTTTCCGCTCTTGGCGGCCTAGTATCATTTAGGGTCGTAACCCGAATCCCCTGTCTTTCTCTATGTCCGCCGCCCGCCCAGGTTTCCCCTTCTTTCCGGCGTCTCTTAGTTAACTAAATAAAGATTTGCGGCAAAAACTTTAGTTTCACATATCTACTTCTACTTTTTTCAGATGCCAAATATCTCTTACATATTCTTCAATGGTGCGGTCGGAAGTGAATTTTCCTGCGCAGGCCACATTCATCATGGCCGCATTGGCCCACCACTCAGAATCGCGGTAAGCGGTATCCACCTTTTTCTGTGCATCCGCATAAGAACGGAAATCCTTCAGAATGAAGTAGGTATCCGCTTTGTCGCTGCTCTGTGTATTTAACAGAGAGTTGTAGATTTCGCGGAACATCTCAGGATCATGAGGAGAATAATATCCGTTGATCAGCTGCATCAGCACACGGCGGATCTCCTGGTCGCTGTTAAAGATATCCATAGGATTGTAACCGCCGTTGTTCTCCAGATTGATGATCTCGTCGGAAGATGCGCCGAAGATAAATGCCTTGTCTTCTCCCACTTCCTCCACGATCTCCACATTGGCTCCATCCATGGTTCCAAGGGTCAAAGCGCCGTTTAACATGAACTTCATGTTTCCGGTACCGGAAGCTTCCTTGCTGGCGGTTGAGATCTGTTCGCTGACATCGGCGGCCGCAAAGATGATCTCCGCGTTGGATACGCGGTAATCTTCGATGAATACAACCTTAATCTTTCCGTTGATGCTCTTATCATTGTTGATCACATCTGCAACAGCGTTGATCAGCTTGATCGTCATTTTCGCACGTTTATATCCGGCGGCCGCCTTAGCGCCGAAGATGAAGGTTCTCGGAACCATATCCATGTTCGGATTGTCTTTTAACTGATTGTACAGGAACATCACGTGGAGAATGTTCATAAGCTGACGCTTATATTCGTGAAGACGTTTTACCTGTACATCGAAAATGGAACGGGGGTCCACGTCGATTCCGTTATGCTCTTTGATATATTTTGCCAGACGGATCTTGTTCTGGTACTTAATATTCATAAACTCTTTCTGGCATTTCTCATCGTCCGCATAGATAGCCAGTTCGTGAATATGAGGTAAATCAGTAATCCATTCATTGCCGATCTTAGAAGTTACCCAGTCCGCAAGCAATGGATTGCCGTGGAGAAGGAAACGTCTCTGGGTGATACCGTTTGTTTTATTGTTGAATTTATCAGGCATCATCTGATAGAAATCTTTTAATTCCTGGTTCTTCAGAATCTCAGTGTGAAGTCTTGCAACACCGTTAACGGAAAAGCTTCCCGCAATGGCGAGATGAGCCATCTTAACCTGGCCGTCATATACAATAGCCATGCTTCTGACCTTATTCTGATCTCCCGGATATAACTGCTGGATCTGAATAATAAAGCGGCGGTTAATCTCTTCCACGATTTGATAAATACGCGGAAGCAGTCTGGAGAACAGTTCGATCGGCCATTTTTCCAGTGCTTCCGACATGATGGTATGGTTGGTGTAAGCGCATGTCTTGCCGGTCACCTCCCAAGCCTCTTCCCATGTCAGGCCGTAATCATCCAAAAGGATTCTCATCAGCTCTGCCACGGCAACCGTCGGATGGGTGTCATTTAACTGGAACACGTTCTTCTCATAGAATTTACGGATATCATCATGTTTTTCCATGTATTTATTCACCGCACGCTGTACACTTGCGGAAATGAAGAAATACTGCTGTTTTAAACGAAGCTCTTTTCCTGCGTAATGGTTATCATTTGGATAGAGAACTTCACAGATATTTTTAGCCAAATTTTCCTGTTCCACGGCCTTCTGATAATCGCCGCGGTCAAAGGAATCCAGGTTAAAGGTATTGATCGGCTGTGCATCCCAGATTCTCAGGGTATTCACCACATTATTGCCGTAGCCGACGATTGGAAGATCATAAGGAACCGCCATAACCGACTGGTAGCCTTCCTGAACGAACCGCTCTCTTCCATTTTCCCATACGGTCTTTACATATCCGCCGAATTTGACTTCCGTCGCATATTCAGAACGGCGCACTTCAAATGGGTTGCCGTCTTTTAACCACTCATCCGGCACCTCCACCTGATAACCGTTCTCGATTTTCTGTTTAAACATTCCGTAACGGTAACGGATTCCGCAGCCGTATGCCGGGTATCCCAGCGTTGCCAGGGAGTCTAAAAAGCATGCCGCCAAACGTCCCAGACCGCCGTTTCCAAGAGCCGCATCCGGCTCCTGGTCTTCGATTACATTGAGATCAAATCCCAATTCATCCAGCACTTCTTTTACTTCATCCCGGGCCATAATATTAATGATATTGTTGCCCAGCGCGCGGCCCATCAGGAATTCCATGGAGAGATAGTAAAGTGTCTTTGCATCCTCTTTCTCATATTCCTTATGTGTTGCGATCCATTCGTCAATGATAACATCCTTAACCGCATAGGCAACTGCCTGAAAAACCTGCTCGGGTTTTGCTTCGTCAATTGTCCTGCGGTATAAATTCTTTACATTGTAAATGACGCTTTTTTTAAAAGTTTCCTTATCGAAGCCTCTGTTCATAAGCTAATCCTCCTAATGACCAACGTTCTCAGCCGTTGGTTATTTTCTCTACGCCTAACATGACCTTTTCACCGTTGATATTCCATTCTTTCGCATATCCGCTTGTCTGTCCCAGTGAAATAAGGTCTGCAAGCACTTCATTTTCAATCTCATCCGCATGTGCTTTCAGGATTTCGGCAATCTTATCATTTTCATCCTGGTACAGGTGAATATGATCCATAACCTCAAATCCGGCTTCCTTGCGCATGGTCTGAATCTTGCTGATCAGCTCGCGGACAAAGCCCTCTTCAATCAGTTCAGGAGTCAGGTTGGTATCCAGGACAACCGTTACATAATTATCCCCTTCCGATACATAACCTTCCGTCTGAGCCGTGTCAATCAACAGGTCTTCTTCGGTAAGAACGACTTCTTCTCCTCCGAAATCAAAGGTCAGAGCGCCTTTTTCCTTTAACGTATCCATAGCGGCATTGCCGTCCACCTCTGCAAGAGCCTTTTTAATATTGCCCAGCTGTTTGCCGTATTTCGGACCTACGGTCTTTAACTGCGGCTTAAAGCTGTAAGAGGTAAAGCTCCGGATATCATCCGTAAATTCTACCGTCTTTACATTCAGTTCTTCTTCAATAATCTGTTTGTAGAATTCAGACAGTTCATGATCCGCTTTTACAAACATCCTGCCGATCGGCTGACGGTTCTTGATATTGGCGTTGTTTCTGGCAGCACGGCCCATCACCACAATCTTCAGTACCTCATCCATATCAGCTTCCAGTTTTTTATCAATCCAGGCTTCTTCCGCAATCGGGAAATCACAAAGATGTACGCTCTCAGGCGCATCTTTATCAATGCTTCTAACCAGGTTCTGATAAATATCATCGGTCATAAACGGAACCATAGGAGCTGCAGTTTTACATACGGTAACAAGAGCCGTATAAAGGGTCATATAGGCATTGATCTTATCCTGTTCCATGCCCTTTGCCCAGAAACGCTCGCGGCTTCTTCTTACATACCAGTTGCTCATATCATCCACGAACTCCTGGAGCGCTCTTGCCGCTTCCGGAATCCGGTAATTCTCCAGATTGCTGTCCACATCTTTAATCAGGGTGTTCAGCTTGGAGAGCAGCCATTTATCCATAACCGGAAGTTTGTCATATTCCAGTTGATACTTGGTTGCATCAAAGTTATCTATATTCGCATAGAGCACAAAGAATGCATAAGTATTCCATAACGTGCCCATGAACTTGCGCTGTCCTTCCTGAACCGCTTTTCCATGGAAACGGTTTGGCAGCCATGGAGCGCTGTTCACGTAGAAATACCAGCGGATTGCGTCTGCGCCGTAGGTTTCAAGAGCCTCAAACGGATCAACTGCATTGCCTTTGGATTTGGACATCTTCTGTCCGTTTTCGTCCTGAACATGGCCCAGCACGATTACATTTTTATACGGCGCCTTATTAAAGATCAGGGTTGAAATAGCTAAGAGGGAATAGAACCATCCTCTTGTCTGGTCAACCGCCTCTGAAATAAAGTCTGCCGGGAACTGTGATTCAAACAGCTCTTTATTCTCAAACGGATAATGATGCTGTGCAAACGGCATGGAGCCGGAGTCAAACCAGCAGTCAATTACTTCCGGAACACGTTTCATCTGTTTTCCGCATTTCGGACAGGTGATCGTCACATCGTCGATAAATGGGCGGTGCAGTTCGATATCGTCCGGGCAGTTTTCAGACATGGATTTCAGCTCTTCAATGCTTCCGATGGAGTGCTGATGTCCGCATTCACATTCCCAGATATTAAGCGGAGTACCCCAGTAACGGTTACGGCTAACGCCCCAGTCCTGAACGTTCTCCAGCCAGTCGCCGAAACGTCCCTTACCGATGCTCTCCGGAATCCAGTTGATCGTATTGTTGTTGCGGATCAGGTCTTCTTTTACATCTGTCATCTTGATAAACCAGGATTCACGCGCATAATAGATCAAAGGAGTATCACATCTCCAGCAATGAGGATAACTGTGTTCAAAGCTGGGAGCTGCAAACAAAAGCCCTCTCTCGTTTAAATCCTTTAACACCAGTGGATCTGCCTTTTTGCAGAAAGTGCCTTCCCATGGAGTTTCTTTTGTCATCTCTCCCTTTGAATCCACTAACTGCACAAATGGAAGGTCGTATTTACGTCCTACCTTGGAGTCGTCTTCACCAAATGCAGGAGCGATATGAACCACGCCGGTACCGTCGGTCAGAGTAACATACGTATCGCAAGTCACATAATATGCCTTCTTATTAGGAGTTACGAATGGGAATAACGGCTCATATTCTTTGTATTCCAGATCCGTTCCCACATATTTTTCCAAAACCGTGTATTCATCCTTCAATACACTGTCACAAAGAGCCTCCGCCAGATAATAAGTTTCTCCGGCACAGGATACCTTCACATAAGTTTCGTTCGGGTTCACGCAAAGAGCCACGTTGGACGGAAGGGTCCACGGAGTCGTGGTCCATGCCAGAATGTAAGCATCCTCGCCTTTTACTTTAAACTTGGCAATTGCGGATTTCTCTTTTACGTCCTTATATCCCTGAGCTACTTCATGGCTGGAAAGAGGGGTTCCGCAGCGCGGGCAGTAAGGAACGATCTTGAATCCCTTGTATAAAAGACCCTTTTCCCAAATCTGCTTCAGTGCCCACCACTCGGATTCAATGAAATCGTTGTGATAAGTTACATACGGATCATCCATGTCCGCCCAGAAACCAACGGTGCCGGAAAAATCTTCCCACATGCCTTTGTATTTCCAAACGCTTTCTTTACAGTGCTCAATAAACGGCTCCAGTCCGTACTGTTCAATCTGCTCTTTTCCGTCCAATCCAAGCTGTTTTTCAACTTCCAGCTCCACAGGAAGTCCATGAGTATCCCATCCTGCCTTACGCGGAACCATGTAACCTTTCATCGTGCGGTATCTTGGAATCATATCCTTGATAACACGGGTCAACACATGGCCGATATGCGGCTTGCCGTTTGCAGTAGGAGGGCCGTCATAAAAGGTGTAGGTCGGTCCTTCTTTACGGCTGTCCATGCTCTTCTGGAAAATATCATTATCTTCCCAGAATTTTTCAATTTTCTTTTCTCTGTCTACAAAGTTCAGATTCGTAGAAACTTTCTCATACATTCTGCCAAAAACCTCCATTCTGATTCTTTCATGTGATTCGCTAATATGGAAGAGGGGTGATGTTATAGGTTTTTGTACCATAGGAACACTTACCTCTATGGTATAAAAAAAACCTCCGCCCTGTGTAATCAGGACGAAGGCATTGCTTCGATTATACCACCTATTACCCCATACCAACATATGTGTTCCCTTTAACGGTGGAAATCCGACAGGACTTACTTCTATTTCAGTCTGCGACTCAGGAGTGATCTTCAGATCTGTTCTACTTGCCCCGGGCTCACACCATCCCCGGTTCGCTGAAGCGTTAAAACAGGCTTACTGCCTCCGTCTGCGTCTTTTCTTTCTATATATACTGTTTCATTATAGTAATTCAATCTGTAAATGTCAACCACTCTTCCCGTTTTTTCCCCGTCCCGGGCATGAATTGTACATTTTGTCGGCAAACCGCCTTTTTAGGGGACAACTTATAGACAGTTCCTCTCCCTCCTTTATCCGTATTTCATGACGGATACCTTCTGCTGCTCAAATAGATTGTTATTTATTTATCAATGCACTTGTCTTTTTCCAAATCTATGGTATACTACAGAATAATTTTACAAATACTTTACACATTCAAAGGAGATACCTTATGAGCCAGAGAAACCTCACCTTATTGACAGACCTCTACGAGCTAACCATGATGCAGGGGTACTTTAAAGAAAAAGATGTCAATGAAACTGTAATCTTTGATATGTTCTACCGCACCAACCCCAATAACAACGGCTACGCCATCTGTGCCGGACTGGAACAGGTCATCGAATACATTGAAAATCTTCATTTTGAAAAAGAAGATGTGGACTACTTAAAGAGTACCGGACTGTTTGAGGATGATTTTCTGAAATATCTTTCTGAGTTCAAATTTACCGGTGATATCTATGCGATCCCGGAAGGAACTGTCATCTTCCCCAGGGAACCTCTGGTTAAGGTAATCGCTCCGATTATGCAGGCTCAGCTGGTGGAAACCGCCCTTCTCAATATCATCAATCACCAAAGTCTGATCGCAACGAAAACCGCCCGCGTCGTTTATGCTGCAAAGGGTGACGGCGTCATGGAATTCGGCCTTCGCCGCGCTCAGGGACCGGATGCAGGCATCTACGGCGCCAGAGCAGCTATGATCGCCGGATGTATCGGAACCTCCAATGTGCTCTGCGGCCAGATGTTTGACGTTCCTGTCAAAGGAACACACGCCCACAGCTGGATCATGAGCTTCCCGGATGAACTGACCGCATTCCGCACCTATGCAAAATTATATCCGACCGCATGTATCCTCCTTGTCGATACGTATGACACATTAAACTCCGGTATCCCGAATGCAATCAAGGTTTTCCAGGAGATGAAAGAGGCCGGAATTCCTCTTACCTTCTACGGTATCCGCCTGGACAGCGGCGACTTGGCTTACCTCTCCAAAAAAGCCAAGAAAATGCTGGATGACGCCGGTTTCACCGACGCCGTGATCTCCGCTTCCAACGATCTGGATGAAACGCTGATCAGCAGCCTGAAGCTTCAGGGCGCAACTATCAATTCCTGGGGCGTTGGAACGAACCTGATCACTTCCAAAGACTGCCCTTCCTTTGGCGGCGTCTACAAATTAGCGGCCATTAAGGATAAAGATACGGGTAAATTTATTCCAAAGATCAAGTTATCCGAAAATGCGGAAAAGATCACCAACCCGGGCAACAAAACAATCCAGCGTATCTATAATAAGGAAACAGGAAAAATCATCGCAGACCTCATCTGCCTGGTGGATGAAAAATATGATCCTAAAAATTCCTTACTGCTCTTCGACCCGATCGAAACCTGGAAAAAGACGCATCTGGCGCCAAACAGCTATGTGCTTCGTGAACTCTTAGTTCCTGTATTCATAGAAGGCAAATGCGTTTATCAGTCTCCTAAGGTTATGGAGATACGGGAATACTGTAAAAAGGAACTCAGCACTCTTTGGGAAGAGTCACTCCGTCTGGAATACCCACACCGGACACATGTGGATCTGTCCACCGAATTATGGCATATCAAAAATCAACTGCTGGACAGTTATCATCATAGTGATAATTAATCTTTATTTAGTTAACTAAGAAACGCCGGAAAGAAGGGGAAACCCAGGCGGGCGGCGGAAGTAATCGGCGAAATGGGATTCGGGATTCGCCCCTAAGATGTACTAAGACCCGCAAGGACAAAAAGAGACAGGACCGCGCCCATTCGCAGTGAACTCCTTATGACTTCACTGCTCAAGTGGGCGTATCGCTCAAAGAGCGCTTAGAACCTGATTCGGAATTCAGTTTCTACCTGTCTCTTTTTATCCTTGCGGATCTAAGTACTTCTAAGGGGTTCCATACGATCCCATTTCGCCGATTACTTCCGCCGCCCGCCTGGGTTTCCCCTTCTTTCCGGCTGTTGCTTGGCTAGCTGAGGGTAAAAAAGATTTGGTTGAGTAGTGAGTAAGTTTTTACATCAACCGTGAAAGCATTTCTGAAAATCCCTTGAAGATCTATGTAAATGCGGTTCTATACAACTACCTAAGCACATCTATTGTTTTTAACCAGGCCAGCGGAAACCAGCCCGGAATCGGGATGCGGGGAAGGGAGAGGCGGTCTTTATGGGAACCCGGGCGGGGGAGAATGAAAAAAGGACAATTGGGATCGTATGGAACCCCTTAGTGATTCTTAGGCACGCAAGTACAGAAAGAGACAGGTAGAAACTGAATTCCGAATCAGTTTCTAAGCGCTCTTTGAGCGATACGCCCACTTGAGCAGTGAAGTCATAAGGAGTTCACTGCGAATGGGCGCGATCCTGTCTCTTTCTGTACTTGCGGGTCTTAGTATCACTTAGGGGCGAATCCCGAATCCCAATTGTCCTTTTTTCATTCTCCCCCCGCCCGGGTTCCCATAAAGACCGCCTCTCCCTTCCCCGCATCCCGATTCCGGGCGTACCCCCATTCGCCAACTAAGTTAAATAACAAGTTTGTTCATATCTTATTCATAATCTTTTTACAGAACATCTATATATGAGCTAAACTTTCTTCACAAATTAAAGATATACTTTAACTATCGAAAGAAAGGCTGCTAATAACAATTAGATAAAATTTTTTTCATAATCGCCGGTAATCCTGAAAGGGTTACCGGCTCCTCCCTTTTTATGGGACTTTTTTTATTTCTATTATATAATTTCCTTAATTCTTGCCAGATCCCTGCTGCACAACGCTTCCAGATTCTCAAAAATCTTTTTCTGAGGCCAATTCCACCACTGAAGTTCAAGAAGATATTCAATCAATTCATCATTAAAACGCTTTCGAATAATTTTACAGGGATTTCCTCCTGCGATATGGTAGGGCGGAATATCTTTTGTGACCACAGAATCTGCGGCAATGACAGCGCCGTCTCCAATATGTATTCCTGGCATCACCGTCACATTCTGACCGATCCATACGTCATTTCCCACCACGGTATCCCCCTTAAAAGGCAGATCTTCCAGCGGCGGCACCGCTTTTTCCCATCCATTTCCCATTATGTTAAACGGATAGGTGGTAACGCTGCACATCCGATGATTTGCGCCGTTCATCACAAATTCAATTCCTTTAGCGATGGCGCAGAATTTTCCGATAATCAGCTTGTCTCCTAAGAACTCATAATGATGGGTCACGTGCTCTTCAAACCGTTCGGCTCCGCCGATATCGTCATAGTATGTATACTCACCCACAATAATATTAGGCCGAGTAATCACATTTTTAATAAAACAGACGCTTTTTATCGCTTCGTTTGGATAAACTGCGTCCGGATTAGGTCCGTACTGCATAAAATTCCTCCTTTTCGCCAATCTTTTAATCTGCATTTTGCAGATTATGCTTATCCTGCAATTCAGCGTTCCTGCTTCTTGTAATACTCATACACTATTTCTGCAGCTTTTTCATATTCTCCCAAACCCAAAACCGGAATTTTCTCTGCATCCCACTCCAAATCGGTCACGTAAGCCAGGATCGTCTCCGTTCTGCATACCCCATGTTCGGAATTTCCTTTTCTCACCACCTCGAATTTAGGATAACCGGAATCCTTCATACCTTCCAGCAGGATGATATCCGCCTCCGGAAAATACTCTGCCAGTTCCATTTCCGTCACTTTTCCCTGCTTTACCACCATAAATTGATTATCTGAAAATACAGCGGTTCCCATGGCTCCGGCCTTTCTGTGCCTGTCACTGTCCGTTCCGGGCATATCGGGAACGAATTCGTGGCCATCGTGTTTTATGGACGCGGTTTTTAAGCCTTTTTTCAAAAGACAGGGAATCAATCCTTCGATAAATGTAGTTTTTCCCGAATTTTTAACTCCGCTGACAGCAATCATAAGCGGACGCCGTCTTCTCTCTTCTTGGATTCTTCTATATTCTTCCCTGGTGTTGACATTGAAAAATATTGCGTCATCGGCTTGAACTTCCACTTTTTTATGACAGATTTTTCCCAGTAAAGACGCCATCCGGTAATTTTCATTCTGAATCATCTGTTCCATAATAGGCAGACATGATTTTGTATAAATTCCAATTAAAGGCTGAGGCTTTCCTTCTACGTAAATAACTGCCGTTTTTCCTTCCCGTTTCCATACTTCCAGCAATGATTCCGTAAGAGTCCGGCTGATTCTGGGCATATCACACGGCAGCACTAAAAGGGCATCTTCATCACATTGTCTCAAAGCGCTGCAGATCCCTCCCATCGGCCCAATTCCCTGATAAATATCCTCAATCATTGGATATTCCAATTCTGTATAGTTTTCCTTTTTCTCTACCGAAAGATAAATCGAATCCATTTGAGGCATAGCATCTGCCGCGCGCTGATAAAAGGTTTTTTCACCGTCGGTCAGAAATGCCTTTTTCGTCCCGTCCATTCTGCGGTTTTTTCCGCCCATTAAAATTAATCCGGCAATTTTCATGACCGCTCCTCATTTTCTTTCCTGTTTTGATTCGGGTGTCAAAAGGTCTTGCCCCTGCAAATTGTCTGAATTGTTTGTCAGGGTTCGGAATTAAGGACTCCTAAGACCACCGAATTCCTAAATTCCTGCACATGCAATTCAGACAATTTGCAGGGGCAAGACCTTTTGGCACCCGAATCCTATTTTAAAGTTATCATAACATAAAAGATGAATTTCTGTAAACAAATAGAATCCTCCATTGATTTTGCACATAAAACTTGGCAAAAACTGTTGACAAGTAAACTTGGCAGGCGTATACTGAAAATGCAAAGAATACTTGGCATTCATTCAGGAGGTGCTTACTATGAATAAAGATGAAATTTTAGCCAGAAGCAGAGCAGAAAAACTTGACGAGGGAATGGAACTCGCAGAAAACAGAGGCAGGCGGATCGGCATAAGCGCCTTTTGCTGTGTCTTCATTTTTATTGTACTGTTTAATTTATTTAACGGAAAATCCAGTTACGCTCCTCACGCTATGTTTTGGGCATTTGTAGCCGCCGAAGCCTATCCCAAATACCGCTTTACGAAAAACAAAGCATTTTTGGCGTCCACAATCGCAGGCGCTATCGCTTCCGCCGCGTCACTGGCCTGTTTTGTCATAAGCGTATTGAGGTAAGCGGATGGATGAAAAATTAATATTAAAAAATAATTTGAAAGACGCACGCACAGAAAAAAAGCTCTCCCAAAGCCAATTGGCCGATATGGTCGGCGTGTCGAGAAACACCATCAGTTCCATCGAGACAGGGCAGTTTAATCCAACTGCGAAGCTGGCATTGATCCTCTGTATTGCGCTGGATAAAAAATTTGAAGAATTATTCTATTTCTAATCATAACTTCTGCATTTCTCGTTATTTAACGAAAAAACACCGCCAGCCTTGGGGCTGACGGTGAATGCTTGTCCTATCTGATTGTCTGTCCGTTCTCAGCGCTCTTCTCTCTCATCCGCCGGATAAGAGTTCAGCTCACTCAATTCCCGCTCCCTTTTCTTCATCGAAAAATAGGCAGCACAAAAAGTGAAAGACATCAGAAGCCAATAGATAAATTTAAAACTCTTGATTATCCGCTTCATCATTTTAATCGAACATGATGTTTTAACTGGAAATTCTCATCATTGGAGCAGAGATAGATGATTCCCTCTATGAATCCAACCACAGAAGGGATTCCTGTCCAGCAGAATAAGATGTATAAAATACCCATTCCAATTTTGCCCATATAAAACTTGTGGATACCGATACCTCCGAGAAAAATACCTAACAGTCCTGCAACGATCTTGTTCTTTATCGGCCATGCAGGATTAATGGCTGTTGTAGGCTGCTGTACATAAACATGCTGTACTACCTGCTGAGGAGCCGGCTGTACATTAGGCTGCACGTTTACTTGAGCCGCCGGCTGCGGATTTAACTTCTCCCCGCAGAATCTGCATTCTGCTGCCCCTGCATCTATCGGCGCTCCACATTGCGGACAAACTGAATTTTCCATACTCAAAATCCTCCTTGATATCATTTGTTATTTTTTAAGCCAACCAAAAGCATTGGCAGTACTACCAGTAAATAAATAAAACAAATACTCAGATGTATAATGACATAAGCCATGACGCCAAACACAACGCTCAGCCAGATCATAGCGATTGAATTGATCACCGTATATAAAATTGTAGCTGTAATAATGCCGATTTTAAAAGGCAGCGGCACCCTTTCAAAAGTGCCCAGCATCACGCCGAAAATAACAATCAGCAGCGCAATATTAAGAAAATATGCCGCCGCAGTCATAATAAAATTATGGCTGTCATTGATATGGCACAATGTTATCAAAGATAATCCTAAAATTACGAAATAAAATAAAATCATTCCCCAGCAGACTGCAGTCAATAAAATGCTGCCGTTTGTATCTTTGGCTTTCATTTATTCCACCTTTCTTCCACAGAAGCTGCAGAACTTTGCTCCGGGCAGTATTTTTTCGCCGCACTCACATACTCTCTCCGTCAGATTTTCGCCGCATTCCAGACAAAAACGGCTTCCCTTTGGAACTTCCTTTCCGCATTTCGGACATTTCATCATCTCCGTCTGTGCGGTTTGAGCCGCATTGGATGCCTGCATCGGATTGCCCACTGCGCCCGACATGGCCTGTCCCATGTTCATAGAAGCGCCTAAACCAAGGCCTCCGGCCGCAAAAACACCTGCTACGCCATTTTCATTGGTGGCAGCCCCTTCGTAAACGTCGAAACTTCTTTTGGTAACATATCTTCCGTCTCCCATGATTTCGAAAGCCGCTTTCTCTTCCAATATCTGATTGATCTTAGCGAAGTCTTCATCCGGAAAGTTAATGGACTGTACATAAAAATTCACTACATCCAAACCATACTTTTCAAACTCCAGCGAAATTTTCTCTTTTGTCCTGTCGGAAATCTCTTCCAGCTTTGTGGCGATCTCCAGCGCTGAAATCTTTTCCGTTAAAATGGTATCCGCTATGATGGACTTTACTTTGATGACGATTAATCCCTTATAAAACTTTTTCAGCTTGTCGTAACTCACCACATCGGCCTGATTCATGCCTCCAATCAGCTCCCTGAAAAAGTTGGTATAATCTCTGAGTTTAAGCCCCATCTGGCCAAAAGCCCTGATGCGCAGCTTCACAAAATACTTAGGATCTATCAATTGAATCGGATCGGTCGTCCCCCATTCAATATCCAGTTTTGTAGTCGTATTTATGTAATAAATCTCCGCTGAAAAAGGCGTTCTTCCGCCAAAAGGCAGGTTAACAAGCCCCTGAAGAATCGGCAGATTCGATGTGCTCAGGGTATAAGTGCCCGGATAAAACACATCACACACCTGACCGCCCTTAACAAATATTGCCACCTGTCCCTCTTTTACAATGAGCTGGGAACCCAGCACAATATTATCCTTAAAATATTTGAATATGATCCAATCTCTGCTCTTTAAACCATCGAATTTAATAACGTCTAAAATTGCCATTCTTCGTCCTCCGAATATGATCTGCTGCATTCTTATGCCATTATATCCTGATTTCTTAAAATTGTAAATATTATATAAACTTTTCCTGTTCGTAACCATTAACGGCTTTTCTTGACTAAGCTGTCAATAGCCATTACAATTTAATAAAGTATTTGCTTCATTAATGTGCTGCATGATTTAGCGCATCAAATAGGAAATGATCTCGTTGAAACGAAAAAATCTTGTCATAGCAGCGATAACTACATCTGACATAACTATAAACACCATGGAAACGGAGCAGGAGAAACATGAAATTGATAATAGATTTATTTCTGACATTTATGAAAATCGGACTGTTTACCTTTGGAGGCGGATACGCGATGATTTCCATGATAGAGAGTATCTGCGTGGAAAAGAAAAAATGGATTTCTCACGATGAAATGATGAATATAACGGTTATTGCAGAGTCCACACCCGGCCCGATTGCAATTAACTGCGCTACCTTTGTCGGTTATCAACAGGCCGGATTGATCGGCTCATCCATTGCAACTTTGGGAATCGTTCTTCCGTCGTTTTTTGTGATTTTCATAATTTCCATGTTTCTCGATAATTTTCTTGAAATCACAATTATCGCCCATGCGTTCAAGGGGATAAAACTTGCAGTCGGCATTTTAATTTTGGATGCGGCTGTCACCATGATAAACAAAATGCCAAAAAAGATATTTCCTAAAATCATAATGATTTGTTCGTTTGCAGCTATGCTGTTAATCAATCTTTTCTCATGGAGCTTTTCCACGATCAGTCTGATGTTGATTGCGGCGGCTGTCAGTCTTTCGGCCTCTGTCATTAGCGGCAGTCCAAAACAGAAAGGCGGTGCAAAGAAGTGATTTATCTGGATTTATTTCTTGGATTTCTGCGGGTTGGCTGTTTTGCTTTTGGAGGCGCATATGGTGCAATTCCGCTTATTCGTGACGTGGTTCTTTCCTATGGGTGGTTAAGTGACGAAGCGCTCACCTATATGATTGCTGTCAGTGAAAGTACGCCGGGGCCTATTATGGTTAATCTTGCAACCTATGTGGGAAGCAGCCAGGCCGGACTTTTGGGCGCAGTCCTCGCTACTCTGGCGGTGGTACTGCCGTCTTTTATCATTATTCTCCTCGTCATGGCGGCGTTAAAGACGCTGCTCAAAAACAAGTATGTGCAGGCTGTATTAAAAGGATTAAAACCCTGTATTATCGGCATTATTTTGGCAACAGGCGTTTATATGACAGCAGCCAACTGCATTTCCCGAACCATAGAGAATCACTTTGATGTGCGGGCGGCCATTATCACAATTATTCTTGCGGCAATTATGTGGGGTTCAAAACCCATACTTAAAAAGAAGATTTCCCCAATCATGTTAATTGTCGTGTCGGCAGGTCTTGGCATCATTGTTTACGGGATATAATAAGTAAAAACAGCAGATAGAAATGCCGCAGAATCCAGCCGTCTGCCGACAGGAAAGTGAACTTCCGTTATAATAAAGGCAACAAGACCGCATAGCAAAATACTATGCGGTCTTGCAATTAATGTCTTATTCTCCTATATATGCGCGGCTTTTCCACACAGCCTTTTCCCTTTATTAATACGCTCTTTTTACAATCTCTTCCATATGAATCTGAGCTTCTCTCCGTATCTTTTCTTCATCCATTGTAAGGATCTCCCGGTTCTTCATCACGATTTTTCCGTTAATCACGGAATCCGTCACATCATGTCCATTAGCCGCGTCCACAATGGTATTAACCAAGTTCTGAGTCGGGGTGATATGAGGCTGGTCGATGTTCAGCAGGATCACATCCGCCTTTTTCCCCACTTCAACGCTGCCCAGAATATCTCCATGGCCGATGGCGTTGGCTCCTCCCTGGGTCGCCATTTGAAGAAGAGTCGGGCAGGTCATTACAACCGGATTGAAGGAGGTCAGGCCCCAATAGGCCAGCATCCCATAGCGCAGCACTTTCATTTCATCAAACAGATCCAGATTGGACGGGGCCGCCCCGTCACAGCCAAGGCCTACGCTCAGCCCCGCTTCCAGAATCTGAGGCGTCTTAGGGAATCCATGATTGGCCAGGTTGGCTCTCGGACAGTGAATGACTTTCACGCCGCGGTCTGCCATGATGGAAATATCCCGTTCGGAAAGCATCACATTATGGGCGGTCAGGAGATTGGGACCCAGAATTCCCATCTCATCCAAAAACTGTGCCGGACGCTTTTGATAGTTTTGCAGGCAGAAGCTGACCTCGTCCTTATGTTCGCAAAGATGGGCGTGGATTCCCGTATGGAACTCCTGAGCGGATTCTCCAACCATGCGGATCAGATCCTTTGAACAGGTCATCACCTGGCGGATGGCGAACCAAATATCGATTCTGCCGTCCCCGGCTCCCTGATAGGCGCGGTAAAGCTCCTTTGTGCGTTCGATGGCTTCCGCTGCCGTCTCCTTCATGGCTCCCGTAATGGCATTTCCCATATCCATGGTGGACTTTGCGATTGCGGCCCTCATGCCCGATTCAATCACCGCGTCCGCCACCCGTTCCATATGTACGCCGCCGGAATCGGCAAATGACGTCGTTCCATTTTTAATCATCTCGACACACGCTAACCGGGCGCTGACATAGGAATCTTCCGGCCTTAAATTGCTTTCAAACGGCACCAGAAATCTGGTCCACACCATCGGATATTCATCCGAAACCCGTCCTCTTAAAAGCTGCTGGCAGGTATGGGTATGTCCGTCCACAAACCCCGGCATCAGCAGTTTTCCGGTTCCGTCCAGCACCTCTGCGGAGGCAAATTCCCGATCCATCGCCTCCCCCGGGCCTATCTTCTGGATCACCGTCTGACCGATTGCGACGGAACAGACTTCTGAAACGCTCATATCCGGCTTCAGTATTTGACAATTTTTTATCAAAATATCACATTTCTCCATAAATTTTTCCTCCTAAATTGCTCCGGTCGCCCTCAATACAAGATCTGCCACAATCGCCGAAAAGATAAATGTGCCCGTGATGACAAATAATGTGATAACCACCAATTTCCATCCCATTTTAGCAAAATCTTTTAAGTCCTTGCCAAGGGATATTCCGGCAAATGCCCCCAGCGCGGTTGCCGGAGCCATAAATGCCACCTGTGACGTAACCTGAATGATGGTTTCCTTCACCGGAGAAATGGGACATGCCAGCAAAAGCCCAGTTAAGGATACATACATCATGGACGGAAGATGGATAAAACGGCTCATAAATTTGCTGAGAGTCAAGCCGAATAACGCGATGGCGCACAGCACCAGAATTCCCTGGATGGAGTCCAATAACGGCATTTCATATCCGATTACATTGGTTAAAATCATAATAACCGATACCATACACAGCAGTCCCAGCTGCTGAAGAAAATATTTTCTTACCATTCTTATCCCTCCCTGTGCATCTTTTTGCTGAATTTCGGTTCCAGAATCGCATACAATTTTCTTGTAACCGGCAGTCCCACAAAGGTTCCCATATAGATTCCGGTAATACCGGTCAGCATATCGCTGGCGCCACCTAATACCATGATATCCTCCGCATACTGAGGATAAACCTCTCCAAGGGTGCCCGCTGCGGCCGTCATCATGGACCCGCTGCCAACTCCGCTGGCCATGCCGAGCGCCAGAGGATGAAGCACGCCCCAGGATGCCACAATGCTGGCCAGAATGCTGATAAACACGGTTCCGATTACGGAACCTACGATATAAACGGCAAACGTACCTCTCGTCTCTGCCGCATCCGGCCCGTAGATATCCGTGGTAAGTCCCAGGTTGGAATCCCGGTTAATGGAATAACAGGCACCGATGGCTTCCTTTTTAAGCCCCAGAAGCAAAGCCAATGGCAGAGATATAAAAATGGTGCCCAAATTTCCGAATTCCTGCAAAATCAGCGCCGGACCCACGGCCACAAGTTTTGCCAGATTCGCTCCCGCCGAAACGCCCATCTTCGCCATAAACGGCGCCAAGGCCACAAGCACCAGGCTTCCCCCCAGTTTTGATTCCGGCGCTTTAAAAAGCCTGACTGCATCCGGCCCCAGCATTCCGCCTATAATTGTCGCAAATACCATCGGAAACAACGTCAGCGTGCCGATTCCCACATTGAATTTAATCGTACCGATGGAATCACAGACCACAGCGATGATGATTGCCGCAACATAAACTTTCCAATATTTTTGGACTACGGTTTTTAACTTTTCCATACTGCCACTCCTTTTCTTGTTTTATACTGTTAGGATATCACAGAACGGCCTTTTGTCGAATCCACCAAAAAACGATAGATATCCATCGTTTTTTACGATAAATACCTACCGTTTCGTTTCCACCTGGCGGATCAGCTCCACAAACTGTTCCGCGATGTCGGTCAGTGCAAATTTATTTTTTACAATCCATCCCACCTCCAGCTTGATTCCTTCATGAATCGGAATGGATAATATGTCTTTATAATATGCGTCGGAAGAATGGTAACCGCTTCCCACCACAAATCCGTCCGCCCATCTCATCAGGGAATAGGCCGCCGCCCTGTCGGAAACGGCAATCACCTTTTTCAGCCGGAAATACGGGACGATCATCTCCGTATAGGCCGGATTTGCATTGGTGGCCCTGTCATATGTGATAAACGGGTATTTCATGAGTTCCTCCACATGAATCTCCTGACATCCGGCCAAAGGATGTTTTTCACTGATATAGGCATGGGCGCATTTGTAGGAAATATGGTTGAAGATCAGATTTCTGTTTCGAAGCTCCTGCACCATCCTACCTTTGCTCTGCTCCGCAAAGAAGATAATTCCCAGATCATCCATGCCCTTCTCCACCCGCTCCAGAACTTCGGATGTTTTGCATTCGTGAAACCCGAATTTATATTCTTCCGTATCCATGGACTTTACCACGGAGAGAAAGGAATCCATGCCGCAGATATGGTGCTGGGTGGAGACGGAAAATCCCTGGCTGTGGTAAGTCTTTCCCGCGTATTTCTCATCCAGATATTCCAAGCGCTTCAGCACGCCCTTAAATTCAATCAGAAGCTCTTCCCCTTCCTTCGTCAGCCACACTCCCTTGGAATCCCTTAAAAATGCGGTGATTCCATAGTAGATTTCCACTTCCTTGATGGCGTTTGACACGCTGGACTGAGCTGCAAACAGCCGTTTTGCGGCCTCGCTGATCGATCCCGATTCCGCTACCGTAATAAAATATTTCATCTGCTGTAATGTCATCGTTTACCCCCATTTCGGTTAATTACGCCGCAGCAAAACCCGTTCCAGCATCTCCATCTCGGATTCGCTCAGACAGTGGTTCAGGCTTTTGTCCCGCATCCCGTCCCTGCATTCTTTAAAATCCATCCACATAACCGATTCCACTTCTTCTTTCTGAAGCATCAGCCTGTCCGCATCTACCGGCTTTCTGTACAGATAAACCCGGCTGATTTCATGATTGATAAACGGTTTTCCGTAAAACTCAGCCTCATCTTTCCCCGAATGCGTTCCTATATATTCCAAATCTTCTTCACGTGCCGCAATTCCCAGTTCCTCCTTCAGCTCCCTGAGGGCGGATTCCAGATATCCGCACCCGGCAGGAACATGGCCGGCCGACGAGATATCATAGCAGCCCGGAAATGCGTCCTTTCCGGCGCTGCGCTTCTGAAGCAGAATATCATATCCGCTTTTTTCATTGGGACGGATGATCCAGATATGGGATGTTGCATGGGGCGTGCCGTCCATATGCATCAGAAATCTGGCTCTCACGCGGCCTGTTTTGTTCCCGCCCTCGTCCAGCTCATCCAAAAGCTCCAATTCGTTTCCATCCAGAACGGCTTCCATAAGCTTATCCCCTTCATATCTGAGTTTTAGGGAGAAAAACGGGGCCTCTTCTCTCAGTAATTCAAAGAAAATCTTATCCCCCTCCCAAAGGTTTAAGGAAAGAACGTCTTCTTTTTTCACCCATTCCAGCGTACCTTCTGAACAGGAAGTCATTTCCCCCTTAAATCCGTGGGACGTATAGAGGCACATATACTCCGGCTGCCATTTATCCGAGATAAATGTGATGATTCCGCGAAAGCGGTAATCGGTTAACGTCAGCCCTGTCTCTTCTTTGACCTCCCGTTTCAGACATTCTTCCGGGCTTTCCCCTACTTCAAAATGCCCTCCCACACCGATCCATTTGTCTTTATTCACATCGCGTTCTTTTTTGATCCGGTGCATCATCAGGTAGCTGTCATCCTTTTCCAGATAACATAAGGTTGTCATATTGGTTTTCGGCATCATTCCTGTACTCTCCTTAAATTTTAATCCCAAACTTCCACGAAATCATGCTCTGATCTCACGGGAATTTCCTGTATATCCATACGGTCAATCTGTATGAAACGGCCGTTTTGAAGGCGTTTAAGCATGGTTTCTATATCCGATTCCGGCCCCTGCACCTCCATCTCCACACTGCCGTCCCACAGATTCTTTACCCATCCGGTAAGCCCCAGAGGGCGGGCCAGATAACAGGCCGTGTATCGAAAACCCACGCCCTGTACGCGGCCATAAAATATAATATGTTTTCTCACTTTTTTCATCTGCGCCTCCCAAAAAGAACTTCCTGGCAAACCGCCACAGTCAGCAAAATTCCAATTCCCGAAATCAGAAACCAAACCGGCACCCCATAAAGCTGGGCGACCGGACTGGATAGTAAAAGCCCTGCTGGCATGGCCAAGGACATCAGGCTTCCAAAAAGGGAGAATGCCCTTCCCTGTACATTGGCCGGTATGGTTTCCTGCATATAGGCCATATAGGGAATGCTGTAAACATTGGCAAAACCGCCCATAAACAGGCAGACCACCGCAAATACCGCCCAGGCCCACATCGACGGCGGCAGCAATCCGCTGATAACGCAGGTGATTCCGATTCCGGCCAATCCCAGGTACACAATTCTGATCTTATGATCCGATTTTCCTAAACTTCCGAACAACGCGGCTGACACCATCATCCCCAGCGCATAACACAATTCCACAATCCCTCCATGCCAGGCATTTCCATGGAAATAGCTGCTGGACATCAGCGGATAATAAGTGGAAAGCGGCATATAAAACAGCATGCTGACCGTGGATGCTATGGTCAGCTTCATCAGCTTCCTGTCATTTTGAAAGATTTTAAATCCCTCTTTCATCTCCCGGATAAAATGTGGAATCTGCCGGTTTTCGTGAACCGGCTCCGGAATCTTTACCACTGCCATCGTAATGCTGGCGGCCACAGCGCCGATAAAATCCGTGATAAGAATTATGGGCAATGGAAATGCGGCATACATCGCAGCGCCTAATACCGGACCCAGCATAAATGCCCCCGACTGCATGAACTGACTCCATCCGTTCGCTTTCATCAGCTTATCCGCAGGCACCAGCTGGGGAATAATGGATTGGATCGCAGGCGTATGGAATACTCCGCCCACAGCCCTCACGCCGATGATCAGCCATGCGGTCCAGTAAGGCGGATGCCCATACCACAGAATGACAGCAAATAGAACCGCCACAATGCCGATAAATAAATCTGCGCCAATGGCCACATACTTTCGCTTTAAACGGTCGATCCAGACTCCTGCAAATGGTCCCAAAAGGATCTGCGGCAAAAATGCCGCCATTCCCGCCATCGCCATCATGAACGGTGAGGAAGTCTCACTGGCCAGCCACCAGATCAGGGCAAACTGCACCACCGAACTGCCGATTAAAGAAACCGTCTGTCCCGCTGCAATTATAAAAAAATTACGTTTCCAATTCTTATTTTCCTCCATGGCTCCTCACTTTAAGTATATTTCATTCCCAGTTCTTCAAGCTCTGCAATCAACTCTTCCCGCCCGGACCGGTTGGCGGCCGGAAGAAACAGCCGCAGGGTTTCTTCTGCTTTGATCTTCCACTGTGTTTTATCCATAAACTCCAAAGTCCTCATGTTATGAAGCCGTTCCGCCAGCCTTAACATCACAACCTCCTCATCGGCCTGATCCAGCTGGTCATCCTCAAAACCGGCGGACCGTTTTAAGACAGCAGCCGTTTTAGCGGATACCGCCTGCTGAATTTGGGCCGCAGTCAAAGACGTTTTACCGGTCAGCGCATCGCATAACAGTCCGGCGGCCGCCAAATCCTCTCCTGCTCCCATGCGGATCAGCAGGACAGCGGTATTGAGGGGATGAGTCACATATTCATCGCCGGAATAGCGTTTTTGTCCGTTGTAAGCCTGGCAGGCCAGGGCATAGGCGCGGTATAATATTTCGCATTGCCGGTTCTCTTTCTCCGCCTCTTCTATCAGCACCTGAAACAATTCTTCTTTTGACGCATGAGGGTTCATATTTTCCATAAATAAAGGGTTCATACAGTTATCTCCTTTCAAATAGCCCTCCGAAAGCCTGTAAGCCTTCAGCAGGGATGGAGAAAAACCAAACTCTTTCCGAAATGACCTGGTAAATCCGCTGTGGGATTCGTATCCGTATTCCCCAGCCGCATCAATCACATTTCTTCCTTTGATGATCTCTTCCGACGCTTTTATCAGGCGGCGGCGTTTCACATAATCCATTACGGAACGGTTCATCTGCGCTTTAAATGCTCTGGAATAGTGAAATACGGAGTAACCCGCCTGTTCTGCAAGCTCCTGAACAGACATCGCTGTTTTCAGATGCGTTTCAATGTATCTCAGGCTTTCTAAAATCATGTCCGGTTTTTCCATGTAATGCCTCCATTCGAATGTGGTAACCATAGAATAACCTGTTTTCGTCTCATTTGCTTTGCCGATCCTGCTCAATTCTCTCTTTTTGCCGAAAAGATCAAATGGGGCATGTCCATATGATAATAATGCTTGACAAACATTCCCCTGCATTCCATGCCGTTTCTTTTGGCTACGTTCTGAGAAGCCTGATTATTATCTCTGATAATGGAATAAACTTCTTTTGCACCCAATTTCTCAAATGCGTATTCCTTGCAGGCTGCCGCCGCCTCTGTGGCATAACCGCGATGCCAATATGCCTTTTCAAACAGATAACCGACCTCTAAAACCGTCTTCCCGTCACACTCCTGCCGGGTGATGCCGCATTGTCCGATCATCTCTCCATTTTCTTTTAATATAACTGCCCAAAGGCCATATCCAAACTCCTGATATCTCTGAATCTGGCGGTCCAGCCACTGATGGGCTTCTTCCTCTTCAAACGCATGTTCATAGGCATACATCACTTCTTCATCCTGAAGCATGCGGCATAAAGCCTCATAATCTTCCTGATTCATTTCCCTGAGCATAAGGCGCTCTGTTTCCAATATCATTTTCATATTCAATCCTCATTTCAGCATGTTAATTCAAATGCATACAGAACTTGTAATGGCTGTTTTTCATACCACAGTCCTCATAAAAGCGGTGGGTTCTTTCCCTTCTTTGGTTACAGCATACTTCCAGCTGTTTACATCCCTTTTTAGCCGCTATCTCTCCTGCCCGTTTCACAAGCTCTTTTCCTATCTTCTGTCCCCTATATTCGGACTTGACAATCAATTCCTGTATTTCCGCAATCATCCCGGCGTGGTGGAGAAGGAGGTTGATATGTACGCTGATAAATCCTTCAATCACCCCATTAACCACTGCAACCAGATAGATAATCCGGTCGTTTTTTATATTTATTTCATAACAGCTGCAAAAATCTTCAAAGTTCAGGATCTCTTCTTCTAAGGAACAGATCAATTCATAGATAACCTTACAATCCATTTTTTCCGCTAACCTGTAATCCGCCATATTTTCCTCACCATCGAAACACCCGGCCTGTCAGTTTATCCGTTCCACCCGTCAAACTGTTCCAGCAGAGCATGAATAAGTTCCTTGTCCTCCTGCATATAGAAATCCAGCCTCATAATTTTGTTTCCCTTCTGCACAACATAGATAAACCGTTTCCGGGACTCTGTATCCGGTATCTCATAGTTATAAAACTCAATAGTCATATCCCCCATCCGGAATGATTCGGGACCCGTGATCTCATATGCATTCCCGTAGTTGGGTTTCATATCTGCATACAGACAATTATATACCCAATTGTACCTGGCTGTATACAGACTTATGGATAAAGTTCCGGCAATAGTTTCCCCATCTTTCTTTTGATACGCTCCGCTCTGAAGGGAGGCCAGAATGCTGCTGTCACTTCCGGCATAACGGCTGTCATCCCACACATAGCCAAATGCTGATGGATCAAGCGGAAATTCTTCTTCCGTTTCCTGCATCCTTTCCCATTCATCCGAACGGTCCGGCATTAGACGGAATACAGCTATATCAAAAATTCCCAGGAACAGAAAAATGCAGAAAAAACTGAGCACGAAATGGAGGATACGATTCTCCCCGTCCGAGCCTGATCCCCTTCTTTTAATCACTTTAAAAATCACTCCGCAAATGACCAGAGGTATAATGCTCACAATCAACACTATAAGCCCAAACAGAAATCTGTGGCTGCTTCCTCCCGCTGAAAACACGGAAATGATCATAAAAAGAAGAACTGCAAGAACCACATAGGAGGATATCTTCACATTTTTTAAAGCCGTTTTTTTAACAGGGCGGCCGGAACGCACTCCGGCTCTGGTCCTCAGATACCAAATTATGCTTTTCACCGCTAAAAATACCATGATAAATCCGGCCGCCACTTGAGCAGCTCCGGCCCATACCATCTCATTGTTGACCAGATTCCAGGAGGGATTTCTAAATAAACTGCGGCTTTGAATCGTAAACAAAAAGCACAGAACCAGATAACAGGGAATGGTCCTGGTCAGCTGTTCCCTGCCCACGGTTTCAAACCACAGGTTTGGATCTGTATCGATGGTAACCGCATCCAAATTCTCCGATGAAAAAATCCTGAATTTCCGGTAACTGCCCACATACTCCCATCCATATTCCTCACACATCTGGCGGTACTCCACAATGCGGCTGTCATTGTCCGTATCCCACTGGGAAATGTTTGGAATCATCACAACCGAATACCGTTTATTTTCAGGCGTTCCTCTCTTAAAAACGGGAAATGGAATGATGTCCGCTTTCTTACAATCGAGAAACCAGCCTTTTGATGCCTGCTGTTCCAAATATTCAGCAAACGCTTCCATCTGATCCGCCTGAAATTCCAAAAATGAAATCTTATGTTTCAACATATGGCATTCCCTCCTCCACCAGTTTCTTTAACCGTTCGTATTCTTCCTTTAAAACTTTTCTGCCATAGGGCGTGATCTTATAATAACGCTTTCTTCCTTCCATCGCAGTCTCAGCAATCATTCCCGACACTTTAAACTTTTCCAGCAGCGCATATAGAGTGCCAGGTCCAATCTGAATCCTGTTTTGGGAGATTTCGCCTGCTCTTCGGGCTATATCCACGCCGCAGCTCTCTTCTGTCAATGCCAGAAGCGTATAATACATCTGTTCCGTCAGAGACTGAAATTGTTCTCTAGCCATAAGCATTTCACCCCTTAAATCTTTAATATCGATATTCGATATCTTCTGTCTTTATAGTAACATCGATTATCGATATTGTCTATTTTCTTATCGTGACGATTTTCTTAATCTTTTATTGCACGGCTGTATTTTTCAATTTTTTTTCGGTATAATGAACCAAATACAGATTTCCGGCAAAACACCACACCGCACAAAAAGTCAAGAAAAAACCGCTTCCATCCTTTAAGATAAGGTCATACGGAAAGGAGAGAAACAATGGATTGGATAACAGGCATACAAAGGGCAATCGATTATGTGGAGGATCATATTACAGAACCCATCGATTTTGAAGAAGCTGCAAAACGGGCATATTCCTCAAGCTTTCATTTTCAGCGCATATTCAGCATATTATGCGGGTTTACATTAGGGGAATACATCCGCTGGAGACGGCTGTCCCTGGCCGGAAGCGAGCTCCTCAGTTCAGATGAAAAAATCATCCACATCGCCCTGAAATACGGTTACGATACTCCGGAAAGCTTCAGCCGGGCGTTCACCCGTTTTCACGGAATCGCACCTTCCCAGGCTAAAAATAACAGCGCCGTTTTAAAGTCTTTTTCCCGTCTTTCCGTAAAACTTATTTTAAACGGAGGAAATACGATGGATTACAGAATTGAAACAAAGAAAGCATTTAAGCTGGTGATGAAAAAGAAAGAAGTTTCCAGCAACCAGGAACTGACGGCCGTGGAAATCTCAAAATTCTGGCAGCAATGCACGGAAGACGGCACAATCACTTCATTGTGCAAATACATTCCTGAGGACAATATCTTCAAAAACTGCATTGTAGGCGCCAGCTTCGGCAAAGACGCCTCAGAAAAAAACTTCCCTTATGCAATCGGAGCGATGTATAACGGAATGCCGTTGGAAGAAAACGATCTCATTGTGGAGGAAATCCCGGCCCATACCTATGTGGTATTTCCATGCACAGGAAAGATGCCGGAAGCCTTCCAGAAACTGTATCAGCAGATTTTCAGCGAATTCTTCCCGGCAAGCGAATATCAGCCCTGCGGAGGAACCGACTTTGAGGCCTATCCGTCCGCAGACGTGTCGTCTCCTGACTACTACTGCGAAATCTGGGTGGCGGTCGAGAAAAAATAATGAATAAGATTGTTTTTTAACGGGGTTGGCGAAGGGTACGCACAGAATCAGGAGGCGGAACCGGAAGGAACAGATCAGAGGGGGTACCGGGCCGGGGAAGAAAGATACGGACAAATGGGATTCGGGATTCGCCCCTAAGAACTACTAAGGCCCGTAAGGACAAAACGAGGCAGGCCAGCGCCATTCGCAGTGAACTCTTTATGACTTCGCTGCTCAGCGGCGCTTTAAAAACTGAGACGGAAATCAATTTTTACCTGCCTCGTTCTGCCCTTACGGGCCTAAGTAGTTCTAAAGGGGTTCCATACGATCCCATTTATCCGTATCTTTCTTCCCCGGCTCGGTGCCCCTCTGATCTGTTCCTTCCGGTTCCGCCTCCTGGTTCTGTGCTGGTTTTCGCTGGCCTGGTTAAAAACAATGGTTGTGCATTGGTTTACATAGAGCCACATTTACATAGACCATCAAGGGATTTTCAGAAATGCCTTCAGGTTTTACTTTAAACGTCAAGGCATTTCGCGAAATGACCTCACCCTTTACATTAAATCGTCAAGGCATTTCAGAAAAAGCCTTCACGCTTGATGTAAAACTTACTCACTGATCCACCAAATCTTTTTTATCCTCAGCTTGCCAAGCAACAGCCGGAAAGAAGGGAGCACCTGGGCGGCCGGCAGAAATGAAAAGGCATAGGGGATTGTTTGCAGACCCTTAGTGATACTTGGTCGGCAAGAGCGGAAAAAGGCAGACAAATACTGAATTCCGAATCAGTATTTGAGGCGCCTCTGAGCAATGAAGTCATAAAGAGTTCATCGCGAATGGCGCCGCGCTGCCTTTTTCCGCTCTTGGCGGCCTAGTATCACTTAGGGTCGAAACTCGAATCCCCTATGCCTTTTCATTTCTGCCGGCCGTCCAGGTGTTCCCTTCTTTCCGGCGTTTCTTTCTAAACTAAATAAACAGGATGGTCGGTCAGGGAAACTTTGGTTATTGGGGTGCCCTCGGTTTCGAAGATTACGAGTTTGTTGGGGCCGGGGTTTAATAGCGGGGCCGGTATGTACAGATAGCAGATGGGGCCGGCTGACCAGTAGCGGCCCAGGTGGAAACCGTTGATAAAGGCTGCGCCTTTTCCCAGGCTGCTGCAGTCCAGGAATGTATCATGGCACTCCTTGGCATCCCATTCGAACTCGTAAAAAGCGGGAACTCCCTCTTCCCAGCCTTTTGTGAAATCCAGTTTTTCAATATTGCTAAAATCAAGAGCATACTGGTCCCAGCCGCTTTCGAAATGGATATCCACACGGACACCCGAGCGGATTCCCTTTTTCTGCGTGGGGGCTACCAGTTTATAGCCGTAATTGACCCGGCCCATGTTTTCTACCAGAATGTCGATAGAATTGTGTTTGTCCAGATAGACTTCCAGATCCTTTCCCAACGTATCCTGATACTGGGTTGCTGACCATCGATGGTTTACAAACAGCTGGACGCGGTCGGAAGCTTCCACGATCTTAATTTTCTCAGGCTGCTCATATCCTTCGACCTCTTTATGATAGAGCATGTAGCCGTATCCGGTTCCGGCTTCTTCCATCGTGAGCGGGTGTTCGCTGTGCTGCTTTGGGGCAAGGGAATCCGTTGCGGCAAACAGGGAAACCTTTCTGTTTACAAAGAGCTCTCCGTAAGCGGTGCGTTTCCTTTCCCTGGGTTCTTCCTGGATGACATCCGGCAGAACTTTTTTGATGGCTTTTTGAAGCTCTGTAAATTTATCTCCCGCTTCCCCCCATTCGGTCATAGGGGCGCCGTAGTCATAGGAAGTTACCTGCGGCAGATCCAGCTGGTCCCTGGCTGAGCAGCCGTTCATGAAGCCGAAATTGGTGCCGCCCTGGAACATGTAAAGGTTCATGCTGGCCCGCTTTAACAGAGTTTCCGCTTCGCCGGCCAGTTCTTTGGCATCCCTTTGCACGATCGGTTCCTTCCAACGGTTGAACCAGCCGTCCCAGAATTCCATGCACATAAGCGGCCATTGTTTTCCGTGTTTTTTAAAAAATGCTTCCAGAATGTCCAGATTTTCATCGGACCGGGAGCCGAAATTTGCCGTGACAAAGACGTCTTCCTCAATCAGGCTTCCGGCTTCCAGCGCCTGCATCCAGGAACCGTCCGATGTAAACAGCGGAACCTCCACTCCCTGTTCCAGCATGAAACGCCTGATCTGTTTTAAATATTCTTTATCGTTTCCAAAAGAACCGTATTCATTTTCCACCTGCATCATCAGAATGGGGCCGCCGTTTGTGATCTGAAAAGGGGTGAGGATCGGAAACAGCTTTTTATAATAATTCTCTACCTTTTCAAGAAATAAAGGTGTATTGGTTCTCACCTTCATCCCCTCGTACCGGAGCAGCCAGGCCGGAAGTCCGCCGAACTCCCATTCCGCGCAGATATAAGGGCTGGGGCGCACAATTGCGTACAATCCCATCTTCTGTGCCAGGCGAAGGAATGCCTCCACATCTTTCATTCCCTTAAAATCGAAGATTCCTTCCTCCTGTTCATGCAGATTCCAGGGGATATAAGTTTCCACCGTATTGCATCCCAGCGCTTTTAAATGGTAGAGACAGTCCTCCCAGCATTCCGGCACAATCCGGAAATAATGTACGGCTCCCGATAAAATCTTCATGGGCTTACCGTCTAAAAGAAACTCTCTGCCTATCTCAAATGAACTCATATCCTTTTCCTCTCTTACCAAAACGTCTCCCATCCCGGGTTTTTCAGCCTCATTAAGGCTTCCATATAATAATAATCTCCCCAAAGATTCGCCTGATCAATTCCTTTTCCTTCTCCAAATGCATAGACGCCGTGGAGCAAAATACCTTCCGCGTCTTCCTTCCTGGAAGTGCAGCGCTCCGCCAAAACTGCCGTCATTCCCTTTGCCAATTCCCCTGCGCCTTTGTAATATCCAACGGCTTCCGCTTCCATAAGGCCACAGGCAGCGATTGCCAGGGCCGAACTGTCATAAGGCTGTTTATCCTCTGCCGTGAAGATCAAATCCCAGTATGGAATCTCCTCTTTTGGCAGATGACCGATAAAATAATCCACAATCTTTCCATAGACTTCCCGTTCTCCTGCGACAGCCGCTTTTCTCACGTGAAGGGGGATTCCAAGAACCGCCCACGCCTGCCCCCTGGCCCAGCAGGAATCGTCCCGAAAGCCCTGGTGGGTTGCGCCGTGGGAAGGAAGCCCCGTCGCAGGATCAAAGTAAAATGTATGGTAGGTGGAATAATCCGGCCTTACAATATTGTGTAAAACCCTGTCATAATGCATATCTGCCGTTGATGCATATTCCGGATTTCCGGTAATTGCGGACGCCTCATAAAGCAGGGGCAGATTCAGCAGAGAATCGATGATCAGACGATATTCTCTGTCACAGTCTAACGCTCCCCACGCCTGGATAAATCCTCCCTTTTTCTGAAAACGCCCTGCCAGACAGCCGGCAGCCTGAACAATCAGTTCCAAGAGTCCCTTATCCTTTGTAATCCGGTATCCGGCCACAACGGAAGGGCTGTAAAGGAAACCGATGTCATGGTGGTCCAGCACATAATGATCCGAAAGCCGTTTCCGAAAGCTTTCCACATTGTCAAGGGCCAGAGTCTTGAACGTCTCATCCCCGGTGTGCAGGTATGCCATCCATAGCATTCCTGTCCAGAAACCATTGGTCCAGTCGTCATTTCCCTTGATCCGGTACCGCCCCAGTTCGGAACATGCGGACGGAAAATTGTTCTGAAACCGTTTCCTGTTAGTATCCAGCTTTTCGCAGATCCAGTCCAGCTCCCCACAGACCAGATCCGAAGTCATTTGCTGGGATTTTTCCATTAGTATCTGTTTATTTCTATCTAAAGTCATACTTCGATCCCCGGCTTTCCATCCTGACGAATCTTATTTTAAAAATGCTTCGATGCTGGTTTCCGGTTCATCCGGAACCATCTGGGCAGTCACTTTAATTCCTGCTGCAAGAAGCTGGTCAACCGCTTTCCTCTCATCCGGCGTCATGCTGATGGATTTCTTATACTGGGTGGTTCCCGGACGGTTGGACAGATTTCCGATATTAACCGGAAGAAGATCCACACCCTGTTTCATCATCTCCACCAGAATCTCAGGAGACTTTACGATCAGCATCACTCTCTGACCGTCATAATTGCCGTTTTTAATGTTGGCAACCGCTTTTTCAAATGGGAGAATGGAGGTGTTCACTCCGGAAGGCGCCGCCATGCGCAGAATCGCCTTTTCGTCATCATTTGCAGCCACTTTGTCATCAATAACCATAATTCTGTTTACCCTTAAACCGGTAGACCAGCGTGTTGCCACCTGTCCGTGAATCAGGCGGTCGTCAATTCTGATATGTACAAATCCCTTCATATATAAAATCCTCCTTAACCAAATATTTTCAAATTATATGCGATAATTCCCACAAACACCAGCAGGAACGTAACTCTGGTTGAATTCATCTTCTTTCTGCCCAGCATCCAATAGGTGAAAAATACCACCAATGCAGGCGCCAGCGCAGGCATGATCTGGTCTGCCAGTTCCTGAACCGACTTGGTAACCTCTCCCATGTTAAATACATAGGCAAACTTCGCGTTGACTACCGACGGCACCAACGCCCCGATCACCATGATTCCCAGCACGTTGGCCGCCTTTGTAATCTTCTTTAAACGGTTTCCCAGTTCGCTTACAACCTTAGCGCCTTCCCGGTATCCCATGGCGAAAAAGCTTCTCATGAAGCCGAGGCGCAGAATTCCGAACAAAATCCAGAGAATTAATGCGGCCGGACTTCCTTCCAGCGCCATATAAGATGCGATGGAGCCGATGATGGTGGATGGAATCACGTGAAACAGAGTGTCGCCGATTCCGGCCAAAGGTCCCATCATACCTGTTTTTAAAGATGCTACCGTATCAATGGCATCAATGCCCTTTTCTTCCTGAATGGCATTGTCCACGCCCATGATGATGGGAGCCATGGTATTGTTGGTATTGAAAAACTGAAGTTCCGTCATAGCAGCAGTTTTTTTATCTTCTTCGTTCTGATAACATTTTTTAACCAGGGGAAGCATGCTGAAATAGTATCCTAAGCCCTGCATTTTTTCATAATTCCATCCTGCTCCGCCTAAGAAGTACCATCTCCAGAATGTCTGTTTTTTTACTCCCGACATCTCGTTATTCTTACTCATCACCCATACCTCCTGCATTCATAACCGGACTTTCAGCCGCCTTAGGCTGGTCCTCCTTATCATTCTGGAACACCAGAATCGCCAGGGCCACACCGACTAAGGCCACGCCCAGCACCGGCACCTTCAGATAGGCCGCCAGCACAAAACCGAGAATTAAATAAGGAATATTTTTGCTCACCGGCAGATACCGGAGAAGGATTGCAACTCCCAGCGCAGGAAGAATTCCGCCCGCTGTCTTCAGTCCGCTCATCAGCCACATCGGAATGTTGTCCACCACCAGCTGAACAAAGGTGGAACCGAAAATCAGAGCTACAAATACCGGAAGCATTCTGGATAAGGACTGTGGAATCAGTCCCAGTATGTTCATCTTAGCAGCCTTGTCGAATTTGCCTTCCGATACATAAGTTTCCGCTCTGTGCTGGAAAAACGTATTGCTGAATCTGGCCAGGATGTCCAGCTGGATCATCAAAAGTCCGATGGGAATTGCCAATGTAACGCCCAGTTCCGGCTCCCCGCTCTGAATTGCAAATGCGGTTCCCAACAGAGCGCCTGTCATATAATCGGGAATGGAAGCTCCTCCGAAGTTTCCAACGCCCAGCACCAAAAGGTTTAAAGTACCTCCTACGAATAAACCGGTTTTAATATCTCCCAGTATCAGACCGGCCATGAATCCGGCCATAGACGGTTTTACAAAACCGAAGGTTGTGTTATTTCCGTCATAAAATGCAAAGCCTGCATATAAAGTCAATAATAATATCTGCCACCATTGAAATTCCATGTTATTTACACTCCTTATTCATCGTCTGAAGAATCGGTCTGCACGCAAAGTTCGCTGCAGCTGATGCCTTCTCTTCCATTGCTCATTAAGCCCTCAAGTTCTTCCAGGCGATTGACGTCCAGTTCTCTGAAACAGGCGTCCACGATCATGGGCAGATTCACGCCGCTGATCACCTTGGCCCGGTCTTTCAGCTGGTGCTTATTCAGTAGAAGCTCCGCCTGATTAAACGGGGTTCCGCCCTTGATATCCGCAAATATGATTCCCTGTCTGCCTTCCGTCAGCCATCCGGTCAGATAGCTTTCCAATTCTCTGACGTAGCTGTCCACGCCCTCTTCTGTCAGCTCAATTGTCTTAATATGGCTGGAGTCTCCAAGTACCATATCCACTGTGCTTTTTATCCCACTTGCGATCCCGCGGTGGGAAACGATCAAGATTTCCATACCTTGCTCCCTTCTGCTTGCTAAATCGGTTCAATTTCGATGCTGAAATAATCCCAGCGCTTATACATCTCAATATACTCAATGGTTCTGCCGTCAAAAAGATAGGTGTATCTCTTTGTAAATGCGGACGGCGCATCGCCTAAAAGCCCTAAAAGTTCCCGCTCTTCCTGCGGAGTCGGATACACAATCTCGGTGATCTCCTTGGAATCCGCCTGGAACAGATCGATTCCATAATCCTGACGGATCTTTGTATAGATGGAAGTAAAACGTTCCGGATGTTCCACGTCCTCAGGACGGATAAATTCCCGGATGATGTAACTGTTCTGTACCAGGATCGGCTTATCGTCCACACAGCGGACGCGCTTGATGTGATAAAACGGCTCTTTCTCCGATATGTTTAACTCGGAGGCGATTTTCTTATCCGTTATCATCTGAATGGACAGAATCTCTGTCTTCTCCTGTCCGTCCTGGTATTTCTCACGGTCGGAAAACTTAACAATCTTTCCCCGTTTTGCTTTTGAAACATAAGTTCCTTTTCCCTGATACCTTACCAGATATCCTTCATTAGTCAGACATTGAAGCGCCTTCACGGCTGTGATGCTGCTGACATTGAACTTGCTTTTTAAATCTGCTTCACTGTAAAATTTGTCCCCCGGTAAAAATTTACCGTTCTTGATTTCATATAATAAGCTCTGTTTTATCTGTTGATATTTTGGAATTGCCATACCCGTCTTCTCCTTTATGTATGTACTTAATATGTTAATAGATAAAGTAATAGTATCAAACAAGAGACGAAACTTCAACCGGTAAGCAACTTCTTTTTCCACTTCCTTTCTCATTCTATAATAATTGGTTAATAGGTTAATATGTTAAGTTGATAATTACATATTACTACTTGTCATTTTTAAATGCAACTACTTTTTTTCAAAATAATTACCAATTCAGCAGGTTCTGTTTTGTATATTATGTACATTTTTAGGTTTTACAGCTGATGTTTACAAAAATCTTTTGACGATGACCGGATTCTCCGGCTTTGACGAACTGCTTTGGCAGTACGATTTCCTACAAAAAAATAAGGCGCCGAATCATCAGCACCTTACCTCATTTTCCATCTATTCTTTTTGCAAAAATTCTTTCAGGTCCTCTTCCGACCCTTTAAATACATTCATATCAATAAATGCTTCCTGTCCGCTGTATCCGCTTCTCTTTTCCGTATCCGAATACTGCCAGAATGTCCATTTCCCCTTCATGCCAAAATCAGGGGTATAATACGTATTGCGTATCCACAGCGGATATTCCTCATAATGGCCTTTAATATAAGAATCATACATTCTCATAGTCGTATAGATCACCGGCTTCACTCCATAGTGCGCTTCCATTCTCCCCAAAAGGATGCTAAGCTGCTCCCGCACAGAATCCGGATCGGGCCGGTTAGAGGCCTTATCCCCATAAAATTCAATATCCACCACCGGAGCCAGCCTTCCCTCTTCTTTAGGAACTGTGGCAATAAAAAGATCCGCCTGAGTCTCGGCGGGACTGTCAAAACTGAAAAAATGATATGCTCCGGCATAAAGACCGGTTTCCTTCACATTTTCCCAATTTTCCGCAAAGTTCTCATCCACATGGCCGCTTCCTTCCGTGGCCTTTATAAATGCAAACCGAATACCGCTTTCACTTAAAACAGGCCAGTCAATCGTTCCCTGATAGTGGGAAACGTCAACCCCATGCACCTGATACATCTTCGAAAAGAAACGGTTTAGTTTGATCTTTTTTGTGCCAACGCCAATTCCCATTGCCGTCAGAAAAATCAGAAGGCACAGAAGAATGCACCAAACTGCCAAACGCTTTTTCCGTTTTGACTTCACGCCATTCCTCACAAAGCTGATGCCCGCCTCCCCGCTCCGTTCCTTTTTCCGGATTATTCCGCTTAATTCTTTCTGCTTCTCACTTAAACCTTCTCCAAAATATTTCATCAGGTCCGCCCATTTCCATCTTTTTTATACTTTTCAAACGCCTTATGGGCATCAAAATGCACCTCTCTGAAAAACAGTACCAGCCAGATCACAAGTGCTGCTGCCCCCATATAGCCGTGAAACAATACAGAAAGCAAAGCTCCTGCCGCCAGCACGCCGCCCCATAAGAAAAGTGAGTTTCTCATGTCAAGACTGATGCGCCTCTTATCATATTGGTCCCGTTCCGCTTTAGGAAGCGTATTAAAACCGCTGACCAGCATAGCCCCCTTTTCCTTACAGACTGCAAACACGATACCGGATATTCCAAAAATTACAGCTAAAACAAGGCAGACGAGCGCCCATATTTCATTTCCAGACATATCAATCTCCTAACACTTTACATTTCAAGTAACGGCTATTCTACTCATTTTATCATAAACATATAAAAACATAAAGATAAATGAAGGACGCCTGGTTTCCGGGCTATCTGACGCCGTTATCATCACACAAAACGGCTGTTTTCACATTTTCCCCCATCCGCTTCCAATATTCCTTTGTCTCATGAACCACCACGCCGCTCAAAGCCAGAAGGGCGATCAGGTTCGGCAGAGCCATCAGCGCATTGAAGATATCCGCAATGGTCCACACGGCTTCTACCGTCATAAACGGCCCGATAAAGATGGCCAGTATATAGAGACAGCGGTAACCCATGACCGCTCTGCGGCTGCCGGAAGAAAGATATTCCAAACACCGTTCCCCATAGTAATTCCATCCGATAATGGTTGTAAATGCAAAGAAAATCAGACAGATCATCAGCAGAAATGAGCTGGCCCAGGAAGGTATTGGAAGCCCCTGCTGAAATGCTCTGGTAGTCACTTCAACGCCTTGAAGTCCCACATTATAGGACTCTGTCAGCACGATACAAAGTCCCGTCATGGTGCAGACCACAATGGTATCGATAAAAGTACCTGTCATGGATACCAGCCCCTGCCTGGCTGGTTCCTTCGTCTGGGCCGCTGCTGCCGCAATCGGCGCACTTCCAAGCCCGGCTTCATTGGAAAAGATACCCCGGGCGATTCCTTTTTGCATGGCCAGAAGCACGGCTCCCAGCGCTCCGCCTGCAGCCGCCCTAAAACCGAATGCGCTTTCCAGAATCACGCGGAATGCGCCCGGAATCTTAGATGCATTTAAAGCCAGAATGACCACACAGGATACCACATAGATCACGGCCATAAACGGCACTATGATTTCGGAAACCTTTGCAATCCTTTTAATTCCGCCTAACACCACCAGCGCCACGCAGACCGTCAGCACGATACCTGAGATAATGACTGCAATCGTGTATTCCCTGCCAAAAAGGCTGATTACATGAGCCTTTTCCACATCGAAGAAATTGCCCACCGCCGATGTAATTCCATTGACCTGCGTAAAGGTACCGATGCCTAAAAGCCCCACTCCGGCGCCAAAGAATGCAAAAATCTTTCCCAGCCACCGGTACCCTTTTCCCATACCATTTTCAATATAATAAAAGGGACCGCCGAGCACATGGCCCTTATCATCGATTACCCGGTATTTGATTGCCAGCACGCCCTCCGCATATTTAGTTGCCATTCCGAAAAATGCTGCAATCCACATCCAGAACAGCGCTCCCGGGCCTCCGGCCACGATGGCCGTGGCCACGCCGACGATATTGCCCGTTCCTATGGTGGCGGAAAGGGCGGTGCAGAGAGCCGCAAAGCTGCTGACTTCCCCATGCCCTTCCTCTTCATTTTGTATCATATATTTTAATGCCGCCGGAAGTTTTCTGATCTGAAGCCCCTTCAGCCTGACGCTCAGATAGATTCCGGTTGCCAGAATCAATACGATTAACGGCACTCCCCATACAAAATCATCCACTTTCAATAATACGCTGCTCACAAGTTCTAACATAGTTTCCTCCGTCTTAGTAATTTCGCCTTCCGGCTTTTTGAAAGCAACAAAAAAGGAAGTATCATTTCTGCATTTAACAAAAATGAACTCCCTCAGAAGAGTATGGAAAGACAGGTGCCCATGCACCAACGTGATCCTCTGTCCTTTTGCCTGAGAGATTGGCAGATTACCTGATCTGCCGTACACCTTCGGCGCCCTTTTGGAGACTCTCCAGAGTTTGCTTTAAGTAGCACTTTACCATAAGACAGGGTTTATTTCAAGAGGTTTATTTGTATTAAATCGAGTACGTCGGAAAGAGCCGGGACATCGGCATGGATTGCTGAAAACACCCGCCCAAATAAATGACCTGCGAAAAATATGCTCAGACAATTTTATTTGGACGGGCAAGAGCAGTCTCACCTGCGGTTAAAGCATTTTGGGATAATTCTTTCCAAACCAGGTCATAATCACACCTTTCGGCGGCTTTGGCGTTGCCAGAGAGACGATTACAAGAACAGCCAGTGCGATCATGCTGGCAGGAAGAACCGGCTGCATTCCGCCAATCATCGCTTTTAACGGATAGGAAAAGAGATAGTAGCAGATGCCTCCGACCACCATGCCGGATAATGCGCCCTGCTCATTTGCCCTTTTCCAGAATAATCCCAACAGCATGGGGCCGAAAAAGATGGTCTCCAGCCCGCCGACGGCGAAATTGATCAGCATTTGCAAAAATGACGGCGGCTTGATGGAAAATGCGAAGATAAATACTAAAATGACAGTAGTAACAACCTGTGTGACCTTTTTTATCTGTTTTATATCAGGCGTTTTGTTAATATAATTGGTATAGATATCGTTGACCGCACTGGAGGAGATAACGATCAGCATGGCCGCTATTGTGGACTGGATCGCTCCCACCGCTCCAGCGATAATCATGCCCGCCATCCAGGGCGGCAGCACGGTCATGGCGATTACAGGAGTTGTCTGGTCAGCCACTTCAGGAACCAGATTCATCAGCCTTGCGGCCGGGCCCATGAAGGTCATAATTCCCTGCCAGAATGTAACGAATACGACGCCCACTAAAATTGCACCGTGAAGGGATTTTGTATCCTTATAAGTAAGGGCGCCCTGCACCGCATGAGGAAGCCCGACATACGTAATTCCCACCAGCCATATATAAGAAAACATTACCGGAACCGACCATTTATTCGGGGACATCAGCATTTTATAATCGGACTGGGCCATTTTCTCCCATGCCGAAACCATGGAGCCGGAATCCCGGTTAATATATCCCA
Organism: Clostridium sp. chh4-2; assembly: GCF_002899675.1. Classification (GTDB taxonomy): domain Bacteria; phylum Bacillota; class Clostridia; order Lachnospirales; family Lachnospiraceae; genus CHH4-2. The sequence goes on along the minus strand of NZ_PKUU01000002.1, from coordinate 224,645 downwards.
CAACGCCGAAGATCAGCACCAGAGTTGCAAATGTCATCACAAATCCCTGGATAACCGTGCTGACGGAAACGCCTTTAATCCCTCCAAAAATCGTATAGATCAGGATGATGACTGCAAAGATGGCCAGCCCCCAAAGATAAGGCAGCCCGATCATGCTTTCAATCAGGCGCGCTCCTCCGACCAGCTGGGAAACGCAGTAAGGAACCAGAAATACGATAATCGCAAATGCGCCGATAACGGTAATCGCTTTGTTCTCATTATAACGGTTTTTGAGCAGCGACACATAGGAAACTGCATTGGTCCGCCTTGCCACAATGCCGATTTTCTTTCCCACAATTCCAAATATAATAAAATTCATGAATACGGAAGCATAGATGCAAACCGTCCACACAAGGCCTTCTTTGGTACCGGTAGCCGGGCCTCCGATAAATGTTCCGGAACTGCATACGGAAGCGCCGAGCATCATCCCCACCACCAAAGGCCCCATGGCTCGTCCGCTGGTGAAAAAATTCTTTGAGAAACTGGCCTCCGATTCCTTTTTTGCTTTCTGTTTAAAATAAAATCCCACACCCAGCAGCGCAGCGCTGTATATAACAAAAATAATCTGTGTAATAAGTCTGGTATCCGCATTAATCTGCATATGTACTCTCCCCTCCCGGCATAATATCAGCCGTCAATTTCATCATCCAGTGAAAAATCCCGGAACACCTTTTTTACGATAAAAAATACCGCCCCGATGCAGCAAAAGATCAGCAGACATACGAAGAAAAACCAGGACGGCAGCCCGCATATATAGCTGTAAGTACCAGGATCTTCAGCCCCCACCGTGTACATAATCACCAGCGTTGCAATCACAAATACCCACCAAAAACCGATCACCAGCATCGCTTCTTTAAAACAGATTTTAAATCTCGGATCATCCGGTATCTCATTAAAATCATAATTTCTGTCGTCATATTCCTGCTTAGTCATATCCTTACCCCTTTCCCTTTTTATTATTTCACTTCTGCCTCTATAAACTCGTCCACAAGCCGGTTAAATGTCTCCGGATCGGAATAAAAGAACATATGACCGCCGTGATCGAAATAATGGTACTGATGTCTGCATTTCATTCTCCTGCACACTTCTTCTGACACGCTGGCCGGTATGCCTCTGGAATTTCCCGCAAATACGATGGACGGCACAGTAAAATGTTCCACAAAGGCCAAAGCGTCCGTATGACAGGTATCCAGATGAAGTTCAATCCCCGTCCACGGCATTGTCAGGGAAATCTCCTCCACAATCCATTTCCGGTCCTCTTCCGTCAATTCCTTACAATCCACCGTATCAAAAAAGTACTGGTAATAAGTTTCCGGATCTCTAAACCACAAACTCCGCCCGCTGATATATTCCTTCACTTTATAGCCGGAAAATTTGTACCCATTCCAGTCTCCATGTGCAAATGGCGAGATAAATGCATCGATAAATCCGATAGCGGACAGCCTGTATTCTTTGTATTCCTCCGCGTATACGCTGATGGCCGAACAGCCTAAAGACCATCCCATCAGCACAACCCCGTCCAAATCCAGGTAATCAATCAGTTCCTTCATATCCCTGGCGTGTCCTTTTAAAGTGTTGCCCTGAAGCGTTTTGGAAGACAGGCCGTAGCCTCTCGGATCAAACGTAATAACCCGGTACTTTTTGCTCAATTCTGCTACATTTCTTTCATAAAATCTTGTCGTACACATGAATCCCGGCACCAGCATCAGCGGTATTCCCCGGCCCCTGTCCTCATAATAGATCATCGCCCCATCCGATGTCTGAAAAAAATCATTTCTGTCCATCTCTTCTCCTTTCCGCCGTTTATTCCATGGCCCGTTCCACTTTTTGAATCAGTTTATTTAAGATAAGAACCCAGTGCTCCCTGTCCTCTGCCATGATCGTATGTCCCCCGTTCAACAGATTAATCTCCACATCCGCAATCCCCTCCTGCATCATTTCAACATGCTTTAGGGTACGCGTTGTATCCAATTTTCCATGTGCGATCACAACCGGGCAGGAAATCTCTTTCAGCCTGGGCCTTAAATCATATTCTCTCAATGTCTTTGCCGCCTGATATACCACTTCCATGGGAATCTTTGAAGCGTATTCAATCATCGTCTTTTTTAATAAAGGTTCAATGGGAAATGCAAAACACCTGTTTAAAAAAGGTTCGAATAACTCCATACTGAACCACTGTTTCCGTATCCGCTCCGGAAGCTCAGGATCTCCATGTCCAATGGTACACGGTCCTGTGTTGGACAGCAAAAGTCCTCCGATCCTGCCTTCTTTATCCTCAGCCGCCGCCTGCATGGCAATCACTCCGCCCGCAGAATATCCGGCCAAAATGACTTTACCCAAATTCATCTGACGGATCAGATCAAGTGTCCTGTTTCCAAGCTCCAATATATCCCACGGCCCTTTCGAATTGCTCCAGTCAATCACCGCCGACTGCCACGGTATCATCTCTCCAATTCCGTCATACACCGCCGGAGCTGAAGCCATGCCTCCGGGAATAAATAAAACTGTCTTTTCGCCTTCCCTGAGACGGCCTGTTATTTCCAGTTTCTCTGCCACCCCCTTCCCTCCTTTCTTCTTGACTTCCTTATATTGGTATTGTAGTATAGAAATTACTATTTGTAAAATACGTATAATCTAATGGTGGATATCGTTTTTATCGATACCTGGGCCAATGTGTTTAAAGGCAGTGAAGACAGAAATGGAGGAAATATCTTTGGAATTGAGAGAATTAAACTACATTTTAACTCTGGCAAAGCATGGGAAGGTTTCGGCTGCAGCCAGCGAGCTCTATATGGCCCAGTCTTCTCTGAGCCAGTTCTTGAAAAATCATGAAGAAAAGCTGGGATTTTCTATTTTTATACGCACGAACCGCGGCCTGATTCCGACAGAAGAAGGGAAACTCTATATTGAAACGGTCAAACAGATTCTCAACCTGCAGCGCAATTTCTACAGCCAGCTTTCCGATCTGGAAAACTTGAAAAGAGGTAATGTGAACTTCGCGCTGTCCCCATTCAGAGCACCATACCTGCTTCCCAAGGTCATTCCGGCCTTCACCCGGCTCTACCCTAATATCAAGCTGACAATCCATGAGTCCGGCATGAAGGAGCAGGAGGAACTGCTGAGCCAGAGCCTTATCGATCTGGGCTTTGTAACGATTCCTATGACCAATCCTTCTCTTCCTTACCGTCACGCGATTGAAGAAGAGATTCTGCTTGCCGTCCCCAAAGATTTTCCTCTTTGTAAAAAAGCCCATCCCGCCGGAAGCACAGGCAGGCCCTGGATCGAGATTAAAGATATTTCCCATCAAAAGCTGCTGCTCTACAGTGTCAATCACAAGCTTCGGGTCTTCGTGGAATCCCTGTTTCAGGAATACCATTTGGAACCGGATATTGTGCAGACCCATAACAGTTTTGAAACGTTAATCCGTCTGGCAAACGTGGGAATGGGCATTACTTTTCTGCCGGAATGCTATTTAGAGCCATTGGATGGACTGCGGCATTTCTCTCTGGGAGAACAGGGGCGGTACCGCTCTTTGGCGCTGGGATATCCGGCCAGCGGATATGTATCGAAAGCGACCAATGCATTTTCTGAAATTGTAATTCAGGAGCTGAAAAAGCAGCAGGAGGCCGCTAAGGGGATTCTATAATTGAATTTTGACATTGTTATCGGAAAGCCTTAAACTAGGGGTGGGGATTTTCTCCTGACCATTTTGTTGCGATTATGAAGGAGCCATATGAAAATTAGAATGATAATTACGGCGTTAGCTTTCTTTGTGTCGGTTTTGTCCGGTTGTGGAAAACACAGTGATTCCTTAAATAACGGTGAACTTGAGGGCTCTCTGGCTTCCTCATTTGAGAGCCGTACGGAGAACGATGTAGAGAGGCAGATACAAGTGATCGCCGACAACATGGACTTGTGGGTTGGTTTAACAGATTACGGGGGGATTTATCAGTACACCGTGACGGATTTAGATCAGAATGGAAGACTGGAACTGATCACCTCCATCAATCAGGGAACCGGCAGATTTACCTACAGTTCCTATTATGAGATCAATGAAGCGATGGATGGGCTGACAGCTTATGAGTTGACGCGGCAGGAAGGTGATTCGGAGGCCGATATTATGGTGAACAGCGTTCCTGTATATTACGATTCCGAGCATGATATTTATCATTATATTTTTGATGATTACATCAGATACAGTTACACGCTCTCCCATGAGAATAAGCGGGCAATCTCTTTAAAAAATGGAGAACTCTCGGAAACAATCCTGGCCTACAAAACCACTCAGTATATGGATTCTTCTACAACGTGTACCTTCAGGGATGGAAATGGGAATGAAATCAGCAATGACCGGTACTGCAATGCAGCAGATATGATCTTCCCCTCCTTCTCCAAAAAAGAGGCGGATTTTTCATGGTATCTGCCAAGAACAGATTCTCCCTTGGTTACCATGGACAGACAAGAGCTTATAGATGTACTTATGGAATCCTATCAGGGGTTTCTGATTCATTAATATAAAAACTCCTCTCAAATGGTGGATAAACTACGTAAGTACCATTTGGGAGGAGTTTCTATTATAATTAATTTAAAAAACAGGTGTAAATAGGGTTGTAATAAGAGGAGGCAGAGCATATCTACCTGGCCTATTTATACACCTCTTTTCTCCCATTCGTTTATTGCAGCAACCCATTGTTCATTGAAACATTTCTCGTTGACTGCTGCCATCATTGGCTTAGTCAGGAATTCCTCTATTGTCCGCAGAACAGTACTATAGTCATCGGTCTTTGTGTCAATCTTGCGGCAAAATGCCTTCCACTTTTTCTGCATTGCTTGGTCATTGTCAAAGGTCATCACCTGTTCAAATTGCTCAACGGTAAAGGTATGGCCACGGTTTTCAAAAGTCTTTCTCAAGGCTTCGGTCAGTAACGCACCATCAAAGTCAAACTTGTTTGCGAGATAGAAGATATCATAGTAATCCTTCATACGGCTGGAAAACTCCATCAGGCTAAGAATGGCATCTATCTTTTCTGCTATAGTAGTTTCAAGGGAATATGTATTCACTGTAGGAGCCACAAAATTGTCTAACTGAGTTGGAATCCTGCGTTTCTCCTGATTCGGCACGATAACATCTCCAACGCCGAAATCGATGCTGAACGGTGTTTTGGTGTTCTTGATTCTTGCTATCATAGAAGCACCGATACCGGCGTATTTCTTTGCGGCGGCAATAGGTGCAATATCTGTAATTTCGAATATCACAAAATCATTATCCGTAGGCGTGGCGATAATTTCTTCCAGCACTTTTTCCAACGCTTCCGGGGTATTAGAAACTCTCCTGAGCAGGAAATCAACATCCACAGTTACACGGCTGTCAAAGTCGGTAACAGAGTAAATGAATAACCCGCCTTTCAGAACAAGGTTTTCAGCATACTTGGATTTTTCTAATCGACGCAGAAATTCTTCTTGGCAAAAGAGTTGCAGACAAAGTTGATAACTTCTTCCGCTTTCTTTGGCTTTGTTTTTTAGTCGTGCAAGCACGGATGCAGCAATATCAGCCATTAAGCAGCACCTCCATCAGTTCGGTAACTTTCTTATACACTCTTAGTTTCTTTGCGTACACAGAAAGATTTTGTAGATTTTTTTTAGTATCACTAGCATAGGCATTAAGTGCCTTATTAAAGATTTCACGGTCCAGTCTTGTGCGATATTTGAAGCAATCACAAATTGTGCGCTCTCGGTCATATACAGAAAGCATAACTCCGTTAAAGTCATCGGTTATTTTTCCAAGTTCATATATCTCAGGTTGAACATAGTAAGTTTGCAAAGCCAATACGTCCACATCCAGCTTTGTTCGGGACATGGATCTAGGTACAGCTATAGACCATTTACGGGGAGCAAAGTCACTATATCCATAATGAAAAAGAGCAGATTCAACACAGACAACTCCCTTTGGAATAAGTGTCGCAAGGAGTTGTTCTTCTGAAGATGTATCCCCTTCTGCAAGTTGATAATAACCGTGCCGTATGCGTTCAAGGTACCCAGCATTGCACATATTAACAACATCGACAGCACGCATTCCTTCTGCAACAAAATCGGCAGATTTAGCAACACCTCCCTTTTCAACGATTACTTTTTTTGCATGTTCTCGTATATTCACACATTCACCAACTTTCTATTATTAAAAATTACGCACATTCCAATCCTTGTTGTGTTTGGATTTTATTATATCATTTGAATTTATTTTTTCAATATAATTACACACAAATTTCATTTTTTGTGTTAGAAAATATTAAAATTCTATCGAAAAACAGCTAAATAGTACTGGAAGTAGAAAAGAAAATATTCCTACGCCAATGCGGCAAATGATTCTCTTCCCCATTACTATGAGATACCCAATCCCGTCGGCGAATATTTAAAACAATTTTTGCAGTAACCATCTGTTTTGGACTATGCTGCAAAAATCAGTGCAAAAAAAACGGGGAGAGAAAATCCCTAGCCAATCGACTTTCCCTGGCCGGAATCTTCCCTCCCCTTTCATGCGTCTCTCTCTTTACAGATGAATCCACCCAAATGCATTAGCAATGGAACTCACCAGAATCAGCAGAATGCACACCGGAGCCACATATTTAACTAAATAGCCATAAAGTTTCTCCCTCTTAAACTCCGAAGAAATCTTAACTTCTTTTGAAATTCTCTTAAATCCAACAACCCTCACAATCAGAATACAGGTGCACAGCGCCGCCACCGGCATCATCACTGAATTGCTCAAAAAGTCCAGGAAATCCAGAATGCTCATCTTTAAAGGCTGGACAAAACTCCATACCCCGAATCCGCAGGCACAGGCCGTACCGATTAAAAACATCACCACCGCCATAATCAGACTGCATGTTTTCCTGCTCCATCCGCTCTGATCCACGATGGTGGAAACGCTGGTTTCCATCAGTGAGATGGCGCTGGTCAGCGCAGCAAATAAAACCATCAGGAAAAACACAAACCCGATCACATTCCCCATCCCCATGCTTGCAAATACCTTAGGAATGGTGATGAACATCAATGACGGCCCCGCCTTCAGAGTGGCCGAATCCCCGCCGGAGAACGCAAATACGGCCGGAATGATCATAAGGCCAGCTAAAAGAGCGATCATCGTATCAAAAATCTCAATCTGTTTCGTGGATTTTTCGATATCCACATCCTTTTTAATATAAGAACCGTAAGTATACAGCACTCCCATGGCAATGGAAAGGGAATAAAACATCTGTCCCATGGCGGCCACAACCGTCATAAAGGAAAAATTCTTAAAATTAGGGATCAGGAAATATTTAACCCCTTCCATCGCTCCCGGACGGGTGACGGAATATCCTGCTACGAACACTGCAAGAATTACCAAAAGGGGCATCATGGTCTTGGAGACCTTTTCCACGCCCTGTTCCACTCCGGCAACAATTACTAAAAATACGGCGATGCCGAATACCACAAACCACAATTCCACGCTTTTTGAATCAGTGATGAAGGAATCGAAATATCCGTCGGCCGCCAGATACGCAGAACCGCCCTTCACATATTCAAACAGATACTTTGCCACCCAGCCTCCGATTACGCAGTAATAGGGAACGATTACCATAGGAATTACCGCATTGATCCAGCCTCCGAACCGGAACAGCTTTCCATTACCAAACGTCGTAAATGCGCCTACCGGACTTTTTCCCGTCATGCGGCCGAGAGCCGTTTCTGAGACAATCAGCGCATATCCAAAGGTCACCACCAGTATCAGATAAACCAGCAGGAAAATTCCTCCGCCGTATTTTGCCGCCAAATATGGAAACCTCCATATATTGCCCAGGCCCACGGCTGAACCGGCAACGGCCATGATATAGCCCAATTTTCCGGAGAAGCTCCCCCTCGCTTCTCCCTCCGGCGCCAGATTTTGACCGCCTTCTTTCTTCATTTAATTTCTCCACCTTTCTCTTCTTGTACCAAATGCATACATAAGGCTGCCGCAATATCTGCAACAGCCTTATCAGCACTAATTTGTAAAATTATCAAAATATCCCTGAACCAATATTACCGGAGTTCCCTTATCGCCGGAACCGCTGGTTAAATCGCACAGAGAGCCGATCAGATCGGTCAGCCTTCTTGGCGTGGTTCCCTGGGAGGCCATATCTCCTACCAGATTGTCTTCCTTTTCCTGAATTCTTCTGGAAATCGCTTCCTTTAACGCTTCTCCTGTCAAATCCTTGAAATCATTATCTGCAAGATATTTTAACTTCACCTCGTTTGGAGTTCCTTCAAGCCCCGGCGTATAAGCCGGAGACACACAAGGGTCTGCCAATTCCCATATCTTTCCAACCGGATCTTTAAATGCTCCGTCTCCATAAACCATGACTTCCACATGTTTACCGGTCTTCTCAAGAATCTGGCTCTGGATATCCATCACGAAATCCGTGCACTCCTGCGGGAATAATTTGATGGTTCCTTCTGTTGATTTATTAGAACCCAGAAGTCCATAGCTTTGATTAAAACCGCTTCCGTCAACCGAAGAGGTCAGAATATCGTCCAGGCCGCAGACGCGCTCAGCGCCGGCTTCTCTTAAAATGCGTTTTGTTCTGACTCTTGTATGTATATCGCAGTTTAACACATTCTTTGTATACTTCAAAATTTCTTTTGGCTGATTGGCAAATATTACGGTAACTTCCGCTCCGGCTTCCCGGATCAGACTGCTGTAATACTCCACGTAGTCAACCCCTGTAAACGGATGCTTGTTCTCGCCAAATAATTCGCGGTACTGCTCCAGCGTCAGCACATCGCTGTATGGATTAATTCCCGCATCGTCCAGCTGATCCTGGGATACCAGGGAATTGCCCACTTCATCACTTGGATAGCTCAGCATGAGCACAACCTTTTTTGCACCCATGGCGATTCCTCTGAGGCAGACAGCAAAACGGTTTCTGGAAAGAATCGGGAAGATAACTCCGATCGTTTCTCCGCCTAATTTCTCCTTAACATCCTTAGCAATCGCTTCCACGGAAGCATAATTTCCCTGGGCTCTTGCCACGATTGATTCCGTAACTGAGATTACATCTCTGTCTCTTAATTCAAAGCCTTCGCTTTCTGCCGCTTCTAAAACACTGGATACTACGATGTCTGCCAACGGGTCACCTTCCCGGATAATCGGACAACGAATTCCTCTTGAAATAGTTCCTACTCTGCGTTCCATTGCAACTCCACCATTCTATTTTAATTTCTTTTGTATTGCACATACTTTTTTATTATACAGTAATTTTATGGATATGTAAAAGAAATTTTCATTCTGTTATTGAAATTGTAGCATCAGGCGCTCATATTCACTGTTTAAACCATTATAAATCCTTAAAATGGGGCTGCAGCGCATCTTGACCGCATCCGTAATTTCATCAAAATGTTCGATCATGGTATCCACCACATCGGAATCGACCAGTCCCAGATCCGCCTGCTGCCTGATAATAGCGATCACCTTTTCATTGGGATAAGATTCCTTATAGCTTCTGGTTCCCAACAGGGCGCTGACCATATCCGCCACCGCCACGATCCGCTCCTCTAAGGAAAGCTGTTCTGCCTTCAATTTCTTAGGATAGCCGGAACCGTTCAGTTTTTCATGGTGCCTTAACGCAATCTGAGCCGTCACCGGATCGATCACGCCTCCCAGTATCTTTTCCGTAATGTCCACATGGGTTCTCATGATGGCCATCGCCTGATTGCTCAGCCTTCCCGGAAATTCCAGAATTTCCACCGGTATTCCGATCTTTCCCAGGTCATGAAGCATGGCTCCGTAATACACATGGCGTACCCGTTCCTCATCCAGTCCCATCAGTTTTGCCACCAGATAACTGATATTGGTGGTGGTAATCGTGTGGGTAACCGTGTGACAGCTTCTGAAATCTATGGCAAATGTCATCATCTTCAGATATTCGTCTGCCTCTTCTGTTTTCATATCCACATTCTCTATTACATCTTCAAATCCAATACCCCGGTCCAGACATTCCAACAGGTCATACCGTTCCTCCGCCTCAAAAAACAGATCCACGACCTCACTGTAAAACCGCCTGCCTCTGGACGCATTCAGAATATCAAACAATTTTTCCCGTTCTTCAATCCCGCGCTGGTCCAGAAACAGATCCACCCGGTCAGCCAGATTCAAAATCTGAGCCAGAACCTTATTATCTGAAGTAAACCGATCCAGTTTTTCTGCGCTCACATGATGGAACAGCACAGCGTCCGCCCATTTTCTCAGCGGGGACAAGTAGTACAAAAACAAGTATCCGTAAATGGAATGCCCCCATATATTTTCCGACTCAAACCGCACCATCTGGGCAATTTCTTCCGTTTTGTATGCTCCTACGTCATGTAACAGCGCGAGAAAACAGATGTCTTGTTTTTCTTTTTGATCATAGATCCCCTGTACTTCCAAAAGTCTGGAAACCAGAAATGCAACTCTCATCCCATGGTCTATCAGTCTCGAATCCACCTCATTTAATGTCCTTTGTATCATTCCGCTTATATTGCTGCAATTTACTATGGACGTCTCTGTCATTATTTAATTCCTTCCCCTATTATTTTCCTGTAACAAACCCATCCCCCTATCATAGCATATCAAGTTTTGGGAATCAAGCGATGGATAATTCTGGAGATTTTCCGTTCTTTTACGAACTCATTTTTTTCAGATTTTTTATTGCCTCTTCATACCGGAAAAGCTCTTCCCTTCTGCATTTTTCCTGAACCGAACCATAGTAAATCCTGTCCAAAACGCCGGCCAGCGCATCCAATGCATCAGCATCGCTTCCGTCTGCATTTTCCCGCACCATATCTGCTTTTTCAGTTCTCATCCATGCCGCTATTCTCCGCAGATACTCTCCCGGGCTTTCCCATCTCTGTCTGGGCATCTTTTTCTGTTTTCCAATCCGCTCCGCGCAGACCAGCAGCCCTTCCGGCGTCTTTTGGTATTTTCGAAACAGATATTCAAACTGCGCCAAGTCCCATATCTTTCGTGCTCCCTGAATCATAGCAGTGAAAAAATGATTTTTTCTCACGACTCTCTTTTTTACATTTTCGCGTTTAACCCGTTTTATTCGGAAGCTGCGAAACCGGTAAAGTATGAAACACACGGCAAAAATCAGGACTGCTGTCAAAAATACCCAAAGCACCCAGTCAGGAAGCCGCCGGACCGCCTCGTCAGCCGCCCTTTCAATCTCTTCCTGCATGGGCATTTTAATCGCTTCTTCCGTTTCCTGCGGAGCATCCGGCAGAAGAAGGGCCAGGAGATACAAAATCTTAGCCAGTACAAATCCAATCGCCTGAAAAATGACATATAATATGTGCCCTATGGATTTCATCACCAGCAGCAGCACATCCACCGCGCTGTGCACCTGCCCGGAAGCGGCTCCCGTCACCACTCCGGTCACAATGACAATGGCGCCGGACACAACTGCCAGCACCAGCCTGCTTCCTGCGCCGGAACCTTGTATTACAGATACGCCTTCCTCCCTGGTCCGTATCTGGTTCACACAAACCAAATCCAGAAAAATGGCGGACATCGATAACAGGATAACTTCCCGGGCGGGTTCCAGATGGTTATCAAAAACAGCATACAGATAAAAGGCCAGAAGCACCACCAGTCCGTCCACATACCTCAGTATGCTGTTGGCAGACGGAAGCCGCCAGGCCGCCGCCGCTCCATGCATTCCCACCGCCACTGCTCCGCAGGATAAAAAAGCAGGAAACATGGAAAAACCCGCTGAACAGTAAGAACCATTTACAATAAAATATGTGCCCGCCAAAAGAGCCGCCGCATTGCCAATCAGATATAAGTTAAACGAGATGCCCATCCCTGTCATTATATAATCAGCCAACATCTGCATCAGTATAATCAGAACCCATACAAATACCGGAATTGATACGGTCTGAATCTTTGTAAAGGTGGGAACCATATATAAAATAAGACAGACAACTGCCATATCGGACAAAAGTACGCAAAAGCCCCTCAGATAATCACGAATTCTGTCCACGTTCTCCCTCCCTTTCTCTTCCGTAAATACCATCTCCCATACCGAGGCCGACCTGTGCAGAATCATCGTTCTCCATGCCAAGCCCCGCCGCTTCGCTGATCTCGTCCGCATAGATATATCCGCAATCCAGAGCTTCCTGCCCTGTTTTCTTTTGTACCAGACAGCTGACGCGGCTCCGGCCAAGGCGTGCCGCCATATCTCCGAACTCATTTCTATCATCCGTTCTGGTACAGATATAGATGTTTCCCATCTTATGACTGGACTGCCAGAACGTCTCGTATGGGAAGACCGTTTCTTCCCCCCGGTAATCGATCAGGGACAGCGCCTCCATACATTCGGAAAGGGACGGCCGCCCCTCCCCCGGAATGCTGACCACCGCCTCACGCTCTCCATATGCAGGCAGAACCAGAGCGCTCGCCACCTGCTTTTTTGCCAGTTCGGTCATCAGGGATGCAGTCAGGCTGATCATCTGTTCCAGGTCATTTTCCAGCAAAATCCGTTCTTCAAAGGTGCCTCCCTGCTGGTTTTCATGCCGGATCACCCGGACAAAACCGGATAAATCCAAGATAAATGCCGCGCATCCCGGCATCACCGTTTCGTAGATATTTACATTCATCTGTCCGCTGGAAGCTAAAAGCCTCCAGTTAATCTTCTTCATGGGATCTCCCGGCCGGTAGGGGCGGCTGCTCTTTAAGATCGTAATATCTTCGGTCTGGCCTTTGTTTAACGCGGCTGCTTCCTGGGTGATTCTTAAAAACCGGCTGATTTTCACCGGAACCAGTTTCGGATAGATCAGAACTCTGACCGGGACGGAAAGCTCATACCAGTCCTCCTTCGCGGACAGCCCAAATCCGTCTCCCGCCTGCAGCCCGATCCCCTCAAACACAAAAGCGCCGCGGCGAACCGTTTCCAGCTTCTCTTCCCAACTGATCTCCTGCTGCCATAAAAGCCACACAAACCGCTCCCTGATCCCGGTCTCGGCGTCCTCTTTCCCTTTCAGAAAATACCAGGCAAATGAATCCGATTCCGCCTGCTTCACCACCGGCCTGGTTCCTGTGGGTAAGATCACATCCAGCCAGACTAAAGGAAACAGGCTGTTATTTTTAACATTCAGCTTTATTTCACAGGATTCCCCCACATGACAGACCGGATTTACCGCCTCCGCCCGTATCTCTACATGGCGGCAGACGCCCCTGCTCCATGCATAAGAGCTGAGACACATCAGAAAGAAGAGGAATAAAAAGGCGGAGATCAGCCGCGCATGAAAATAACTGGCTGTCACTGCGAAAAACAAAAGACAGCATAAGCCCGGAATTCCCACAAACCGGCTGTTTCTACTCTGTTTTTCTTCCATTGAACAGCTCCTTTTTATAAGGCGGCACCTCTGTCTCCTGCAGAAGTTCCGTCAAAACCGATTCAGGCGTCTTCTTCTGAAATCCGGCGTCACTGGTCAAAACTACCCTGTGGTTCATAACCGGCAGCCATATCATTTTAATATCTTCCGGTATCACATAATCCCGTCCCTGCATAGCCGCATAAGTTTTACTGCCCTGATACAGGCACCTGGATGCCCTGGGGCTGGCTCCCTGTTTCAGCCAGACGCATTTTCTGGTCTTCTGCACCAGCTCCACAATATACCGGCTGCAGGAATCCGAAACCTGAACCCGGCTGATCTGTTCTCTCAGCTCCTGCAATAAAGACGGGTCCGTCACCGCATTCACCTCTTCATAAGGAGTTCTGTCCCCCAGCTTCGCAAGAATCGCCATCTCCTCCTCCGCCTCCGGATATCCCAGAGAAATGCAGATAAAGAAACGGTCCAGCTGAGCCGCAGGCAGCATAAACGTGCTCTCCCGCTCCACCGGATTCTGGGTTGCCATCACCAAAAACGGCTGCGGAAGCATCAGCGTTTTCCCGTCTATCGTGGTCTGTCCCTCTTCCATGGCCTCCAATAACGCGGACTGGGTTCTCGGGATCGCCCGGTTGATCTCATCCGCCAAGAGAATATTCGTATGCACCGGACCTTTTACCAGTTCAAATTCCGATGTTTTCTGATTGAACACAGTCATCCCCACAATATCGGAGGGAAGCAGGTCCGGGGTGAACTGGAGCCGTTTAAAGCCGCATCCCAATGCAATGGACAGAGTTTTTACCAGCGTTGTCTTCCCGCTTCCGGGCAGATCGTTCAGCAGCACATGGCCGCCTGACAGCGCCGCCATCAGGATCATATCGATCTGGGCGCGTTTGCCTACAATAATTTTTTCCGTTTCCTGTTCCAGGAGTTTTGTATAATGAGCAACAGACTGCATAAATACTTCCTTTCTTTTGTTTGATCTCGGCGTTTCCTTCTATTTTATCACAATATGCTTTCCTTTTCCCGGTTTTTCTGAGATTTCAGGGTTGGGGAGTATGGAGGTGTTTGCAGATTATTATGTTAGGAGAGGGGATGCAGGAAGAGAGCTCCCGGACGGGGGCGGCTAAGGCGCCGGCCTCCCGTTCAGGAGCTCTCTTTCTTCACATTTTTTACATTAATCCTTTAGGCATTTTCAGAAATGCCTTCGCCCTTTACATTAAAACCCTAAGGCATTTTCGAAAATGCCTTCACCCTTTACTTTAATTACGTAGTCTCCCCTTCTCTGAGCGTCACATCAAACACCGTTTCGCTTTTTGTCATCCGGCTGCCGTCTATCAGCTTAACCACGTTTTCCACCGCCGCGCAGGCCAAGTCTTCGATAGGCTGAACGACAGCTGTAACCGGCCGCTCTACTCCCATCGTTAAAATAGTTCCGTCACAAGCGATCATCCTCATCTGTTCCGGCACCTGAATCCCTTGATGATGGGCATATTGAAGACAGGATGCAATCAGCATATCCGCTGCAAAGATGCCGTCCGCATCCGGATGTTCCCTGAATATCCGTTCTGCGAATTCCAAATTATAGGCCAGATCAAAATGATTCCATCCCATTTCCATATCATATACCGTTCCGCCGTGACTTTCAAAATAAGAATGGAAGGCATCATGGCGTTCGTGTGACGGAGTGCTGACGATTCTGGCTCCAGAACTCTGAACCACCTTTTTACATCCGGCTTTCAACAAACGGTCTGCCGCCAGTTCCCCCTCTTTTTTATGGTCGGAACGCACAATTGGGATATCGTCATTGATATAACGGTCCAGTGCTACCACGGGACGGTTCAGATTTTCATAGATATCCAGTCTCAGGGAATGGGCTCCCATTATGATCCCGTCCATCATCTGACGCTTCAGCATATCAATGCATTCTTCTTCTCCATTTTTCCTGTTAGTCGTGGAACAAACCATGGTTTTATAACCATGGTCATATAGGCACATTTCTGCATATTGAATGAATGTAGAAAAGAAAGGATGGGACATATCCGGCACAATAATGCCCACAATATTGGTCTTATTGCGGTACAGATTGCGGGCCAGTTCGTTGGGAGTATAGTTCAGTTCCTTCATGGAGCGCTCCACTTTTTCCCTGGTTTCCGCAGATACATAGCCCGTTTTATTTAATACCAAAGACACGGTGCTGGGCGCCACTTTTGCGTGTCTTGCAACATCTTTTATACTTACCATAAGCCACCTCTGTTTCCATCCTATTATACCTTCCCGGCAGTTTTCCTGTCAATTGACAATCAACAGAGTTTCCAAACGGCGAGTTTTCAGCATTACTGATCACAGCCCTGTAAATCCCCTGACGACAGGCCGGATTCCGGCAGCGGTTCCCGGCTTGTGGCCGCATCTCCAAAAAAGAAAAAGGCGTCCTGCAATTCTGTGGTCATCATGATATTCTTTTCCAGATACTCATACGCAGCTTTTAATGAACGGCTTCTGTCATAAGGAACACTTCGAAAGGATATGGTTCCATCCTGGATCACCATATATTCCGCATTCTTGCTTGGATCATCCGGCCTCCTGTAGGAGACGCTTCCAGGATTCAGCCAAAGCAGATTCTCCCCTAAAATATGAATTCCCTGTCTGTGAGTGTGGCCGAAAACCATCCGTTTTTCCTTCACCGTTTTACCCATTTCCTTCACGTGACTGTTCCAGAACCGGTTAAACTGATCAGAACTTTCCACGGTCTCATATCCGGTACCATACTGATGGCAGATAAGGTACCCGGCTCCATCCGCTTCCAGATACAGGGTTTCAGGCAGCCGGTCCAGGTAAGCGATATTCTCACCACCGAGCTGGCCGCAGGTATGGTGCACCCATTTAAATTCTCCGGGCTGAACCTGCTTCCAAGGGGTGTCCCGGAAGATGTGGACGGTGTGGGCATCATGATTGCCTTTTACAACACGGACGTTATGCCTCTTGATCCAGCCGATCACCTCTTTTGGAAATACCCCGTAATCCGTGAGATCACCGGCGCAGATAATCTCGTCCGCACCGCCTTCCCTGTTCCATACGGCTTCCAGCGCATCGATGTTGCCGTGAATATCCGATATCACCAGTATCTTCATTTTCTCATCTCCCCATCTTCTATCCCTTAATGCCCGACATGGCAATGGACTGGATAAACTGCTTCTGGAATGCCACAAATATAATCATAACAGGAACAGTCATAACGGTTCCCATGGCGAAGATCGGTCCCCAGTCATTCATATCCCCGTAAAAGGACTGGAGCGCCAGCGGAAGCACTTTGATCGCATTGCTTCTGGTTACCATCGCAGGCCATGCCACATCCCCCCAGCGCTTCACAAACAGCAGGATGGAAACGGTGGCGATCACCGGCTTTGAAAGCGGAAACATGATCTTAAAAAAGATCTGCGGATAACTGCATCCATCCATAATCGCCGCTTCCATCAGATCATAAGGCATATCTTTAAAATGCTGATAGAATAAAAAGATGTAAAATGGCGTCGCCATAAACGGCAGGATCAAAGAAAGCATCCGGTCGATCAGTCCCATGGCATTGACCACAATCATCTTATTAACAATGACCGCCTCACTGGGCACGATCAGCAGCGAAAGGATGAGGGAGAGCAGGATTCCTTTTCCCTTAAACTTCAGCATTCCGAGTGCATAACCCATCATGGCGTTAAATAATACTGCCAAAAGGATGGATACCGTCGAAGAGATCAGGGAATTGATGAAAAAGCGGCCTACGCTCAGTTTTCCGAACAAATATTTGTAATTGTCCAAGCTCATTTTCCCGTGGGGGAGAAATGCGAACAGGTTGGACATATCCACGCTGATCTGGCTGCTGGTTTTAAACGAAGATACGAGAAGACAGACCGGCGGGGCGATGAATAAAACCGCCACCAGGGTCAGAATCAAGTACAAAAGCGCATTTTCTCTGATTTTTTTCGTTCTCATGCCTTATCCTCCTTTAACAGCACCTTGGACTGAACCATGGAAACAACCATTACGACTACAAAGAATACGACTGACTGAGCCGCCGATACGCCGATCTGCATCTTCACAAATCCTGTTTCATAGATCAGGTATACCAAAGACATGGTGCTCTTCATAGGGCCTCCCTTGGTCAGTACAAGGATCTGAGTGAACAGTTTAAGGGAAGAGATGATATTGGTCATGACAATGAAAATCACCGTATTCTTTAACAGCGGAAACGTGATATAAACGAATTTCTGGACCGGGCCGCAGCCGTCGATCTGTGCAGCCTCGTAAATATCCTGAGAGATAAACTGGATTCCGGACAGATAGATGATCATGTTAAAACCGATTGCGGACCAGATGCTCATCAGCGCAATGGAAAATAAAGATTCTCCCGGATCTTTCAGCCATCCCTGTGGAGGGATGCCGAAAAATCCGATGATGGTGTTCATCATGCTCTTGTCGGCTGAGCCCAGAATAAATGCCCAGACAACGGAAACCACCGCCATGGAGATAACCTGAGGGCTGAAACAGATCACCCGGAACGCAGTCATCCCTTTCAGCTTGTTGTTCAGCAGAAGAGCCAGCAGTAAGGGCAGGATTGTCAGCGCCGGAACCACATAAACGGTATATTTCAGCGTATTTCTTGCCGCTGCCGCCATATCTCCTGAAGACAATACCCTCATATAATTCTCCAGCCCCACAAAACGCAGAGGATTATTGGCCGCCATCACAAATTGTTTATTTGTAAATGAATACATAAACGACATCAGAAACGGTATGATTACAAAAATAAATAACGTAATCAGTGCCGGAGCGCACATGATCCAGGCAGATGCGCTCTGATTATACAATAATTTTTTCTTCATAGACCTATCCCCTTACCCTTCATTTAAGCCTTCTGCGGAACATTTATTTCACTTCATTGTATTTGTTGTCTATAATCAGCTGGTCAATGTCCTTTGTGATGTCATTCATCGCCTGC
This sequence comes from Clostridium sp. chh4-2, assembly GCF_002899675.1. Lineage (GTDB taxonomy): Bacteria > Bacillota > Clostridia > Lachnospirales > Lachnospiraceae > CHH4-2. Next base: position 206,230 of record NZ_PKUU01000002.1, on the reverse strand, counting down.
TCCGCATTGCCATAAGCCAGAATATCGCGCAGTGTCTGTCCTATTGTGGCCCGCACATAAACAGCCGCCGGAGTATGGGGACGGTTGACTGCGATTCCACCTTCCAGCTGTTCGCGGAACAGATAGAGTTTGCCGCCTTTTGCATATTTCGGATCTTTTTCCAGTACGGAACGGAGGCCGGGTATGGAACCGTTGGCATCGGACATTCCCTGAACATAATCCGGCTTCATCAGTTCGTTGAGCACGGCCGCACACTCTTTAACCGTATCATTTTCCTGCGCCTTCACCGTGATTCCCCATGTCTGGGAACCGCTTCCCGTATAAACTCCATGCCCAAAATCAGGGATCGGAACCAGAATGCCGTCGTCTCCCAACAATTCTTCCACCTGAGGAGCCATCCAATGTCCATAGAGCAGCATAGCCGTGTCTTTCTTGCCGTAATAACCGTCATCGCTGTCTGCTCTGGCATTGATATATCCCTGCTCGCTCATCCAGTAAAGATAATTGGCCGCCTCAATGGTGGCTTCGCTGTTAAGAGCTCCTTCAGCCATCATCGTATCCCTATCCATCCAGTCTCCGCCAAAGCTTTTCACAACCGGCAGATAGGTATAATAAAATTTGGAACCCGTAGTATCGGACTGCCCCACATCCAGAGCCCAGTAGCCTTTATCCTTCAGCTTTTGGCAAACCTCTTCAAATTCGGCCCTGTCCCATGCTTCCTTATAGCTGGCAGGAATTCTGGCTCCCACTTCTTCCAGCATGGATTTATTGGCCCAAAGAGCCAGGCCGGAATCGAACTGGGCGATGTTATAAAGCTTTCCTTCCGGAGAATAGGTGCATTCGTCGACCACAGACGGAAGCAGATCCGCTTTCATATCATCCGAAAAGTATTCATCCAGCGGCAAAAATACTCCCGCATTGCAGAAAACGCCCAGACGGTTGCCGTCCGACATGGTCAAATCCGGCAGATCGTTGGAAATAATGGCGGACAAAAGCTGATTGGACAGATCCGCCTGTTCTGCAATGGCCAGCTGGAATTCCTCGTGACTGTCGTCGATCTCTCCCAGCATTTTATAATAGTAATCCCGCTCGGATTCCGTTAAATTGGAAGGAATCCAGACGGTAATTTTCTTTCCTTCCTGATTTCCTGATTTTTCCTCTTTACTGCCCGTATCCTTTGACTCAGAAGCCTCTGTTTTCGCTTCCGACGATTTCGCTTCTGCCGTTCCCGCCCCCTCAGACGGAGCCGCCGGCTTCTGCCCGGAACATCCTGCCATACCTAAAACCAAAAGACCGCTCAATAAACCACACACCGATTTCTTAATTGTTTTTCTCATAGTAATCCCCTTTCAAACTTCATTCCCACTCATTTTATAATTTACCAAACCTGCATCTGCCCCTTTTTCCTGCCATCCCCTTTCCTCCTCTATCCGTTTAAGTCCAGATTGAATTCATGGTGTAGACCTCAGCATGGGCCAAAGCGTTCCGATCCCAACATTCCGCCCGGAAATACCCCCGTTCACCACCATAAAAAATTCTGGTTCCCGATGCTTCTCCGTCATTGACAAATACCTCTGCCATCCGTCGGTCCACAAAGATCTCTATCTTTTTGATCTCCCGGATCAAAGCCACGCCATCCGGCCGTTTTCCATGTTCCAAAACCGATATCAGCCGAAGTTCTCCATTCTCATAATTCAGATACAGACCGGAATTTTTCCGTTTCATCAGGCACATCCTGAAATCGCAGGAGGTTTCAAACTCTAATTTCGCATACCAGGCATTGCCGGCGATATCCGGCAGACAGACCGGTTCTCTCTCTCCCTGATAGATACACCGGTTTTTAAGACCGTAAACTTCCTCCACAGGGCGCATCGCCAATCTCCCATTCCCAACCGACAAAATCCTTGGAATTGTCATACTTCCATTGCATCCGCCCTCTTCCGGTATGTGCTCTTTCCAAAAATCAGCGGCCCATCCAACCACAATCCGCCTTCCCTGATGTTCAAAAGACTGTACCGCATAGATATTTCCTCCAAAATCCAATTCCTCCGAAGTATCCGCCCGAAATCTGCCGTTTTCCCAGTTTCCTATGTAATATCTCACCTGCTGCCGTTCCATGGGTTCATGGACATACCGCATCAAAGACGCTGTCACCACCATCCTGCCGTCCAGCAGAAATGCATCCGGGCACTCGATGGCTTCAATTCCTATAGCATCCGTCTCCCTTAAAAGTTCCCCCTGATACGTCCAGTTTTCCATATCCTCCGACCGGTAATACAGAATGGAAGGAACTCCGTCCACACAGGACCCTAAAACCAAATACCATCTGCCGTCGCTCCCCCTCCCCACCTTAGGATCTCTGAAATTGCAGGAAGTCATGGGAACGTCCCTCTCTATGATAGTGCGTTCCGGCCCAAACCGGATGCTGTCCGTACTCTCCGTCATAACCTGGATTTCCACCGGATACCGGCTGATCTTTTTATCATTCAGGTGCCTGGTCAGAAAGAAGATGATCTTCTCATCCCCTATCGGAACAGCCGAACCGGAAAATGCGCCTCCTATGCGGACCGGATCATCCAGGATTTCCTTCTGCGGCTCCAAACACACCGGAAGGTCTTTCCAATGAATCAAATCACGGCTTGCAGCATGCCCCCAGTACATATTGTCCCATTCCTGGGAAAACGGATTATACTGATAATACAGATGATAATATCCTCTGAACCAGCAAAGGCCATTGGGATCATTCATCCAGTTTTTGTATGGGGTAAAATGATACCGTTCCCGGTATACCCCTCCTCTCCTCTCACATCGGGCCAATTCTTCCTTCCCGGAAATCTCCAGATACCGAATCCCCGTTTCCATCATCGTTTCCGATTCACTCAGATAGGCTAACCCTGCGTGACACCCGTTTAAAATGAGCTCATACGCCGTCTCTTTCTTCACCGGAAAACAAAACCTGCGGAAATATCCCGGCTCAACGTTCTGCAAGCGTTTTTCCCCTCCGGAAACTTCTTTTAATTCAATCCAGGCTTTCGGCCCGCCCGCCTTTGCTCTCACCAGCAGTTCCAGGCATCCATAACCTCCTGTATCAAAACATGACATCCTCTACCTCCCAGATTATCATTTAATGAAATGTTTATATCGAACCCGTTCGATATTCGAGTTAAGAGAAAACTTTCCATCATATGAAAAGTTTTCTTGTGCAGTATGTTGTATCGAACCCGTTTTATATGTTTGATAATAATACATTATTACCCATATGTCAACATCTTTTTAATTTTATTTTTCCGGCCATTGAACGTTGTTGCGATTCTCATCCTCTGAAACTCTAAATGTCAAAGCTCTCCGATTTGAAATTCGCATAATACCGCCCTCTTACCGCCGTAAATTTCAGCACGCAGTAATCCGGATCAGTCACGCCCAGCGGATAGTACATGGTATCCCCTTCCTGCCAGATCATCTCTTTGCTCTCCGGGTCTTCCAAAACTTCCATGGTTCCTTTCAGCATCACTCCGCGGTAAAAACGCTTGTCACAGAAGTAAATACAGGCCTTGGGATTCTTTCTGAACTGGGCAACCTTTTGGGAAGAGGTATTTGTGGTGAAATAAAAGGTGGTAATTCCGTCCCTGATTCTGGGAGCCAGCATGGCCTTCATATTGGGAAAACCGTCTTCATCCACAGAACTGATATAGGCGGTTGACTGCTTGTCGATCAAATTCCCGATTGTCTTTTGCGCGTCACGCATCATATTATTCTTCCTCCTGTTTTACCGATTGAATCAGAGCTCTGACAAGTTCTTCCGATACAGCCTCATACTCCATGTCATGCCCCGCCCCGGCATATTGATAGGTTACTCCGTCCGCAGCTGTGGTGGGGTCCAGATGCCAGCATTTGCAGGAGCTGTGAATCTGGGTGATTCCCGTTTTCTCAACCAGATCCCCGGCATTTCCCGCATTGATTCCGCTTCCGGCCAGAATCTCGATCCGGTCTCCGAATGTACGGTTCAGCCCTTTCAAGTTTCTCCACCCTTCCGGCGCCGTATTTTTAAGCCCGCTGGTTAAAATCCGGTCCGCTCCCAGCGAAATCAGCTGGCGCGCAGACACAAACGGGTCTTTTACACAATCAAAAGCCCTGTGAAAAACGGCCTCTCCGTGAAAGGATTTTATGAGAGAGATCATCTGCCCTGTCTGATCCGTCTGAATGGAAAAGTCCGGGTTCAGGCATCCGAAGGCGATTCCGTCGGCTCCGTGTTCCATCATCAGCCTGCAGTCCATCATCATCTGTTCAAAATCTTCAGGCCCGTAACAGAATCCTGCGCCTCTTGGGCGCACCATTGCGATCACCTTTAAGGAAGTATTTTGTTTCGTCAGGATGAGTTCGGACAGGGACGGGGTCAGCCCTCCGAGAAAAAGGGCGCTGTTCAGCTCGATCCTGTGAGCGCCGCCTCGAAAAGCCGAAAGCGCGTCATAATAGCTTCCGCAGCAGATTTCCACCGTAACTGAATCCATGAGATTCTCCTTTCATTATACCACTTTTTTTATTCCGCAGCATCCAGTCTGCAGGCATTTTTCTTAGGGCGCAGCTCAAATCTCCCCTCTGACATTACCAGACCTGCCAATGTCAGTCCGATTCCGCATACGGCCTCAGCTGTTACTTTTTCATTTAAAATGAGTACGGATGTGACCACCGTGATAACGGGAACCGCATAGATATATGCGCTGGTCTTCACACTTCCCAAACGTTTTAATGCGAAGTTCCAAGTCACAAAACAGAGAGCCGAGGCTCCGAATCCTAAAAACAGGATGTTGAGCAGATTTTTCATATCCATAAACCGATCCAGTCCCAAACGGAAATTAAAGAAGAACAGGGCCGGAATCATGAGCAGAATTCCATAGAAAAAGATCCTTCTGGTGGTCTGAACCGTACCATATCCAAAACCGCTGATCTTCTTTGTCAGAATCGAATAAGCCGCCCACACGATTGCAGCTCCTACGGATAAAAAATCTCCTGTGGGATTCAAAGAAACGGAATGATCCCCTCTGAAACTGATCAGATAGATTCCCGCCATAGCGATTATAAATCCCAGAATAAACCGGATTCCCGGTTTCTCCCCTTTAAAAATCAACCAGTTGAATAAGGCCGTAAAAAATGGAGCGATGGAGATAATCACACCCACGTTAGCTGCCAGCGTAAATGTCAGCGCAAAATTTTCCATCAGGAAATATAAGGTGACGCCGCACAGCCCAGCCGCCACAAAATAGATCTCCTGTCCCTTTTCCTTCACCTTTAAAAATCTTGGCGCCGCCAACCACAATGCAAAGTATCCGATCAAAAACCGGAAAAACAGAATTTCCACCGGGTCAAATACTCTCAGCAGCACTTTTGTCGATATGAAGGTAGTTCCCCATATAAAAATTGTGAACGCCGCCGCAATATGGCCGGCAACATTTTTATTAGATTCCATTTCTGTCAACCTCCGCTGCAAATCCCGTTTCCGGTTCTGCTTTTTCTTTAAATATTTTTTGATACTGTTTCGGTGTAAGCCCGATAAATTCCTTAAAAAACCTGGTAAAATGGCTTTGATCCGTAAAACCTGCTATAAAAGCCGCATCCGCAGGCAGAATCCCCTGTTCCAGCAAACGCTTTGTCTTCTCAATCCGGTAAGACTGAAGATACCGGTAAGGCGATACTCCCACATGCTTCGTAAACAGCAGAAGCAGATGGGATTTGCTGATCTGGGCCAGATCGGCCAAATCGTCGAGGGCAATATTTTCACTGAAATGATCTTCCAGATATTGACAGACAAGAGATACCTTATCCTCTTTCTCCGCTTCCTGCTCTCTGTCGGTGGGTTCGCAGTGCTCTCTTAACACCTGCTCCAGCAAAAAGTAAAATGCCTCCTCCTTTGAAAGCTTCGGCGCGTGTTCCACGATTCCGCAGTACAAACTGTCCAGGGCCGCCGTGATATCACTCTGATATACCACATGGCTGGTAAATTTGGGCAAATACTCCTTACCCGTCAATTCCCTGACCGCTTTCTTCATGACGACTTCGTCAATATTCACCGCACGATAATCCAAAATCTCCCCGTTGACCGGAGCACAATAATGACAGTCCATAGGATTGAATAAAATCAGATCCCCTGCGGACGTATCATACTCTTCATTCATACACCACAGATGCCTTTTTCCCCCTTCCACAAAACCGATCACATAGTATTTGTGAAAATGATTGGGAAACTTCTGCACAATCCCAGTCAGGTTATATGCTTCTATCTGTAAATCGCTGTCATAATAGACATGGCGCTGTTCCTGTTCCGGCAGCATATGTTCTTCCTCCTGTCTTTCTCTTTCCCGCAATTGTAACAGATCGTTTTGGAATTATCTTGTATGATATTATTATTTACATAAAAAATCAACCTTTCCCTTGGTTTTTAGAAAAATCCTGCACGTTTAGAAGTGCTTATGCCCGAAACCGGAACTGGAAAGGCCATGGAAACAGCCGGAGCCGGCACAGGCATCGGAAGGCTGAATGTTTACCTTCCGATCATGCGTTTGATTTTTTTCTGCATTTTCTCATCCAGCCCGGTCCGGTTCCTGGTTCCTGCAAAGACTGCCGCACCTCCAAACCGCATGCCGGATATATGAAAAAACTCTTTCATGGCCCGTATCGCGCCCGTGCTTTGTCCGCACAGGGCGGAAAATGGGAACGGCGTGCTGCATGCCGTAAGCAGATAATACGTCTGTTTCCGCGACAGCCTGGGCTTTGGCACCGGGCTGTCATTGTCATCCATCACGGCTCCCACCAGACGGTCGAATAAATTCTTCACAATCCCCGGCACATTGGCAAAATAGACGGGCGCTGCCAGCACAACCACATCACACTCCTTCAAAAGACCGCAAATTTCCCCCAAATCATCCTCTATCACACAGATTCCGGATTGTTTGCAGCCCATGCATCCCCGGCAGTAACCGATTTTCTTCTCATAGAGATTCACCACGTCCACCTGATATCCCAGCCGCTCTGCTTCCTTCACAGCGCAGTACAGCATAGAAGCGATATTGCCGTGAGTTCTCGGGCTCCCCAGTATTGCCAGCATCTTTTTATCTCCCATCACGTTCTCCCTTCGCCAGAATGGACCGCAGCATAAACCCAAATCCATAATCCAGAAACTCCGTTTTCGTACATCCCATCACATTTTCGATGTATTCCCCCTTCTGAGCCGCCATTTGAATGATTCCGGAAAGACCGGACCATAAAACGAATACTGCCTGTGGAATCTTTATGCTCTCATCAAATACACCCTTTAAAATCCCCTCTTCCAGAAATTCCCCTATAGTCCGGTTCATCTGCTCTCCCACCTCAAAAATCTCCTTATAAATCGTCGGCGTTCCCTCCTGCTCCACATCGATCCTGATTCTTTGCAGAATAAGGTCAAACTGCATGGGATATTCGTCCCGATATCCGGCAAGCGCCCGACAAATCTCATAATATCTGCCAATCACATCCTGACCGGATTCTGCTGCTTTTTTTAGGCGCACATGCAGTTCCGACATGGCTTCCAGAATCATCCCTCCCACAAGCTCATCTTTATTTTTAAAATACACATACAAGGTCGCCTTACTGTACCCCGCCGCAGCTGCAATCTCATCCATAGTCGTCTTTTCAATTCCCTTTTGTTCAAAAAGCTGTTTTGCCGCAGTGATCATATGGTTCCGGTGTGCGGACGCCGGTTCCTGCTTTCTTCTCGCCATCTTATCTCCAATCTTCTAATTAAACTATTGGTTTAATTATTTCATAGATGCTCACTTTTGTCAACTCGTTACAATTCACGGCCGTATCCGCTTGACATCCAAAAGGAATCTGAATTAGAGTAGAGAAAAAGGATTCCCCGCCCTTTTTAATCGGCGCCGCAGGGAATCCAAATGATTCTATCCATTTCGAAAGGAAGGAAAATACATGGCTAAAAAGAGAAAAACGCTTCCGCCTGAATTTACAGAACTGCTGAATAAAAAAGATGTGGAAGGTCTGAAAGCAGTCATGAACCACTGTGAACCCAATGCGTCCGGCGGCTATTCGAAACACAACGCCTTCGGCTTTACCGGTCTGACCAAAGAATTTGCCCGCTGGCTCATCGGATATGGAACAGACATCAACATGCCCGATACCTTTGGTTACACCCCGCTACACCACTTGGCCATGAGCCCCGGTTCGGCAGAACAGATCAAACTGTACCTGGAACTGGGCGCAGATATCCAGGCCCGGTCCCATGACGGCTGCACGCCGCTTCATAATGCGGCCGACCATCACAGTCCGGATAATGTCTCAGCGCTTCTGTCCCACGGAGCCGCCGTTTCTGCCGCAGACAGAAACGGACTAACCCCCCTGGCATTCGCCCTGATCCGCTGTTCCAACATGGATATTCCGGATATGGTAAAAATTTCCGAAATCCTTATAAATGCAGGCGCTCAGATCACCCCTGAAATACAGCAGTACATCACGGATATCGGCAAAAACTTTGAATTCCACCGTCCTGATTTCAACCCGGACTTTTTGCCCCAGGTAGAGGAAGGGCTGAACTCCCTTTACCAGCTTTTTCATGTTCCTCCGGTTCCGGTCAGACGGTTTCATGACGGTATCTCCCCCATCACCGTCACCTCTGCGGACTGGAAAGACCAGCATCAGGAATTATGGGAACTCTTAGTCCCCGGTTCCGGCGCCTGTAAAACGGTTCAGGGAGAGGTAATCCGCATCACCGGACGGGTAAATGATGAACTCATGCGCAATGGCGGCGGCAATTGGGACGCCCAATACCGGAAAATGGTCAATGCACTGCTAAAGCACTTGGAATCCGGCAATTCCCTGGACCCATCTTCTTTAGAGGAAGCAAAGAGCCTGGCTTCAGGCCTTCTCAGCGATTCCAGCGGCAAATCCTCCGTCCGTCTTTGCCGCCTGGCCGTGGACTGGGTCTTAAAAAATCCGGTGCCGGTACCATTAGGCCCGGTTGATTACCGCAGATAATCCCTTCATTCCGGAATTGCCAAGATAAGGTTAATGAAACGTTCAGCAAAAAAAATCGAGAAACATTTTCCTGAGTAGGGTATATTACATTCATAAGGTGGTGAGATAAATTATGGAAGAACAAATTCATGCGGTTCAGAGAATGCAGGACTATATTGAGGAACATTTATATGAAAATATAGCGCCTGCCGATTTGGCAGACGCCTCACTCTATTCTCCTTGGTATTCTTACCGGCTGTTTATTCAGTGGCTGCATATGACTCCGGCGGATTACATCAGAAAGCTCCGGCTTTCCAAATCCGCTTTAAAGCTGCGGGATGAAGATATTAAAATCATTGATGCGGCATTAGAATCCGGCTATAAAAGCGTGGATGGATTTCAGCGGGCATTTTTCCGTGAATTCGGATGCAATCCCAAAGAATACGCCGTTCATCCCGTTCCCATCTATCTCTTCCATCCTTATGGAATCAAATACTCTGCCATAGAAAAGGAGCGCATTATGGAAAATGTTAAAAATGTCTTCATTCAGGTAATTGACAAACCAAAACGCAAAGTGATCATCAAAAGGGGCATTCAGGCGGACAATTACTGGACCTACTGCCAGGAAGTCGGCTGTGACGTCTGGGGCCTGCTCCTCAGCATCAAGACCATCAGCCTGGAACCCGTATGCCTTTGGCTGCCCAAATCCTATATCAAACCCGGAACTTCCGAATATGTCCAGGGAGCAGAAGTCTCTGCTGATTACGACGGACCGGTTCCCGACGGTTTCGATATCATCGACCTTCCTGCTTCCAAGTACCTGATGTTTCAGGGCGAACCCTTCAACGAAGAGGATTACTGCCAGGCCATCGAACAGGTTCAAGATTCCATCAGCAAATACGAACCGTCCGCCATTGGATATTCCTGGGACCCGTCAAGCCCGAGAATTCAGTTAGAACCGATCGGACAACGGGGCTATATCGAACTTGTGGGGATCAAATAGCCGACAGCCGTCTGACCCCTTGCCTTTATCCTTCCAGCAAATCCTGATCCCGGCCAAAAGCATTTTTAAGATGGGGCCTGATGCTCACAAGATAGTGGAACAGGCCTCCGTATAAAGATCCGAATGCTATGGCCAGTATCCGGTGTGCGATCGCGCCGTGAAGCCCGAACAAGCTCACCGCTACCGCCAACGCACCAAAGGTATTGAAAATAGTCTGCCAGGAATAAGACGCCGAAAATCCCACGCCGATTCCTCCCAACAACCCGATAAACGGATACATGCTTTCAGGAAGCAGGAGATAGATCACCGCAAAGACGGCGCATCCGATTGCTCCAAAGGGCGCTCTTCTCTTCACCCGGTACAAAAGATCCTGGGTAAACGGCAGAAGCACCGACATCACGGAAACGCCTACCCACATCGGCCTCGGCATTTTTAACAGAGCTGCCAGCAAGAGGGACGATGTGATGCCGAACGTCATTCTCAGATACCATTTGGTGCGGAAGGCATGAATATCAAATTCACGGAACAGGTCCCCAAATGTCCGTTTATACTGCATTTTCCTATGATTTCTATAGAAGACAAACGCGCAGACAGCCGCTCCGGCCGCCATAGAAACCGCCCTCGCCTGAAATGCAGTTCCGGTCACATCATATCCCTGCAGCAAAAGATAGGACAGCACAAATGTGGAGTGATTTGACATGATCACATTGTGGCAGTTTAAAATCATCAAAAGCAGAATACATGCCGAGTTAATCAAAAAAGCGCCGATGATTCCCGTCTGGTTAGCCATATGGGGCCCAAATGTCAGGATCGCAAAGGTTATAAAGACAACACCCACGCCGTGCTTTGTGCGGATTCCAAAATCAGCAAACCTCAAAACAAGAAGAGACAGTAAAATCACCACTCCGGCAATGCTGTTTTCCGCCCCGAATAAAACGCTGTAAATGGATACAAATGCAAAGCAAAATGCTACGGTAAGGAAATTTTTCAGCAAATAAACAAAGATCCATTTCCATTTTTCCCTTTTATCTTTTGAATTCTTAATCAATGCCTTTGACCCGGCCGCATTTAGCTGTAACGCCTGATAAATACTCAAATAAATTCCTCCTGACTCTGATGATTGGCCGCCTGGATCAGCCGTATTAATTCTGCAAACGGCTCTTCTCCAAGCTTTTTTTCCAGCTCATAAAGGGGATCTAAATAATAGTGGCACAAAAGATCCAGCTGTTTTCTGCCCTCTTCTGTAATACACAGATGATAGCTGCGCTTATCCTCCATGTTATACCGCTTTTCCACATAGGCTTTTGACGTCAGGTTCTCAATCAGCCGGCTTACAATTGTTTTGCTCACGCCCATGCTCTGACTCAGAAGATGAGGCGTCATCGGCACTTCCGTTAATGCGATCCGAAACAGCGCATCCACTTCCTGAGCGGAGGCAACAGCTCCCTTTTTGCTTTTTCTGACATACAAACTGCTGAATAGGCGGATGGATTCCATCTGCTTCATCGCTTCTTTCCAGTCATTTTCTATCATAAGATTCCCTCATAAGCATTTGAATTAGTTTACTTTGTGAACTATTAAGAAGTATAGCAGAATTGGAATTTTATGTCAATACCGGAAATGCCCGGACATCCGCGGTCAAATCATGGGCGCTCAGGATTTATAAAATGCTTTAATTGCTTTCCCGATATAATCTGCCGCTCCCTCTCCATAACGGCTGTCAAGTTCCAAACGCATCTTCTGATCCGTCTCATACAGCTCTGCCATTTCCAACATCAGCTTTGAAACATCTTTCATCTGATAAAGCTGCTTTGCCACAAAATCATATTCTCCTACAATTTCTTTCACTTCAAATAACGTCACATCGCATCCCATTTTACCGGCAAGTTTTTGATAAATGGATTCGATCCGGTTTTGATATGCCTGCATAATTTCCGAACCCGCCGGATTTTCTGAAGTTTCCATCATCGCCTCTTTCGAACCGTACCACTCGATCAGCTTTTTAAAATTTTCCTGTGCTTTCAGGCTTCCCGCACTCTCCATAAAGTGTTCCTTAAACTGCGTTAAATCCCCATATTGACCGGTGCATGCCTGAAGCTGCCGTCCGCTCATGTTTTCAATCAGGGACTGATACAACTGTTCTATGTCGTCTCTGCCAAATACTTCAAAATCCATCTCATTTTCTCCTCTCAAAATTTCATCGATGCTGCCGATCAGACGGTTCAGCCTGTCCCGTTTGAGTTCCAGCATCCTCTTTTGTCCGCGCAGAATCATTTTTTCATCAAATTCAGGATTTTCTATAATGGCTTTGATCTCCTTTAGCGGCATGTCAAATTCCTTAAAAAACAGAATCTGCCGCAGTGTTTCCAAGGCTTTATCGTCATAAAGCCGGTATCCCGCCTCACTGCATGACGTGGGTTTCAGCAAACCGATTTGATCATAATAGTGCAGGGTGCGCACGCTGATACCTGTTAATGCGGAAACTTCTTTTACTGATCTCATAGATTGAATTCCTCCTGTATTTGATAAATCTAATCTAATCCATGACGCGGCGTAAGGGTCAAGAGAATATTTAAAATTTAAAAATTATAACAGAATTTAGCAGAAACCGTTTATTTTCTTGCAAAGGTAATCATGAATCCGCTGAATAAAACAATGGAAACCGTTCCTTTCTTCTCGTTTAAAAATTCTTTTATCTCCCTCTGCCTTGTGCAGTATTCCCGGGCCTCGCTCCAATCCATGCCGTGATTCATAAACCGCTCGATTATATGTTTCTCATCCACTTCCCTGTCCCATTGATTGATGGCGGTAAAATCTTCCATGGCCCGATCGTAATCAGGCATATCCGGAAAGATCAGGTTCACTTTATCATTCATACGGGACTCAATCTGTTTTAATCCTGCTGTTTTCATCAGCTCCGGTATCCTCATGGAAACGGCATAATCTCTCCCCTGATTTTCATATTCATTTTTCCACATTTTACGGAATCCGTTTCTCTGGCAAAGCTTCTCATACCCCATCCCTTCAATATAAAGACCGTCGCATTCCAGTTCTCTGTTCACATCCATACAGACAACGAATCCGTCCCTTCTGCACAAAGAAATCATCCGGTCCAGAAATGCCTCCGGCCTGCTTAAATGCCGCATAACCGACCGCTCCATCACGATATCGTATTTTAAGGGATTCTCATATTCCATCAGATCCCCGCAGATAAACTTCATATCGTCACGGTCGGCGCAGGCATTCCTCCATTCCTCAATCAAAAGTCCGTTAAAATCAATCCCTGTATACTTACTGCCCTCCGGAAGCATCGCAAGCAGCAGCCGTCCAAAGGAACCATCCCCGCATCCGCAGTCGAGAATGGAAACCGGCTCCTCTATCTTCCACACCTGCCGTATTAAAAAAGAAAGATAATCTTCATTCCATTGATGCTTTCCTCTTCTTGCCAAATACTCCTTCTTATCATTCCAATACCCGCTTTTATCCGAATCCACCGGCATATACTCTTCCTCAGGCAATGGCTTTAACCCCAAAAGCTGATCCACCGATATATGAAAATACCCGGCCAGCTCCGGCAGAATCATGATATCAGGCATTGTCAGCTTATTTTCCCATTTGCTGACCGTTTGAAACGATACACCAACCGCGTCAGCCAGTTTCTGCTGGCTGATCCCCCTCTTTTTCCTCAAATCTCCAATTCTTAAATTCACTGACTCCATATGTATTTCTCCCCGCTTTCCTATGTTCTGTACTCATCATACCAGATCCATCGGATTAATCCATAACTCATTCGAAGAGTTTTTTCAACTGTTTGTTACTATTTCAGATATTTAACTTGACATGTACGCTGCGTATACGTTTATACTCAAGTCATAGAACAGAAAGGGGAATTGCCATGAGAATTAATGAAGTGATCCAGCTCGTCCCTCTCAGTAAACGAGCCGTGAAATATTATGAAGAACAGGGACTTCTCCATGTGGAAAAAGACGAAAACGGCTACCGCAACTACACCGAAGACGATGTTGCCGTTTTAAAGAAGATTTCCATCTACCGCAAACTGGGAATCAACATCCGGGATATTAAAACGCTGTTGAAGTCCGGCGATGTGCAGCTGTTGGAACAGATCTATCAGGAGAAGATGAACTCCCACCAGGCAGAAGAAGAAGAGCTAAAGGCTCTACGCTCCTTTATCCAAACGCAGAATGCAGACGCCTTCTGCCATGCAATCGACTACCAGACCATCGCACAGGCCCTGCAGGATATGATTCCCGGCTTTTATGGATACTATTTTATGAATCATTTCATGCCGTACCTCCAGATCAGGATTACAACGCCCGAACAGCAAACGGCTTATGAAAATATCATCGCTTTTTGGGACAATGCCGAGATCAAAATCCCTCTTTTTATGAAAGCGGTCAGCTATCTCATGTACCGCCTCACCCCCAAACCCACATTGGACCAGATGACCATGAAGATGGATGCGCAGCTAAAAAAATATGTAAACAGCACCGAAGAGGATTATGTGAAATTACGGGAACAGACAAGGAAAAATGTCAAGCTGAAAAACAGCCTGCTCTTCAAATATCATCCTGCATTTATTTCCCAGAGAAAGTTTATGAAACAGCTGCAGGATCAGGGATACAATGATATCTTTATCCCAAATATGGCTGCCTTGTCACCAAAATATAAAGAATACCACGATGCGCTCATGGCTATAAACGACCGGATCTGCAATGATTTGGGGCTTTACTATGATTCCAACTATAATCTGGTAATGAAAAAGCCCGGGTAATTGTAAAAGGTACCGGCCCTGCAATAAATTTTAATAATTTGCAGGGCCGGTACCTTTTGCCGTCTGAATCCTATTCTATTGATTATGTACATCTCTATGAACACGTATCAGTTTCTCATGCATACACACCATTAAAGACAGAATGACCAGCAGATACACCGGAAACAGTGATACGCTGATATGATTCGCTATGAGCCCGAATATCGGCGGCATCACGCAGGTTCCCACATAAGCACTTGCCATCTGAACGCCTATAATCGCCTGTGATTTATCCGCGCCGAAAAGAGTCGGCGTCGAATGAATCACACACGGATAGATGGGCGCGCAGCCAAGTCCGATCAGGATCAGCCCGGCCATTGCAGACACCTCACCCAATGGAATTAACATGGCAAACACACCGGCCGCTATGATCATCTGTCCCAGCCGAATCATTCTGGTATCGTTCAGTTTAATGGTCAGAAATCCGCTGGCCGCCCGTCCTCCCGTAATTCCAAGGAAAAACAGACTTGCGCATTTCGCCGCAGCGCCCGCACTCATCCCCGACTGCATTACCAGATAGCTGCTGGCCCACAACCCTGTGGTCTGTTCCAATGCACAGTAGCAGAAAAAAGTGATCATCACTGATTTCGCCCCCGGAATCCTGACTATCTCCGCCAATGTGAGGGGCGCTGCCTCATTTCCATCTTGACAATGTTCCGAAACGCCATTGTTTCTGTTCTTCCACAGCGGAAGGCTGAACAGCAGAACCGCGGTTAAAATAACCTGGAGAACGGCTATATACCGATACCCCATATTCCAACCCTGTCCCGCTCCCAGCGCATATCCCATAATATACGGACCTAAAGAAGCCCCCACTCCCCACATACAATGCAGCCAACTCATATGGCGGCTTTCATAATGGAGAGCCACATAATTGTTCAGGGAAGCATCCACGCTTCCGGCCCCTAATCCATATGGAACCGCCCACAAACAAAGCTGCCAGAAGGAACTGCTGACGGAAAAGCCAAATAAGGCGATGGCCGTCAGCATAACGCTGAACGCAGTGACCTTTCCCGTTCCCATCTTTTTCGTCAAACGGTCGCTCTGAAGGCTGGATACCACAGTTCCCATGGCTATAATCATGGATATCGCTCCCGCATAGGATACCGGAACCCCCAGCGTTTTGTACATAGTCGGCCAAGCCGAGCCCAATAGAGAATCAGGTAAACCTAAACTTATAAATGACACATAAATAATCGCTAATAATAATTGAAACATCTTGTCTTTTCCCTCCGATCAAGATACAATTATACCATCATTTTTATCTATGAAATAGGAAAATTCAACCATTTATATACAATAAAACATCCAAAAGGAGGAATTTATGGCCTTATCATTTTGTGCCCCGCAAACCGATGAAAGCGGAAAAGAGCTGACAAACCATGGAACCACCCTATTCCCCATCGCATGCTATCACGATGATCTGCTGCCGGAGGGCGTTCCATGGCATTGGCACGACGAATTGGAGGCCGTGGTTATCACTCAAGGAAAAGCGGTCGTTGCCGCAGGTTCCCAAAAATACACGTTGGAAACCGGAAATGGTTTTTTCATCAATGCAAATGTTCTGCATGGCGCCTGGGATATAGAAGCTTCCGGCTGCCGTCTGCATTCCATTGTCTTTCATCCCAGACTGGCAGGCGGAAATCCCGACAGCATCATCTGGCAAAAATACGTGCAGCCTTTGATATCTGACAAAAATCTCCCCTTCTTCTGTTTTAACCGGGAGATTGACTGGCAGAAAAAAAGTCTGCAGACGATTGAGCACGTGTGGAATCTCTGTGTATCCGAACCGGACGGTTATGAGCTGGATGTGCGCTCCGAATTGTCCAAATTCCTATACCAATTGGGTATCCACCGCTCCTCCCAGCCCGCCCAGCCCTCTGAGAAAGAATTGCGGGACAATTTCCGAGTAAAGCTTATGCTCGAATTCATACATAACCATTACCAAGTAGAGCTGAATGCAGAAATGATCGCCCAAAGCATCTCCGTCAGCCCAAGCGAATGCCTGAGATGTTTCCATAACACCATCGGAACCACTCCGATCCAGTACGTCAAGCAGTACCGGATACAAAAAGCCGCCGAACTGCTGGCTTCCACCAATCAAAAGATCCAGGATATCTGTCTGGAGTGCGGATTTCAGGAAAACAGCTATTTTGCCAAGTCGTTCCGTGAAATTATGGGCTGTACGCCATCCGAATACCGGAATAATAAAAACCTTCCGAAATCTCAGGCAAATTGTAACCAGTAAATTAATCGAAATGAGGTGTATAAAATTGTATACGATATTTCAAAGAAAAGAAATTTCAGAACCGGCTTTATTCAGCCCTTCTGACACAACAAAAAAAGTTGATGGCTTTCCGGAAGTTTGTGTCTCTACATTTTCAGAAAATATTATTGGAAAGTTTTCTTCGTTAGATGCTGCCGAAAAGATAGCGGAGTTATACACTGCAAATGGTATGACGCCCGTCTATAAGATCCGCTATAAAGATACGGATATTGCTTTCTATCAGTCCTTAGTAGGCGCGCCTGCCTGTGCTGCATGCTTTGAAGAAATCATTGCTATGGGAGCTAAAAAGTTTGTTTTGTTCGGTTCTTGCGGGGTATTAGACGATGAGAAGGTAAAAGACAACATTGTTATCCCGGTTTCTGCTGTCCGTGATGAGGGCACAAGTTATCATTATATCGCTCCATCAGCGGAAATTGAAGCAGATACGCACGCAGTTCAGGTGTTGGAACATGTTTTAATAGACTGCGGATACTCCTATGTAAAAGGCAAAACTTGGACTTCGGACGCCATTTACAGAGAAACGGTTCCGGTCATTCAGGAACGCAGGCAAGAGGGATGTCTTACCGTAGAAATGGAGTGCGCTTCCATGCTGGCAGTTTCAAAATACAGGAATATTCCTTTTATTCAATTTTTGTATGGAGCGGATAATCTTAGTTCTGATACATGGGAAATCAGGGATTTGAGTTTGTATGGGCTTAGTAGTGCAGAGAAGTATATGGTTCTGGCTTTTGAGTGCGGCCTGCTACTGTAAGATAGCCCTAATGCTTTTACAATTTTATGAACACTGATGATATCTTTGATTTGCAAAATGTCACTTTCTTTTTCCATTGTAAGGGGATTGCGGAAAAAAAGTCGGAATAAAGTAGCTGGGCAAAATATGGACAACAAATTATTGAAGGAATTTATTTATTTTTTCTGGTGTTACACAAAAATACCTGATATTTTTTTGTGTATCTTATAAAGAACGAATGTAAGCGCCAAGTGTTAGGGTATCCCAACACGACCGCCCTGGCATCAATACTTGATGTCAGGGTAACGAGCGTTTTACTCTGATTTTTTGTTACATTCTATACTCGCATTTGCACCATCCTGGCTGTCACTGAACATCCAGTTCTTTCGGCCCAATGTCACCGGGCGGAGGGAATTCTCCGATGGGTTGTTACTCAGACTGCAGCGTCCGTCTTCGAGGTAAGTCATCAAAGTATCTTTTCGATTTCGGATATAGGTTACTGCCCGATCCATGCGGCTCCCCTTTTCTGGATGCTGCCCATCTAGCCAGCGCATGAAGCCTTCCACAACCGGCTTTGCACCCTTCTGGCGGCGTTTGTATACCTGTGCATAGGACAGTCCTTTTTCCTTATAACTTCGTTCGTATTCAAACAGCTTGTTACAGTAAAGAACTCCCTGTACTGCCGGATGACTGTAGTCTTTCTCTTGGCCGCTCGGGATTAATTGTTTTTTTGTCGCCATATAGAGCCTCCCCACTCATTTATCTTTATATGTCTTCAATAAGGTTCTGCTTCAGTGCAGTAATAGTTTCTTGATTTCTTTTTAAAAGTTCTAATTGTCGATATGCCTTTTCTCTTAATATCTTCAAGCGTTCCAATTTAGGCACTTCTTGCCTTATTAAATCGGCATTTGTATCTTCTAAATTGATAAGTACAACTAACTCTTCCGCTGATGCAAAATCCCTGATATTAGGCGTTTTCCCACTTATTCCTTTTTCATTTCTCCATTGTGCCGCTGTTTTTCCGAACAGTGCCATGTTGAGAATATCCGCTTCCGAAGCATATGTATATGCCATTTCCTGTGTTGACAATGTAGGTGTAATAAGAAATTCCTTTACTGCATCTGTATGAATGCGATAATTAATTTTTGATAACTCTCTTTTTACATCCCATCCAATTGCAAGCCGTTCAGCTTCATCTTTCTTTAGTCTCTGATAGTCTTTAATAATATAGAGTTTGAACTCAGGAGAAATCCAAGAAGCAAACTCAAAAGCAATATCTGTATGAGCATATGTTCCGCCATAACGTCCCGATTTTGAAATGATGCCAATTGCATCAGTTGCTTTTATCCATTGCTGCGGTGTTAATGTAAAGGCATTATCTCCCGATTCAGCTTTAAACCTATCGAATTCGATAGGTTTAAAATTTGGATTGTGAATTTGCTCCCATAAACCTATGAATGAAATAGTGGAATGATTGCGCATCCAATTTGCAATCACAATAAAAGCATTATCTGGATTCTTATATTTTGCAATGTCAGTCAAAGAAATATAAGCATCCTCATTGACAACATCCCCCATCACTCTGATTTCTGTCCCGTTGGCATCAATTCTCATATTTTTCATTCATTCTCAACCTCCCCTCACAGACATCTTTCTTTAGTAATATACTTGTATATCTATCGAATCACCAAACATATGTTCTTTTTTTTGATTTTATCATAAAATTATAACCTTTACAATATAAAAAATATAAATATGGCAGGTAATCTCATAGACTTCCTGCCATATAATATACTCTGTATAAAATTTTCTTTATTCGAATTCAATCGTAGCCGGAGGCTTCGGAGACATATCATAACAAACCCTGTTAACATTCTCCACTTCCGCTAAAATTCTGTCCGTAATCTTCTGAAGCACATCCCAATCCACACGCTCAATCGTCGCGCTCATGGCATCGATCGTATTGATTGCGCGAAGAATTACCATGTACTCAAAACATCTCGCATTATTTTTCACACCAACCGACTTAAAGTCCGGCACCACGGTAAAATACTGCCATACCTTCTTGTCCAGTCCTGCTTTTTCAAATTCTTCTCTCAAAATAGCGTCTGATTCTCTGACAGCTTCCAGACGGTCCCGTGTAATCGCGCCAAGACATCTGACACCAAGTCCAGGTCCAGGGAACGGCTGACGGTATACCATGCCGGCAGGAAGTCCCAGTTCCACGCCGCAGGCGCGCACTTCGTCTTTAAACAGCTGTTTTAACGGTTCAACCAGTTCAAATTTAAGATCTTCAGGAAGTCCGCCCACGTTATGATGGGATTTTACCATCTTTGCAGTCTTTGTTCCGCTTTCGATAATGTCAGGATAGATAGTTCCCTGTCCCAGGAAATCAATTCCTTCCAATTTTCTGGCTTCTTCCTCGAATACGCGGATAAATTCGCCGCCGATGATCTTTCTCTTCTCTTCCGGATCTGCCACGCCTTCCAGTTTTCCAAGGAAACGCTCTGTGGCATCCACATAAACCAAATTAGCGTGAAGCTGGTTTCTGAACACTTCCACCACGCTTTCCGACTCATTTTTGCGCATTAAACCATGATTTACATGAACACAGTACAGCTGCTGTCCGATCGCTTTTATCAAAAGTGCCGCAACTACGGAAGAATCCACTCCGCCGGATAATGCCAGAAGAACTTTTTTGTCTCCTACCTGTTTTCTGATCAGTTCTACCTGGTCTTCGATGAAATTCTTCATATTCCAGTTGGGTTCCGCTTTACAGGTATCGAATACAAATTCCTTTAAAACATCTTCTTCCGGCAGATTCGAAAGCTGTTTGCTGCATTTAGCAGTTGGATGATCGATGGAAATCACCGGATATCCACAGTCATAGAGCGCAGGGTCCACGTCAACCGCTTTCCCGTCCACCACGCGGTTTTCACCGCCATTTAATATAATTCCCTTTACATTCTGTAAAGCGTTTAGCTCTTCCACGGTGATATCATGGGGATGAATTTCGCTGTATACGCCCATGTCGCGGATCTGACGCGCAATCACTGTGTTCTCTGTACTTCCAAGGTCCAGAATTACAATCATGTCCTGTTTCATTACTACCTTCTCCTTTTCCTTTTTTTATATAGAGGGTGAAGGCATTTTCGAAAAAGCCTTCACCCTTTAAGTAAAAATGCCTTGACTTTTTTATTATACCTTATCTCCCTTTAAAATGGTATCTGTTCTTCACATTTTATTTCCACCCAATTTTCTGTTCCTGTTCACGGCTCCCTGGGCCTCTGCTGTCTGGTCCGGCTCCGCGGGGGATATACAGCCTTTCCTGTTCCGTTTTCGGGCATAAGCGCTTCTAAACGTGCAGGATTTTTCTAAAAACTAAGGGAAATGCCCAAACTCGCTTCGCTCAAACAGGTGGACATTTCCCTTGAACGAAAAATTCTGCACGTTAAGAATTGCTAATGCCCTGCAAAGTCACAGGAAAGGCTGTATATCCCCCGCGGAGCCGGACCAAACGGCAGAGGCCCAGGGAGCCGTGAACAGTAACAATTTCCTTGACTTTCCCCACGCTCCATGATAGTATAAATCTCGGTAATTACAGCAAAATATATCAACCGCCGGTTTTCCTGTTTCAGCATTCAAACAGGGGCCGGCGGTTTTTTCATTCATCTTAACCGGTTCACCAACAATTTTCACTTCATTCAAAGAAAGGATTTTTACCATGAAACAAACCAATGATTTTATGCGAACCCGCCCCGTTTTCGGGCTTTTGATGTCCATGTCCGTGCCGATGATGCTCTCCATGCTGATCCAGTCCCTTTATAATATTGTGGACAGCATTTACATCTCCCGACTGGGAACCCAGGCGCTGACCGCGGTTTCCCTGGCATTTCCGCTGCAGAATATCACGGTTTCCGTGGCTGTCGGCGTGGGCGTGGGAATCAGTTCGGCCATTTCCATCTATCTGGGCGCCGGGAATCATGAGAAGGCGAACCAGGCCGCCACCATCGGAGTGGCCTTATCTGCGGTTCACTGCCTCCTGTTTGTGGGATTCGGTCTGCTGGTTACAAAACCATTTCTCGCCCTGTTTACAAAAGACAGCCAGACACTTATGCTGGCCTCCCAGTATACCTATATCGTGCTCTGCGTTTCCTTTGGATGCCTGCTTCAGCTGGCTATGGAAAAGATCTTTCAGGGCGTGGGCGCCATGAAAGCCACCATGGTTTTACTGGCCACCGGATGTATCATCAATATTATACTGGACCCGATCCTGATCTTCGGCCTTTTCGGCGTTCCGGCCATGGGGATTACCGGAGCTGCCATCGCTACCGTAACCGGGCAGATCGCCGCGTTCCTGCTCTATGTAGCGGTTTACCACGTGCGCAGGAAGAATTTTCCTGTGGCAATCCACCCCAAATATCTGCATTTTGATAAGGAGATCATCCGCCAAATTTACTCTGTGGGCATTCCATCCACCATCATGCTGCTTCTGCCTTCCATCTTGGTCAGCATATTAAACCGGCTGCTCACCGGATTTTCAGAGATTTATGTGGCTGTTTTAGGCGTTTATTTCAAGCTGCAGACCTTTATCTATATGCCGGCCAATGGAATCGTCCAGGGAATGAGGCCCATTATCGGCTTCAATTACGGCGCCGGAGACATGGACCGGGTGCGCAAAGTGATCCGCTACAGCCTTTATACGGCCGCAGCCATTATGCTGGCAGGAACTGCGGCGGCTATGATCATTCCGGCTCAAATCTTCGCCATGTTCGATGCAGAAGAAGCTCTGCTTTCCGCCGGTACCACAGCACTTAGAATCATCAGCTGCGGATTCTTAGTCTCCACCATCGGAATTATCTATTCCGGAACCTTTGAAGCATTAGGCATGGGAAAAGAATCGCTGATCATCTCCCTGCTCCGGCAGTTTGTGATCACACTGCCGCTCAGCTTTATCCTTTCACAAGCATTTGGAGTGATCGGAATCTGGCTGGCATTTCCGTTAGCGGAAGCGGCGGCCTCCATCGTCGGAATCTTCATGCTGAAAAAGGTGCATGGAGGAAAAATCGCTCCCATCTGATTCAGATGAAGTTTTGTTTAACTACTTATCTCCAAATTTCTTCTTTAAAGCCTTCTCCACAGGGAAAATGGAGCCGATCAGCACCACACACTGCACCGCAGTCACCGCCAAAGATACCCACCCCTGACCGTCGTCGTCAAGGGGATAGCAGACTGCGGTCGCAAGGATGGTGGGCGCTATCATTATCAGCCCTGCTTTTATCCATATCTGCCCGCAGTAACGGTTGGCAAATTCCCATGTTTCCTTGTTTTTCATGGACCGTTTCGTCCTGTATCCAAAGATTGAATTAATCTCCTTCGGCGTACGATTTTTAAGAACCCAGCCGAATCCGACCATGGTAGCCGGAATAAGCATATTGCAGATCAATAAAAAGATCCAAAACCACATCGTTCTCACTCCTTTTAATAGGTTCTGGTTTTTCTCACTTTTCTCAGCTTGCCTTTGATCGGCTTGCTCTGAAGAGCTTCCAGCACCATTTCACCTTTACCATTTAAAATCTCCACATAGGTTAAACTGTCTCTCACATCTATGATTCCAATATCTTCCGATCCTATTCCTTCCACATTGCAGATGGTTCCCACTATATCAACCGCCCGGATCTTGGATTTTTTACCGCCTCCGATGGAAAGCCTCATGATAGACTTATTTAAGGCTGCGCCTTTTCTCACCTTCAAAGGGGTCTGATTTCTCTGGCTGTTTTTAAATGACCGGATTTCCTGCTCATCCGGAACCGGACATTCCACAACAGGCAGGGTTTCGCCGATATAAGCTTCCACCGCCTGTTTCATCCTCTCCTCTTCTTCCGTCACAAGGCTGATGGCCCTCCCGGTCTTTCCATTGCGGCCCGTACGCCCGCAGCGGTGCACAAACGTTTCTTTATTCGTAGGGAAGTCATAATTGACCACATGGGAAATGTTATCGAAATCCACGCCTCTCGCCGCCACATCGGTGGCGATCAAATAATGAATTCTTCCGTCTCGGAACGCTTCAATGGTCTTTAACCGGTCGGCCTGATCCACCTCACCGTGAATCATCCCGCAGCGCAGCCCATCTTTTGACAGCTTCCGGTACAGCACATTGACCATTTCCCTGGTGCCGCAGAAGATCATGCAGTCGGACGGCTTTTCCCTTACAAGCACACGGAATAATGTCTGGTATTTTTCCTCTGATCCGGTGTTGTAAACGGCCTGCTCGATTCCATGGGCTGTCTCTGTCTCCGATTCCATCTCGATCACTGCCGCCTCCGACAGATAGGCGTCCGACAGCTGTTTCACCCGTTCTCCGATTGTGGCCGAAAAAAGCAGAATCTGAATCCGCCCGGGAATGCTGTCCATAATCTGTTTTACGTCGTCCAAAAATCCCATATCCAGCATCAGATCGGCTTCGTCGATCACAAGGCATCTTATCTTGTCCGTCTTTAAGCTGTCTCTTCTTATATGATCCATCACCCGGCCGGGAGTTCCGACCACAATATGAGACTTTTGCTTTAGTGTCTGAATCTGTTTGTCGATGGGAAATCCTCCGAATACGGCAGGAACCTTTAAACGTTTCTTTCTTCCCACATGAAACAGCTCTTCCCTCACCTGGACGGCCAGTTCCCTGGTGGGCTCAAGGACCAAAGCCTGAGGCCGGTTTTCTTCCCATATCACCTTCTCGCAGATGGGTATTGCAAATGCCGCCGTCTTTCCCGTACCCGTCTGGGATTTGGCAATCACGTCTTTTCCAGCCAGTACGAGAGGGATCACTTCCTTCTGGATCGGCGTGGGCGCTTCATATTTCAGAAGTCTCAGCGTTTCTAATATCTCTTCCGATAAGCCGAATCCGGCAAATTGGTCCTGGTTCATAATTTGTAACCTTCACTTTCCTGTTTTTACGTGATAATTATAATACAAATTTGGTAAAAAAGACAGAAAATAAAATGAAAGCATATTACACTAGGAAAATGATGTTAAATGTGCTATAATAAGATTTATAGACTGCCTTGAACCATATTGGTATCAATGCAGTCTTTCCTTTTTGTCAAGCAAATAGAAAGTCAGGGTGATTGTATGTTTAAAATTAATGATGTTATCGTATACGAAAATGGTGGCGTGTGCCAGATCCGGGATATTGGAGTCCCTGATTTCATTACAACGGGTCAGGTGTATTACAAGCTGCAGCCGCTCAATACAACCGGTAATATCATCTATGTGAAGCTGGAGAATAAACATATGCTGAGATACACCATTTCTAAAAAACAGGCGGAACAGTATGTTGGCTCTCTGCCGGAATTAAAAGGAATTTACAATAAAAATAACAAATTCCGTGAAAAAGAATACGCAGAGATCCTGAAAACCGGAGACTACAAACAATATCTGGAAGTCTACAAGGGGATTGAGCTGGAAAAGAGCAAACGCTCTCTGATCGGAAAAAATTTAAATACTACGGATGACCGTAATTTGAAGAAAATTGAAAAGCTGATCTGCTCAGAATTTTCAGTAGCCATGGAGATCTCAGAAGAAGAAGTCCGTCAAAAGATGATGGCCGCTTGTTTTTAGACCCCGTCCATATCCGGGAAGGCTGTATATACCGCGCGGAGCCAAACCAGACGGCAGAGGCCCAGGAGCCGTGAACAGTAACAACATCTGCGGATTGAGAACAATCTTTCCACATTTTGATTGACACTTACCGAAATCGGTGTTATGCTTACTGGGTAATCAATATGAATTTTAAAGCTGACCGTGAATGACAAGTCGTTTAAAATGATTTGTTATTCGCTGGCCAGCTTTTTTCTTTGATTCGAATATTATATGGAGGTACTGATTATGAATAACGGTACAGTAAAATGGTTTAACGCACAGAAGGGTTACGGATTTATCACAAACGACAACGGCGGAGATGATGTATTCGTACATTTTTCAGCAATCGTTTCTAACGGCTTTAAGAGCTTAGAAGAAGGACAGAAAGTTACATTCGATACCGAACAGGATCCGAAAGATTCCCGCAAATTAAAAGCTACCAACGTACAGGTTGCATAATATAATCCGAATGCCGGAACTCCATGTGAGTCCCGGCATTTTTTATTGATCACTGCTATGACTGGTGAATCTCCTTAAATCCTTCTCCGAACACCTCCGTAGTCTCCGTCACCATGACAAAGGCCGCCGGGTCCGCTTCCCGGATGATTTCCTTTAAACGGCTGAACTGGGATTTTCTCACCGTACACAGGAGCACCTGGGTATCTTTCTGGCTGTAAGCCCCTTTTCCCGCCATAATCGTGGCGCTGCGTTCCAGCTCACCGATAATTCCGTCTGCGATTTCCTTCGGTTTTCCCGTGACAATGGTCACCATGCTGCCCATGTCATTACCATAGATAATGCTGTCGATCACTCGCGTCTGGGCGTATAGGGCGATCATTCCGAAAAGCCCGGATTCCACATTGTCAAAAACAAAGATGGATACGACTAACACAACCCCATCCACGATCATAAGCGCCCGGCCGATGGAGATATGAGGCTTTTTCTTCTGCAGAATATATCCCAGAATATCGCTTCCTCCCGTAGT
Source organism: Clostridium sp. chh4-2 (assembly GCF_002899675.1). Lineage (GTDB taxonomy): Bacteria > Bacillota > Clostridia > Lachnospirales > Lachnospiraceae > CHH4-2. The sequence goes on along the minus strand of NZ_PKUU01000002.1, from coordinate 179,756 downwards.
GGTGCCGGCCAGAAAAATAAGGGCCATTCCCGCTCCCACGATCACGCCTCCGAATAAACTGCACAGCAGCCGGTCGCCCTGATAGACCGGGAATACGGGAGCCACCACCATATCCAGAATGACGGAGCAGACGCCGCAGGAAACCGCAGTGCCGACGGCAAATCCCCTGCTCAGATAAATCCAGGCCAGAACCAGCAGCGGCACATTGATCACCATGGTCAGAACACCAACCGGAAGGCCGCATATATAATTTGCCATCAATGCCAGACCGGACGCTCCGCCGGGGGCGATGTTGGCAGGAGCCACAAAACAGTGGGTTCCCAAGCTATATACAAATGATCCGGCCAGCAGATAACATAAATTCCTCACCATATTTTTTTTCCTGATCATCGCTTCCACCATCCCTTCTCCCCCGCCTTGCGGCGGGCGGCTCATCTCTTTTCTATTTATATATTTCCCTGTTTTTCTTAAATTCTTCTTTTATTTTGTCTAAAAGTCCATCCTGCTGCAAAATATCCAGCGCGGCTCCCGCCATGGCCTTTGCCCCATACAGAATGCATTCATGTGCTTCCTTTGTCTTTCCTGCATCCACGTACGCCTGAGAGTGGGAAGAAGTTCCTTCCGGCACGAATTTGACCCGGATGCAGCTTCCCGGTATCTCGTGCATCACATTTCCAAAATCCGTGGAACCGGTGCGTTCTCTCGGCGGACGGAGGCCCGGCGCCCCTGCCGCCCTGGCATTTTCCACCAAAAGATCATTTAATGCGGTCACGGGAACTTTATTGTCCAACGGCGGCTGTTCCGAAATTTCATAGTCAACGCCTGCCATCAGCGCGGCTCCCCGGACAACATCCATAAACCGCTTTATCACCTGGTCTAAGTATTCCCTGGAAAAGGAGCGGAGGGCAAATCTGCCCACGGAAACCTCAGGAACCACATTTTCCGGCCCGGGCAGCTGCCTCAATGTGTAATGCATTCTCACATCATCTTTTACATGCTCCCTTAAAAACTCCACTCCCTGAAAAGCCAGGAGCATGGCGTCAAAGGCGCTTCTCCCCTCCTCCGGCCGGATGGCGGCGTGAGAGGATTTCCCCCTGTAGGTGACGTCGAAGGACGACAGAGCCAGGCATTTCATATCCGTACAGGTATCCGGAGCGCCGTGCATCATGAGGGCCGTATCCAGTTCTTTCAGATACCCTTCCTTCATCAGATTGATCTTGCCGCCAAATGTTTCCTCAGCAGGCGTTCCGTATACAACCAAGCGGTACGGCTTATCCCTGAAAATATTTTTTATGGCAGAAGCCGCGCCGAGACAGGCCGGTCCCTGCATATGATGGCCGCAGCCGTGGCCTAAACCTTCCAGCGCGTCATATTCACAGAGAAGACCGATGACAGGGCCTCCTTCTCCGTTCTGCCATACCCCGCGGAATGCTGTTTCCAAACCGGCCAGGCCCTCTTCCACCGAAAAGCCATTTTGTTTCAGATATCCGGCCAGCAGTTTGGAAGCCATTTTTTCTTCCCCGCCTATTTCCGGGTGATCGAAGATCCTGTCAGCCATCTCAAAAAGCTGTTCTGACTGTTTGTCTATCTCTTTAAAAAGTTCATCTTTCATATTCATTCTCCAATCTGCGGATTCTAAAGTTTCTGTTCTCCCCCGAACCCCTGTTTTTACATCGGCCCCAGATGAATTGCCTGGGCAATCAGAATCATCACCGCTCCGGTCACCATCCAGAGAAGAAAACATTTCCACATGAATTTCATCCATTTATCATAAGGAATATTGGCCGCGCCGATGATTCCCATCAATGCGGTGGATGTGGGCAGAACATAGTTGCAGAATCCGTCGCCGAAGTTAAAGGCCAGAATGGCAGTCTGCCTTGTCATACCGAGAAGATCGGCCAGAGGAACCATAATCGGCATCACAACCGAGGCCTGGCCGGAACCGGAGGTGATGAACACGTTGATAATCGTGTTGGCAACCAGCATTCCCACTCCCTGAAGATAGAATGGAATGACATTTAAAATACCTGCCAGAGTATGTACAACCGTATCGATAATATTGCCGTCTGTCATGATGCTGCCGATGCTCCGGGCCAATCCGATAATCATTGCCGCTCCCAGCATATCCTTACATCCTGCTAAAAACTCTTTGGATATCTGGCTGGGTTTAAATCCTGCCACAAGTCCCGCCACAATGCCCAGCGCCATGAATACGGCCGCATGCTCTGCCACATCCCATCCTTTTGCAACGCTTCCGTACACAATGATTACGAGCGCAATCACCAGACAAGCCACTGCCAGCCATTTTCTAAGGGTCATCACGCCGAAATCATCCAGCTTCAGATTCTCTTTCATCACGTTTTTGCTGTCCAGCTCATACATCGGAGACAGCCGCGGATTCTTTCTGATTTTGTTGGCATAACGGATTAAAAATAAGTTCGTCACCACAAAAAATACTCCGAAACATAAGAAGCGGTAGCCGATTCCCGAATATAACGGAAGCTCAGCGATTTTCTGGCTGATTACCGTGGTGCTCACGTTCAATGTTCCCGTGGAAAATCCGATCGCTCCGCCCAGAATGATGATCGCCACCCCGCAGATGGAATCTAAGCCAAGAGCAAGCGCAAGCATCACCATAACAGGAGCAAATGCGATAAACATATTCACCGCCTGAGTGGTACAGATCAGCGCAAATACCAGGGACAGAATCGGGATAAAGATGGCGATGTGATTGGAAAACTTTTTCGCCAGCTTCGCAATTACAGCCTGAAGAGCGCCTGTCTGGGTGATAATATGAAATGCGCCGCCTGAAAATAAAATAACCATAATCAAATCCGCATTTTTAATAAATGCGTTAACGATATAGGACGTTATTAATAATGGATTAACCGGACTTCTGTTTATTAAGCTGAACTGGGACGGATCGATCACCTTGATTCCCTGTGCATTTTCAAATCTGGCATACTCCCCTGCCGGAATCAGCCATGTAAATGCCACCGCCACTAAAATAATGATAAAAATAATCACGAATGTATGGGGCATGCGAAACCCCTTTTTTGTTTTTTCCTCTTTCGACATAACTCCTTCTCCTTTGATCTCATATTCCCCCGGGCCGCGGTTTCCAGAAAGTGTCTGTTTTCTTGACCTTTCCTGGTAATTCCAGTATAATATTCTCAATATCATTTGTCTAATTTATATTTATTAGTATAATCATTGACTAAGGCTATGATTTTGAGGAGGGTTTTATGGATCTGAGAGAACAGGAATATGTGGTAACCCTGGCAAAGCACGGAAGCATCACCAAAGCGGCCGACGAGCTTTTCATCACCCAGCCCACGTTAAGCATCTTTATCAGCCGGCTGGAAGAGCGGATGGGCGTGCGCCTGTTTGACCGGATCGGAAAGCGCTTCATCCCCACCTATGCCGGTGAGATCTATCTGAAAAATGCCCGTCAGATGCTGGTGCTGGAACATCAGTTTCACGCGGAATTAAGCGATTTAATTGCCGGGTATACGGGACGGCTGCGCCTTGGCATACACAGCCGCCGCAGCACCTATCTGCTTCCCACGGTGATCACCGAATTCCACCGCCGTTATCCCCGGATTGAAGTCCTGCTGACCGAAACAAGCAGTAAGATCATGGAAGATATGGTGCTGTCCGGGGATCTGGATCTGGTCATTACAAACCGATTTTTTGATAAGGAAAAGCTGGAGATCATTCCCATCTATCAGGACTGCCTGGTCATGTCCCTTCCTTATGATCACCCGGCCTGTGAAAAGGCAAAAAAAATCCAGGGACATGATTATCCCTGGATGGATGCAAAGCTTTTAGAGGAAGAGCGTTTCATTCTTCAGAATCCCGCCCAGTCCATCCGCGCCTTCACGGATGCCGCCCTTTTACAGGCCGGCGTCGTCCCTAAATGGACATTTATTATAGAAAATATGGAAACCGCGGCCCAGATGACCGCAGAAGGCTACGGCGTTTCCTTCAACTATAAAAGCTATATCAAATATTTCCGCTATGACAAGCCCATCGCCAGCTTTGAACTGGGTTCTCCGGAGGTTTCCTTTCCCATTGCGGTTGTCTACCGGAAAGGGAGCTATCTCCCGGCCTATTTTACAGATTTCATCTCCCTTGTGGAGGAACAGATGAACCGCTGATTATTCCCAGACCGTGACTTCAAGGCCTTCCTGATGGCCTTTACCCATCTTATGCCTTGCTTTTCTGTTTTCCACCGTATCAAAGATGATGGAGAAATCATAATCTTCGGGATAAAGTTCAGAGGCTTTGACCTTTAATTTCAGCCTCTTATAGTTATACAGGATCTTTTCTTTTTGGATTTGAACCAGGACATTGCCCTTTTGATCCTCTTCTTTAACCACAATGCCGATTTTCCCGTCAGGCAGTACGGTCACGCTGTCTCCCCGGGTAAAATGGCTGATCTGCGGCGCCATGTCCTTTTTCACTTCCATTTTCCTGATCCCCCCAACCTTTACCTTCTCCAGGCGGCTTTGATCCGAACGGGCCAAAAGTCCCTGTTCCGCTGCGCCTTCCCCTTCACTTCCATAAGCCGCCTTTGCCGCCGCTTCAATCATATCATCCGGCATTCCCAGCCTTTTAGCAATATAGAGAGCGCAGCTTTCTCCCGTCTCCCCGATCTCCAAACGGTAAAGCGGTTTTAAATTCTCCCGGTCAAAGGCCATTCTGGCATTGACGATCTCTTCATGCTTTTCCGCATATAATTTCACTTCCGGATAATGGGTGGTTACCAAAAACAGGCATCCGCTCAGCCTCAGCTGTTCCAGTATGGCAATGGCAATTCCCATGCCCTCCGTCGGATCGGTTCCCGAACCCAATTCATCCAATATAATCAGGCTCTCTCCATTCACCCTTTTTAATATCTCCAGAATCCTGGTGATATGGGCGGAAAATGTGGACAGATTGTCTTCCATATTCTGCCCGTCTCCGATATCGCAGAGCACCTGGCAGTTCATACAGATATCCGCCTCTTCACAGGGAACGTGAAGCCCGGAACCTGCCATCAGGCTCAAAAGCCCCACTGTTTTTATGGATACCGTCTTGCCGCCCGTGTTCGGCCCGGTAATTATCACTCCCCTGGACCTTTTTCCGATTTCAAAATCCAGCGGCACGCATTCCTCTTTCTTTATCATTGGGTGCCTGCCCTTTTTTATGCTGATCCGGCGTTCCGTATTGATTGACGGCTCCACCGCATTCATATCTGCGCTCATCCGGCCCTTTGCAAACATAAAATCCAGCTTTATCACTGTCTTGATGTTTTCCGAACACGTTTCCTCCCGGTCCGCCACCATTCCGGTGAGTTCATACAGAATTCTGCGTTCTTCTCCGTCTTCTTCCAGCTTGGCCATATCATATTCTTCTCTAAGACGGCTGACCTGCTCCGGCTCTATAAACAGTGTGGAGCCGGTTGCCGACCGATCCACCACCATCCCTTTTATCTTTCCTTTGCATTCCTTTTTAACCGGCAGGCATATCTGCCCGTTCCGTGTTACGATGAAATTTTCCGCCATACAGGATTTCTGGGACTTTAAAATGGTTTCCGCCTTTGTCTTGATCTTTTCTTCCAGCATCATCAGTTCCCTGCGGATGGCCCTCAGGGCGCCGGAGGCGTAATCGTCGATCTTCCCTCCCCGTATGGATCTTCCGATCTCTTCTTCCACGTCTTCCATAGCGGTCAGATTTTCACCGTAAAAAGCGATTCCGATCTGCCGGTCCATTCCCTTTTTCAGATAATCTCTTAAACGCCTGACTGCCGCCAGAAACGATCCTATCTTCTCCAAATCTTCCGGATACAGCATATCTCCTTTTACCGCTTTTTGAATCAGCTCTTCCACTCCGTCCATGGACGGTATGGGCGGAACGCCTGCAAGGTCCAGCATCTTCCTGGCCTGAGTGGTATCCCTGAGATTTTTCCTGAGCTCCGATTCAGACAAAAACGGCTTCATCTCCCGGATCATCTCTTTTGCCTGCATGGAATTGGCAGACTCTGCAAGCTGATTTAAAATATTCGTATAACCTAAGGTCTCATAAGTTTTGTTCATTGTATTTCCCTTTCATTCATGTTCTGTCCTGATGCGGTTTCTTCCGCTGTTTTCTGCATGAAAAATGGAAAATAAAAAACCTATGGACATCCATAAACAGGGCATGTCACATAGGCTTATCTCAATTCGCTATCTCACATCTGTCATGGATTGATGGTACACGAACAAAAGGAACTCCAAGTGAATCCCCTCTCATCTGTCTTCCATCTTCATAGATTAATTATTCTCCATAACAAATACAATTAACAAAAAAGCACCCCTCTCTCAATTTCTGTACCTACAATATCATCTGGCCGTAAAATTGTCAATCCTTAAAATAATTTTTTAAAACCTGGATTCCCAGTTCCCGCAGCACTCCCTTTTTCACTTCCGGCCTCACCGGGCTCAGTTCAAATATCAGATCGCTGCAGTCATTGCTTTTAAAACCGCGGATATCACAGTAATCTTTATCATAAGCGCTGTACACCAATCGTCCCACCTTAGCCCATACAATTCCGCCGGAACACATAAAGCAGGGTTCGCAGCTGGAATATAAGGTATATTCTGACAAATCCGTGATTCCCGTTTCGTGGCAGTATCTGCGGATCAGCCCCAGCTCCGCATGATATGTGGGCTCATTCTGGGAAAAAATCTGGTTTTCACCTTCCATCATAATTTCATCGCCTTTTACTAACAGAGCTCCAAATGGCTCATTCCCATGTTCCGCCGCCTGTTTTGCCAGTTCAATCGCCCTTAGCGTATATACTTCATCTTGTGTCATATCCAATTCCCTCTTTTCATAATAAAGCAGGGGCATTATCTGCCCCTATGCTTTTCTTTCTTTTTTTGCTGTTTTAACTGAAACTGCTGCTGCCGGAACGCGTCTCTCTGTTCACGGCTGAACACCGCCCGCTCCGTCTTAACCTGTTCCTGCTGTAATTTTAATGCCTGCTGGGACTTGGTTCCCGTCCCCGTATCCCGTACTTGACGGTGAACCTCCCGCTGAATCCTCTTGGGATTTCTGCTCATCTCTTTTACAGCCGTCTCCACAGCCGGACTGAACCGCAGCTGATCAAATCTCTTTTGAACCGCCTCATAGACCTGGTAATCTTTAGGCTCCGCGCCAAAAGTTACTTTACAGGCCGAAAGCATTCCGCCTGAAATGCGCTGGAACACCCCAACCCAAAACGGCTCTTCAAAATAAACGGTCAGCATCACTGATTCTTTCGTTAACTCCGTTAACTTGTCCATTCATAATTCCTCCTTAATTAGTAATGAACAAAGAACGGACGACCAGGAGGAGGGTTACTGACAGCGTTTTCACTAATATTGACCGCTGCGCCCGGACTACCTACCGGGACTGTGTTTTTATCTTTGCTTTTTTATTTTATCATATTATCAATTGTTTTTCCAGCGCGCAAATGCCTGCGCCGCCTTACTGCTTAGCGGCGTGGTAAAATTCTCTCAATTCCGCCTTCGTTTCTTCCGGCAGCTGGGTTTTCTTGATTCCCCGTATCGCCCCTTCCATCGCAAGGAGGCGGTGGATGCAGGCGGAACTGTCGATCGCCTTTATTTTCAGCCAGGCCTGCTTGCTCCCGGTCTCTTTTAACTGCTCATAAGTCGTGATTCCCACCTGAATTAACTGTTCTTCGATAACCGGCCCCAAATTAGGCAGCTTTGCCAGTTCACCCATGATATTCCCTCCTGTAATCTGCATGCGGTATCTTGTTCCCGCATTTGCCGTTTCTAAATTTCTTCATTTCTGTTTCATCATACCATACTTTCCTGTTTATTTCAAAAACTGCCCTTTTTTCATTCTTTTGGTTCAGTCTTTTGGAAACGTGATGAGCGTATCCCCCTCAATCCGGTATTTCATCGTCTCTTTTTTTCGCTTTCCCGCCAGAATCTCGTCCCCCGTTTTCCCACAGGGCAGATCCGGTTTCGATGTATTAAAAATGAGTTCGATCAGATAGTCTTCATCCACAATATAGGTTAACGTATATTCCAAAGATCCGTCCTGGTGTGTCCCCGCCGTGGTACCTAACAGTTCCTGGATATCGGCGCTTGTCATGTCACTGGTAATCAGCTTTACCTGTTCTGAAGTCACATGTGTTTCCGGATACAAAAATTCTTCCATCTCTTCCGGCGTCATATCTTCAAACCTGAATTCACTCCATATATTGCGTCTGGTATAACCCGGGCCCACAAAATCCACGCGCCAGTCGTTTCCGTCCCCCGGTATCGTTATCGTTTCCGTAAAATTGGTTTCATAATTTTTATCGTAGGAAAGCCGGTCCGCGCCAAGCACCGATACATCCAGCGTATTGCCGTAAATGCGGCTTTTTTTCACTTTCAGCCCGCTGTATTCCGTCATCCGGTAGCCGATCGTTCCATGAATGGTCAGTTCTTTCGTCTCCTCATTATAGCTGCATTCATAAGACAGGGAATTGGGGTCTACCGGACTTCCGATCACAAATAGCTTAACCGCGATGCCAAATACCACAGCAGCCATCAGAAGGCTGACGGCGGTAACTGCCGTGATAAGCCGTTTATGGCGTTTTCTTATTTTTTTCAAAAAATCTATTTCCTGTTTCTCTTCCTCCGTCTCCTCCCGGACCGGCGCTTTCATCTCCTCCAGGGTAATGCGGCAGTCGCCACAGCTCTCCAGATGTTCCTCTATCATGCGGCAGCTGGCTTCCGAAGCCAGATGTTCCACATAGAGCGGAAGCAGATCCTGAATGATATCGCAATCAATTCTCTGACTCATAATATCTCTCCTTTCGTCAACCCTTTTTTGCCCCGGTAAAATGTGACCCTGGCCCATGTCTCACTCTGCCCCAGCACTTCGCCGATTTCCTTAAAGCTCAATTCGCCGAAAATCCTCAGATACATCACTTCCCTCACAGGCTCTTTCATCCGGTGCAGCGCCTTCATCACCGCCATTTTCCGTTCCGAATACAGGAGCATCTCGTCGGAATCCGGTGCGTTATACACAAGGTTTTCTGTCAGTTCTTCTGTCCTGTGCCGGTTCCTCTTTTCCAGATCCTGAAACCAGACATGTTTGGCGATCTGGCACAGCCACGTGGATACTTTGCATTCTCCGTTATAGGTTTCGAGAGAATAGACTGCCCGGTAAAATGTCTCCTGGGTCAGCTCTTCCGCCCAGCCGCTGTCTCCCGTTTTCGTCAGCAGATATTTATAAACCATATGGGCATGTTCTCTGTAAATGCGGTCCATATCGTGCACTTCCATTCCCCCTTTCCCTCTATTAATCCTTTATTTTATCATTTCGTTACAAAAATAGGGCGGAAAGTTGTAAAAAATTAATACAACGTTCCGCCTTTATTAAAATTCTATGATATTCTTCCGAAATTTTTCAAAAATCTCATTTTTTCAATTGCTTTTGATGCCTTCCACCAGTTTTCACTGAGGGCAAATTCCTTGCTGTATTTCTCAGTTAAATCAAACCAGGTCCATGTAATATCCCACACGCCTCCCGGGTTTCTGGTTTCAATCAGATAGTCCAGCTCCTTGTCCACAATCTCTTCATTTCCCTTATAAGCCGGTGCGTAGGGGGATGGAATGAATTCCGACGGTCTCGGACAATATCCGCTCCACTTGCTCACGTCACGTTCAATCGACTTATTGACCAGTTCCGGAAGCTTTTGTTTGGCAATTGTGCAGTCAAATTCGGATGCCAGGCCGCTCTGTTCGATGTCTCCCACAAGAGAAAAAATTCCTCCGACTCCCATTTCGCCAAAATCTTCCGTGTTGTCCACCTGGTTTAGAATCTGTTTTGCATATCCAAATGCTGTTTGATACAGCTTGGAATTCCGATCCGCATAATGAAGAATGGTTCCTGAAAGCGCAGCCGTTATGCCCATTCCCTGCAGGGCGTTAGCTTCTTCACTGTAACTCCACCACGGTGCATGGGGATATAAATCATTGGATGGAATGCAGAAAAACCATCCCTGACCGGAGCTGTAAACGCCGCTTTCCAAATACCGGAAAATCCCCTGTACCATAGGAGACTTGGGATCAAATACTCCGTTTTCACGCAGGATTCCAACTGCAATTAAAACGCCGTAAGGAGTGGATTCCGGATTCCAGCTGTCCGCTTCCAGGCAGTTTCCGAACCCTCCGTCTTCATTTTGATAATAAGATAACTCCTCTGCGATCTTCTCTCTGCTTCCCTCTTCAAAATAATACTGCCACAGAGCTAATTCCAAAGGTCTGGCATTGCGGTGCATCCAGTTTTTCACTTCACGGTATGATGACTGATCTAATTTTTTCATGATGACCTCATTTCCGCCGCAGTCTGCGGCATAATGTTGTATGGCTCTCTTCGGCCTTATCACAGATCCGAGGCCGGGACGAGCATATCCCGGATATCAATATACCATGCGGTGTTATCAACTGTATTGTAAAAAAACGACATCTACCGGCTGGACAGAGCAATCTTCTTCGCCTGTTCCGGCGTGACTCCGTGAAAACGTTTAAATTCTTTTAAAAGATGGGCCTGATCCGCATATCCATACCGGTAGACCGCATCCTGAATCCCGAACTGTTCCGACCGGATAACATCTCTCCACACATTCTGATACCGGACCAGACTGGAAGTCCTTTTTATGGAAATCCCCACCTGCTGCAAAAACAGGCGTTCCAACTGCCGCTGGCTGACACAGCTGTATCTGCATATCTCTTTAACGGACTGAGTTCCGCATGACCCCAGAATCTGCTGAAAGGAATTAAAAAGGTTGGGATCGATGCGGCCGCTGTCCAATCTGGACATCAAAAAGTTTTCAATAATTCTGATCCGCTCCTCCGTCCCATGTACATAGAAAAATGGTTCAAATACATCCAGCCACTCTTTCCTGACTAATTCCACATCCAGAACCTGATTATAGAGTTCCCTGAAATCCAGATTTAAAAACAGATGAACCGCCCAAAAATGAAACCGTACCGCAAAGCTGGATATCCGCTCGCCCCTTTCCCTGATTTCCTCGGTCACATACGAAAAATCCTGAATGCCGCACAGCCTGCCTGTGATCTTCTGCCTGGTATGGTTAACGGTGATGATAAGATCGACACAGGTATCGGGTATTACCAGCACATTCCCGCCATTTTCCGGCTCCGCCACCTCCCAATAACAGACAATATAAGGTTTTAAGGCCTGGCCCGGCGGATATTCCGTATAGGTTTGGTTGGACAGATAGGGCCGCGATGTCAGAGGCCTGTACTGCGTATGAAATGACAGCATGTTCTGCTCCTTCTCTTAGGATTAAAGTACATTTATTCTGCTATCATACAGGAAAAGAGAGGTATTTTCAATGACTAAAAATCTCATTTGGATTTTCCCGGATTTTGTGATAGTATTGAACATAACGTTTTATGAGAACTGCGTTTATGCTTCTACAAAAGACTTTAAGGAGGATCAAGCTTTGATACAGGATATCGCACCGCATATATTTCATAATGAATATGCAGAAAAGGAACCACAGCCGGACAGCACAGCCATTGTCATCCAGGACAGCGCCGTGCTGGTCCGTGAAGATAAAGGGGAATTTTCTTTTCCCAAATACAGTCAGATCACGCCCGAGGACAAAAAGCCCATATTTTTGTTCACAATCGATGATATCGATTATTTCTGGATCGATGGAATGAACATAACTGCCCCGGAAGGATTTCATTACAGTTCCCGCAGCCTGTTCCGTTCCCTCAAACCCAAGTATCTGGCTTTTGCCGGGCTGACGGCATTGCATCTCATCAGCTGGTATCAGACCAACCGCTTCTGCGGCTGCTGCGGCCGGCCCTTAGAACATGACCACAAGGAACGGATGCTCCGCTGCAGCTATTGTTCCAACATGGTCTATCCCAGAATCAATCCTGCCGTAATCGTGGCGGTTACCAATGGAAGCAAACTGTTGATGACAAAGTACGCAGGCAGGGAATATACCAACTACGCATTAGTTGCAGGTTTTACGGAAATCGGGGAATCCATTGAGGAAACCGTGCGGCGGGAAGTTATGGAGGAAACCGGAATCCGGGTGAAGAATATCACCTATTATAAGAGCCAGCCCTGGGCTATGACCAGCACCCTTTTGATGGGATTTTTCTGTGAGTTGGACGGGGATGACACGCTTCATATGGATGAAGAGGAACTTTCCCTGGCAGTGTGGATGGAACGGGATGAAATTATTGCCAATGATGAGGATTTCAGCCTGACGAATGAGATGATCTGCGAATTCAAAAATAAATTAAAGTAAAGGGTGAAGGCATTTCGCGAAATGCCTTCACCCTTTACTTTAATTTATTACTAATTATACCCTTTCGCAATAATTCCCGCCAAATCTTCCTTCATATTCTCACTTACATACTCCCCGCCATGGAAACAGATCACCTTCTCAATATCCAGCTCTCTGATCTCCTTCAAAGCCTCTATCTCCTTTTCCTTATCCAGCACAAACTGCTCCGAAGCGATAGCCAGCTTTCCGTCTTCAACCACCAGCACATCCCCGCTGATAAAGGTTTTCTCCGGCTCCACATAGACGGAAAGATGGCCCGGCATGTGGCCTGACGTCACGATCGCCAAAACTCCTTCGGCTATGGAATCACGGTCGTTTAACGGCTGCACCTGATCCAAGTATTCCACGCTCTTTATCATCTGAATGAAATCTTCGTCCGCGCCTTTATTCTCCGCATCTGTTAAACGAAGAGATTTCTTTTGGCCCAATACATACGGCATCTGTACTTCGGAACATACAACCCTGACATGAGGATATTTGCCGGCAAGAGCTTTTACCGCGCCCATATGATCGTGGTCGTGGTGCGTTAACACCACGGTGCTCAGTTTCTGCATATCCAGACCATTTTCCCGAAAGGCATCTTCCAGAATGGGTAAAAACATGGGGTAACCGGTGTCCACAAGAATCAGTTCCTCCTGCGTTTTAATTACAGCAGGGTAGATATAAAACTTCATGCCATCACCTTCAAATAATACGGGCAGCGTAATGATTTCCATCTTCTTAATCCTCCTTATCTCGATTTATTGATATAAATTTATACCTGCAAATGCTCTTACCACTCAAATATTGGGGATTTCTGTATATTCGAGTACCACTTTATCGTCCCGTGTTCCACCCCGACTAACCGGCATAATTCCTCGATCTGATCATACTTTCTTCTGCTGTTGGAAGAAGTTCCGACCCAGTAAGTATTCCCGTTCACTTCTATCTTCTTATTTCTCCGGAAATATCCGGCATTCAAATTAACCGCAGCTTCGTCATCGCTAAGCCACCCGCCGCACCATACCGTCACTTCGCTGTCGTCATAAGAATGATTCATGAGGATAAACTCAACTGTTTTCACCATGGCATCAGCCGTACTTTCAACTACCTCTGAGGAGTTATTCCCCAGCTTCACACGGCGGACTTTCAGGTTCAGGAGTTTCTTCCCCTGACTGGCCGAAGGGCCTCTGAAAGAGATTTCTCCCGTTTTCAGATGATCATTTATCAGCTTCTCAAATCCAGACCAGTCTGCCTCATTTACTATATAGTTAAAAAATTCATTCTTTTTAAAGAGATTTGAATTAAACTCATGCTCGTCTTCCAGATAATCATTGGACAGTTCCGCAGCCTGCCCGGCAAATAATTCCATCAGTTCCGTCATACACCCGCTTACCGCATCAAAATGATCCACGAACTCTGAATAGTCTGTGCTAAAGAAATTAAGCAGCAATACGATATAAGCTGTAAAATACCATTTTCCATTTTGAATCACAATCTGCCGCTTCAAATCGGTAAAATTTAAATCCTTTTGAAGTTTCTCATATAAACGGCTTGTCTTTACCGCAAAGTCTACCGCTCCATAATATTTTCTAAATATTTCAGCCTCGTTTGAAGAATCCGCATCCATCCACTCCTCCGGGAAAATGTCTTTATTCTTAAACTGATACTCCCCATACATAACATTTTCAAAACTGAGCAGTGTATTGGTTCCCTGGCTTCTGGCCGCTCCCGGCTCTCTGCAGCAGGCTTTTCTGGCCCTGGCAAATTCCACTAAGTTAATGCTGTGTTCAAATTTACTGTCCTCACCCCGTTTCACCAAACGGAAACCTGCGTTTCCAGTCTTCCGCTCCTGATCCAAAAATTCGGTAAGTTTTTCCACAAATGGAGATGCAAAGGCAATATCCTCGGCTTTGATAGGTTTTTGACGGTTTAAAGCCACACTGATTTCACTGACTTCTCTTGAACCTTTGATTTTTGTTTCCTCTTTCCCATTATCCAGGGGAATATGTATGATCCGAAGCAATACCTTAGCCTCTTGCAAACGGTTTATCTTCTCTCTGATTTTCTTTTTATCTTCCTCAGTTTCAGCCTCTGACAGCTCATATTCCAGACCGTAAAAATATTCTGCGGCCGCAGTGATCGTTTGGGCGCCATTGATAACGGAGAACTGTAAATTTCCATATTCCTTTAAGCCCTCAATCAAAATCTCTCCCACCCGGTCCAATTTGAAATCCCGGCGCTCCACCATTATGGTGACACCATTATTTTTAAACCAGAATTGCTCGGGATTGTGCTCCAGCGTATCTTTAATCGCCTGATCCACCCCCAGCTGCTCACTGAGGCCATATCTGACATTTCTGCTGAAAAGCCGGTCTCCTACCTTGTCATAGATTTCCACCAGCTGACGCAGTTCTACTGAAAGCACATAGCCCTTACGCCCTTTTTTGCCTGCTGCGTCCACTTCCCAATTAATATGGCTTCTGATGGGCGGCATCTGAATCAGTTCATATCTGTTTACATTTACCAGCTTAATGTCCTGTTTTTTGAATTCCTGATCCAGTATATAGGTGCAGTTTATACGGTCTCGTTTATTGCCGGTAATCGACCGCACCTGCTTCTTCATCTTCTTTCCTTCTTCTGAAGCAAATATCTTTTCCAGGAAAATCCGGTTTTTCATATTGGTCACAAAGCACACCAAATGAACGCAGCCAAGCGGCTCCTCGCAACCCTGTGCCATCTCATCAACCTCTGCCACAATTTCCGACAGCAGCCTGTCCCTGTCTATACACTCCTTGTACGCCAGAAATACAAACTTTTCTTCCGACTCGATTTTCATCTTGACCGAATTGCTCAGCTTATATGTTTCCGCATTAACCAGTTCTTTGATCTCAGTTCTGGCCTCTCGTTCCTCCCACCATTGTTCATCGCAGTCAATATCCCGGTTGATTAAAATATTTCTGATATATTCGCCTCGCACCTCAATTTTCATATTCTCCATAATGGCCGCATTCATCTGTCTTTTGTCCTCTCAATCCTTAATCTATGGCAATCTGCAGCTGGACGCCGGAAAATGCTTCGATACCATATCGGCTGAGCTCCTTTGTGAACTCCCCTACCAGCTGGTTATATCTGTCAATGATCTCTTTCATCTCATCCCTGCTTATCGCTTTATCCTTTTCGTATTCACAAAAATCATCCGCAAAATCCAACAATCCGATCCTGTAACTATTGATTACTGCTTCCACACAGATCAGCATCTGATCCAATTCCACTTCATCCGGCTTTTCCTTTTGCTGCCTGTTTTTATCAAGAATATAATCAATATAGTAATCCAATTCTTTTTTCAGATTGTTTACCGCATAAGTCAGCTCGTGATAACAGCAAAATGGTTCCGTATTCAGTTTTTTGCTCTTTTCACTGATATCGTCCACCAGATTCATGATTTCCGGATAAATTGTTCCGGTATGAATTCCGAACATCCGCCTCAGTTCTTTCCGGATCAATGGTTTCGCCTCTTTAGGAATCCTGATTCCGTAAGTCATATATGCAGGCAGATCCGACGCATCGTTGCCCTGAAACAGAATAAAAGCCCCCTGCTGGGCCACAATTCTCTTGTTCAGCTTTGTATGGTCAATGAATTTATGGTTCTTTTCAAATATAATTTTATCCACAAACCATTTTTTATCCCGGTTTATAATCGCATCGTAGTTATCATTGGTGTTTTTTGCGCTCGGACTGAAAATCTCATCGATAAAAAAGATGAATACCATGCCGTCTTCGTGGTCCAAAGAATCTTCAGGCATATGGTAATACGGTGTCACTGCAAAATAAAGGGCAGAAAGACAATTATAAGTAACATCCAGCAGCCGGCTCGGAAATTCTCCGTGCTGGGCGTCAATCGCATTATCCAAATACCGCTTGTCATTGGTCAGATAATCCTGCCTCATAGCATCGAATAAACTTTTTTCGAAAAAACGGTTTCCATCCATAACGCCCCGCCGGAAGATATTCGCACGGCAGGAGGTATCATAACATTTGGATTCTCCTCTGTATACAAGAATGCAGTCTTCACTCTTACGGGCAGTGATAAACTGGTCGATTTTATTGATATAGGAAGCTACGTTCTTTATTGTATAATCATCCTTCTGGTACGCTTCTATATTTTTATCTTTCCGCATCGCCTGGTTATTCCCCTCTGACACACTCATTCCCTCGCTTTTCAATTATTATATGGATTTAACAAGTTTTTTCAATATACCATTTATTATACCCAATTAACGCATTAAAAACAAGTACTCGGACACTTCATCCCGGCTGCAAAGCAACCGTTACATTCCTCCAATTCCATATAAAACCGCCCCAACCACCCCGCTGGCAAATATAGCCGGTATAGGAGCAATCCTTTTTTTGCGGAGCATGACTAAGAGCACTGCGCACATTGCTGCGGCAATCCAATTCGTCTTATCAAAATTGATATCTCCGGCCCATACCGCATTCACGGCCAGACGGACGGCGGCGGATATGATCAAAGCGCAGACAGCCGGCTGAAGTCCCTTCAACACCTGCTGCACCATCTTTAACTGACGGTATTTCATATAAAACCAGGCCAGCACCATCACAATCACTGCGGAAGGCAGTACATAAGACATGGTTGAAACTGCCGTACCCGCAATACCAGCTACCCGTACACCCACAAAAGACGCAATATTGATGCCCATAGGGCCGGGCGTCATCTCGGATACGGTGATCACATCGGCAAATTCCTTCATCGTCAGCCAGCCGCGCTCTGTCACAATCAAATCCTGCATCAAAGCGGTTGCTCCATAACCGCCGCCAAATCCAAATAATCCAACAATAAAAAATGTCTGAAACAGCTGCAGATAAATCATGCTTCTCCCCTCACTTTCTCCCTATATCCATTTATAAAAGCCGCCCCAATGCTGATGACCGCGCAGACGAGAATCAGTTTGATAATCGGCACGCCGAAGAAAACCGATGCGATTACGGCCGCCGCCAGCAGGATATCATTCAGAATATTCTTATGTTTCACCACATTGGCCGACATGTTAATTGATACATTAATCATCACTGCCGCCACCCCTGCTTCCATTCCTTTAAGCAGCAGCGCCACCACATAATTGCTGCAGAACGCTTCATATATAAAAGAAATAACCGATAAGATAACCATGGGCGGCAGCACGCTGCCTGCTATGGAACAGACAGCGCCTCTGATCCCGGCAGTCCGGTAACCGATAATAATGGATGTGTTCACCGCCATGATCCCCGGAGACGATTGAGCGATGGCAATCATATCCATCATTTCATCTTCATCAATCCATTTTAAGTCCTCCACATATTTTTTCTGCAGTACGGGTATGATGACACCGCCGCCGCCGAAGGTACAAGCGCTTATCATGAAATTAGAACAGAATAATACCTTTAATTTGTTTGATACGGACCCTTCCTTCATTTCCATCCTCCTTTTTGTAATGGTTCGGCCTCCTATAACTGTTTTGCGGAGACTGAACTGATCTTTTCACTAAAAAGAGTATAGCACTTGCATATTCATGTGTAAAATAATATAATTACATTAGTATCATATCATTTTTGCTATGGAAAGGATGATCTATGACTTTAAAACATATGTCTGTTTTTTGCACCGTTTGCGAAGAGATGAGCATGACAAAAGCGGCCGAACGGCTGTATATGACCCAGCCGGCGGTGAGCAGAATGATTGGCGAACTGGAACGCCACTATGATGTCCGGCTTTTCGACCGGATTGACCGCCAGATCTATCTGACCGCCGCCGGGAAGCAGCTGTGGATAGACGGAAAGAATGTTCTGCTCAGCATGGAGCAGTTAGAAAGCCATCTTCAGTCCCAATCGGTCTCCCCGGTTCTGAAAGTGGGGTGCAGCCTTGGAATCGGAATAACTTTTATTCAAAATTATCTGGACCGGTACTATCAGGCATATCCTGACACATTAGTACAGATCACAGAAAACCACAGCAGTTATGTGGAAGATAAAGTCTCTGTCAACGAACTGGATTTGGGAGTAATCGAAGGAATCGTCCATTTGGACACCCTAGTCTCCACCCCATTTCACAAAGATGACCTTGTTGCCGTATGCGCCCCTTTTCACCCTTTAGCCCGTTATTCAATAAAAAATTCAACTGAAACCCTGTCATTGCAGCAGCTTAACGATTCCGGTTTAAGCCTCCCTGAAAACGGCACCGGAACCAGGGAACACTTAAACAGAGAGGCTGCAAAAAACGGTATAAAGCTCACTCCCGTCTGGTCCACCATCAATTATTCCAATATCTTTCAGCAGGTAAAAAACGGCAGTTCAGCTACCATTCTCTCCCGTCATCTGCTGACCGATATGCTGAAAGACGGAACTTTAGTGGAATTGAATACGGATTTTCACATCCAGCGCACATTTCATATTATCCGGCACAAACATAAATATTTATCCTCCAATGGACAATATTTTGCCGAATTGTGGGAATCATAGAAAAATCCATCTATTGTCAAAACCGGCCCTCACAGCCGCATTTTACAATAGATGGATTTTCTCAGTTCTCCAGCATATGCTTTAATTCCCTTACCAACATCCGGTATCTCTTATCATCCCTTAGAAATTCAATGCTCACATCCTCTTCCAACCCTTTCAGCAGCATGAAAATCACCTGCTCCTTCCCTGCATTAGAGAATTTCATGTGTTCATACAATTCTGAGTTCTTAAATTCATCCATATTTTTTATACTATGGACCAAATCCGTCATAATCTCTATGACCGTTTCCTTATCTTTTTTTAAAATCGCCAGCTCCAGGCCGGAAGAGGCTTCCATATACCGTCCCATTTCCAACAGCTCCGCCAGGGCTTTCTGTTTTTCCACAATCTTTTCCGCTTTACGGATATCATTTTCTTCCAATGCCAGCGCATAGATGCCATTCAGCGCCCAGTTTATATCCCCATAGCCGGAAAACAGCAGCCTCTCATAAGCCTCATAAGCTTCCGCACGTTTCCCCTCTTTTTGGTTCAAAATGGCCTGCAGCCGTTTTGGATTGACCGTATTTTCAGGGATCTTTTCCAAATAGTTCCGCGCCATCTCATATTCTTTCTTAGACAGAGAAAAATGAAACAGCGCAGCTGCTGCTGCCTGAGAGATATCCGGATCTTTGCTGTTAAATGCCCGCATATAAAATTCATGGATTTTACCGTCATATCGGGAGCTCTCCAAGACCCCGGTGATATCCCGGTAACTGTCTAAAATCTGCGCCATAGCCAGAATCATCTTTTCACAGTTAGGATATTCCAAAATCTTCTCTTCCGCCCAGGCAAATACCTGTTCATACTCTTCCTGCCTGACCTTTTCGCTCAAACAAGTAAGAATCCGGCCAATCTCCTGATCCGTCAAATCTTCCCGATAGGAAAGCAGCTGATCCGTGGTGATTCCCAACAATCTGGCAATGGGGGCCAGGAGGGAGATATCCGGAAACGTATTTCCATTCTCCCACTTGTTGACAGCCGGCGCAGATACTCCCAGATAATTGGCCATCTGCTCTTGTGTCAGATCCTTTTCTTTTCGATATTTTCGTATTACCTCGCCTATCTTCATCACCGTTTCCTCCAAACTGCCGCTGCTTTTCTATCAGTTTTTATATCAACACTCATATCCGCTTTTATATCCGTCTTTGATAGTCTAAGCATAACAAACAAAGGCCCAAAGCGCGATTGAGCATCCGTTAACTTTTCTTCCTGTTCTTTAACCAGCAGTTAGGAAACATTTTTCAGTTTATCGTGTCCTGCACTTTACACAAGAATTTTATAAAAGAAAAGTTCCGTAGGCTGTTTTAAAGGACCTTCATTTAAAATCAGGCTGCCACAGTCTTTATATCCTAATTTCCTGTAAAAATGCTGCGCCTCTTCGTCTGCCTGTGTGGAAAGAAGAACCATGGAAAAACCTGATTTCTTCATTTCTCTTTCCCAGCACTCTATGGCAAGTCTCCCGTACCCTTTTCTCCTATATTCCTCTTCAATGACGATCAGATTCAAAAATGGTATCTTATCCCAGAATAAATTGTAATGCATGATTCCTATCGGCTTTTTATCCTCAAACAGAACATATCCCTGTTTATCCCCGACTTTCCTGTCAAAAACTTGTTTATCGCTGTTTGGATCCATTGTAAACCAATACGTTTCTTCCTGTTTTGTTACATATTCTATGCTGAACATGCTGATCCTCCGTTCTGAACCAACAGGATTTTTCCAACTTTCTGTGACATCCTGTTTTATCCTGCATCAATCGTGCATCGCACACTCATCAATTCTTCGGACAACGCTGTGCGTATATTCAGTAAAATATTTTGGCCAGAAGGCATTGGCAGTTGGGTTAAAGCTTTCATAATCAACGCCCAACCGGTTATATCCTTCGTTCTTCATCTGATTTATCATATAATTCAATAGGTTTTGATAAATATCTCTGCCTCTGTATTCCGGCAGACAGAATGCGCTGCAAATATTGCACATATCTTCCGTTTCCGTGGCCGCAAATGTTTCCGCTTCATCGGAAACCTCAACAAATGCAATGACTTTTCCAGCATCCTCGGCAACAAATATCTTATTATCTCCCATCTCTTTCTCCGCCAAACTCTGCTCAAAATTATTCATCACCGAACACATAAAGCATGGACTTTTCCCCATATGCTCTGCCAGCATTAAGCGAAGCTGCCTCACTTTATCAGACATGCCTGATGACATTTCTGCATAAACGATTCCCTGGCTTGGGCGGCATGGAATGCTCTCCATAGCGCGGACAGCATCCACACAGCGGCGGCCAAATCCATAGGTAAACATGGCATTTTGCGCCTGGCAGTCATGAGCATATAATGCGATTGAGTGATATGCAATATTATGCTCCACCCATTTTTGTGCAGCCGCCTGGTACATTCTTTGGTAAATAATTCCTCTGTTTTCCTTCACCGCCCCATGGGCCTGAATCGGTGAAAAAACTCCCTTCGCTTGGGAACCAAATGCATGATTTCTGGGAGAATAACAGCATAGGTAACCGATCATCCTCTCCCCTTCAAATGCTGCGACTCCAAGTCCGTTGGATGCAAACGGCTCCAAATCCGGAAATTGTTCCAGCTCCGGCAGAGCGGCGGCATTGGCCTTTTCTTCGTTATAATTTGCCAATCCGAGCATTTGCGCTTCTTTTATATGTATCTTTTCAAAATCTGTTATTGTCATAAATCCCTCCATACAAAACTGCGGCCCATTTGTCCGCCGTTCTTTCAAACTTGTTCTAAATAATTTTCAGGTACATGGCTTACCAGCCATACCCCATTTTCAGACAGGTAAAATTTAAATCCTGCTCTGTGCATTTCACCGCTGTGAACTTTCAAAACAACCGGTTTTCCATGACGCTTACCGACCTTAACCGCAGTCTCCGTATCTTTAGATAAATGCACATACAACCGGCTCATGGGCTTTAACCCTTGGGCAAGAATGCTTTCCAAAAACCGTTCCGCCGTTCCATGATACAGAAATTCCGGCGGCATTTTCTCCTGCAGTTCTACATCCACCGGAATACTATGCCCCTGATTCGCCCGGATCAGTGTTTTATCTTCATTAAAACTGTATCTTCCTTTTTCATCCGTTCTAACGATTTCCTCTAATATCTCCATATCTATTGTTCTTCCGGCAGCATTAATGCCCGCAATCAGCTCAGAAACGTCCGCCCAGCCGTGCTCGTCCAGCCGGATGCCGGCAGCACCTGGCTGATGACGCAGAATAAGGCTGATAAATACGCTTAATTTATCCGTTTTGCTCACGCCAATTCCTCCTCTCTTCCCAATATAACACAGCTAGGAATAATTTGGACTAAATTATAACATATAAATAGGCAGACAATCAAGAATTGTCTGCCTATTTATGCATTTAACCTGTTATTGATAAAACATAGATATTAGATACCAAACTTATTTCCAAAGAATATCCCTGACAAATATTTCATACATTTGAGCCCAGAACAGCCAGTCATGTGCAGCGTTCTCCGTATAAAATGCTGCATCTACTCCCTTTTCCACCAATCGATTATAAAAATCCTCTGCTTTGTCATACCTGGCTGTATCAAACCGCCCAATTCCTACCATAACTTTTGCTGTATCCAAACCGTTAATGTTCTCTATTTCCATATCTCCAGACTGTGCCGAACTCCAAATACCATAGTATCCATATTCACCCGGATTATCCAAATAGATTTTTGCTGTAGTAGAACCTCCGTTAGACAATCCGCAGTAGGCAATATTCTCCTTATCAGAATGAACATTATAATTTGCTTCTATATAAGGCTTAATATTTTCCCTCTGATTAACAACCGGATCTTCTACACCGGTTTGATCCATACATACTACAACCGCCGGCTCCGCCTTACCGTCTGCAATCAGATTATCCATAATATTGTTCAGACCGCATTTAGCAATCCAATCCACCTCTGTCCCATTTGCTCCATGCGACGCATAAATCACCTTATATGCCTCTTTCCGGTTCGCATCATAACCATACGGCAGATAAACCGCAAGATTCCGTTTTGTCTCGCCATCCATGTAAGCGTCAAATACAATTTCACCCGCCTTCTCATTTTTTTCGGTTATAACAGAATGATCCGCTTTTTGTCTGGTTCCATCAAACGGAACGTAGACTACACTTTTTGTAGGTTTAACCGCACCGTCAGGATTGGTAAAGGCTTGATTTGCCGGATCAGGAATATTCTTGTCATCCACACAATACTGATAGAAAAAAATACCATTTGGAAGGGGTAAACGTATGACCCACATATCCTCTCCCACCTTTTCCATGTTTTCTACATATGTGGCTGAATATGTCCTTTCACCGCATCGGTAAAACATATCAGGCTCCCATACATAGGGCGTATATCTGACATACATACCAGTATTTTCCTTATAAAAATAAAAGTTATCACTGGAAATCCCCACACTTTTTGCATTGGCATCTTTATATGCGAAAGTAACTACATAACCCGTTGGAGAATTTTCATCAACTTCTATGGTTACTCCTTCCTTGTACACTACATCTTTGTCCAATGGAATGACATAAGGAACTACAGCGCTGCTGTCATTCACATGAATCGCCTCGCTCTCTTCTTCTCCCCTTTTATCTTCCGTTATGTCTGATCCATTTTCCACTGCGGCCGCCGTCGTTTTTACTTCCACCTCTGCCGCAGATGTTTCCGGCAGGCCGTTTTTATTTCCACATCCGCTCAATACCGCCAACATCCCTAAAGAAAGTATGGTATATTTCCATATGTCTCGTTTCTGTACAATATTATCCCTTCTTTTTATCATTTTTATCTCCCCTCAGTAATCACAAACTGCATAAATCAGGTCCTGTCCGCAATTCAGTCACTCCACCATATTCTGAATTATTTTTGCAACATATTCTTCCGCAACACCTTTCGGAAATAAGGTAGACAGGCCTTCCATACCACTGTTAAATTCGTTGGCAGCTACAACATACCCTGCTAAGCCGTTCGCATATCCCCATACATAACAACAGGGAGCTGCGGATGCCTCTTTTATCTGTCTCCCTAAGGCTGCACAAATCTCGCCAGGTATGATAATAATCTCCAGATTATTCATACGGATAATCGTAGTTTTAAAGTTCATATCCACGTGAGGTGACTGAACCTTGCGTTCACATGCCTTGATCTGTGACTCTAAAACTTTACGTTCTTCATATGGTAAATCATCTGTGATTTTCTCTTGTAATCTTTTTGCTTTTTTAATGTAGGGTTCAGCATTAATATCGCATTTAACCCGGAATTCAAATTGCCGAACCACTTCATCTGATAATAGAATATCCTGTTTTTCATTAAAATTAAGAATCTGTGATGCGATCCCCATGCTGATCCGTTCAACTTCCTTATAATCATTGGAGTGACGATACATCCGATTACTCATATCACCCGCACAACCATTGGCAATCAACGGAACTACATTTAAAGGATAAGCCATTTTTCTTCGAAGAGCCGCAAACAAGTCTCCGCTTATCTCATACATTTCTGGTCCTAAAACAGAGGCATGGCATGAAAGATTTATGATAGCCGCAATGTTTTCATCTTTTTCATTCCTGAATTCGAACATGTAAATATGATTGTCACCATACCTGTTCCGGTCATTTCTATTTCCGTAATATCCTGTAGAAATTCCGTGTGTGTATACCACTCGTTTGACCTTTTTTTCCTGCCCATAAAGCCCTACCGCAGCCTCAACTACTGTCTGCTTCACAAATACACGGTACTCCGGATCAACCAGCTGATTTTTATTTCTCGTTACAATCACAGGTCCTGCATGGTTATGCGTTGCTGCCACCACTATTTTATCCTCATCAACAGGACATTTTTTTACGATACTGCTCCGAATTGAATCCACAAATTCACAGTCCAGATTAGATAAATCTAAGACAATAAAAAGATTCTTAACTTCATCTACCTCCAGCCACATAATGACCGCTTCTATAGGATCATGTATTCCTTTAAATTTATCATTTCTGGTGAAATATCCTGCCATATATGTTGGTCTGTTTGGAGTAATATCCACTGTGTTACTAATCACTTTAACCATCTGTTATTCATCGCCTTCATTTTTTTCTATAACTATGTCATTCATATACTGCATAAGGTTCCTGGAATCTTCCACCAGACCGCGCAGAAAATCTTTTGTGATGCTCTTCTCATCCGCAAGCGCCAGACCACACAGCAGCGGAAAGTTAACGCCGGAAATTACATGGACATTATCAGAAACATACTTATACAATTTTTGATTAACGCTTCCTCCCGGTATATCCGTAAGCGCTACAGCTATATCATCTTTACTTATGTTCTTCATGTATGTTTCCAGCTCGGTGTCCCCATCTACTCCTTCCGTATAAAAAGGAATGGCCGTCACCATATCTATATCAGCTGAAAATATATGTAACGTATCGAGCATTCCTTCGCACATTTTTCCATGTGTTGCTATCAGTATTTTATACATATATCTCTCCTTAACCGAAAATCCTATCCAATGATACCAAAGTAAGACAAAATCAAGCCTATCACAATCACCAGCCATACCATGCGGGTTGTATTCATCTTTTTAATATCTAGACCTTTGTATATTCCAAATACAGCCAGCACGGGAAGCAGGCATGGTATAATTTGGTTGAACACATCCTGAAGTGCCTGTGATGATTCACCTACGCTAAATACAATCGGCGTCGATACTTTAACCACACTGGCTATCAAAGCACCGACCACTATGACGCCTAAAACAGAAATCGCCTCTCTTATATTGTTTAATTGCTCCTGATGTTCCGTGACTATTTTCGCTCCTTCAAAATATGCAAGGTTGATAATAGCCTGTCTCGAAAAGATAATAAATGGCGTTACAAGCAGAAACAATAGCAGCCCGGTTAAAATATTGCCTTCAATTGCCGCATAAGCCGCCATGGATGCAAACACAACTTTGGGTATCGTATTAAATATAGCATCACCAACTCCTGCAAAAGGTCCCATCAAACTTGTTTTCAACGCTACTGCGGTTGCAGTCGCAGTCTCATCTTTTGTTTCCTCAATCGCTAATGCCGCTGCCCAAATTGCTGCAGCAAAATAAGACTGACAGTTAAAGTATTGGGAATGCTGAATTAACTTTTCAGACAACACTTCCGGTTCATCTCCATAAAGCTTCTCCATATATGGTTCAATCGCATATACGCCACCAAGGCTTTGGGATGTTTCATAGTTCATACATGCCTGAGAACAGATAGCATAGCGGATGCCATATTTCCATAAATCTTTTTTACTTAACATTCTTTCACTCATCGCCAATACCTCCTCCTGTAATCACATTTCCTGATGTCTCCTTCTGTAAACCGCCATAAATAACATATGCAATGATGCCTCCGACAATCGCCACCGGCAGAATGCTCAATCCAAAGTAAACAACCAGAACAAAACCTAATATTAAATAAACAAAATATTTCTTAGCGGGCAAATATTTTAACAATATAGCCATACCTACTGCTGGTAAGATATTGCCTACAGTCTTTAACCCATCGATCAACCAGGCTGGTATAAAACCTAAAATGGAATTAATACAGGCCGATCCCAGAACCAGCATAATTAAGACCGGGTAAGTGGAGGTAAAGGTAATTCTCCCAAGAAAAAGATTTCCCCAGAAAATAATCCGGTTCATTTTTTTGAATTTTTGTTCTTCCGCTGCCTTCTGTGCTGCGTGAAGAACATAAGAACCGATCATTTTACTAAAAACATCGATCTGCACTCCTAATGTCGCCGCAGGAATTCCGATAACCAGCGCGGTATCCAGCCCTCCACCTGTAGCGACGGCAAACGCGGTTCCAACAGCTGTTCCGATACGATAATTCGGAATCGATGCTCCGCCATATCCGGCAAGCCCCAAATTCATAAGCTGCATTGTTCCTCCTACCAGCAGCCCCATCTGATAGTCTCCCATAATCAATCCTACGATAAAACCTAAAAGGACCATTTCGCCTATTCCTTTATAAAAAATCTGAATATGCATTGAATCCCAGTTTAGTAATGTACATACCAATACAATCAGCAATATCTGCAATGGTGTAATCATAACTCTTCCCCTCCTATTTATTAATTGCCTTTATCATCTCGTTATAAAAATCGACCGGTGTATTTTCAGGAATCAACTGTCCTATCAGTTTTATTCCCTTTCTATGCAAGTATTCTGTCTGTGCAATGGTCTCTGTATTGACCGCTAAATAACGAGTCACAGGGATGGCATCAGAAGCATCTCCCTGGCGTCCCATATTTCCTAAAATAACCTCCTTCATCGGAAAACCAGCATCTGCAAGATCAATTATAGTCTGCAGATTCTTTACAATTATCATGACTTTTTCATTGCCATATTTGTTTTCCCTATCATTCTTCAGAAATTTTTCAAGGTCAATGACGGACAAAAAAACTGATTTCGGAGTTGCCATTCGAAGCGCACTTTTCATCATGGGATCTTCCATACTTGCCCTGTCAATCACTACTGCCCTGTCAATCCCCATCCGTGGAATCCAGTTGGTAGCAACTACACCATGAACCAAACGGTCATCAAGCCTGATATTTAAAACATTCATCGCCTTACCTCACTCCCAATTTCTATTTTTACTACTCTCTCAACGCGTATGAGATATTTACATGATAATTATAGCATCAAAATTTCTATTTGAATAATTCTAGTAAATTATGTAAAATATAATAAACCGTTATATTTTATGGAGGACATATCATGAACGAAATAGAAATCCAAACCTTTTTAGCCGTTATAGACAGCGGCAGTATTTCCGCCGCCGCAAAGACACTCTATCTCACCCAGCCAGCCATTAGCCGCCGAATACGTATCCTGGAAGAAAGTCTTGGATATCCTCTGATCGTGCGCGGTCAGGGAGAACGCAATATCACATTGACGGAACAGGGAAAGGTATTTGCAGGATATGCCGAAAAAATATCCACGCTGTTTAAAAATGTCCATGAGATGTCCCGCAATACCAGACAGCATCAGATTAATCTGGCTTCTCCAGCCGTTATTGATACAAACAGAATTGTAAATGCAATATGTAATTATAAGAGACTTTATCCTGAATCCACATTCATTTTACATACGCGCCATTCATATGACGCTGCATCTGGCGTAAACAATGGCAATTTGGATTTTGCAATCGTTACACGGCTGACGCATGTTTCAAAAATCAATTATGTTCCTATATCCAGTGAACCTTATAAACTTATAACCCACAGACACTATAAACCGGAAATCCAGAACCTGATGCCAAAGGATCTGGACTCAGACAGGGAAATAAAAATGCCATGGGATCTGGCATATGAAAGCTGGCATTCCTACTGGTTAGGAGACGATACCATGCCTTTTATTAAAGTAGACCGCCTTTCTGCGGTTTCACTATTCCTAAAAGAAGCAGAGGGCTGGAGTTTGCTGCCCGAAAGTATAGCAAATAATGTCTGTAAAGACCCTGATTTTATCCCCCGTTCCCTCAGCGACCTGCCTACAGATATTACACTCTACTTAATCCAAAAAAAGTATAGTGCAGACTCACAGTTATTAATCGACTTCTCATCCTGCTTTTCAATGTCCGAAGTAAAATAGCAAATGAATCATTCGCACTGCTTCCTTACTGAAATTCTCAAAACCGATAACGGAGCGTAAAAGCAAAACAGAGCTATCAAGATAAAATCCTGATGCTCTGTTTTTCCTTTGATTAATTTCAAATGGCAGCCCTTCATTAATTATAGAGTAAAAACTACGTGAATTTTTACTTACATTTTACACCATTCTCTAAAAACTCATTGCAAAGTTGATTTATGTACTGTTTTTTTGCAACCGCCTCCAGCCACTCTGATGGTATCGCATTTATTCCGTAATACATCCCTGCAATCCCACCGGCAACTGCGCCCACAGTATCCGTATCGTCGCCAAGATTTACGGCCTTCAATACACATGCTTTGTAGGAATCCGTATTTAATAAACACCATACCGCCGCTTCCAATGTATCCACCACGTAGCCGCTGCTCCTGATCTCATCTTCCGGAAGGTTCGAAAAATTATCCAGGTCTTTTAACCGGCTGTATCTGCTAACCTGATCCATCTGCACATCCTCATAGTATTCAAATGCTTCCCGGATTCCTTCTGATATGCATTCGGTTAGCGTCAGGCTTGTGGATATTATCTTCATTGCAATTCTCACATAGATTCCGCAGCCAATGAGGCTGATTGGATGTCTATGTGTTAAAGCGGATACTTTATGAATGACTTCCATCTGAAAACTGATATCCTTACACTCATGGCTGCTAAGATAATAGGCAATTGGCAGAATACGCATTAAAGATCCATTGCCGTTTTCATATTCAGACGCTCCGCCGCAATCCAGGGGATTCATTCCCCTTCCGTAATTCATGATTGCTTTTCTTGTAGAATTTCCAATATCAAAAACTTCCCCTGTAGCCGTATAATCACCATACATACACCAATTGGAAAATCGTTTCATTATATCATCGTAATCCACCTTTTTGCATACAGAGAGACTGTCCAATAACGCTAATGTTAAACTCGTATCATCGGACCATACGCCTCTTGGCTGATAATGTGTGCCATATTCCCTCATAGATGTCACAGGATTTCCTGCTATCTCTCTCCGGGATTTAAATTCTACCGGAACGCCTAATGCGTCACCTACGGCAAGTCCTATTATTCCATCGCATACACCCTTCATATTCTTTACCTCCAGACTTAAAACTCTTTATCTTTTAGTGAAACCTATTATCTGCATTCTGTATAGATAAAATATGCTGCCGTAAATACCCCGGCTGCCACTGCGAAATATAAATTTTCCTTTTTTGTGAATCCAAGATGTAATACTTTATTTCTAATCCACATACACAGATAACCTGCACAAAAACCTAATATAAGCATTCCTATTATCTTAATAATAAAACTAAGGATAAATATGCGTTTCACTCCCCTTTTTACATGACCCAATCATTCCATATCAATCCTCCATATTTGATAGGAACTTTTTACAAAATACTTTAACCGCTATGCATTCAATCAGCTTAACGATCTGGACAAAAAATCTCTCAGCATCTCCTTTAAATATTCATGAGGAGGATCGCTTAATCCTAAAACGGCCTCAAAAATCACAGTTCCATCGGTAAATCTTGGAACCCTGCTGCCATCATTCACATACATTAAAATATCCGTTTCTCCCTTATCCGCATGACCGCTTGCCCCTCCATAATAAGTGGTTTTGCTCTGATTACTGGAACCGACTAATACGGCATTTACCGTAATCGAATTAAGAAACCGATCCTTTGTTAAAAGACTTAACGTTTCACTCTTAAAATCAAATGATGCATCCTCATTAATCCCGAAGAAGAACATCATTTTTCGATGATCCGGCTTATCAGCAATCGTAATCGATAGTTTTTTAAATTTCCTCGTGCTTAACAGTTCCAAATAAAACTCATCTATTATATCTGTGGAACCAGAAGGATTCATCTTCCCAGTTAAGCCTTTAAAATATCCAATATATACCCGATCGCCCGGAGGTACAATTTCCTTAAACTTTGTCACAAATGTATTTACAGATGTCATCCGCCCCATATAACCAGGTGACGATAAAATATTATTTTTTCCCTTATAGTACTCCATACAGTTTTTCAGACTTCTAATAATTTTGAATTCCGATGGTTCACCTGCTACCTTCGGTATATAAATCAGCTGCAGTTTGCTCATACGATCCCCTTTGTAGTATAATAATTTTTATCCGGCACTGCTGTGTATCCCTATTCCATAACCCCCCCGCTTCCAAAGCAAAGTTTATAAACGAAAACAATTTAATACTCACTTGAAGTTATTATAGCATACATAAAACCTATTTACATCCTCATAAATATGCACTAAGGCGTAATCGAAATACACAATCAGTTACTGGTTTTATCCTGTCCACCGCTGTTTAATTGTAGCCATCATCGATCTTTTGCTCATTCAGTAAACCATTCAAATCAATTTTTGCACAATATCTGTATCAGATATAAAAACAGCTCTAAGTCAAGTAATGAAATCTGCTTCATTACTTGGCTTAGAGCCTTATTCTCATGAGTTAACATCACTTGCCTTTGAATATCATAAAAATCTGCAATTGCAACCAATTCTCCACTCACCTATTTTATAGATTATTTTCCTTTCGGCAACTTTTTTCTCGCCATTCCAAGTGATTCATCAAAGTGAAACTCATGTATAATTTCAATATCCTCCAACGCTTTTTGAGGATTATCAATGCGTTTAATCAGCATATCTAAAGCCTTCAGCATCATATCCGTCTCATCAACCGAAATTATCGCCAATCTTGGTTTACAATACTGCCAAATCTCTGATCCGCTGTAAGCAACTATGGAAACATCCTCCGGCACCTGGTAACCTCTCTCCTGTAAACGGTTCATCATACCTATGGCTACTTTGTCATAAAAGCACAGAAAAACTGTAGGCAAATGAGTTTTCAAAGACAGCCAGGTATCTACGGCATTTTCACCAGCATAAAGGGATTCGCTATCGACTTCTAATATATTATCATCAGACAAACAGATGCCCACATCAGAAAGTTTCTCCCGGAACGTTTGAATCCGCTCTTCCCTTATGCTGGGCGTTCCGTCCTTTTGGTATAAACATCTTACTACAATCCCCACTTCTGTATGCCTGTACTTATGCAGCTGTTCCGCAAGATTCTGAAATGCTTTATCCGCAGTGACAATAATATTTTCATAAGCCCGGTCATACCGTTTAAACACAACACAAGGAGTTCCAGTTTTTGCCAGTTTAACAAAGTGACTGCTTCTATCCGGCGCATAGTCGGCATATACAACCACTCCATCTACTTTATACTTGATGAAATATTCTACAGCCTGTCTTTCCTTTTCAATATCCATATCCGCTACTGCCAAAAGCACAATATATCCTCTTTCAGCCGCTTCCTTGGTAAATTCATTAACCGCGTCACCGCGTCCTCCGCTGTCGCTATAAGATACAATCAGTCCGATGATATGGGTTCTTGATGTTATCATGGCGCTTGCCAAAGGGTTGGGAGAAAAACCAAGTTCATCTGCAACCTGCATAATACGGTCTCTTGTTTTGGCTGCAACGCGCTCCGGATGTCTAAAAGCATTGGATACTGTTCCAATAGACACATTTGCCTGGCTTGCAACTTTTTTTATATCAACCATTTTGCCCCCTTACTCATTAAAGAACAACATATTTTTATAATCATATCATTCCGACTCTTTCATTGCAATAAATATGTAAAATTCTTCCATTTCCATCTTACAGCACTATAACCAAAGTACAAAAATGTCAACTCACTTTCAGCGTTTTAAAGAAACATCTACCGCCTCGATCTCCCTCAATTCCTGAACTTCAAAGTACACGCATCCATCCTTCCACTGAAACGGAAATTTAGCACCAGTTAAAAGAGATACCAGATTTTCCGGCTCATTATCTAACGGAACACGCAGCCTAATTCCCCCAACTGTTACAGGTTCAAAAAAGGAGCGTCCGAAATGACCGGTTCCATTTACAAGATGTATCATTGCATGAGTATGGGATAAGTCATATCCTCGGGTTACCTCGACCATTGGAGTGAATTCTTCAGCTTCCACATTTTGAATTCCCACTACATTAATCAGAAGGTCCTTCATAAAAAAGAACGTATTATCATATCCCTCCTGGTAATAAAGTTTCCCCGGCAGCCATGGAATGTAAACAGCCTGTCCTAAACCATAGGAATGAACTGCAAAACCAGGTAAATCCGTACTATGAGTAAAATAGCATCTTTCCGGAGGACCATACGGATGTGGAGGGATGAGTTTTAAATACCTTTGTACCTCATCCTTATACTGCATATAGATATACTCATCACCAAAACATAATACCTCGGTTTCTGCTAAAGAAGGAAACAGATCCTTTTCATCAGTGCAAATTTGAAACATAGCTGACCGCATATCATTCCTCGAATAATCTCTCGATAATATCCCCATACTCTCAAACGGCATACCATCTCGCTCTCTGCTATCTTCATCATAAATACCGGTGTGTCCTGTAACGATAAGATGCCCTCCAATTTTTACATACTCATCTATGATTGCCGCCAATGATCCGCAAATTGTTGAAACCTCAGCAAAAACTACTGCCTTAAACCTGGAAATATCCTCTATTGAAGTTATATATTCCGGAGCAGCTTCTTCCAAAAGAATATGGCTTTCTGTAAGGGCACGAATCCACCCGCATGCTTCAGATGTTCCCCCATATCCTCCGGATCTTACAAGAAGGACATCCCCTCTTATCTTCATATTCTTATATTCTTTTTCATGTTCCTTCATATAGTGGAAGACTTTTTTTACACTTTTAAATCCGCTTCTGTCTTTATGGTTGTCCAGACGGCCAATTAAGTAATAATCAAGTCCACCGTAATTTGCCACATCCTGCCACATTCTCAAACTCTGCATATATGAGCTAACTGCCACATGCCTGTAGTAAAACCCGATAAAATCTACTGCCGCATTGCTGCAAACATTCCAAGGTCTAAGAGATGTTTCACATCTGGCCACTGAAGAGGAATTATACATCCATTGCGGCCCTTCCCGCCGATACTCCGTGTTCGATTCAACCCGTGAAAAATCTTCACCTTCCACAGCAATCTCATCATTTATCTTTTTGAGCATATCCTTCATTCGTACATGGGTTGATGAGATAATCCCTTTTTGAAACAATATGTATTTTCTATATACCGGATCACTCATCTCTTCTTTGTCAGGAAGTTCCAGCCCATACTGTTCTCTAAATATCCGTTTGCAGTTATCGCAATGGCAGATGTCATAATGGTTATAACTGTAATCTTTTTGCTGGAAACCTCCCATATTAATAAATACACCATCAATAGGAAGTTTTTCCGCCGCTTCTTTCATAATCTCAAATGCCTTCTTCTGTTGGAATCCTCCACAGGGGCACATATGAACATCTCCGTTATAATCGATAATATTACCTTTTTTAGTACGGTATGCCCAATCGGGATGTTTTTCATACACTGACCTTCTGGCCTTGGAGAAATCCATTCTGGCAATAACTTTTATATCCGCTTCATGGCACCTATCCATTATTTTCTTGAGAGAATCCCCTGTAAGACATCTGCTGATTGTATGATCCTCTACCTCTGATGGAAAACTGGCCAGTATCCCGCCAGTATTTATCATCACTACTGTGGCTCCAAACTCTTTCAGTTGATCAACATATGTGTCTGCATCGATATCAATCATATCGATCTCTCTCATATTTGTTTGTATCAGCCTCCACGGCCTCTCATTCCACCAATAACTCATGTATTTGCCTTGAACCTTTCCTATATAATACAACTCACCCAATGTCCCGGGGATATCTCCCTGGGTTCGATATCTGCGCTGGTACATTTTTCTGTAGCATACTGACATCTTGGGGCGAATCTGCACCCGGGTTTTAAATTAACCGGGCTGGTCACCTCTCCTTTTAGGAGAATTCTCTCCCTTCCCCGCGCACTGAGATCCGGCATTGGAATTGCCGACAACAGGCCTTTCGTATATGGATGTACCGGATTAGCAAACAGTTCTTCTGTTTGAGCATATTCAACCATTGTCCCCATATACATAACCATAATATCATTACTGATATGTTTAACCACACTGAGATTATGGGTAATAAAGAGATAAGCAATTCCCTTTTCTTTCTGCAAATCCATCATCAGGTTTAGAATCTGCGCCTGGATTGATACATCCAAAGCCGATACCGGTTCATCACAAACAATAAACTGAGGGGTCGGCGCCAGCGCCCGGGCAATTCCAACTCTCTGTCTGCGCCCCCCATCAAGTTCATGTGGATAGGCGTTGATATAGCGCATAGGAAGCCCCACCGAATCCATCAATTCTTCCGTCTTATGGTCTAATTCAGCCTTCCCTTTCGCCATACCAAATGTAGTCAGCTGTTCTCTTATAATATTTCCTATTGTCATTCTCGGATCTAACGATGCATAAGGGTCCTGAAATACAATCTGCATATTAGCACACATGATTAACCGCTGGCGTGCGTTTAATTTCAATATGCTTTTGCCATTGTAAAGTATATCGCCGCCGGTCGCCTCATGAAGCCGTATAAGGGTTCTTCCAAGCGTAGATTTTCCGCATCCTGATTCTCCTACGACTCCCAATGTCTTTCCCGCTTCCAGATTAAAGCTGATATCATCTACCGCATGCAGAGAACCTGCTGGTGTCTTAAAATATTTCTTGAGGTGTTTTACTTCAATAAGCGGTACACTCATATCTCGATCTCTCCCTTCTGGAATCTATAGCATTTGATTCCATGGCCATTACTCAGTGTGTAGATATCAGGCGATTCCAATCTGCATTTGTCCGTACAATAATCACAGCGGTCTGCGAATTTGCATCCCCGTGGAAGATCCGTCGGGTCTGCCATGTAGCCTTTTATCGGCGTAAGCCGTTCCGTTTTCTCAAGAACATTAACAATACACTTGAACAACCCTTCCGTATAGGGATGATTAAATTTTTTTGAAAAAATATCCTCAACCGAACCGTATTCTATAATCTCCCCACAGTATTCTACAGCAACTCTGTCACAGAACTCAGCTACAATCCCTAAATCGTGGGTAATCAGCAGCATAGCGGTATTCAGTTCGGTTCTCAAATTACTCATCAATGCCAGTATTTGCGCCTGAATTGTTACATCAAGAGCCGTTGTCGGCTCATCGGCAATTAAAAGCTCCGGCTCACATACTAGAGAAATAGCAATTACCACCCGTTGTTTCATACCGCCTGAAAATTGATGCGGATAATCATTCTTTCTGGATGGTGGAATTCCTACCATTTGGAGAACTTGTTCTACCCGCCTCCATTTCTCCTTCTCATCCATTTGCGGATGATGAAGTTTC
Source organism: Clostridium sp. chh4-2 (assembly GCF_002899675.1). GTDB lineage: Bacteria > Bacillota > Clostridia > Lachnospirales > Lachnospiraceae > CHH4-2. The sequence goes on along the minus strand of NZ_PKUU01000002.1, from coordinate 143,830 downwards.
AAGACCTCATAAATCTGTTTGCCTATAGTCATAGTGGGATTCAAGCTGGTCATAGGATCTTGAAATATCATGGATATACGGCGCCCCCGTAGTTTCTGCATCCGAAGATTATCAGAATCTGTTACGTTAATATCATCAAAACAGATGCTCCCCTTTATAATTTCACCAAAATCGGCCGGAAGAAGCTTCATAATACTTAGGGCTAGTGTAGATTTTCCCGCTCCTGTCTCACCCACAAGTCCTACCACTTCTCCACGGTTAATATCCAGGTTGATGCCATTAAGGGCATATACATCAGCCCCGTCCGTATGATACCGCACGTGCAGATCTCTTACTGTCAATAAATTTCCCATAATTGCCTCACTTTCTAGTTCTGGGGTCAAATGCATCCCGAAGGCCGTCTCCGATGAAATTTAAGCTCATCACAGCAAGTCCGATGGCAGCGCCCGGTATAATACCCAAATAGACATAATTACGGATAAACTGCCGGTTTTCCGACAAGATTGTTCCCCATTCCGGTGTGGGAGGAGTAATTCCGATACCCAGGAATCCAAGACTTGCAATGCTCATAATAACTGTACCAAGAGACAAGGTAGCATTGATAATAATAGGTCCGATACAATTGGGCAGAATATGCTTTATAATAATCTTAACGGAATTTTGTCCGCCGCTGCGGGCAGCCTCAATAAACTCCTGATTTTTCACCGATAACGTGGCTGAACGAACCATTCTAGCCCCTCCTGGAATAGATGTTATCGTGATGGCTATTAAAAGCTTGGAAATACCTGTTCCCAAAGCTGCCACAATAGCCATGGACAAGAGCAAGGAAGGAACTGCCATAAAGATATCCAATACGCGCATAATCACATTGTCAATTCTTCCGCCCTTATATCCGGCCAATCCTCCCAAGGCACAGCTGATTAAAAGCGATAAAGCCACTGAGGCCAAGCCGGCAAATAGAGAAATGCGGCCGCCATAAACAATACGGGCAAACAGGTCTCTGCCATATTGGTCCGTACCAAATATATGTTCCCGTCCAGGCCCCATAAAACGTTTCGCTATATTCATAGTCGTAACGCCGGCATAATCAATGTAAAGGGGTGCTGTTAAAATTAAAAGCATATAGATAATCATGATAGCCAGACCTATCATAGCCAGTTTATTTTTTTTGTATCTCCTCCATATGAGCTCGCTCTGAGAAACCCCGATGGTACTTTTTAATGCCCCGATTTGTTCCTTCTTTTTCTTATTTTTCTTCACTTTTATCACCTCACCCCAGCTTTACCCGTGGATCTGCCCATGCATACATCAAGTCTGTAAACAGATTGACCACGCAGATCATGATCGACATAAATACCAAAACTCCCATTACCACAGGCACATCCCGGGATCGTACAGCAGTTGTTAAGTAAGCTCCTACTCCAGGCATGGAAAAGACTGTTTCAGTAACTACACTGCCTCCCAGAACTCTTGCAAAAGATATTCCCACCTGTGTGATTACCGGCATCATACCATTACGGATCACATGATTCATCACTGTGTAAGTTTCGCTTGCGCCTTTCGCACGGCTGGTTCGTACATAGTCCTGGCTAAGGACATCAAGCATACTAGATCGCGTCATGCGCAGTTTTGCGCCAAGCGACGCAGTACACAATGTCAAAGCAGGAAGGATATAGCTTCGAAATCCTGCATCCACACCTGTCGCAGGCAGCCAGCCAAGCTTAATTGAAAATAACACCTGGGCCAGCAGGGCAACCCAAAATATAGGCAGGGAACAGAACAGCAGCGCTAAAACAAGTGAAATATAGTCGATAGGTTTATGCTGCCGGACGGCAGCCACTACCCCCAAAAGTATTCCTATAAATGTAGAAAGGCAAATAGACAGTCCGCCCAAAGTCAAGGTAACAGGAGCCCGATGCAAAAACTCTTGCAGAACTTCCCCTCCTGTAATCCAGGATTTACCAAAATCTCCTTTAACCAGGTTTTTTAAATAATTTCCATACTGCACTATTACCGGTTTATCTAATCCCAATTCAACTCTCTTCTCCTGTAACTCCTGCTCTGTAGCTTCATTGCCAAGGATAAGCACTGCAGCATCACCAGGAGCAAATGACATGATGATGTAGACAAACAGGGTAATTCCTATAATAATAGGTATCAACATAAGCAGCCTTTTCATTATATATTTCAGCAAATTCGCTGCACCTCCTTTTTATTAATGCCCGGCCGAATGGCCGGACATTATCCACCTCCCAGTTAAAGTTTCCAACACCAATCCTTGAAATTAAACATCTTCAGCATATGTATCTTCACCCCATCTAAATTTTTGTTGTAGGCAACTGTAACTACATCGTAGAATAAGGTTACTTCCATCGCTTCATCCGTAATAAGATTCACCAGCTTCGTATATGCATCAACACGTTCTTCAAGTGTTTTTCCAGCTCGTCCTGCTTCACAGTACTCATTAAGTTCATCTTGATATTGGTATCTGCTGAGCGTAGTTGCAGGGCCAAAGGTACCATACATAAGATCGCTGTCAACCAATGAACTGAGACCATTCTGCATTGCAATATCAAATTCGCCTGAATTAACCATTTCATTTAAGGTAGAAGTATCGAGCGGGTTTACCTCCACATTAATGCCCAGTTCATAGCATTGGGCCTGGAAAATATTAGCCGCCTTCTCGTTGCTTGTACCAGAGGCTACGACCAGACTTAATTTCTCGCCATTATAAGAAGATGCTTCGAGATACTCTTTTGCTTTTTCAATATTTTCTTCCACAACATGATAATCGGTTGGACGGGCTGTATACCCGGTTGGTATACAAATATCCGCTATTTCTCCATACCCTTCATTTACCGCATCCAAAATATCCTGACGATTAACTAAACTTTGAATCGCTTTACGCAGATTGAGATCGGATGTCACCCTATTATCCGCCACATTGAGTGTTGCATAAACCCTGGATGCGCTGTTTCCCCATATCCATTCGATGTTATCATCATTCAGCATGACAAGTGAAGTGAGCTGTGGAGTGATCATCGCATCAATCTCTCCTGATTCAAGGGCAATCATTTGTGTATTTGCATCCGTTATATATTTAATACATATATTTTTTATCTTGGCTTTACCGTCCCAATAATCTTCAAATGCTTCTAAAGTTGTTGATGCACCAACCTCTCTGCCCGCCAGTTTATAAGGTCCACTGCCAATAGGATCTGCCTCATAAGCATCAATCGTTCCGCCAATGGCTTCAAAATGAGATTTATCCGCAATATAGGCTGCCCTCGCACACAAGCAGTTGAGGAATGGGGCAAATGGAGCAGACAGCGTCATTTTAACTGTATAATTATCTACTGCCTCTGCATGTTCAAAATTCCCCAGCATAAAAGAACCTGCATCACCATTTTCGCGCGAATAATTAAGAGACCACGCCACATCCTCCGCGGTTAGTTCTTCTCCATTGTGAAATAGAACTCCCTCTTTAATTTTGATTGTATATTCCAAACCATCCTGCGATATATCATAGGACTCTGCCAGTTTAGGCACTACTTTCATATTTTCATCATAAGCAAATAATGTATCATAAAGGTTAGCTAAAGAGATCGCCGATCCTGAAGACGAACGCCATGGTGTAGTAAACTGGTCATAATTGTATCCTACATTCAGCGTATCTTTTGCTGAACTTCCCTGTTCACCGTTCCCCGTCTCTCCGCTTGCAGAGCTCTTAGTGGTTTCCACGTTCTGATTTGAGCCCGGCTCATTTCCGTTTGAGCCTGAACATGCAGTAAGCCCTGTAACCATAGCTATAGTGAGAACAATTGACATTAAACTTTTAAATTTTATTTTCATAGATATCTCCTCCTGAAATATTTTGGTTTTATTCTTTTTTATAAACCTTTCCATCTTTCATAATAAGCTTTATATTTTTAGACTCATTAAACAGATATAAATCATGAACCGGGTCTCCATCAACAAGTAAAATGTCAGCATAGGAACCTTTTTCAATTGTGCCAATATATCCTTCCGGATATGGATTCTGATAAGTACAAAGCTCAAAAAGCCTTTTAGCATTGCCAGTCGCCATTCTCAGACCATTCAAAGCTCCGAAACGTTCCTGATAAGTATATAGCTGTTTGGGAGGATCTGCGGTACCGTCTGTACCAAATATAATGTGATCCAGATTATATTTATTAATTAACTCCGATTGTTTTTTTAGCGCATCTTCAAAATTCTCTACAAAATACCTTTTGTTTGGCGGCATTCGGGACATATTTTCCCTAAGCCCCTCCGGGAAACTATTCGGGCAGGGGCAAATCCATCCTCCAATATCCGCAATCATCTTTGAAGAATCCTCATCCATAAAAGAGGCATGCTCAAAACTGAGAATTCCAGCCTTGGCTGAACGTTTAATCTGCTCCGGAGTATACAAATGTGCCATAACATATGTGCCGTAATCTCTAGCCAAACCTACAATTAATTTCTGTTCCTCCAGTGTAAATTGCAGCGTTTCGATTGGGTCCATAACAGTAGACATACCGCCTCCGGTCATCAATTTTATCTGTGATGCTCCCAAAAAGAACTGTTCACGAACCACCTTAGATATTTCACCCGCTCCATCACAAGTTGTCATGATTCCAGCTCTCATAAAAGGAGACGTTGGCCCAAGTATTGTATTAATTTCTGCATGATTTGTCCTACAATCAGCATGGCCACAGGTCTGTGATAACGCTGCATTGGATGGAAAAATACGTGGCCCGTCAATAATTCCGTCATCTATTCCTTTTTTCAAACCATAAATCAGACTTCCCGCATCTCGAACTGTCGTAATTCCGTTTAAAAGAAGATCATGTGCCCTTCTTACGGAATGCACCACAATCTCGTCCTCCCTCATTTGATCGCGTTCCAATTTACTGGAAAAAGCAGTAAGATGTCCATGGCCCTCGACAAGCCCCGGAATTGCAGTCAATCCTTTTGCATCGATTACTTCAGCAAATCCCTCTTCCTGAACCTCACTTGTAGTTACTGTTTCTATCAAATTACCATCAATTACAATAGACGCATGTTTCTTAATCTCAGCTGAAAAGCCATCAAAAACATCTGCGTTTTTAATTAAGATTCTTTTCATAACTGACCCCCCTTCTTCAATTTTAAGATGCTGGTACACAATCTCTAAAAAAATAAAACGTTTTAATTTTATTTTATTTTAACAGAATGATTTTAATGATTCAATATAATATATTAATAAAAAAGTGGTATTTTTTTAGTATATATGTATATATTTCATTTATTTTTATTATTTAATCGTTTTAATTACTGATATGAATTCATCACTAATAACACAAAACAAAAACGACAAACCATCAAAACTACTAGTTATTTACCCTGTAATTGTATCAATTTGTCTTGCATTACTTTGCTCTGTTTTCAATCAAACTTTTCGTTCAATGTTACCAATAATAATAGGCTGAATTTCAAACTAAATAAAAATACAAAAAAAGACCTGGATACACTGATTTATCAGCAGCCAAGTCTTCGTCTTTGTAAGGGGTAACAACATTCTCTATTTTACAGTCAACTATATTCTAAAACGTATTTATCATATTTTATTACATTTCACACCTTTATGCTTGTAATGAGATAAAATTCTGGTGTTTGACAAATGCTTTCAATATTATCTTAGTCGGAATAATCATTTGGAATTTGGTCAAGAGCACAAGCAAAATGGATTTATTAAATGGAAATTTATTTGCAGAAAAACTGAAAAAACTCACCTTAAAAAACCAGTCGGAGCCGACTTGCATTTTTCGGCAGTGAGTGTATAATAATTTTAAAGAGCAACCGCCCACAAGGTGGAAGCCCCAGGAGAGATTTATGTCCTATAAGATGGGAGGCGGGCAACTGTCATGGACTCCAAAAACACCTCTACTTTTTATAATGTGTACCGGCTGGGTAAAAAATCCCGGAAACCCTTATTTTTACTAGGGTTCCAGGATTTAGGCAATTATTCAAACCTGCTCTTATTGGGTTTTTCTTATATAATTCTATTAGGACGATTTAGCACAAATTATTTTAGTTTTTTCCATTGTCCATAAGTGATAGGCTATCCAATTTTCTGTTGTCATAGGGTTAGGGCTATTTTTGCTTTACAATGCCGTATCTACTTGCATCATTTTCGTTTTATCATAGGCAATGTTCATATTCATTTCTCATAAATCTCACCAATAATAAAGTTTATTTCTTTGTGCAAGCAATCAGCAGCATCATACTCCATAGATTCTTCTAATGATATCAATTCACGAACCTTAGAAATAATCTCACTCAGAACTTCTTGAGTTGGCTCAATATATGGTAATTGCCTTATATAATTTGCTGAATTGTTAGCAGTTGGATTTATTGTGTGAATCAAATTATTAATAGCGTCAGAATTCATAAGTGCTAATAAATAATATAATTTTGAATTGTCTTTGGGGAAAATACCTACTATTGATTGATCAAAGACGCGATCCTGCATTAAAAAAGCTCGTATTGAACTGGACTTTACCATAGGGATACCAATACCCGTTTTGAAGTAAAACGACGAATTTTGAAATCTTGATTTCTTGTTGTTATTATAGAAATCAATTGTGTCTTGATCCCATCTAACAAACCATTCATCCTTTTGTCTAACATAACGTCGCTTAGATGCACTTTTAATATAGCGCACATATCCCTCCTTTACATCTGTGATGCCATATAGCGATGTGCAACTGAATACCTGGTCTTGTTCTACCACCTCATAGTTCTTAGCGCCTTTAACACCTTTATCAACAGCCTTAATGAATCTCAAGTTATCGCCCGTATAGAAACCAGTTACGACATCTGCTACGTCGCCAAGTTTTTTTGGACTATTAGTCAACAATGTTGAGGTTCTTGAGTCTGCTAATATTACCCGGCATTGTTCATTAGAAAGAATATCTTTTTGCATAAAAGTAAACACTTGTAAACGCTCTGGATATACAGGGGCCTTTCCTAATAATAATGCAAATTCACTTGTTGTTCTGAATCCTTGTATCACCTTAAACGTATTATTTAATGCTTCACTTTTGTTGCATCTTTCAAGTGTAATAATCGACAAATTGGAATAACCAAAACTAACTCCAGGAAAAAACTTGGATGGAAAAATAAGAATTTCATCAATTTTGGTATTTGTTAAAATCAACGTTCTCAAGCGCGAATGCATATTTAGAAACAAATATGTGTCTGGAATAATGAAAGAGAGTTTACCCTGTATTCTCAAAACAGAGATACATCTTAACAAAAATAATGAATAGGTCTCCTTAACATAATGCCCTGCAAACTTTTTTTTGAGGGCCTCTCTTTTTTTATAATCCTGCCATGCTCCATATGGAGGATTCCCAATTACCTTTGAGTAATGTCCCCCTAAAGCGCTAAACGCATCTAATTGTTTGTCAAATAATGTGTCCGTTTGCTTTAACCATAGTTGAGAAACACTATACAAATCTAATTGTTCATCCAGCAGTGTGTCCGTTTCTCTAACAACAACTGAATCAATATTTTTATACTTCTTTTTTAAAATAGAGATTGCTTCTCTATTCATCTCCAAAGCATCAATATGTACAGGATTATTGGTTTTTAAAATTTCATCAACAAATATACCTTCACCCGCAGATGGCTCGAGTATTACATCATTATTAACAATCCCAAGTTTTGCAATCATATATGATGTAATATCTTTTGAATCTGTATAGTAAGAACAAAACGTATCTCTCATTGATATATCTCCCTCAAATTTCAGCTTAAGTATTAGCTTAAGAAATATCTTAAGGAAAATTGTATCATGTGGATATTACCATGTCAAGTACTTCAAAAGATCATTTTTTTGCAAGTGTTGCTTAAATTCTTCACTTATGTCATTTGGCCAATCTACATTGTCATCAAGCCATTTTCTCATGTCAAATCCAGTAAAAGTTTTCATCGCTGCATATCCATCATCTGCACAGTACACATCCCAATATGGAGAATTTTTTAATGTTTGCAAATAGTGATTGTTCTCATCCTCGGATTGTCTAACAAACAATATTGTTTTTTCAATTTCTCCCAAAAAATTATAGATACTTGCAACGAGGAGCAGACGATTAGTATTGCCTTTCTCGTTAGAACTAAATCCACTTTTAAAATCACAATTATAGTGGATACCTCCTTGTTCAAAATGCAAATCCAACCCAAGCTTGATACCTCCGCTATCAACCATACTCCAAGGAATGTCATATTGGCGTTTTAATTCCTCTTTAATCTCATCATCCAAATCTAAACTGTCAATATAATCCGTTGCGCCACTTTTTATTCGAGTTTGTACTTTATCAAAATTTGGAGATGCAATTAATGAAAGCTCTTTTACAGGAAAATCAAATGCAAGTTTGCAAAAAGGCTCCCACAATTCTCCTATTCTACGAGCAAATGACATGTACTCATATTCCCAAACCTTATTTCGATATTCAAGCATAACAATATATGATGCATATGTCAGCAGTAAAATCTCATTTAACAAAGTCTGGTTATCCCACATATTTTTTTTCGCTATATCTTTAATGCACTTAATTTCTTGATCTCTGTATTCCTTGATGCGTTTATTGATTTCAGAAGCCTTATTGTTGCGAGTTTGCTTTGTTTTTCCAAGGTCGATTAAAATGGAATCACCGATTTTTCTAAAAATCGAAATCCACTGACTTTTTATCATAACAGTTTCCTCCTGGCAGCATAATAATTAATTGTACACTATTACAACAGTTTCCTCAATATTTCACAAGAAAATAAAATGCAACGCTTTTAGTCTCATTTTTATATAAACCGCCTGTAGAATTATTCCCACGGGCGGCATAGAGATCAACTATCTAGCGTCTTATATTCTGTTACCGTTTTAAGATAGGTTACTGGTTCAAAGTTAATACAAGCCGCTCCACATCCCTTGTGAGGTAGAGCCGCTGATCTCTTAGTCCCGTCCCGAAATGTCCAGCGTGTGTGATGTACCAGCAGGAGGCAAATGCCGCTTTCATCGGCAAAGCGTTTCAGACAGGTTGAGTTTTGTTTGGATTGGTTCTGGTTTTGAATTTCCCTTGTAAATACATTGTTTTCGGGTGCTTTCCTTTTCTCTTTTTCTTTTCTCTTTGCTCTTTCTCTATTTTGAAAACAGAGAGTGAACACAGGGCAAACGGCAGAAATTGATTGGAAAGGAAAGACGGAAAACAAAAAGCAGAAGTACCGGGATTGTTAGTCCTGATACTTCTGCTTTGTTTTTACTTTATTCTATTTTCGACCGGAACATTGAGTTGAAGCCGGTGGGATGGGAACAAATTATTCGAATTCAATCGTAGCCGGCGGCTTCCCAGTGCAGTCATACAACACCCTGTTCACGCCCTTCACCTCATTCACAATCCTCCGCGTAACCGTCCCCAGCACTTCCCAAGGAAGTTCTGCCGACTCTGCGGTCATGAAGTCTGAAGTCTGAACAGCTCTGAGCGCAATGGCATAATCATAGGTTCTTTCATCGCCCATGCAGCCAACGGAACGCATATTGGTGATCGCCGCAAAATACTGGCCTAGTCCCTTATCCACTCCGGCCTTTGCGATCTCTTCCCGGTAGATAGCATCCGCTTCCTGTACGATTCTCACCTTTTCAGGCGTTACCGCACCGATAATGCGGACGCCAAGTCCCGGACCCGGGAATGGCTGTCTGAATACCAGATACTCAGGAATTCCAAGCTCTAAACCGGCTTTCCGAACTTCATCCTTGAATAACAGGCGCAGAGGCTCGATAATTTCTTTAAAATCAACATGCTCCGGAAGACCGCCTACGTTGTGATGGGATTTAATCACAGCGGATTTGCCCAGACCTGATTCAATCACATCCGGATAAATGGTTCCCTGAACAAAATAATCAACTTTACCAATCTTTTTCGCTTCATCTTCGAATACGCGGATGAATTCTTCACCGATAATCTTACGTTTCGCTTCCGGCTCTTCCACTCCGGCCAGTTTCTTATAGAAACGATCCTGAGCATTTACACGGATGAAATTCAGGTCATACGGGCCGTTTGGACCGAATACCGCTTCCACTTCATCCCCTTCATCCTTACGTAGAAGACCGTGATCCACGAATACGCAGGTCAGCTGTTTACCCACCGCTTTTGCCAGCATAACAGCCGCTACGGAGGAATCCACGCCGCCGGACAGGGCGCACAGCACCTTGCCTGTTCCGACCTTTTCGCGGATGGCTTTGATAGAAGTTTCTACGAAAGAATCCATCTTCCAGTCACCGGAGCATCCGCATACGTCATACACGAAGTTAGAAAGCATCTTGGTGCCTTCCTGAGTATGCATAACTTCCGGATGGAACTGCACTGCGTAAAGGCCGCGCTCTCTGCATTCCATTCCTGCAACCGGACAAACCGGAGTATGGGCGGTTATTGCAAAACCTTCCGGTGCTTTCTCAATATAGTCGGTATGGCTCATCCAGCAGATTGTCTTCGGGGAAATGCCGTTGAATATCACAGCAGTTCCGTCCGTATCCACTTCCGTCTTACCGTACTCGCTGACTGGTGCAGTGGTAACTTTTCCGCCCAGCATATAAGCCATAAGCTGAGAACCATAGCAGATTCCCAGGATCGGGATGCCCAAATCAAAGATCTCTTTTTCACAGCGCGGGGAGTCTTCTCCGTATACGCTGTTTGGCCCACCTGTAAAGATGATTCCCTTTGGATTCATCTCTTTAATCTTGTCCAAACCCAATGTATATGGATGCACTTCACAATATACATTGCACTCTCTGACTCTTCTGGCAATTAACTGATTGTACTGTCCGCCAAAGTCCAGCACAATAATCATTTCTCTATCCACAAATATTCCTCCTATGTCCTCTATATGCAGCTGCGGCATCATTTCCCCGCATTGTTTCATAATGTTCTATATTATATGACAAGAGTTTTTTGTTGGCAAGAATTTTTTATAAATATTTTTTAACATACTGACCGGTATAGGATGCCGGGCATTCCGCCACTTCTTCAGGAGTTCCCTGTGCGATTATCGTTCCGCCTTTATCTCCGCCCTCCGGTCCTACATCGATGATGTAGTCCGCAGTTTTAATTACATCCAGATTGTGCTCGATCACGATGACCGTATTGCCGCCGTCTGACAGCTTCCTTAAAATCTCCACCAGCTTATGGACATCTGCAAAATGAAGACCGGTGGTTGGCTCATCCAGAATATAAATCGTTTTTCCTGTACCCCGCTTGCTCAGCTCCGTAGCCAGCTTGATTCTCTGGGCCTCGCCGCCTGACAGTTCTGTGGACGGCTGTCCCAATCTGATATAGGAAAGTCCCACATCATTCAGGGTGGAGATCTTGCGGGCAATGGACGGCACATTTTCGAAGAATTTAAGCGCCTCTTCCACTGTCATGTTGAGCACATCGTAAATGCTCTTTCCCTTATACTTCACGTCCAAAGTCTCACGGTTATAACGCTTTCCGCCGCAGACTTCACATGGAACATAGACATCCGGCAGGAAATGCATCTCGATCTTGATAATGCCGTCGCCGCTGCAGGCTTCACACCGGCCGCCCTTCACGTTAAAGCTGAAACGTCCCTTGGAATAGCCCTTTGCCTTGGCGTCGGAAGTGGATGCAAACAAATCGCGGATCAGATCGAATACTCCCGTATATGTCGCCGGATTGGACCGGGGCGTTCTTCCAATTGGAGACTGATCGATGGCTATAACTTTATCAAGCAGTTCTATTCCATCAATTCCCTTGTGTTTTCCCGGAATTGTCCTGGCGCGGTTCAGTTTCTTGGCCAGAGTTTTATACAAAATCTCATTCACTAAAGAGCTCTTGCCCGAACCGGACACACCGGTCACACAGGTCATCACGCCCAATGGGAAGGTAACGTCGATATTCTTTAAATTGTTCTCCGCCGCTCCCTTTACCGTCAGATAACCGGTAGGCTGACGGCGTTCTTTGGGAACCGGAATCTTGATCTTACCGCTCAGATAAGCGCCTGTGATGGAATCCTTGCATTTCATAATCTGGTTTGCGGTTCCCACGGCTACCACCTGGCCGCCATGCTCTCCTGCGCCCGGACCGATATCCACGATATAATCAGCCGCCCTCATGGTATCCTCATCATGCTCCACAACTAAGACACTATTGCCCAAGTCACGGAGATGGAGCAGGGTTTTCAGCAGTTTGTCATTATCCCTCTGATGAAGGCCGATGCTGGGCTCATCCAGAATATAGGCAACGCCCACCAGACCGGAACCGATCTGGGTTGCAAGACGGATTCGCTGCGCCTCTCCGCCGGATAAAGTTCCCGTCGCTCTGGATAAGGACAGGTATTCCAGTCCTACATTAATTAAGAAGGTAACCCTGGCCTTAATCTCCTTTAATATCTGCTCTCCAATAGCCATCTGCATCTTGGTTAACTGCAGTTCTTCCAGAAAATTTCTGAACTTGACAATGGACATATTGGTAGCTTCATAGATATTCTTATCTCCAACCGTAACTGCCAGGGATTCTTTCTTCAATCTCTGTCCATGGCAGGCCGGACATGGAGTAATTCTCATAAATGTTTCATATTCCGCTTTCGAGGATTCCGAATAGGTCTCGCGGTAACGGCGGGCCACATTCAGCAGAAGGCCTTCGAACGCAACATCGTAAACGCCCTCTCCTCTCTGCCCTTTATAATGAACCTTTACCTCTTTACCTTTGGTTCCATGAACGATAACATCGTGGATTTCCTTGGGATAATCTTCAAATGGAGTATCCAGGCTGAACTTATACTCCGCCGCCAGCGCATCCAGAATTGCCCGCGTAAAGCTTCCCTTATCAGCGCAGGACTGCCAGCCCAGCACGACAATCGCCCCCTGGGTGATGCTCAGGCTCTTATCCGGGATCATCAGATCCTCATCAAATTCCATCTTATATCCAAGTCCGAAACAGTCCGGGCAGGCGCCGAAGGGGTTGTTGAAAGAAAAGCTTCTCGGTTCCACTTCATCCACGCTGATGCCGCAGTCCGGGCAGGAAAAACTCTGGCTGAAATTAACCGGCTCTCCGTCCGTCACATCCACGGTCATCAAACCGTCGGACAGTGACATAACGGTTTCGATGGAATCCGTCAAACGCTTTTCAATACCCTCTTTCACCACCAGACGGTCCACTACAATCTCAATATTATGCTTAATATTCTTGTCCAGTTTGATCTCTTCGGACAGTTCATACATATTGCCGTCAATCCGTATTCTCACATAGCCGCTCTTTCTGGCCTGTTCCAAAACCTTGACATGTTCGCCCTTTCTTCCGCGGACAACGGGAGCCAAAAGCTGTATCCGTGTTCGTTCCGGCATGGACATGATCTGATCAACCATCTGGTCGACAGACTGCTTCTTAATCTCCTTCCCGCATTTGGGACAGTGGGGGATTCCCACCCGGGCGTATAAAAGCCTCATGTAATCATAAATTTCCGTCACGGTACCGACCGTAGACCTGGGGTTTCTGTTAGTAGACTTCTGGTCGATGGAAATGGCAGGTGAAAGGCCCTCGATGTTCTCCACATCCGGCTTCTCCATCTGTCCTAAGAACTGGCGGGCATAAGAAGAAAGCGATTCCATATAACGGCGCTGTCCTTCCGCATAAATCGTATCAAACGCCAGCGAAGATTTCCCTGAACCGCTGAGTCCGGTCAGAACTACCAGCTCATTTCTCGGTATGTCAAGGGATATATTTTTCAAATTGTGCTCATTGGCACCCCGTATCTTAATGTATTGCTTAGCCATTCTTTAACTCCTCATTAAAAATATACAATATCGCTATGGAACCCATCATATCACACTATATTTTATTTTGCAAACACTTGTTCGGGATTTTTGCCGTTGATCTGAAAAGTTTCTTCCTTTATCTTTCCATCATCCCGTATTTTCTATTCTTCCTGGCCGCGGCGGATTATAAAGCCGCTTTTTCAACTTTAATGGATATCTTTAACACATATTTTTCCGGATCTTTTACTGCCAGATGATTCATCATCTCATGTTCATAACTGTTTCCCACAATCTCATAATCATGCTCACGTATAAATCGGATCAGTCTCCGGTAGGACTCCGGAAGCGCCTGGTAAGAACCTACATGGTAGATAAATGCATAAGTTCCGGCCGGTTTTTTCGCATACTGCGGATGATCCGTTGGCCCTGATATCTTACAGAAATAATAATCTTCCGTAAATTCTCCTTCCAGCAGATGCTCTTTGAGTACAATGGAGCAAATTGGAAATTCTTCCTGCAGTTTCGTCTCTTCAATTGCCTTAAACAGCTGGTCAATCACATTCATCTGATCCGCCATACTTTTTTCTTTGATAAAAAGCTTTTCCGTAACCAGCATATGCTCTTCTTCGCATTCCTCGACCCAGCACGCCCCCGCTTCCACGGACAGCGCTTTTTTCGTCATGGAAACCGTATTTTTCAGTACCCGGCGCATCCGTTCTATTTTATCCTGCTCTTCCTTTAAAGCCTGTTCCTTATCCTCCAGAATTTTCAAAAAATATTCCGTATCCTGATGATCGATATAGGATTTGATCTCTTTCAGCGGAGTTCCGCATTCCTTCAAACATGCGATGATATCATAGGTGAAAAACTGGCGGTGGGAATAATAACGGTATCCGTTTTCAGCCGTCATCTCCGGTTTTAATATCCCGATCTTATCATAATGAAACATCGTATCTTTCTTTACCCCGCACAGACGGGCAAATTCACCAATCGAAAATAAATTATCATTTTTCATAAAGCACCTCTTTACTGTTGGGTTACCCCATACCATATGTTCCTCATTGTATCACAACTTACGCGGAGATACAACGGCCTCTAGCTGGCCGTTCCGTTTGTAGAATTTGTATCCTCTGTTTTGCGGTTTACTGCATCGTAAAAAGTTTTATTTTTGTTTATTTTCGAAAAGCGAAAGAAAATGTAAGCCTTTCGTAATTCATTTTCCACTCATTTCCTGATATAGTATCTATACCGCAATTGTTCAGCACCTCAGCAGTAAATGAGCAGACCTGCTGAACAATTACACCCTATCAAATAAAAAGCGGGAACATCAAATCCCGCAGAAATGAGGAAGACCATGAAAAAATTATCAAAAACACTGCTGGCCTGTTTTTGCATGGCCACAATTTTATTCATAGGAACCGCCGCCTCAGCCAATGCCGCCGTCTCCAACGACGGTGCCGAACAGCTGAAAATCTATGGCCCGGTCACCAAAAGAGGGGACAACCAGCTCAGCATGATGCGTAATGATTCATACGGCTACGGTCAGGAGCTCATCCTGAACATTTCCGACCAGCACACCCGCATACTGGACGCAGTGACCGGATTCCCCACAGCTTTGGACCAGATAAAGGACGGAGAAACCGTCTACGCCTACATCGGGCCGGCCGTCACCATGAGCCTTCCCCCAATCGGCAACCCAACCATGATCTTATGCAACATCCCGGCAGATTATAAGGTTCCCGAATACATCACCATTGACAGCATCACGTTAAATGCCGATAAAACGGCAGGTACCCTGACTTCCGGCGATACCGTTTACGATCTGCCCGAAGGCTGCACCTACCTGCCCTATTTAACCAGAAACTACATCAATATCCAAAGCCTGGCCCCCGGAAACAACTGCCTGGTCTGGACCGAACCGGCCTCCAACCGTGTGACAAAACTGGTTCTCTTTGCAGATTCCTCCTCCACACCTTCCGAAGACCGGCTTCCGCCTTTCGGCTGGTCCAAACAGGATAAAAACTGGGTCTACTACACCAAAGACGGCTCCCTTTTCACCGGCTGGCTCAACGATAACGGCGACTGGTATTATTTAAACTCCGACGGAATCATGCAGACCGGTTTCCTGACCCTGGACGGTAAAACCTACTACCTGCAGGAAAACGGCAAAATGCTCACCACCCCCAAAACCTTCCGCCCTGACTCCTCCGGAGCCTTGACAATTTCTAATTAACTTAGAAACTGCAAGTCAGTTACTTATATATTCTCAAGAAATCCATTTTTATCATTTTTCTGCTCTACAAAAAAGAAGAAGTTTCCACTTTAAGGAAACTCCTTCTTTTTTTATACTCCAACCATACAAAAAAATCCCTTATCTCTCCTCCCGGAAATAAGCCAACCCCAAACTGGCCGGCGGCTGATGCTCCCTTTTCTTTCGGAAACTGGTAAAGATCAGCACAATAATGGTCACCAGATACGGGAACATCTTAAAGATTTCCTGGGTGCTTCTCCCCAGTCCCGGGATATAGAGATATAAAATATAAAGTCCGCCGAACAATATCGATCCCCAGATCGCATTGACCGGTTTCCAAAGCGCAAAGATAACCAGCGCGATAGCCAGCCAGCCCCTGTCGCCGAATCCATTGTTGGTCCAGGTTCCCCCGGAATACTCCATCACGAAATACAGACCACCCAGGCCGCTGATGCCGCTTCCGATACAGGTTGCCAGGTATTTATACTTGATTACGTTGATGCCGGCCGCATCCGCCGTACCCGGATTTTCCCCAACAGCCCTGAGGTTTAACCCTTTTCTCGTCCTGGATAAAAACAGGGACAAAATAATGGCTAAAACAATGCACAGATAGGTGAGAAACCCAAAAGAGAAAAAGATCTCCCCGATCACCGGAATCTTGGATAATCCCGGTATGGTCGCATTATAGACAGAACCGGTAGCCGCTACGGAGATCTGTCCCACGCCGCCTGCCAGCTGGGATAAAGAACCGCCGAAAAAGTTGCCGAATCCGACGCCAAATGTTGTCAGCGCAAGACCGGTCACGTTCTGGTTTGCCCTCAGCGTAATCGTCAGCACGCTGTAGATCAGGCCTCCCAATACAGAGCAGAGAAAGGCGCAGACAAATGAGATCAGCAGCCCCACCACTCCATTCGGCGACTCCACCGAATTTTCGTATAAAAATGCACTCATAAGCCCTGCAATACCGCCCATGTACATGATTCCCGGCACGCCCAGATTTAAATTACCCGACTTTTCCGTTACAATCTCGCCAAGGGCGCCGTAAAGAATTCCGATGCCCTGAGCAATTGCCTTTTGAAGAAATATTGCGATAACTCCCATATCATCAGCCCTCCTTACGCCTGCTTCTGAATTCTACTTTATAGTTGATAAAAAACTCACTGCCCAGAATGAAAAAGAGAATAATTCCCGTAATTACGTCGGATGCATTTTCATTCAGCTTAAACTGGGACGCGATCTGCATCGCTCCCTTTTGCATAAACACCAAAAAGAAGGACACTAAAATCATGGCAAATGCATTGAATTTCGACAGCCAGGCCACGATAATCGCAGTGAATCCCCGCCCTCCGGCCGTACTGGTGGAAATCGTATGTCCCGATCCGCTTACCAGCAGAAATCCCGCCAGACCGCAGATACCGCCGGAGATCGCCATGGTTCTCATGATAACCCGCTTCACGCTGATTCCCACATATCTGGCCGTATTCTCGCTCTCTCCTACTACGGAAATCTCATATCCCTGTTTGCTGTACTTCAAATAGATGTACATTCCTACCGTCATAACTAAAACAAGAACCACATTCCAGCCATAAGTGAGTCCGAAAAGGGACGGCAGCCACCCGGCCTTTGTGGACGAATTGATGGTTCCCACCGTATTGGAACCGGACGGATTTTCCCAGAAAACAATGCAGAACGTAACGATCTGCATGGCTACATAATTAAGCATTAAAGTGAATAAAGTTTCATTCGTGTTCCAAAACGCTTTGAACACAGCCGGAATCAGTCCCCAGATCACGCCTGCCGCAATACTGGCTGCAATCATGACAAAAAACAGCATTCCCGTAGGCATGGACCCGCCTGCATAGATCATAACGGCAGCCGTCGCAACGCCTCCGATTAAAACCTGGCCTTCCGCCCCAATATTCCAAAACCGCATTTTAAATGCGGGCGTAATTCCGATGGCGATGCAGAGCAGAACTAAGGAATCCCTGACCGTAACCCAGGACCTTCTGGCAGTCCCCACCGCGCCGCTGAAAATAGCTTTATAAACTTCCATTGGATTCAATTTCGTCAGCGCAAAAATCACCACTGCGCACACAACAAGAGAGATGAGTACTGCGACAAGACGGATCACCCATGCCTTCCAGAATGAGATATCATCCCTTTTGGAAATATGGGCAAATGGCTCCTTATTCAGATTAGCAACCGCTTCTTTACTCATGGGTTTCCTCCTTTCCGGTCTTTGTCATCAAAAGGCCGACCTCTTCTTTTGTAGCCGTTCTGGCATCCACGATGCCGCTGATTCTTCCGCCGCAGAGCACGAGGATCTTATCGCACAGCTCCAGCAGCACATCCAAATCTTCTCCCACACAGAGTACGGCCACTCCCTGCTGCTTCTGTTCATTTAAAAGATGGTAAATGGTATAGGACGAGTTGATATCCAGCCCCCGGACCGGATAGGCCACCATCAATACCGTAGGACTTGAAGAAATCTCCCTTCCCACCAAAACTTTCTGAACATTGCCTCCGGACAGCCTTCTGACCGGTGTGGACACGCCTGGGGTAACCACTTCCAGCTTTTCAATAATGCTTTCCGCCAGGCTTTTCGGCGTCTTCCTGTCGACAAACAGACCTTTTCCCTTGTTATACCCCCGAAGCATCATGTTATCCGTCATATCCATGGAACCCACAAGCCCCATTCCAAGACGGTCTTCCGGCACGAAGGAAAGGCGGATTCCCATCTTGCGGATCTCCGCAGCCGATTTTTCCGTAATCACTTCCGCTTCACCTTCCGGAGGATAGTAAGTGACCGCTCCCCCGCATGTGGGCTGAAGTCCTGCGATCGCTTCCAGCAGCTCCTTTTGACCGCTTCCGGCGATTCCGGCAATTCCCAGAATCTCTCCGCTAAAAGCGGTAAATGTGGCGTCACTCAAGGTGGGGACGCCCTCTTTATTCACACAGCTCAAACCATTTACTTCCAGCCTTTTCACCGGATTCACTGGTTCTGGTCTGTCAATATCCAAACTCACTTTTTTGCCCACCATCATTTCGGTCAGCGATTCTGCCGTGGCTTCACAAGTGTTCACCGTTCCAATATATTGGCCTTTGCGCAGCACCGAAACCCGGTCTGACAGAGCCAGCACCTCGTGCAGCTTGTGGGTGATGATAATGATGGAACGCCCGTCCGCCCTCATATTTCTCAACACGGCAAACAGTTTATCCGTTTCCTGCGGCGTCAGCACCGCAGTCGGTTCATCCAGGATCAGAATTCCGGCGCCTCTGTACAGCACTTTAATGATCTCCACGGTCTGTTTTTGGGAAACAGACATCTCATAAATCTTCTGATTCGGATTCAATTCAAATCCATACCGTTCCACTAATTCAGTAATCTTTTGTACAACCTCCTGCATATCCAGGATTTCTTTTCCCGGCAGCCCCAATATGATATTCTCTGCCGCCGTCAACACATCTACCAGCTTAAAATGCTGATGAATCATACCGATACCCAAAGCAAATGAATCCTTAGGCGATTTGATCGTTACTTCCCGGCCCTCCACAAATATCTGGCCCTCGTCCGGAAAATAAATTCCGGAAAGCATATTCATCAGTGTCGTCTTTCCGCTTCCGTTCTCTCCCAGTATGGACAATATTTCCCCGTTGCGGACAGAAAGACAGACCTTGTCATTGGCGACCACTTTTCCAAATCTCTTCGTAATATTCTTTAATTCAATCGCATTTATCTGTTGTCCCACAGACAGACCTCCATTTTAAAAAAGGCGGAACTACCAGCAGGCAGCTCCGCCTCTCCATATATTTTCTATTTCTTCGTTAAATCTGTAATGCCGTCAATCAAGATATCGAAAGAAGGAGCGGATGCAAATTCTGATTCATGGAAATATCCGTCAGAAATGTATTCGTTGCCGTCTTTTTCATATGTATCCTTAGTCTTGCCTTCCACGGTCCAGGTTGAAGTATCAAATACATGTAAAGAACCGTCGATGATTGCGCTTTCCACTTCTTTTACCTTTTCAGCGGTTCCGGGAGCGATTGCTTTTTCATTGAGTTCTGTAATCTTATCAGCACCTTCTGCATATCCATGGCACCAGTCGGCGTCAATTGGAGTACCGTCGATTACGCTCTGTACTGCGTATGTAACGTATGGAGCCCAGTCGATCGATGCGGAAGTGAGGGCCTGAGTTGGAGCAGTAGCGATCATGGAAATATTATATCCTACAATCGGAACTCCGGCTGCTTCACAAGCGGTAGCCGCGCCTGTTGTATCGGCATGCTGGCTGATTAATACGCAGTTGTCTGCGATCAAAGCTTCAGCAGCTTCTTTTTCCAGGTCAAAGCTGGCCCAGCTGTTTGTATAAGTTACGTCCATCGTAGCGGAAGGGCATACGGAACGAACGCCTAAGAAGAAAGAGGTATATCCGCTGATAACTTCTGCATATGGGAATGCGCCCACATAGCCGACTTTTGCGGTATCTTCCGTAATTGTTCCTTCTTCAATCATCTGGTTTAATTTTAAACCTGCAACCACGCCTGATACATAACGTGATTCATAAACAGAGGTGAAATAGTTGTGCATATTAGGAAGTCCGCTTCCCTTTGCCTGATATCCGGTTGCATGACAGAACTCCACTTCCGGGAATTCTTCAGCTGCCTGAAGCATATACGGTTCATGTCCGAAACTGTTTGCGAAAATGATGTTGCAGCCCTGATCTGCCAAATCCACTGCTGCGTCATAACAGGTCTCATCCTCCGGAACCGTCCATTTGATAATGAGCTGGTCATCCGTTAAGCCCAGTTTTTCCTGCATCGCTTTTGCGCCTGCATAATGAGCTGCGGTATAGCCTTCGTTTTCATCGCCGATGTAGATGAATCCAACTTTTAAATCCTCTTTTGCCACACCCTCTCCGGATGCTGCCGGTGCTTCTGTGGATTCTCCCTCAGCTGCTGTTGTTGCTGCTTCTGCAGCGGTTGTCGCCTCTGCGCCGGTTGTTTCAGCCGGTTTGGACTCTGCTGTTTTAGCCTGTCCGCCGCATGCTGACAAAGATGCAACCATGGCCGCGGTTAACACAACACTTAAAAATTTTCTCATTTTTCTTCCTCCTTTAATATGTTGTAATCACATACGCGTAAATTATCTCACTTTTGTCAGAGGTTTGCAACAATTTTTTTCAATTTAAACACATTGAAACGCGAATTGTTACCATCAACAATTCGCGTTTCTCTCTACCCAGGATCAGTATCTCATGAATTACCCCGCTGAATTTCTCCTGCCGCTTTCAGCCCATAAGCGCCTTTTGCTTCCAAAACCGCTGATTTTACCGCCTCAGCCATGACTTTTGCGGCCAGCGTTCCCACCACATTAATATCCGCTTTCACATTTCCAACAGACATGGCATAGATGCTGTCTCCATCCGCTGTGGTGTGAACCGGCCTGATGCTTCTAGCATATCCGTTCTGAGCCATGGATGCAATTTTCGTCATCTCGGTTTTATTAAAACCTGCATTGGTTATAACGGCTCCAATGGTGGTGTTTCCGGTAAACAAATCCTTCATATTGGCATATTCTTTATAAAATGCCTCCTCGCTGTCTTCAAATTCTCCGGTCTCCGGGTTAATCAGTCCGGCCAGTTTCTCGTTTGTTTCATAATCATAAACATCCCCCAGCGCATTGACCGCCACGACAGCCGCTACTTTTAAGTCCCCCAAAGAAACCGCATAGATACCCAATCCCGATTTCATCATTCCGGCTTCCCCGTAAAATTTTCCCACCGTAGCTCCTGTTCCAGCTCCCACATTTCCCTGTTCCGGGCAGTTTTTCTCAGCATTCACGCAGGCCTCATATCCCATCCTTTTATCCGGCCTGGCCTTATAATCAGCTACCCTCAGATCAAACAGGCAGGATTCGCATACGATGGGAACTTTCGTCACCCCTACCGGAAATCCCACATTCCTGGATTCCAAATATTCCATCACGCCTCCCGCCGCATCCAGTCCGAAGGCGCTGCCTCCGCTGAGCAATACCGCATGGACTCCGTCATTGGCCGCTACCGGATTTAACAGGGCGGATTCCCGCGAAGCCGGACCTCCGCCGCGGATGTCCACTCCTGTAACAGCGCCATTTTCACAGATAATCACCGTACAGCCAGTTCCGCCTGCCTCGTCCTGGGCATGGCCGATTTTAATAGTTTCTATTTCATTGATTGAGATTTTTTTCAGCATATTTCGTTCTCCTTTTATAATCTATTGTACTCCAACCTCTTCCACAAACTCCCATGTAATGCCCTGGTCCTCTGACCGGTACAATGCCTTACTGCCCCCGTGATAGTCACCGTCAGCCCCCTGTCCAATGAGCATTTTTAGAATCCCATCTTCTTCATACGGCATTGCCGGGAAATCAAACGGTTCGTCCGGATTGGGATTTTCCTCCATAACTGAATAGGGAAGTTCAACTCGTTTTATCGTCTTTCCTCCATCTTCTGTTCGGTATAGCTCCGCTTCATCGCCTCCGTTATGTGAAAGTGCCATAAAACCTAAATTCGAATTGAGAAACACGATACCGGCGGCTCCGCCGCCCTGCCCCTGGAACGGATCAGGATTGATAACGTTCCACGTCTTTCCATTGTCTGAACTGCCTTCCAGTGCATAATACCGTTTTCCCAAAGCCGCATCCACAACATTCAGCCGAAATCCTTCCTTATCACTCAGATGGAATTCTTCTGCTGAATTGCGCGTCTGAGAAATCTGTTTTTCTTCCTCAGCCACAATAAAATCAGGAGACTCAAGATTATCTACCTGCAAATACCTTGCCGGCATAATCTCCTCTTCCTTTCCGGGTACAAACAGCGACACTGTGTATCCTCGTATATTCGACTGTCCGCTGTCTGCCACTCTGGTATTCCCCTGAGCATCCATATAGATGATCCCGTCTGAACTGCCTCCCCATTGGCGCATTCCATAATATAGAATTCCATATTCTGACTCCTGCCAGCTGTTTATCACTTCCTGCAACGGTATATGATTTAGTATTGTAACCATCGGTGCTAAAAGTTTTTCTTCATCCCGGGCTCCTGTCACTACATTGTCCTGGTAGACTGTCATTTTTTCTGACTTTTTCCGATCATAGTTTATAAGATAAGACCGCTTATTGCCATATTCATCCCAGCCATACAAAAAGGTATCCATCGTTTGAATTGTTCCGTCCGGTGTGAAATGGAGGTTGAAACTGGTAGAAAGATACAACTCATCCGGCAGCTCCAACTTAGCATTCAGCTCGTCGAACAGACTTTGTATTCCATCTGAATATAGATTATCATGTTCCAGCCTGATAGTTTTTTTATGTTTCATGTCATCGATAAACCAGGATAGTTTACCCTCAAAAGCCTGGGCGCTTTGGTAAATCAATGCGCCGTAATATGTAGTTATCGCCATAAAACAGATTAGTGAAAATCCCATAAGTGTTCTTTTGAACCGATTTTCGTTCCCAATCCCGCATTTGTCTGCCTGTGAGTTCTCTTCTGCTTTTCCCGCTTTAAAAACAGCTATACCAAACACAATTATAAACGAAAAAATACAAATTGCCAGTATCGGGAGGTTTTTCTGTTTCCTGCCGTATTGGCACAGAGAATACAGATGAAAACAAAAGATCCAATATAATACTGCGGTCAGAGGATTTATAATAATATTCCAGAATATATTCCGCTTAAACTTTCTCATACAACTCCTTGCTTTTACCTTCCTTTCTCCGGAAGCGCTGCTTGTTTTTATGGAAATTATATCATGCTGCAATTTAAATAGAAAGAACTCTAAGCAAAAAGATAGAGATAAAACTTTTACATCAAGGGTGAAGGCATTTCTGAAAATGCCTTCACCCTTGATGTAAAATCAGGCGAAGCAGAACGTTTTTCCCGAACGCCAAAAGGAATGGGCATCAGGATCAACGCCCCTGATGCCCATTCCTTCTGTCGTTCGGCTTTCAATCACAGGTCACTGGTTCCTATTCCATACCTGTGCTTCGTCCTCATCCAACTCATATTTATCTAATTCTTTCCTACAACCTTATAAGTTTCCTCCACGATTCTCTCCATCGCATTCAAAATATTTTCATATCCTGTGCATCTGCAGAGATGGCCGGAGATCATCTTTCTCAGTTCTTCCCGGTTATAACGCTTTCCGGTTCCTACGATCTCTACGGCTGACATGATCAGGCCCGGAGTGCAGAATCCGCACTGGACTGCCGCCTCTTCCACAAATGCTTTTTGTATAGGGCTGAGCTCTCCGTTCGGTCCTTTTAATCCCTCAACGGTCATGATTCTGCGGCCCTCGGCCCACATTGTCAGATAGATGCAGCTGTCTATCGCTTCTCCATCCACCAATACGGTACAGGCTCCGCATTCTCCGACTTCACACCCCTTTTTCACGCTGGTAAGTCCCAGGCGGTTTCTCAGGGTTTCAAGAAGAGACTCTCTGTCATCCACAGCCACTTCCACCGGCTTATCGTTGACAATCATATGGATAATATTAAGCATTGCATTCACCTCCCGCATTGATTACCGCCTGTTTTAAAGCTCTCTTTCCAAGCTCTTCCACAAGCTGAAGGCGGAACTCCTTGGATGCCCTCCAGCTGGTACGCGGATTTACTTCTTCCAGCACGCCTTTGCCGGTAGTCTCATACAGTTCCTCTCCAAGCTCCATTCCTTTTACCTTATCTTCTGTTGCAAAACAGCGGATTGGAGTAGGGGCAGCCACTCCGTAGGCGATGTGCATATCCTCCACATGCTTTTTGTCGCCAGTTAATTTTACTAAAACAGCGCATCCCAATGTGGCGATCTCCATGGCGTTCCGTTTGCCGTATTTGATATAATGGCCGCCGTAACCCTCGTAGCTTTCCTTCTTAATCCTGATCTCGACCAAAAGCTCTTCATGCTTTCTGACGGTTTTTCCAGGGCCGGTATACCATTCGGTAATGGGAACTTCCCTGCGCCCTTCCGGTCCCTGAAGCACCAGTATGGCGTTTAAGACACAGAAACTGGACGCGCTGTCCGCGCTTGTTACTCCGTTACAGACATTGCCGCCCACGGTTCCTATATTTCTCAGCTGCGGGCCGCCGGCCTGATCCACGGCATCTCCCAGAATCGGGATATATTTTTGAATGATTTCATTATTGGTAACATGGGAAAATGTGGTGGCAGGGCCGATAACAATGGTTCCGTCCTCTTCCATCCTGACGCCTTCCAATTCCTTAATTCCGTGTATGCTGACTAAAGAACAGCCTGCCAGCTTCCCCTCTCTGATCTTAATCAGGACATCGCTTCCTCCTGAGATCACCACCGCCTCCGGATCTGCTTCCAGAGCGCGGACTGCATCATCTATATCCGATGCCTGATAAAATTTTTCAATATCGTACATATGCATCCTCCCTCTAAATCAATCCGGCATTTTTAAAATGCGCTACCAGTTTCTGCGGGTCAAGAGGCAGTGAATTCACCGCAACGCCTGTGGCGTCCAGAACCGCATTTCTCAGGGCCGGAGCTACCGGAATTGCCGGCGGCTCTCCCAAAGCCTTGTTTCCAAATGGTCCCGTAGGATCTTCCAGCTCCACGAACTCCACTTTCAAATCCGGGGTATCCATGGCGGTAGGAAGTTTGTAATCCAACAAGTTATCATTTAACGCACGGCCTGTTTTCGGATCGAACAGAAGCTGCTCGCTGAGTCCGTATCCAAGTCCCATACTCATGCCTCCATGCACCTGCGCCTCAGCGAGTTTTGGATTAATGAGAACACCACTGTCATGAACATTGACTATATTGAGCACTTTTACCTTGCCAAGAGGCATATCAACTTCCACTTCAGCAAAGCACGCGCCTGTTGCAAATGTATTCTCCTTACAGTGGCTGGTGGCTTCCGCCGTAATATGGACGGAACGGTCCAGGCTATAGAAGGCTGTGGTTGCCAGTTCTTCCATAGAAAGAAGAGCATCACCATTTTCCCTGCTGACGATCATGTTGTCGGCAATGTCCATGGTTTCTACCTCCTGCTTCAGCATATAAGAAGCGTATTCCAATATCTTCTCTTTCAGAAGTTCTCCCGTCTTCTTCACCGCTTTACCGCTGACATAAGTCTGGCGCGACGCATAAGCGCCTGTGTCAAACGGGGTGATATCCGTATCCTGGGTGGATAAAACATGAACCCGGTCTTCGGTGATTCCGGTAACCTCGGCGGCCATCTGGGTGAATACCGTATCGGCGCCCTGGCCGATCTCGGTAGCTCCCATCTGAAGCTGGATGGAACCGTCCTGGTTTAATACCATGCGGCAGGATGCCGTTTCCAAAGAAATGGGATAAACTCCGGTTTTGTAACAGAAGATAGCCATTCCGACGCCCCTTCTTATAGGTCCGGTCTGGTTTTCATAGGCCTTTCTCTTCTCATCCCACTGAATCGCTTTTCTGCCCTTTTCCATGCAGTCGCGAAGACCGTATGTATTGCATCTCACATTGGTGTGAGGGTCTGTATACCCTGGTTTCATACAGTTTTTAAGCCTGAATTCCAACGGGTCCATGTGAAGCGCTGCCGCCATATCTTCAGCCAGACACTCCGCGGCAAATGCCGCCTGTGGAATTCCGTATCCTCTCATGGCTCCGCCTGTGGCTATATTGGTATAAACCGTATAGCTGTCTGATTCCAGAGCTTTTTCATCATGATAAATCTGTTTAAATTCATTGGCCGCATTGGCGACGATGGCATGGCCGTGAGACGCATATCCGCCCTGGTTGGAATAGGCTTTAAATGTCCTTGCAACCAGCGTGCCGTCTTTACGTACCAGCGCTTTTGTGTTGAACTGTATCGCATGGCGCACTCTGGTACAGGCCAGAGTCTCTTCTCTGGAAATCTCCAGTTTTACCCCTCTGCCGCCCACCTGGGTGCACAAGAATGCATTCAGAGGCTCATATAAAACATCCTGCTTATTGCCGAATCCGCCGCCGATATAAGGCTTGATCACCCGGATGTCGCCCCACGGAATTCCTAACGCCTGCCCGATAACACGGCGGACAATATGGGGAATCTGGGTGGAGGTTGTCACTACAAGCCTTCCTTTTTCCATGTAAGCATAGGAAATCGGCGTTTCAATATGGCAGTGCTGTACGCTCTGTGTTTCATAATTCCCTTCAACTTCGATCAGATCTTCTTCCGACGCCTTCGCCTCTTCATAGGTTACATCGCCCAGCTGAAAACTGGTATGGGCGATTATATTGCCCGGCTTCTCCTCGTGGAGAACCGGAGCGCCTTCTGCCATGGACTGCTCCACGGTCAAAAGAGGGTCATAGACTTCGTATTCTACCTTAATTAACCGGACTGCCCGGCTGGCGGCAATTTCATCTTCCGCCACAACGGCAGCGATATCGTCTCCGTAGATACGGACTCTAGTATTCAAAAGCTTTCTGTCGGCAATATCCTGATGGGCTGTTTCCACAGACCATGGATGCCCGGGAGTGGGGAACTGATAATCCGGCACATCGAAACATGTTACGATCTTTACCACGCCCGGCACCTTCAGCGCCTCTTCCAGATCAAAACTTTTTACTACACCATTGGCGATGGTACTGTGAACTACCTTTGCCACTAAAAGGCCCTGGGGTTCCAGATCAGCAACATATTTCGCGCCTCCGGTCACTTTCTCATACGCGTCCACACGCGTCATGTTCTTACCAATTCCCATGGCATTACCTCCCATTTCCATTTCACTCATCTAAAACACTACATGTCATTATAGTTAAAGCATTATATATTTCAGCACGAACAGAACCGCCAGCACATACATCAGAGTACTGATCTTCTTATCCTTTGCCTTTCCGGTTGCTAAATTGATTACAACGTAAGAGATAACGCCCATTGCGATACCTTCAGAAATGCTGTACATAAACGGCATTGCGATGATGCAGATGTAAGCCGGAATTGCTTCTGTGTAATCTGCAAAATCAATCTTAGTAATGGATGTCAGCATCAAAAATCCTACTACGATCAGCGCCGGTGCAGTTGCAAAGGACGGAATCGCCAGGAAAATCGGTGACAGGAACAAGGATAAACCAAAGAGGATTGCCGCTACCACTGCGGTCAGACCGGAACGTCCGCCTTCTGCTACGCCTGCTGCACTCTCTACGAATGTAGTGGTTGTGGATGTACCGAACAATGCGCCTGCGGAAGTACCGACTGCGTCTGCCAGCAAAGCGCCTTTGATCTTAGGAAGTTTACCGTCTTTGTCAAGCATATCCGCTTTGGATGCCACGCCGATCAAAGTGCCAAGAGTATCGAATAAGTCTACGAATAAGAATGCAAACATGATAACGACAAAATCAATTGTGAATATGCCCTTAAAATCCAGATGCATGAAGGTAGGAGCCATGCTCGGAATACCGAATCCTCTTGAAAAATCAGGAAGCACGCTGAACATTCCCACTTCTGCATTCGGCTGGTAAAGTCCTACAAGCTCACAGATAATGCCTAAGATCCAGGTTGCCAGAATTCCCCATAAGATATTGCCCTTTATATTCTTTACAACTAAAACTGCCGTGATTAAAATACCGATAAGCGCCAGCAATACTGTGATTCCAACGCTGTTAAACAGCCCTTCTTTAACGGCTCCTTTAAATGAATAAACAGATACTAAGGTTGCTCCGTCCACAACGATCTTCGCATTCTGCAGACCGATAAAAGCGATAAATAAACCGATACCCACGGAAACCGCATGTTTTAAATTCATCGGAATCGCATTGAAGATTGCTTCACGTACATTGGTCAGTGACAGTACGATGAAGATCAGACCTTCGATAAATACGGCTGCCAATGCTGTCTGCCAGGAATATCCCATCTGGCCCACAACCGTGTAAGCGAAGTAAGCGTTTAACCCCATGCCGGGAGCAAGAACAAACGGATAGTTTGCAAATGCCGCCATCAAAAGTGTTGCCACCAAAGCGGCCAGAGCTGTGGCCGTAAATACGGCTCCATTATCCATTCCCGCACCGTCAACGCCCAGAATATTCGGGTTAACCGCCAGAATGTAAGCCATTGTCATAAATGTGGTAATACCTGCTATAATTTCCGTTTTTACATCTGTATGCTTTTCCGTAAGATGAAATACACGATCCAATACATTGTCATTTGCTGTTGCCTTCATATAAAATTCCCCCTTATATTATCATTTTCAGCTTTCTTCTCCGCCCTGAGGACGGGAGTGAATCTTTCTTCATCGTGATACGATAAGACTGCCCGCTACATATTTCGCCTTGATCTGGCTGTCATCTGCCAGGTAAATCAGCCGCTCTAAGCGTTCTTTCACGCCCAGCTGCTGAGGATGTTTCAAGGAACTGTCATCCAGAACAACTGCATCCAGTTCATACCCCTTCTCGAAACTTCCTACGTTGCCGAAAAACTCTCCCCCTCCTTTTGTCCCAAGATAAAATGCTTCCTCTACGGTGAGAGGTTTTAAAGATTCATCCTGAATCCTCCAGCGCATCTTGGACGCCTGTATGGCATCCGACATGGCCCGGAATATGGATTCAGTGAAACCGCCTGCAACATCGCTTCCCAATCCCACTTTGATTCCCTTATCCAGGTAGCTTCTGACCGGAGCAATTCCCGAAGAAAGGTTCATGTTGGACTGAGGACAATGGGCCACGAATACGCCCCGTTCCTTCATTCTGTTCTGCTCTTCCTCACCGGACCACACGCAGTGGGCCATGATCGTCTTATACGTTCCCCCGAACGCGCCGGTACGGTCATAGGCGTCTCCATAAAACTGCGACTGTGGGCAAAGCTCCTTTACCCATGCAATTTCACTTTGATTTTCCGAAAGGTGTGACTGAAGCGGCAAGTCAAAACGCTTCTGTATCTCTGACAGCTGTTCCATTAGTTCGTCTGAACAAGTCGGTATAAATCTTGGCGTCAAAATCGGTTTTACGTGTTTGTATCTGCCTGATGTCTCTTCCAGCCAGCGGATCGTGTCCTCTGCCGACTGCTGTGTCTCTTCCACCAGAAAATCCGGTGAATTCCGGTCCATATTGACCTTACCAACCATGGTTTCCAGTCCAGCTTCTTCCAAAAGATCCATTAAAAGCTCCGTTGCCGGAGTGTGAATCGTCGCGAAGATGCATGCTCTTGTGGTCGCGCTGTTTTTCAAGTTGTCTGCAAAAATTGTGTACGCCTTTTTCGCATATTCCAGGTCCTGATACTTCGATTCCTCCGGAAATGTATGGGTGTTCAGCCAGTCCAGCAGCTCTAAATCCATGCCTAAACCTCTGAACGCATACTGGGGCGCATGCATATGTAAGTCCACCAGTCCGGGGATAATGAGTCTGTCCCCATAGTCCGTCATGGGATAATCCCCATAATGATCCGGCAGTTCCCGGTAAACACCGGCGGATTTGCCGTTCTCACAAACCAGATACCCGTTTTCCACAATCTGTACCGCCTTTTGATCGCTACTGTAACAGATGTGGCCTCTCAGCACAAAACAATTGTTTTCCATCTTGCCTCCTGTTCCAGCATTCCCCACAGAGAATCTTAGCCTTTTGCAGCGGGAGACGGCAGCTGTTTACATCCGGTAAACCTGGCTTTAAAACACTCGGTGCCATAATTCCGGGGAACAAAAAAACTACCGTGCTTGTCACCCTGCGCTTTCACAGACAAAATCCCTGTGAAAACTTATAGGCAACTATTACGGTAGTTGGTAGAGACGCTCAACCAATTATGAGCATATATAAGTTTTGTGAATACTATTAAATTTTTATTAAATTGTTTCTCTATTAACAACATAACACAAAAGCTATCGGAATGTCAATACCCATTTTCTCAATTAATTTTTATGCTGTCAAAAATATTTTCAGCCTTCTTCATCAGACTCCACTGCATTCTTCCCAGCATATTTACACTGGCCGTATACCGGATTCCATTCACCGTAAAATGCCTGTTTATGGAATAGCTGGAAAGCCGCCCTACTTTGTACCTGGACACCTCCTGTTCATACTCCACGCCATTCATCGTCCCTGTTTCCGGCCCCCAGATCACTTTAGGACGTTCCATGTCCCAAGTTTCCTCTTCCGGCTCTTCGCTGAAACGGGCCACCATCACGAAGAAATTTTTCGCTTCCGCCATCACGGCAAAAGTGCCGTCGTCCTCACCATCTTTGCCCTCTTTCGGATATTCTATAGGTTCCATCGGCATAAGCAGGGATATGCCGGTATCTTTAATCGAATACCGCTCCCAGCTGCCGATATCAACCGGCTTCAAGCTTCTTACGGCGCTGTTAATTCCCGATGTCAGGCCAATTAGGGTCATAACCGATCCGATTATCAGAAAAACCGCATTCCCGGTTTTATTTCCGGAAATACCCGACGGCCCAGCCGTGTTCTGCTCCATCAGCTCATCTTCTCTTTTTCGAACTCCGTTTAACCGGACAAGAGCCGCTGTCTTCACGCAGATGATGAGAAACGGCACCAGATAAAAGCAGACAATCAGTATCATGTATCTTGTAAAAACCGGAACAGACATTTCCAGCAGGAATATGGGAAAGGGTGCTAAGGCAGTGGTCAGCAGAAGCAGAAATCCTATCACGCAGGCGGTAAAGCCGGCAGCGGAGTTTCGCTTCCTGATTCCGAATACTGTCCCAAAGAGCATCAGCCCCATTACCGCTCTCATCCACGGCGGCACCACCAGAAAATCCATCATGAAACTGGCATTGGAAAACAAATTCAGAAGCCCATTGGAGGCAGCCGCCCCGGCCATCACAAAACATCCGAAGCAAAATACCGCAATTTCAAGATGATTCATCTGTGTTTCCCATTTTTTTATCTGATCTTCCATTTTTGTCCCTATCCTGTCTAAGTTTTATCTATAAATTTTATCATGAAACAGGTCTGGTGTCCAACTGCTTTCTCGTGGTGCTTTGGTAAATTCAAGCGAAAAAACCACTTATAGAAATCATCTATAAGTGGTTTTTTTCAACCTATCTTCACTTCGGCTCCGCTTTTTTTCAATATGTCCTTTAACGTTTCCAGATACCCTTGATCCGGCGTCTGAAACCGACTCATGATCTGATCCGGAAGCCTCAGCGCTTCCAGTTTTGACAGCCCCATATTGTGATAGGGCAAAAGCCAGATTTGATCCACATGACCGTCTAAGCCTTCCGCCAATTCCGTAACGGCTTCAATTTCCACGGCGGAATCATTAATTCCGCTTATTAACGGCAGGCGAAGCCAGACATGCTTATTCAATTCCTTTACCGTCCGTTTCAAATTCTCCAGTATCCGTTCATTTCCAACGCCTGTCAGCTCTTTATGGATGTCCGTATCCATATGCTTAATATCATAGAGTATGTAATCCGACTCTTTGAACACCATCTCTGCCGATTCCCAGGCCGCATATCCGCAGGTTTCCACAGCTGTTGAGATGCCTGCCTCCCTGCATTTTCTCATCACCTGCGAGGTGAAACGGGGCTGCATCAAGGGCTCGCCTCCGCTGAAGGTTACGCCTCCGCCGGAGGATTTAAAATAAATCCTGTCTTTGACCACCTCATCCAATATCTCTTCTGCCGTTGCCTCATAGCCGGCTAAGCTTCTGGCTCCGTGTTCACAGACCAGCTCCGAAGCGCATGCTCCGCAGTTGATGCACCGGGACGTATCTGTGAACGCTTTTTTTGTTTCAGGCGATATGGTGATGCATTGGCCGGGACATATTTTCACGCAGCTGCCGCAGCCGGTACAAAGTTTTGAATGGATCATCAGCTGGGGAAAGATTTCATTTGACTCCGGATTGTGGCACCATTTACAGCGCAGCGGGCAGCCTTTTACAAATACCGTGGTACGGATTCCCGGGCCGTCGTGTATGCTGAATTTCTGTATGTTAAAAACCGTTCCTTTCTCGTGTTCCATAGCGACCTCATTTTTCTGTATTCAAGAAATTATAAAAGGGTAAAGATGCCGATCAGTCCTCCGGCTCCCACTAAAGCCAGACTCACAAGCGAGATGACTAACTGGCCGTTAAAAAGCAGTTTCGCATTCTTTTCCACGGGATTTGCGCCCATGATTAAGGCTCCGCCTGTGGAGAACGGCGATAATGCCGTGATTCTGGCACCGCAGCAAATAGCAGCCAGCATCGCATAAGCGGGAATCCCCGTAGCTTCGGCAATGGGCGGAACCAATGAGGCCAGCATCGGAAATACCACGCTCATTCCTCCTGAGAAAAAGCTTAAAAATCCTGCTAACACTCCAAGAATGGCCACAATTACCGCCGGTGACATGTTTTTGCTCAAAAGCGCTGCGATATAATCGGTTGCTCCCGCTTCGCCTGCGATATTCATGAGCATTGCCATTCCGCCTAACATCACGATTGTGCTCCAAGGAACTCCTTTCGCAATCGCTTCTTTTTGATTTCCCAGCTTTAAGAGGATGCAGAGTAAAATTCCCACCATACAAAGCATCTGAATATCCATATATCCGGCCAGCAGCTTCACGATGGTGATTCCCGGACACAGGGTATTGATAATTGGGAAGAGCAGAGACAGTCCCACTACGCTTCCGATAATGATTAACGTATACTTCTGTTCTTTGGTAAATGATTCCGGCTTCGCATATTCTAAAGCCGCCCTCTTCTTAAAACCGCCGAAGATCAGGGAAACTCCGATACAGATCACCAAGGACAGGATCAAATAAGCCAGCCACAATTTCCAGGTATAGCTGTCCGCATGCTCAGGCCAATACTCCTGAATCACCCCTTTTGCAATGATTCCCTGGGCGCTCCATGGCAGCTCGCTTCCGGCCGCGCCTCCGTGGCAGGCCACGGCGGCTATAATCAGCGGATGCAGCCCTACCTCAGCCGCAATGTTGAATCCGATCACACTCATGATGATGTTGGCCGTCGCCCCCGGAGCCCCCATTCCTCCGATGGAAAAACCGGCGAAATAGATTACAAGGGGTATCATCCAAGTCTGTTTTCTGAAACGGTAAATAAAGCTGTCCGCCACCTTCTTCATGGTGCCGTTCTGTGTGGCGAACGCAAAGAACATAGTGATGCACATTAATTGGAATACAATGCTGGTCGGCCATTGGCTCACTACCGCCTTCACTTTCATATTGAGGCAGAAGCATCCAATCAGCCAGGCAAAGATAATTGCCGGGATACCTAAGTTAATATTCAGCTTATAGTTTAAAAGAATACAAATAATAATTGCAGCTAGCGTAAGCACTAAAATTGTACCAATGGACATTTTATCCCCCAATTCCGCCGCCAAAAAGCGGCACAAACCTCCAAGCGTTATTATTTACATCATTTCATGCGTGGTTCTTTTTATGATCTCGTCCTGTACTCCATCCGACAGCAGTGTGAAATAGGTGCTGTAGCCCGCAACCCTCACAACCAGATCGCGGTACTGGTCCGGATCTTCTTTCGCTTTCTGTAATGTCTCCGTATCCACCACGTTGAACTGAATCTGTTTTCCTCCATTGTCCAGATATGCGTGGATGAGAGCTCCAAGTTTCATCGCATCCTCTTCCTGTTTCAGGGAATTGGGGTGCAGTTTCATGTTCAGCAGAAGGGAATTCAGTTTCTCCTGATTGATCTTCAGAGCGCTGTTAAGCATAGCCGTCGGGCCGTTTCTGTCCATGCCCTGTATCGGCGATCCGCCACCGTCCGCCAAGATGGAGCCGGCATATCTTCCGTCCGGCGTTGCTCCAACCAGTTTTCCTCCCGGTTCATGAGAAGTGATGGAAATAGCCGCCACACAATATTTTGTTCCTCTGTAGCTGTCCATGTTAAGGATTACATCCGACAGCCGGTTATAGAGTTCCGCTATGACGCTGTCCGTCTCGTCATTATCGTTTCCGTATTTGGGAACCGCCAGGCACATGCGCCTGATCTCCTGATTCCGTTCACCTTCCCAGTTGGCGTCCAAAGCGCCGATCAGTTCGTCCATAGTGATCTTCTTCTCATCAAATACCAGCTTTTTAATGGCCGCCAGAGAATCGCCCACGTTGATAATGCCCACACCGATTCCGATAGCCGGCCCCAATCCCGGATAAGGAAGTTTTCTGAAAAATGGACTGCATCCCACATCCACGCCGTCATGATACAGAGAGATCGCCAGCGCATCCTGTAAAAACCGCTGGGAACGCCTGATATTGAAACGAATCTGCCGGTCGGCCGCGTAGCATTTAAAATACCATTCATAATGCTCTACCAGCCGGTCCATAAACTCCTCAAAACTCTTCATCTCACGCGGGTCCCCTGTTTTCGGCCCTACCGCATGGTCCTCAATCGGACTGTAGCCGTTATGCAGGAACGTATCGAACGGCAGCGCATTGCAGCACATGGAAAACAGCTGGCCCCAGCCTTCCGGCACCGTAACATCCAGACATCCCACAATATAATAATCCCTGGCCACTTCCAGCGGCATCCCTTTGTCCACCAATGTTTTTATATAAGAAGCATCGCTGACAAATGACGGCATGCCGATTCCGGTTTTCACCAGTTCAATCGCCTTTCTCATCAACTGAGGCGGAGTTCCTTCGTGGATTCTAAGCGTAATGGTATGATGCGGGGTGCGGCAGCGCATTGCGGCCTCCAGGAACAGATAAGTCAGTTCATTGGTTGCATCCGTTCCGTCCGGTTTCACGCCTCCGATGGTAACAGAACGCCATGCCGCCTGGCCGGACCATTTTTTACGGTGCTGACCGCCGGATGTGGACCGGATCTGCATATATTTCAAGCGGAGACATTGGAGGTACTCCAAGGCGGTTTCCTCGTCCATCGTGCCTTCGTCCATATCGTGTTTAAAGTATGGATACATATACTGGTCCGCACGCCCTAAAGGCATTACGTTCATATAATGGGTCAGAATATAGATAAACCACTGGAAATGCAGGGCGTCTATAAAGGTCACTGCCGGGAATTCAGGAACACGGCTGCAGCTTTCCGCCATCTTCATAAGCTCTTCCCTGCGTTTGGGGTCCTGGCACTCATCCGCCTGCTTCTTCGCCAGATCGGCATACCTGTGCGCCCACCGGATCACGGCCTCATTGATGATCACCATCGCCCTGAGGGAATAAACCCGGTCCACATCGTAATCCGTTTTCAGTTCAAAACAATCAATTTCTTTTAACTTCTGCTTTGCCTTTTCAATATTGGCCCTCAGCCCGGTCTTTAAAGCAAATTCATAATTAATGCTGGCAAATTCCTGTTCCGGAAATATGGAAAGGCTGCTGAGAGCCAGGCCGGACCCGGCGGCTTCTTCGATCGTTTTGTTGCGCGGAAGATGAAAACCGCTCTTTTTCCACGCCCACATCTTTTCGTCAAACAGATCCAGCATCTTATATTCAGCTGCAAAATGCTGCCAATAATCAGCCATGTCCTCCATGTCTTTTACGCTTTCCTCGCTGATATAATGAGTTCCCTCTTCCCTTAGAGATTCGATTCCCTCTTTTCTCCAGCATCCTCTCGTCCAGAAATCGGCTTCCAGCCCCAGCGGCTGAGACGCAGGCGCTCCTGCGATCAGATCCCCGTCTAATATAAAGATATTGATATGATCCAGCATATACGCCTGTGCCTTGGCTGTACGCACTACATCCGGATCGCCGTCATATTTTTTATAAGCTTCCGTAAAAAGTCTGGCCTTTTCCGTACAGATGGTCATCCGCGTATCGCGTATGTAGTGATACATTTTTTCAATTCTTGGTGTCATGTTAGATTCCTCCTGATTATTTTTTAATGCCCGCCGGCGGACAATAAATTTTCTTTTATTTTCCTTTTATTTCCGTCAATCTCAAATTCGAATTGACACATAAAACTAATATATTTTATAATAAATATAGCAAAAAGCTATACCAAAGGATAAGAAAGGAGTTTTATGGATTTCCGAGAACTGCAATACATTATCGCCATAGCCGAACAGGAAAATATATCGAAAGCCGCCGACCAGCTATACATCGCCCAGCCAACCCTGTCCCGTTTTCTCCAAACACATGAAAAACTGGTTGGAGCAAAGATATTTCAGCGGATAAACGGAAAGCTGAAGCCCACTTACTTCGGCGAACGCTATCTCGATTACGCGCGCCAGATCATATATATAAAAAATCAAATGGATTTTGAATTGAATGATATCGCTCATCAGAAAAAAGGGCGTTTAAATCTGGCCTGCCCCAGAAACAGGCGGGACGGCATCATCCCCCTCTCCATCCTGGAGTTTAAAAACCAGTTTCCCGAAATTGAACTGAACATCCTGGAATCCGACACCACCGGGAGAATCCAGCTTTTAATGAAAGGCGACGCAGACATTGCCATCGTCTATCCTCCTGATTACGATCCCGACTTATTATACGAGCCTATCATCCAGGAAGAATTAGTCCTGTGCATCCCTCCCGGACACCCTCTGGCAAACTCCGGTGTTCAAAGACCGGACTGTAAATACCCATGGATTGATATCCGTAATTTTAAAAATGATTCCTTTATTCTCCAGCCCTCAACCGCCATCTCCGGAAAGCTGGCGGCCAAGGTCTTCAAAAATGCCGGAATTTCACCAAAGACCGCCCTCTGCACCAGCAGCCTTCACGGCACCCTCGAAGCGGTCAGCAAGGGATACTGCTGCGCCTTTATCCCGGAACTATTTTTAAAGTCCACGTCCCTGACCCCATTCCCAGCCTGCTTCTCCCTGGGTGATCCCAGCTCTCACATGGAGCTGACAGCCATATGCAATAAAAACTCTTACCGGCCAAAATACATTCAAAAATATATTCAAATTCTAAAAAAAGAAGCCGCATCACAGCAGGCACTCTCCGACTAACCATCCGCCCTGCCTACCTCATGCCCTTATTATAATTCCTGACATTTATGCTTTCAAGACAACATTTTGCATAACAAATATGTCCCCAAGCTATACTCTTTGAGTTGGCGAGATTGTTATTTAGCTGAGTTGGCGAAAGGGGGACGCACGGAATGGGAAGGCGGAACCGGAAGACGAAGGTCGGAGGGGCCATCCAGGCCGGGGAAGGAAGATGCAGCCAGATGGGATTCGGGATTCGCCCCTAAGAACTACTAAGGCCCGTAAGAACAGAACGAGGCAGGCCAGCGCCATTCGCAGTGAACTCTTGATGACTTCGCTGCTCAGCGGCGCTTTAGAAACTGACCTGGAAATCAATTTCTACCTGCCTCGTTCTGTCCTTACGGACCTAAGTAGTTCTAAAGGGGTTCCATACGATCCCATCTGGCTGCATCTTCCTTCCCCGGCCTGGATGGCCCCTCCGACCTTCGTCCTCCGGTTCCGCCTTCCCATTCCGTGCTGGTTTTCGCTAGCCTGGTTAAAAACAATATTGGTGCATAGGTATTTATGCAGAATCACATTTACATTGATCGTGAAGGGATTTTCAGAAATGCCTTCAGGTTTTACTTTAAACGTTAAGGCATTTCACGAAAAGACCTCACCCTTTACATTAAATGGTGAAGGCATTTCTGAAAAAGACTTAACGGTTGATGTAAAAATTCACTTTCCCATCCACTAAATCTTTTTTCCTTAGCCAGCCAAGCAACAGCCGGAAAGAAGGGGAAACCTGGGCGGGCGGCGGAACTGATAAGAGATAGGGGATCGTTTGCAGACCCTTAGAGGTACTTGGTCGTCAGAAACGGAAAAAGGCAGACAAATACTGAATTCCGAATCAGTATTTGAGGCGCCCTTGAGCGATGAAGTCATAAAGAGTTCATCGCGAATGGCGCCGCGCTGCCTTTTTCCGCTTCTGACGGCCTTAGTACCTCTTAGGGTCGAAACTCGAATCCCCTATCTCTTATCAGTTCCGCCGCCCGCCCAGGTTTCCCCTTCTTTCCGGCGTTTCTTTCTAAACTAAATAAAGATTTCGCTCATAGACTCAAAGGGGAGGGAGGTTTCGGTTATGAATGATTTAACTGTATCCCCGTCTTCGGCCGGAACAGCCCAGGCCAATCCGCAACCGGCGCTGATCTGTCTGGGTACGGGAATCAGGCGGCCCGGAATGCCGGCCGCTTTACAGTTCTTTTCCATGGCAATGGATTCTGCTGTTGTATGAAATGTTATCACTAATTTTAATTCTTTCGCTCTCATGGCTTTATTCTATCATTAATTCGTATTCGTGTCCAACTTCTTTAACGGTCACGCTTCTGCCTTTGCTCTTTGCAAACTTTTCTACATTTGTCTTCGAGTGAGCCTCTGTAACTACCACTTTTATGCTCTCTCCCGGATGTTTCTTCATGGCCTGGTCTGTGAGCATCAATGGCTCCGGGCAGGATAATCCTCTTGCATCCACTTCGATCATCGCCGTATCCTCCTATTCCTTATCTTTTTTGATACAAAAACCTATGATAAACAATACCACTGCGCATAGAATGACTGCAGCTTTTCCCGCGGTTCCAAGTCCTCCCGGCGATACCGGGTCTGCTGAGGCCGCAGAGCCTGCCAGTCCGAAGTTATGGCAGACGGCAGCTCCTACAAAAAGTCCTAAAAATGTGACTGCCGCATCGCCGGACCCTTGTCCCGCCAAAACAAGCTGTCTTAACGGGCATCCTCCCGCTAATACGGCGGCAAATCCAACCACATATAGGCCGAGGAAGTTCCAAAGATGTTGGGAATGAGCTACCGGCTGTCCGGTGAAGGACAGATGAAATCCGCCGCTAACCAAGTTATAAATTGTCATTACTACGAAAAATCCGCCGATGATGGTGAGCAGATCAAAGTTTTTCATGAGAATCACGTCCCTGACGCTTCCTGCAAAACAGGTTCTGCATTTTTGAGAAACCGCTCCGAAAACCAAACCGGCCGCTAAGGAAAGGATTACAGGGGCGTGCATGCTTCCCGGGCCTTTTTCACTGGCTGCCAGTAAGGTGGTGAATGCGCCCAGAATAAGAACAATTGTCATCATCGCAGGAAGTATGTAGCCTCCGGACCGCCTGGTTTCATAGGATCTTCCCAAGCTGAATCCATGTTTCAAAGCCAATGTGCCCGTGAAGATTCCCCCGATAAATCCCACCAAAGCCACATAGGCGTTTAAGTCTCCTGCCGACATGCGGATCAGCATGCGGAGAGGACATCCTAAAAATGCCAGTGCCCCGATCATCATAATCATCCCCAATACAAAACGGATCATCGGAGCCGATCCGGCCGTAGAACGGTACTCTTTCGTCAGCAGAGAGATAATAAATGCCCCCAGGATAATCCCTGTAATCTCCGGCCTGGCATATTGGACAACCGCAGCCTGATGGAATTTCATTGCTCCCGCCGTGTCCCGGATAAAACAGGCGATGCATATGGCCATGTTCTTAGGATTCCCGGACGCCGCCAAAATTACGGCAATGATACCGAGCAACGCGCCTGACAGGGCCAAACCTTTTTTCGTACTTGTAAAACTCATACCTTACCCTCCATTATTCTTGCCTAATTTTTTTTGTATATTTTTATCTTAACACTAATTATTTATTAGGTCTAATTGATAATCAGGATAAAAAAATCGTACTTATAGAAATTATCTATAAGTACGATTTTCTCATAAATGAAACGATAATTTTATATGTATTCATACAAATCCCTGACAAACTGCAAAAAGGTTCTGGCCGCCGTTCCCGGCTTATTGTTGCGGTTCCATACCATATAAAGTTTGCGGCTGACATCTCTGCCGCTCAGATAGAATTTTAACACCAGTCCCTGCTGTACGTAATCTTCCGCCGCCGCGCTGGAGATGACCGATACTCCCATACCATTGCTCACCGATTTTTTAATGGTTTCCTGATTGCTGATGGTTGCGACCACGGGAATCTTTTCTATATCGATTCCTTCGTTCCTTAAAAAGCGTTCCGTTTCCATTCTCGTCCCGGACCCTTCCTCACGGACAATCATTTTTTCCTGATATAGCTGTTCCAGAGGATATCCATCCTCCTTGAATTTTCTGTATTCCTCCTGATTGGGAGTGATCAGAATCAGGCGGTCCGAATAGAACGGCTCATACACGCAGCTGGCATTTTCAATCATGGTGCCTGTGAAGCCCACTTCGATCTCGCCTTCCAAAATCTTCTGTATCACAACCTCGCTGTCCGCTTCCATGAGTTCCAGTTCATTTTCCGGGTAGTTCTGGCAGAACAGGGACAGCGCCTGGGGAAGTATATACTGTCCCGGCACCGTGGAAGCTCCTACGATCATCTTCCTTTTTTTAGGAGCTTCCTTTTCTTCAAAATCATGCCAAATGCTTTTCTCCAGCTGCAGCATCTGGCGGGCTTTTTCGTACAGCCGCTGTCCGTCCGGGGAAAGAAATACATCCTTTGTCGTCCGGATAAACAGCTTTCTTCCCAGTTCCTTTTCCAAAGAGTTAATATGAGCGCTGACCGTGGGCTGGGTCAGATAAAGCTTTTTTGCGGCTTTTGAAAAGCTTTTCACCTCTGTAACACAGACAAATGCTTCCAATTGTTTCAGATTCATTCCAAATCCCTCTCAGTCTTTTGCCAGTTCATTTACAGCTTCTATGGCGGCATCCACTTCTGCTTCCGTATTCTGATGGGAAAAGCTGAATCTCACGGCTCCCTGATCCACGGTTCCCAGCGCCTGATGCATCAGCGGGGCGCAGTGGGCTCCGGCCCTGGTGCAGATGCCGTATTCTTCAAACAATTCATCCGCCACCTGGCCTGAATCATAATCCCCGATATTCAGGGCAACAATGGGACATCGTTTTGAGACGGAAAAGTCACCATAAATCTTCACATTGGAACAATCCTTTACTCCGTTATAGAACTTCCACATCAGCTCCATTTCCCTGTTTCTCAGCTGATCCAAACCTGTTTCTTCTATATAAGAGACTGCGGCGGACAAACCTGCAATTCCATGTCCGTTCAGCGTTCCCGCTTCTAAGGCAGTTGGCATCACGTCCGGGTGTTCCTTCGAATAGCTGTGAACTCCGCTTCCCCCGGCCAGCAGAGGAAGAATCTTTACTCCCTCCCTCACACAGATTCCTCCGGTTCCCTGAGGTCCCAAAAGGCTTTTATGGCCGGTAAAACAGAGAACGTCAATGCCCATCTCCATCATATGAATGGGATATACCCCAGCGCTTTGGGATGCGTCCACCACCAGCAGTACGCCATGACGGCGGCAAATCTCCCCCACCTGCGCTATGTCAATCATATTGCCGGTCAGGTTGGACGCGTGGGTGCATACAACTGCTTTCGTTTCGGGACGAATCTGTGTTTCCAATTCCGACAAATCAATTCTCCCCAGCCTGTCCGCAGGAATGATACTGAGTTTAACCCCTTTTCGTTCCATCAGATACAGGGGTCTGAGCACAGAATTATGTTCCATCTGTGTTGTGATCACATGATCTCCCGGGCAAAGCAGCCCCTGGATGGCTATATTCAGGCTCTCTGTAGAATTCATGGTGAACGCTACTCCGGAAGGATCGCCCGCTCCGAAAAAGTCAGCTAATTTTTGTCTTGCATCAAAGATCAGGCGGGAGGCGGCCAATGCTTCGTCATGGGCTCCGCGTCCCGCATTTCCCAGATGCTGCATTGCCTGTACCACCGCGTCGATCACGCACTGCGGTTTATGAAAACTCGTTGCCGCATTATCCAGATAAATCATAGCTTCGTCTCCTATAATAACCGGATGCGTTTTTCACCGGCGGGAATCACGCGGCCGATCACTGCAAACGGGGTGTCCATATCGGTTTGTTCCAGGTCTTTCATAATCTGATCCGCAGTTTCAGGGGAAACGCTGATTAGGAGGCCGCCGGAGGTCTGGGGATCAAAAAACAGATCCAGCATATGCTCCTCGGCATTTCCAACATCGATCTTTCCCTCGGCAAAAGCGCGGTTTTTATAGGCTCCGGCCGGTATCAGCCCCATCTTGGCATATTCAGCCGCTTCCGACTGAACCGGAAGCTGGTCCAGATGAATCTCTATGGTGACGCCGCTTCCCTCTGCCATCTCTACGCTGTGTCCTGCAAGACCAAAACCGGTCACGTCGGTGCAGCTGTGGATCTCGTAGCGTTCGATCACCTGTTTAGCCTTTTTGTTAAGCGCCGTCATGGTTCTGATCACTTCCGCTTTCGCCTTCTCGGATGCCATCTCCGCCTTCACCGCAGTGTTGACAATACCGGTTCCCAGCGGTTTTGTTAAGATCAGCACATC
Organism: Clostridium sp. chh4-2; assembly: GCF_002899675.1. Classification (GTDB taxonomy): domain Bacteria; phylum Bacillota; class Clostridia; order Lachnospirales; family Lachnospiraceae; genus CHH4-2. The sequence goes on along the minus strand of NZ_PKUU01000002.1, from coordinate 100,595 downwards.
TCCCGGAACCGCTCCGCAGTTTTTAAACATCTTGTCCGGATGGACAAAACCGGTTACGCTGAGCCCGTATTTGGGTTCGTCGTCCTGGATGGAATGGCCTCCGGCCAAAACAGCCCCGGCTTCCATCACTTTATCCGCGCCTCCCCTTAAAATCTCTCCCAGAAATTTGGGATTCACACAGTTTGGCCACGCCACGATATTGAGCGCGATCTTGGGCTCTCCGCCCATGGCATAAATGTCGCTCAATGCATTTGCCGCAGCCACCTGGCCAAATGTATATGGATCGTCAACAACCGGCGTAAAAAAATCCAGCGTTTGAATCAAGGCCAGTTCATCAGAAACTTTATAAACCGCCCCGTCGTCGGAGGTTTCTATCCCAACCAACAGATTGGGGTCCTGAAATTTTGGAAGACCTTCTAATATTCCCGCCAGAGTGCCCGGCCCGATCTTGGCTGCGCACCCTGCGGTATGCGACATTCCCGTTAATTTTACTTCATTGTCTGGTATCATGATAAACCCTTCTTTCCCCATTTATAGATATTTTCTATATATCATTGTACCATAATACTTTTTACTGTCAATTACATGAAATGATTCTGAGCCGGCTTTTTCGCAAAAAGGGCGAAAAAGGCCGGCTCAGAAAAGCTGTTAAAGTATTATTAAATTAATTCATTATAAACACCCCGTTTTGTATAATGGGTATGGAGCAGCTTGTGGGCCAGATGTCCGTTGGCCTCTCCTAAATATTCGTCATAAAGCTTCTGAAGATCAGGATTCTCATGGGATTTGCGGAGAGTCTTCCGCTCATCTTCGCTGTAAAGGGCTTTCGCTCTCTTCTCCCGGTAGCCTTCCACATAAGTTCTCGGCTGCCCGCCTCCGTTGACGCATCCTCCGGGGCATCCCATCACTTCGATAAAGTGATAGGGCGATGTTCCTTCTGCAACTTCCTTCATAAGTATGGAAGCGCCTTCCAGGCCGCTGGTAACCGCAATATTTACCGTCACGCCTTCTAAATGGGAGAAAGCAGGAAGCACATTTTCTATTACGAGAGATGCGGTTTTAATCTGCTCCATGCCCACGATCGGGGTCACATGAAGCCCCTCAAACGGAAGTTCCCGTCCGGTCACCAGTTCGTAAACCGTTCTGAGAGCCGCCTCCATAACTCCTCCAGTCACACCGAAGATGTCCGCAGCTCCTGTGGACAATCCTAACGGAGCGTCAAATTCGCCTTCCGGAAGGTTTACAAAATCAATTCCCGCGGATTTAATCATTCTGGCCAGCTCTCTTGTGGTGAGAACCGCATCCACATCCGGGTGTCCGTCCACCTGCATCTCAGGCCGCTGGATTTCATATTTTTTAGCGGTGCACGGCATTACGGATACTACGAACATATCCTCCGGATCTTTTCCGATCTTTTCCGCATAGAAGGATTTAACCACCGCGCCCATCATGGTATGAGGGCTCTTACAGCTGGAAAGATGATCCAGTTCTTCCGGGAACCGGTGTTCAATGTGTTTGATCCATCCCGGTGAACAGCTGGTGATCATAGGAAGAGCAGCTTCTTTTCCCTCTTTCAGAACTGTATTTAAACGGCCCAGCAATTCGGTTCCTTCTTCAATAATTGTCAAATCAGCGGAGAACAGAGTATCAAATACATCGTCAAAGCCCAGTTCATGAAGGGCGGAAGCCATCTTTCCTGTTACAGGAGTTCCGCATTCCATGCCGAATTCTTCTCCTAAAGCCGCCCGGACTGCCGGGGCAACCTGAACCACCACCCGTTTCTTAGGATCAGCGATGGCTCTCCATACAGGTGTCAGGCCGTCCGTCTCCTGAAGCGCTCCCGTCGGACATACCACGGTGCACTGGCCGCACATGGCGCATGCGGTGGAGTTGAGCGGAAGGCCCATGGCAGGGCTTATCATGGTCTCAAATCCTCTGTTCTGCGCCTGGATCGCGCCTACATGCTGAATCTGGTTGCAGACGGTCACGCAGCGCCTGCAAAGGATACATTTGCTGGTATCTCTGGTGATGGATGGGGAGATATCGATTTTGCTCTTTGCCATCTCGCCTTCCAAACGGCTTTCCGTCACGCCCAGTTCATAGCCCAGCTGCTGAAGCTCGCAGTTCTGGTTTCTCTGGCAGTTTAAGCAGTCCTTCGGATGATTGGATAACAAGAGCTCGTAGAGCACCTTGCGGGCGGCTCTTACTTTCGGGGAATTGGTTTTAATCACCATTCCGTCCCGAACCTTTGCCATACAGGAAGCCTGAAGGTTTTTCATGCCTTCCACCTCCACCACGCAGATGCGGCAGGAGCCGTATTTATGGATATCTTTATACTGACAAAGGCTTGGTATCTTAATTCCGGCTTCTTTTGCCGCTTCCATGATGGTCAGTCCCTCACGAACTTCCATCGGCTTTCCATTGATCGTTATATTCATCACGTTACCTCTCCTTCCTATCTTCTATCACAATGCAGACATCTCAAGGATTCTGCCATGGCGTCTAATTTATGGAAACCGCAGGCAACTTCTTTAAAGTTGTCAATTCTGTCTTCCACTGCCAGGGTTCTTACCGGGAACCGTTTATGAGGCTCCGTCACTTCCGCATCCGGCACATTCGGGATATCAAATACCTGGCCCTTATTCAGTTCACCGCTTCCGCCTAAATATTTATCAATATTTACTGCGGCAAGTTTTCCGTCTGCAATGGCCTGGATCACCACGTTAGCGCCCCATGGGCTCGTGTCGCCTCCTGCGAATATGCCTTCCTGGGATGTCTGGCCTGTGAATTTATTGATCTCCAAACGGCCTTTCTGATCCAGATCCACCTGAGTTGTGTGGTAGAACTGATGGTCAACATCCTGGTTGATCGCCTTGATGATGCAGTCACATTCAATGGTGAAATCAGAGCCCTCAATATGTACGCTTCTCCTGCGCCCGTCATTGCCGTAATCAGCCAGCTCCCTGCGGACCATATGGATTCCTGTTACATGGCCGTCTTTTCCGAGGAATTCTCTTGGGGAGGCCAATGTGATGATCTTCACGCCCTCTTCTCTTGCTTCCACAACTTCCTCCTCACCGGCAGGCATCTCATTTTCCGTACGGCGGTAAACTACCGTGACTTCTTCCGCTCCCAGGCGGACTGCCGTGCGGGCTACGTCCATAGCCGTGCTTCCGCCGCCGACCACTACGATCCGTTTTGCCACGGTTCTGTCATAATTAAGTCCAACTCTCTTTAAGAACTGAAGTCCGCTTTCCACTCCGTCCAGATCTTCTCCCGGAATATCCAAAAGTCTGGAAACCTGTGTTCCGATGGCGATATAAACGGCGTCGGACTGGTTTTTCATCTCCTCAAAGGTAATATTTTCACCGATCTTTGTATTCAAATGGATCTTCACGCCGCTCTTTTCGATTGCATGAACTTCCTTCGCCAGCACTTCCTTAGGAAGGCGGTATTCAGGAATTCCCCAATAGAGAACTCCGCCTGCCACGGATTCCGCCTCATATACATGCACTTCATGGCCAAGATTAGCCAGGTAGTACGCGCAGGACAGTCCGGAAGGGCCTGCTCCGATGATGGAAACACGTTTTCCCGTGGATGGCTGAGGCTCTACCACCGGCAGATTGTAATCATCCCGCAGCGCATAGTCTCCGATAAACCGTTTTAAAGAGCAGATGGAAACAGCTTCATCCACCTGGCTTCTGCGGCAGTGGCTCTCACACGGATGGGTACAAACGCGGCCGCATACGGACGGGAACGGGTTCTCCTGGCGGATCAGCTGGTACGCGTCCTCAATCCTTCCAACGGAAAGGAGGGACAGATAACCTGGTACATGGACATTGGCCGGGCATGCATTGCGGCATGGGGCGGTCTGAAGCTCGGCACAGACGCCTGCGTCGCAGTGTTTGGCGTAAATATGGGCTTCGTATTCATTTCTGAAATATTTCAGGGTGGACAGCACCGGATTTGGAGCCGTCTGTCCCAGGCCGCACATGGCTGTCTGCTTGATGGTTTCCGCCAGTTCCTCCAAAAGCTCTAAATCGCCTTCTTTTCCCTTTCCTTCAGTGATCCGTTCCAGAATCTCCAGCATGCGCTTTGTGCCGTTCCGGCATGGAAGACATTTTCCGCAGGATTCATCCCGGATAAAGTCCATAAAGTAGCGGGCCGTATCCACCATGCAGGTGTCCTCGTTCATGACTACCAGTCCGCCGGACCCCATGATGGCCCCAAGTTTTGACAGGGACTCATAGTCCACCGGAGTGTTTAAATGGGCCTTTGTCAGACAGCCGCCGGACGGTCCGCCGGACTGAATGGCCTTAAACCGTTTTCCTCCTGAAATTCCTCCGCCGATTTTATAGATAATATCTCCAAGCAGGATTCCCATAGGCACTTCGATGATTCCGGCATTGGCGATGTCGCCCGCCAGCGCGAACACCTTGGTTCCCGCACTCTTTTCTGTTCCAAACTGATGGTACCAATCGGCTCCGTTCAGCACGATGGGAGCGATATTGGCCAGCGTCTCCACGTTGTTGATAATGGTCGGTGATTCAAACAGACCTTTTTCAAATGGGAACGGCGGCTTCTGTCTCGGCTCACCTCTCTTGCCTTCTATGGACGCCAGAAGTGAGGTCTCCTCTCCGCATACGAACGCTCCGGCTCCGATTCTGATCTCCAGATCGAAATCCACGCCGCTGCCGAACACGTTGGCGCCCAGAATCCCGGCTTTTCTGGCCTGGTCGATGGCATTGGACAAACGCTCCACAGCCAGCGGATATTCCGCCCGCACGTACACATATCCTTTATCCGCGCCAATTGCATATCCTCCGATCATCATTCCTTCGATGATGCTGTGAGGATCGCCTTCCAAAATACTTCTGTCCATGAAAGCGCCCGGATCGCCTTCATCCGCATTACAAACAATATATTTTCTTCCGTCTTCTGAAACAGCCTTCAATCCGGCCTCCCATTTCACTCCGGTTGGGAAGCCTGCACCGCCGCGCCCTCTTAAACCGGAAGCTTTTATGGTTTCCACCACATCGGCCGGGCTCATGGACGAAAGCGCCTTGGACGCCGCCGCATATCCGTCTCTCGCTATGTAGGCTTCCATGGACGCATATTCCATCCGTCCGCAGTTTCTCAGCGCAATCCTTACCTGCTCTTTAAAGAAGCTGATATCATCCAGTTTCGGGATATATTTCTTCAATTCATTATCATAAAATGTATATTCTTCACAAATTTCCTGATTAACCAGGTGGCGTTCCACCATATCTGCCACCTTATCCGGATCCATAGCCGTATAAAAGATTCCCTCCGGCTCCACCAGCAGTACAGGTCCGGCCGCACAGGTTCCCATACAGCCTGTAATCAAAACATGAACCTGATTTTCCAGATTATGTTCCTTCAGTGCCTTTTTCAATGCGTCCTGCACTTCCCCGCAGTGTGATGAGATACATCCGGCCCCGCCGCATACTAAAATTTCATGACGGTACTGTTTCTGTTTTTCTATGTATTCCTCTTTGACCCTCAACAAATCCATGTTTTATTCCTCCTCATCATAATATCTTGCTAAAATCTGCTCCAGCTTATCAGGATTAACCTGCTTAAACACCTGGTCGTCGATGGACATAGCCGGCGCAAGACCGCAGGCGCCGATACACCGGGCCACTTCAAACGTAAACTTCCTGTCTTTGGTCGTGTCCCCAATCTCCACGTCCAACAGCTTTTTCAGTCGTTCCACGATCTTTTTCCCGCCTCTTACATAACATGCGGTGCCAAGACATACCCGGATGGTATGCTCCCCTCTGGGCTGGGTAGAAAAGAAAGAATAGAAGGTAACAACTCCGGATACCTCTGCAAGCGGCACATCCAGCGCCTCCGCCACCACCTGCTGCACTTCCAACGGCAGATAGCCGTAAATCCCCTGGGCCATATGGAGAACCTGAATCAAACTGCCCTCTTTACCCCGATATTCAGCGGCCCGTTCGCCAATCAGCTTTAAAAGCCCTTCCTGGCTGTTGTCACAACCACAGCAGCACACAGTTTTCGTTTCTTCATTCATACCATTACCTCCTTAAATGATTTGTTTATTGTGAAAAATTATACAAAGTTAAAAGGAGAGCAGCCCAAACGGACTGCTCTCCAAAAAATAATATCTATGAAATTGTCGCTGTTTTCGCTTTCGAACGTAGCATTTAAGCGTCATATGGCGATTCCTCCACAAAAAAATGTTTGTATGAAACTCTGTAAAAGATTTCACAAAAATTTTTTAGCTATGCTAAAACTTTTTGTACATTTTCATGGTAACATGTTACAAGTCCCGTGTCAAGATGAATTTTTTTTAGTATTAACTATATAATTCCGTCATTTTTTTCTTCCAAAACGTGAATCGCATGATATAAAAATTCATTCAGCGGGGTCGGAACCCCTGTTTCCCTGCCCAGGCGCACCATGGTGCCGGCGAACATATCCACCTCGGTTTTCCGGCCGGATTCAATGTCCTGAAGCGTGGAAGGCTTATTCTGATACGGAAGTCTCTTTATCACTTCCCTCTGGTTCTGAATATCTTTTTCTGACAGGTCGATTCCCTTTTTCTGGGCCACGGCCACCACTTCGCGCATCACCATTTCCCTGATTTCAGTAGCATGTTCACTGACGCCGCTCCATGCTCCGAACGGTATGCCAAGCACTGCCGCCGTCTGGTTCTCACTCACGTTGCACATATATTTAATCCAGATGGCCCGCTCCATATCTTCCGGAATCCAGGATTCTATGCCCGCGCTTTCAAATAAGTCTTTTACGGCTTGTACCCGCTCCGAGATGGTTTCATTGGTCTTTTCTCCAAATTCCAGATGGGCAACTTTTGGATTATAGCTCACCTGGTTCCCCTTCATCACCACACTGACCCTGGCAAGGGAATAGATCACACGGTCCCATCCGTATTCCTCTGCAACCGCTTCTTCGCTTTCCACTCCATTGAGAGGGGCCATGATGATGGTATCCGGGCCGATCTGGTTCTTAATATCCTTCAGCGCCTCTTTTATGCCCGTAAATTTTGTGATGATCACCGCAAGATCAGCAAATCCGGTCTCCTCTTCCGGGGAAACCACGTGGAAATGATAGGGCTCTCCGTTGATCACAATTCCGTCCCTTTCGAGCCTCTCCTTCCGGCTGCCTCCTGCAATGATCCTTAAATCGTCTCCCATCACCTTTGACAAGTTGCCGGCAATATAGCTTCCGATTGCCCCCAGTCCGATCAATGCCACTGTTTTAACTTTTCTCATCTGTTTCTCCATCCTTTCCGCCGCCTTCTATGGCCGTCCATTGTTTCAGGTTTATTTCTTTATGAAGCGTCAGGGAATAGATAATCTTTTCCCGGACACATTGCCCTGTCATCTGTTCCAATGCTCTCTGATAGTAATCCAGCTGCTCCCGGTACCGGTCCGCCAAAACCTGTTCCTGCCCCGGCTGAATCCGGTCTGTCTTATAATCCACTAAAACCAGTCCGTCCTCTTCTTCCATATACGCATCGATAATACCCTGGATCAGCACCAGTTCGTCCGAATCGCAGACCTCCATCTCCCTGGCAGGAATCCCGATCACAAACTGCTGTTCTTTATGAAGCGTTCCCTTGGCGGCCGCATCTTTCATCCGTCTGCCAAGAGGCGATTGGAAGAACCGCCACAGCCGCCCGATATCCAAAAGCTCCATGCTGCTCTCCGTCATTTTCTTCGATTCCTTTAAGGAAATGACCTCTTTCTCCAAAGCTTTACGGTCCGTTACCGCCGCAAAATCCAACAGCTCCAAAATCCGGTGATATGCGGTACCCCGGGTTGCCCCTCCTGTCTTTTCCGCCTCTTCCTCCTTTAAAAATGCAGGAATAACCGGAAGCAGTTCCGTTTCCTCCTCGTCTTCCATTTGCCCCTGCTTTTTCAGTTCCGAAACAGACATCTTGGTATGAAGATGGATATCCGGTTCATGAGGGTATTGATATGACAGCGTTTCCTGAAGCCGCTGGGCATATTCCTCATCATACACATGGCTGCCGTCAAAATTGACCAGCTCATCCCTGGAAATCGCTTTTGCCGCCTGGCGGCTGACCTCTTCTCCCACCAGATCTTCCAGTTCCACGATCTCCGTTTCTATGGATGGAACCGGCCGGGCCATGCTCATGAGAACCCAGTCCAGATAGGAACCCGCAGTGGAAAGCACCGTATAAGGAACTGCTCCCTCCACAAATGGAACCTGCTGCCATTTCTCCATCTTACCGGCCAGATTCCGGTCCGTTGCAGTCATAATCAGCTTTTCTTTTGCCCTGGTCATGGCAACATACAGGATTCTCAGTTCCTCTCCCAGGTTTTCCAAGTCGATTCTCCGTTTCATCACATTTTTCTTCAGAGTCGTTGATTTGACACGTTTCTCCAAATCCACATAATCCGTTCCGATTCCAAGCCTGGGATCGATCAGAATCTTTCCTCTCACATCCTGTTTGTTGAAATTCTTTCCCATACCGGCCAGAAATACCACCGGAAATTCCAGCCCCTTGCTCTTGTGTATGCTCATAATGCGGACCGTATCGTCATGCTCTCCAATCACCGACGCCTCGCCGAAATCCGCATCATACCGTTTGATCTTATCGATATAGCGTATGAACTGAAACAGCCCTTTATAGCTTGTTTTTTCATAGGAAACCGCTTTTTCCACCAGCATATCCAGATTGGCTTTTCTCACCTCTCCCGCCGGCATGGCCGATATATAATCGTAATATCCGGTCACGCTGTAGATCTCATAGAGAAGTTCGTGGATCGGCATATAGGCGCTCTTGCGGCGTAGATCTTCTCTCAGTTCCTCAAATCTTCTCAGTTTTCCGGCGATCATCCGTTCTTCCTCCGGCAGGCTTCCGTTCGAATCAACGGCAAGCATATGCCTCAGCGCCCCATAGATGCCCCGGTCCTGGCCTTTTTCGGCTTTTTTCATATAGAGATACATCATCACAACCAGCTCTTCGTCCGTCATCCCCACAACCGGAGATTTCAGCACCGCCGCAAGGGGAATGTCCTGAATCGGATTATCGATCACCGAAAGAAGGCTCAGCACGGTTTCCACCTCGATGGCGGAAAAATACCCGGTTCTGGATTCCGCATAAGCGGGAATTCCCTCACTGGTCAGAACCTCCAGAAATGTCTCCACCCATCCGCTCGTGCTTCTGAGCAGAATCACCACATCCCGGTACTGCACAATGCGGTACTCCTTCTTTTTCTTATCCCACACATAGAGGCCGTTTTCCGGGTCCATCAGCTGTCTTAATTTCCCCGCAATCATTCTGGCTTCGGCTTCCTGCCCCGTATATTCTCCCGTCTCCTCTTTCCGGTCCAGAAGTAAAAGTTCCGTAGGCGTTCCGGCATTTCCTTCAAAGGGCTCAAATGAAGCTCCCGGATGAAGAGCCGTTTCCCTGGTATATTGGATATTTCCCAGGTCCTTTATCATGATTCTGTAGAAAATATCATTGATGCTGGTCAGCACCGAATCCCTGCTTCGGAAATTCTGATGCAGCTCGATCTTTTGGCTCTTGCTGTCCTCTACAGTATACGTCTCATATTTTTCCATAAAAAGTTCAGGGCGGGCCAGGCGGAATTTATAGATACTCTGCTTAACATCCCCTACCATAAACACATTGGGCCGTCCGAACCGTTCTCCGGAAAGGCTTCGGATCAGCGCCTCCTGCACATAGTTGCTGTCCTGATACTCGTCAACCAGAATCTCATAATACTGGCTGCTCAGTTCGTCCGCCACTGCAGTAGGGTGTTCCCCGTCCTCCTGCATATCGATCAGAATCTTCAATGCAAAATGCTCCAGATCATTGAAATCCACAATATTCTTTTCTTTTTTCTCTTTCTGATACCGGTCCGAAAAGTCCTGAGCCAGCTTTAGCAGGGTGAGAACCGCTCCGCTGGTGGCCTGAATATCGGCAATCACATCCTCCACCGACTCAAAACAATATTCATCCCTTAATTTTGTCACCGCTTTTTTAATCCGGTTTCTGGTGGATGTAATAAATTCTTTTTTATCCGCGTCCACCTCTTTTTTCCTGATCGAAGCCATCCGATCCCAGGTCACGGTTTTCAGCGCTTCGTTCAGCTGGCCATAATCCTCGGAATCCGCCAGCCGCTTCATCATCCCCACATCATTTTTAAGCATAGGCTCATATGCGGACAAGATCTCGTCTCCGCTGGCAATTTCAAGCGCCTCTTCCAGCTGTCCCTTAAACTCCCGGATCTGCGCGATGGCGTCGCTCATCAAAAACTGCATCCAGGGCATCTCCATCAGCTGACTCATATCGCTTCCGGAAAGCTCATCCCTGCATTCCTTCATCCACAGCTCCGGCCAAGGATTGCTTTGGGAAAAGGTATAGACCTGCATGATATAGTCCTCAATCCCGCCGTCCGCCTTTCCCACCGCATAGGTGTCCACAAAGCGCTCAAACTCTTCGTCCCCGCTCTCGTAGTAATCCTCCAGCATCTCCTTCATCACATCCGCTCTGGTGAGCATCAGCTCGCCCTCATCCCCGATGCGGAACGCCGGATCAATGTCCAGTTTATTAAAATGTTCCCTGATCACCTGTAGGCAAAAGCTGTCGATGGTGGTGATCTGCGCAAAATGCACCAGCGTGGACTGGCGCTGCAGATGGCGGTCCTGTGGATTCTTAGCCAGTTTTTCTTCTATGGCGGCTCCGATCCTCTCCCGCATCTCCGCAGCCGCAGCGCTGGTAAATGTCATAACCAACAGCCGGTCGATGTCCACCGGGTCATTTTCGTCTGTAATCATCTGTATAATCCGCTCTACTAAAACCGCGGTCTTACCGCTTCCCGCAGCGGCCGACACCAGGAGATTCCTGTTTCTGCTCTCAATGACCTGCTGCTGCTCTTTGGTCCAATTTACCGACATGTAGGTTTCTCCTTTCCCGGCATCTCTTCTATCTCTCCCCAGATCTCTTCCGGCTTCATGGACCGGAATTTCCTGTACTGATATCCATCCGTTTTCTTATCAAATCCGCAGACCGGGTGATAAGGGCAGTAATCACAGGCCGTCTTCGTCCCCTGCTGGTATGGATTCACCTGAATCTGTCCTCCCAGAATCTCACGCCCTGTATCTTTGACCTTTTCCCGGACATACTGTTTTAATGCTTCAAACCGTTTCCGGTTGGCAACGGAAGACCGTGCTTCCTGAATCACCCCGTCTTTCATCGCCACCGGAATCACGTCGGATTCCTTTTCAATCTCGTGATCCAGATGTTTGATCACCTCCAGCTCACTGTTTACCAGACCGTTCATTCTCAGCTGCCTCAATATCTGCTGCTCAATGGTTTCCTCATCCGGCGTCATCCCGGCTTCCTTCTCAACCAGCGGGTCCTTGATGTTGTAATAGAAAATTCCGGCCGGCACCACCTCTTTATCCGGGTGTTTCCGCTCTTCCAGTTCCATCACCGCATCCATATACACCACCAGCTGAAGCTGCAGCCCGTAGAACAGGGACACCAGATCAAAGCTGGTGCTTCCCGATTTATAATCAATGATTTTCACATAGACATGATCCTCGTCCACACAGGTATCCATGCGGTCAATCCGCCCTCTCAGATGAAGCGCTTCTTCGTCGGAAAGGGAAATCTTCATGGCCGACAGATTATCGATGGAGGAGAAGGAAACTTCAAACCCGGCCGGTTCAAAATCGCCCTTTTTCAGCTGCTCCGAAAGAGCCCAAATCGTCCTGTCCGTGATCTTTTCCACCCTGGCCGCCAGATAAGCGTTTCTGGCCGAGCTCTGAAGTATGGTATTGCCGTATTCCCCGGTCACCTCTTCCACACAGGCCTTTACCAGCGCTTTTCTCTCTTCCTCTTCCAAATCCCGAAAGCTCTTCTGCTGTTCCCGTATGGCCTTAAAACACCGGTCAATGGAGTTATGGAACAGATTTCCCATATCCACGGCCGCCAGCGTATATTCCTGTCTCTCCGTCAGTTCCAGGCCGTATTTCAGAAAATGGGCGTAAGCGCAGGCTGCATACTGTTCCAGACGCGTCACGCTGCCGCTTAAAACGTTCCCGTACAGAGCCTTAGCCGCCGCCTTGCCGATTCCCGTTTCCCGGTATACATAGCTGGCCGCCTCCACCAGCTTACTCAGCTGTTCCCTGTGTTCCGGCGAATTGAAAAACCAACGGTAAAGTTCCATAAAGCGGGGATCATCCGGCCTTTCCTGGAATCTGCGCAGCCCCTGTGTCAAAAGCCTCTTTCCCTCCTGGATGGAGTGGATCATTCCGTCCTCCGTCTCACATTCCCTGACCTCCAGCTTTGGAAATAACGCCCTGATTTCATTGATAATATGGGACGGTCTCTGGCTCTTTCCTTGGGAATTGAGGGCTGTATAGGATAGAATCAGTTTTCTGGACGGCTTTGTCAGCATCAGATACAGATAAAACCTCTGCATAAACCCGTCTTCCGTAGAAGTGGGGGCCAGTTCTATCTGATGAGCGCCTAAAAACTCCCGCTCTTTATCCGTTAAAAGGTTGCCCGCCGTCTTTTTAGACGGCACAATCCCATCGTTGACGCCCACGAAAAACAGCACCTTCACATGATCCAGACGTGTTCTGGTCAAGTCGCCTACCACAATCCGGTCCACCGTAGCAGGAATCACGCCCACTTTAATCTCCTCAAAGCCCGCGTCCAAAATCTCACTAAACTCTTTTCTGCTGACGCTTTCATCCCCTAAAAGTCCCACCAAACGGTCAAACAGATCCATAACCAGCTGATAGATCTGGCTGTATTCCTTTGCCAAAACCAGCTGTCCCCGGCTTTCAAAATATTCCTGAAACTGTGCCATCTTCTTCTCCGCCTGGCATTCCTCCAAAAATGACACCAGAGCTGCCGCCATACCGCGGACGGTGATGCCCTCTTCACGAAATGCGTCCCGCAGATGGCAAAGGGGTTCCAAAATCTTATTCTTGCAGTAATTCAATTCCAAAAGATTTAAATCATGGCTTCCCTTATACTCCCACTCCCAGATGCTGTTCCACCGCTTAAATCCCCTGATTCCAAGGGCGATCACATAGTTTTCCATCCGGTCAGCCTGTTCCATATCCTCCCACACCAGCCCGGTCTTAATATAGCGGAACACGCTTTCATAAGCAAAATCCTTCTGTAATATCTCAAGGGCCGAACGGATCAGTTCCACCATGGGATTTTCCAAAATGCTCTTTTTATCATCCATAAAATATGGAATTTCATTTTTAATAAACTGCTGTATGATCTGAGGCCGGTATCCGGAAAGATCACCGGTAATAACCGCAATATCCCGGTAGCGCAGACTTCCCTCCTGCACCATCCGGTGAATCCCGGCCGCCACAAAAGCCACCTCATCCTGAGGATTTACAGCCTGATACAGGGAAAGCGGCGAATTTTCCCCATCCGTCCACTCCCCGTCATAAGAAGCCGCCCCATACCGGAAAATATTCTGTTCCAAAAAGTCCAGCTCCACCCTGTCGCCGAACCTTACATAAGGATGGCAGTCCAGCCGGATGTCCTCATCCCGCATCACCCCATTTTTCTCAGCGATCTGATCCAGTTTTGTCACAATCACCTTGCTCATATGGAACAAATCCTGATAATCCGATCTTTTATAAGGATCGGCGGACGGATCGACGGTCACAGTCACAATCACCTTTTTACAATAACGGATCATCAGTTCCAACAGACGGTACTGGACCGGGGTAAATCCCGTATACCCGTCCAGAGTAACAACGCTGTTTTTAATGATTTCCGATTTTTCCAGGTTGTCGCATAAAACGGACAAAATCTCCTCCGCCGTGATGTAGCGGTTCTCCTTATCCTCTTTAAATCCCCGGTATAAAACCGCCAAGTCTTTTAATTTATGGCCCAGCACATCGCTGGATGCCTGGGGCGCCATCTCTTCCAGCATCTCATTGGTAATGCCGTACTGAAGCAGCTCTGAAATCATGGACTTGAGACAGCTGATGAATCCGGGCTTATTCAAATTCCCCTTAAAATACCCAAGGCTGTTCTTCTTATCAGAAGCAACCTTTCTTAATACCATGGATTTTCCCATATCGTCCAGGACGATGGGGTTTTCTATGGCCAGTTCTTCAAATATTCTGTACGCAAGCCTCTGAAAGCTTACGATATCTATGTTCATGGTTCCGTGGTTGGGGTGCAGGGTCACGATCTCTTTCTGTGTCTGCATGGTAAACTGCTCCGGAACAACCGCAATATACTGCTGTTTCGGATTGGAAATGGACTCTCCAATCAGCCACTCATACAACACCCTGGTCTTACCGCTTCCCGACCCTCCGAGTATAAATTGTAAGGACATAGTTCCTCCCATCTGTATTTTATAACTTTGCTTTTCAGTATACCATAAACTCCATATGGCTTCCAATTTATTTTTATTAAGAGCTTTTGCATATGCCCAATATTTGAGCGTGAGCGAGTTTGGGCATTTCCCTTGGTTTTTAGAAAAATCCTGCACGTTTAGAAGCGCTTATGTCCGAAACCGGAACCGGAAAGTTCCTGCAAACCTGCCAAAACCGGAACGGACAGCAGAGACCACCGGGACTGTGAACCGTAATAATATTTTTGCATAAAACGGTCATGTGGTAAATAGATTATAACAAACACTTACGGAGGTTCCCCATTATGAGCTCCAAAACCAAAATTGTAGTTTTACGAATGAAAGAAATTATATATACCGCCATTTTCATCGGCCTTGGAATTCTGCTGATTACTCTTTTTCTGATTATGTTCCATCCGAAAAAAGATACCGAGACCGCATCTTCCGGCCAGGCTTCTTACATACCGGGCGTTTATACGGCTTCTCTGACATTAGGGAATCAGGAGGTCAATGTAGAGGTAACCGTGGATGCTGATCATATAAACTCCATTACGATGAAGCCATTAAGCGATTCCGTTACCACCATGTATCCTCTTGTACAGCCCACCCTGTCTGATCTGGCTGAGCAGATCTGCAACACACAGTCACTGGAAAACCTTTCTTATTCCAGCGAAACAAGATATACCTCCACAGCCCTTCTAAACGCCATCGAAACCGCCCTAAACAAAGCGCAGGCAAAGTAAAGCTGAATTGCTATTTAACGGGGTTGGCGAAGGGTACGCACGGAAACGGGAGGCGAAACCGGAAGACGAAGGTCGAAGGGGCTGTCCGGGCCGGGGAAGGAAGATGCAGCCAAATGGGATTCGGGATTCGCCCCTAAGAACTACTAAGGCCCGTAAGAACAGAACGAGGCAGGCCAGCGCCATTCGCAGTGAACTCTTGATGACTTCGCTGCTCAACGGCGCTTTAAAAACTGAGACGGAAATCAGTTTTTACCTGCCTCATTCTGTCCTTACGGACCTAAGTAGTTCTAAAGGGGTTCCATACGATCCCATTTGGCTGCATCTTCCTTCCCCGGCCCGGACAGCCCCTTCGACCTTCGTCTTCCGGTTCCGCCTCCCGTTTCCGTGCTGATATTCGCTAACTTAGTTAAAAAGAATTCATTTATTTGCCTCGATATTTACGAAGAATCACATTTATATATATCTTCAAGGGATTTTCAGAAATGCCTTCGGGTTTTACTTAAAACGTCAAAGCATTTCTGAAAAAACCTTCACCCTTGATGTAAAAACTTACTCACAATCCACCCAAATCTTTTTTCCTCAGCCAGCCAAGCAACAGCCGGAAAGAAGGGGAAACCTGGGCGGGCGGCGGAACTAGAGCAAGACAGGGGATCGTGTGCAGACCCTTAGTGATACTTGGTTGGCAAGAGCGGAAAAAGGCAGACAAATACTGAATTCCGAATCAGTATTTGAGGCGCCACTGAACGATGAAGTCATAAAGAGTTCACCGTGAATGGCGCCGCGCTGCCTTTTTCCGCTCTTGGCGGCCTAGTATCACTTAGGGTCGTAACCCGAATCCCCTGTCTTGCTCTAGTTCCGCCGCCCGCCCAGGTTTCCCCTTCTTTCCGGCGTTTCTTAGTTAACTAAATAAAGATTTCTATGATAATACCTTTTGGTAGGCGGCTCTTGGGCTTCCATCTTCTTCGGTTCCCACGATATAGATGATTCCGCACCGCTTAAATCCAAACTTTTCCACAGCCCTCTGCATGGACTTATTATCGGGATGCGTATCATTGCGGATATTCCTAAATCCCCATTCCCGGCAAAGCTTTTCGCCTTCCTCAAATAAGATTCCGGCCAGCCCCTGCCCTTTCCGGCTCTCCTCCACACAAACCCGGTGAAAAGATACATAGTCCTCCTGATTCAGCCAGCTTCCTTCAATGGTATTATAAGCCTCCTCCTCTCCGGACACCACAGTAATCATCCCCACGACCTCTCCGCCGTCTTCCAGCACATAGTTAATTCCCTTCTCCAAATCCTCCCTGAGCACGCCTTCATTCGGATATCCCATCTGCCATTGGTCAATTCCTCTCGCCTTCATAGATGCTTTCGACTGATTCACCATCTCCATCATCCGAAAAATGTCCCTTTCCTCCGCCTTCCTAAAAACCATATCCTTACTTCCTCCTATCTCTTTATAATCATCGTAATCCTAAATCTTAGCTTCCCTATCACTCCAAAATTTCCTGTAAGTAGTTTATCACACCGCTCTTTCTCTTTCAATCAGATTCAACCTCGGCATTTCTGCTGTTGTGTCCCGGGGCCGCTTTTTGCCTGGCCTTGGTTGGGGGGCCGTCCCTGCTTCGGTTCCAAAGGGGTTGAACCAGACCCCGTCATATGACTATGCAGGGTATTAGAGGGTGTTAGCGCGCCGCATTTTTCGTTCTGAGGGAAAGAGCCGCTTGTTTGAGTGTCAGCGAGTTGCGGTCTTTCCCGAAGGCTTTTAGAAAAATCCGGCACGCTTACAGCCTCTTATACCCGAATCCGGAATATGCCGGGGTCTGGTTCACCCCCTTTGGAACCGAAGCAGGGACGGCCCCCCAACCAAGGCCAGGCAAAAAGCGGCCCCGGGACACAACAGCAGAAATTTCACCATTTCAAACCTATTGCCTTTTTCTTCTATAGCCGCTATAATGATATACAATTTACCTGTATCAAAAGGCGATACATAACTACTATATTAATGTGAGGTCAGGGCAGGAATATGAAAAATTCAGCTAAGCAGGCAAACGGTGCGATGGAGCACAATCAAATTACAGAAGGAGTGATCTGGAAGCAGCTTCTTCTGTTTTTCTTTCCGATTCTGTTCGGTACGTTCTTTCAGCAGCTTTATAACACAGTGGATGCCATCATCGTAGGCCAGTTTGTCGGCAAAGAGGCGCTTGCCGCAGTAGGGGGGACAACTGGGACTTTAATCCAGCTGTTAGTCGGCTTCTTCGTCGGTCTTTCCTCGGGAGCCACCGTTATTATCTCACAATATTACGGGGCTAAGCGGGCTGATAAAGTGGGTTATGCCGTACATACTTCCATCGCTTTCTGCATCGCCGCAGGAGCGGTTATGATGGTGGGCGGCATTTCGCTGGCTCCTTCCATTTTGGGAATTATGGATACTCCTCCGGCCATACTGTCCTATGCCACTTCTTATATCCGCATCTATCTGGCAGGGATCATCCCCAATCTGATCTATAACATGGGGTCCGGTATTCTGAGAGCGGTAGGCGATTCCAAACGGCCTTTGTATTTCCTGATCGCCGGATGTTTTACCAATATTGTGCTGGATGTTCTTTTTGTAGCCGTTTTACATATGGGGGTAAATGGAGCCGCTCTCGCCACGATTCTGTCGCAGGCAGTCAGCGCTTCTCTCGTAATTGTAGTTTTAATGCGCACCTCCGATGTATACCGGTTAATCCCCAGCCAGGTACGGCTGGATAAGAGGATGTTAAAGCGGGTAATCCGCATTGGACTGCCGGCAGGACTTCAGTCCGTGATGTACAGCTTTTCCAACATTGTAATACAAGCCAGCGTCAATTCCCTGGGTACGGATACGATCGCAGCCTGGACCGCATACAGCAAGATTGACAGCGTGTTCTGGATGATCATCAGCGCCTTTGGTATCTCCGTCACCACATTTACAGGCCAGAATTACGGTGCAGGGAAACATGACCGGGTCAGAAAAGGAATCCGGGTCTGCATGGCCATGAGCATGGCCGCTTCCGTTTTCTTGTCGGCCGCCTTGTATCTGATCGGTCATGCATTTTTCCGCCTTTTCACCTCTGATGCGGCGGTTATATCCATCGGTATGGACATTCTTCATTTCCTGGTTCCTACTTTTATCACTTATGTCGCTATCGAAATCTATTCCGGCGCATTGAGAGGAGTTGGGGACTGCTGGCTGCCTATGCTGATTACCTGTTTGGGCGTATGTGTCCTGAGAATTGTATGGATTGTTGCCGCCGTACCGTTCCACAGAACCATTAAAATGGTGGTGTTCAGCTATCCGCTCACCTGGATTACCACCACCATCTTATTCGTCATTTATTTCAACTTCTTCAGTCATTTAAAGAGACGGCGTTAAATAAAATACACCGGGCATAGAAATATGCCCGGTTATATAACTGGTTTACCCTTTATTTCGTTCGCGCCCCATTTCCCGTCCACCGGGACGCTGGTCTTTTTCCGTCGATTGTCCTTCTTGGTTTTGGGAAGATTCAGATTCCCGGTTATCCGGCATGTTTTCCGGGTTCATTTCAGACCCGTCATTCATTTCAGTTTTGCCTTCCATTTCAGTTCTTCCTTTCATTTCAGGTCTGTCTTCCATTTCAGGTCTTCCTTCCATTTCAAACCCGCCATTCATTTCCGGCCTGCCTTCTCCCATTCCGCCCTGACCTCTGTGACCGCCCGGCATGGTTCCGGCTGCTCTGCTGCCTGAAGTGGTTAATACGGTGGTAATTGTCACTTCCTTGGTCTCTTCACCTGCCGTAATCTTATAAGTACCCTCTGTTTCTAATCCCGGCGCGCTGATGACTGCGCTGGAATATTCTTTTACCGGCGTATAGGAAGCAATCAGATTTCCGGACGCATCGACCACGGTTATTTCCGTTCCCGCTTCCTGGGTATTTTCAAAATAAACCAGAATACTATTCTGCTCGGACCCATCTGAGAACGTCTGGGCCATTCCTGAGCTTCCGGCTGCAATTACCACTCCTCCGGTTATGATTCCATTTCCGTCATAATCGAGAGCTCCGTCTCTGCTGCTGGTCGGCCCGCTGATATAAAGTTCACCGCCGTCCACATAAAAATGGCCGTTGGAATCCACTCCGTCCGCAGACGCATTGATGTGGATGGTTCCTCCCGAAATGCGGATATACGCATTTTCCTGAATTGCAGTTCTTCCTTTTCCATTTCCAGTTTCCTCAGTTTTGGATGTGTCTTCAACGGCATTCAGTCCGTCGTCTGTGGATGTGATGTCCAGACTTCCTCCGTTGATATCTATGGTCTGTGCCTCGATTCCTTCATAACTTTCCGCTACCTGTATGATACCGTCATTGACAATTACCGCGCCCTTTGACTTCATGCCGTCATCCCCGGCATGAACCGTGATGGTTCCTCCGTCCACAACCAGAGAATCCTTCCCCTTAATTCCATCCTCTTTTGCAGTGACAGTGATTTCACCCGACAGGATATACAAATTATCCTTGCTCCGTATGCCGTCATTATAATTTCCCGTCACTTCCAGAGCTCCATTGCCTTCAATAATCAGATCTTTCTTGGTAAAGATCGCCGCATCCGGCTCATCTTCTCCTTCTTCCAGCGCATATTCTTCGCCGTCCGTCACCTGATTCACCGTTCCATCCATCAGCCTCAATCTGATTTCTCCGCTCTTTTTACCATAAATGGCCGACAGATCACTGCTGGTGATCTCAAATCCGTTGAGTTCCAGAATAATGGCGTCCTCTTTCGCAGCGTCTACCACAATTCTGCCTTCTGTCAGAATTCCTTCCAGACGGTATGTTCCTCCCTCTGTGATCGTGATGATTCCGTCGCTTTCCGATGCCCCGTTGCCGTTAATCGATACAGCGGTCTGATCACAGAAAATGGTAGTGAGATTCCCGGTTTCTTCCCCGGAATTTTTTAACGGTTCCGTCTCGATACTTCCGGTTTCCTGTACCTTATTATCAGCGGCTTCCCTGGCCTGGCATCCGGATACCGAAGCGGCCAGAGCGCACAGACTGCCCGCAAGAAGCAGATATTTTCTATAATTTCGCATTATAATTCCTCTCTTTCTCTCGCTACTCTGCCGCACACGATGGTGAGATTGCCGTTACGGCAGCGCAGGTTGTCAATAAACGCTTTTTCCTGTTCTTCCCGTTTCAAATCCACTCTGTATTGGAGTTCGTAAAGACTTCCCATATTAACGGTTTTTACCTTTAGAAGTTCATACTTCTTAACATACGTTTCAAATACATCGTCAAATATCCCGTAATAATCCAGATTTTCCGGGATTGTCACCTTTAATTCCCGTTCTGTAAAATCAGAATTATTCGTTGGTATTAAGATTAAGAGCACTGTCATTCCGCCTGCAATCAGAAGTAAAAGCACCGCCAGGCCAAGGTATCCCATTCCGGTGGCCAGGCCGATGGCCATTGCCATAAATACACTTTGAATTTCCCTGGAATTGCCTGGAAGCGACCGGAATCTTACCAGGCTGAATGCGCCCATAACCGCGACTCCGGTTCCCAAATTGCCGTTTACCATCATGATTATCGTCTGAATGATAGCCGGAAGCATTGAAAGCGTCAGCACGAAATTTCTGGAACAATGATTTTTATATGTATGAATTGCAGCCAGCACCAGCCCCAGCAGAACGGAGACTCCGGTGCAAAGCAAAAACTCCATGAGTGAAAGGTTGGATTGTGTTGTCGTCAAAATACTGTTAAGCACAGATGCGCCCTCCTGTTTCTTCATTCTGTTTTAAAATGTAACGCTTATAGTAAGCGCCATATTTGGAAAATGTGATTGGAAAGATGTCCAGATTGGAAAACACACGGCTCATCCATACCGGCATCGCTCCGGGAATCTTCACTTCCATCAAAATCCGGCCCTGTCCCAATACATTTACCCCAAAACTTCCCTGTTCCAAATCCAGAGCAAAGGATCTTCCTACAATATTGGTATCAAATGTAACTCTCAGTTCCGGGTCTTCATTTCCATAGTACGCAATTCTGTCATAGGACAGATACACCGCCGGTTTCAGGTCATACCGCCTTATGGCATAGTCCAGTTCATGCAGAATCTGGCCGTCCTGTTTTGGCCTGATTTGCTGCCCCAGATACGCATTGGCTTCTCCCAGCGTCATGGCCGCCCTCCGTTTATAGACCACACCGTCAAATTTCTTTTTTAACTCTAAAAATACCGTATCCTCTCCTGACGGTACGCCGTAGCTTCTGAGGCGGACCTTTTCTTTATACTCCGGCTTTTCTAAAGACGTTCTGATTAATTCATAATCCAGAGTATCATAATAGACATTGCATATTTTATGTTTTCCATAATGATCCATGGTCATTGACTGGTTGAGATAACCCATCAGCTGATGATACTGATCCTGGGTCAAACTGTATTTTTTTTCATATCGCTTAAATATTTCCTGCGCCATCTAATTACCTCCTTCGCATTTTCTGATGGTGGTATCTTATCGATTTAACCTGAAATTTACCTTAAATCAGCTTTTCAGCTTAATTTCAGTTTGAGGAACTATACTTTTCCATATATAATAGGGATTGAGAGGAATTAATTAGGAGGCTGATCCATGAATATATTAATTGTAGAAGATGAAATCCGTCTGGCGGAGGCTTTGGGGCAGATTATGGAGGAGCAGAAATACCAGGCCGATATCTCCAACGACGGCATTGACGGCCTTAATCTCGCGCTGTCGGGCGAATATGACGTAATCGTTTTGGATGTGATGCTGCCCGGAAAAGACGGCTTTCAAATCGTTCAGGAACTCAGAAGAAATAAAATCCAGACTCCCGTTCTCATGCTGACCGCCAGAGACGATGTGCGGGATAAAATTGCAGGATTGGACCGGGGTGCCGACGACTATATGACCAAACCATTTGTCCCCGAAGAACTGCTGGCCCGGATACGGGCTTTATCGAGACGGCAGGGAGATGTGGTGATCGAAGAATTGGCCTTTGGCGACCTGCTTCTCAAATTTTCCACCAATGATCTGTGGTGCGGCCACAAATCCATTCATTTAAGCTTTAAAGAATTTGAAATACTCAAGATTCTAATGAGCAATCCAAAATCCATCATTTCCAAAGAACAGCTGATTTCTAAGGTTTGGGGAAGTGATTCCGATGCGGAAGACAACAACGTGGAAGCTTACATTTCATTTTTAAGGAAAAAATTCTTTTTCTTAGGTTCAAAGGTGAGTATTGGCGTAGTCCGTAAAGTGGGTTACCGCCTGGAGGGGGATCAATGATTAAGAAGCTGCACAGGAAATTCATCCTGATCAATATGATCTTTGTGACCAGCATTTTAGCCATTGTGCTGGGAATCCTGTATTATACCAACTTTCAGCGATCCAACATAGAGCTGAAGATAGCCATGTCCCAGGTAATCCAGTACAATAACCGTCCTCAGGATCATAAATTTGAAGTACGGCGCCAGCCAAAGCCCGACCCGGAGCAACGCCCGCCAAGGACCTTAACGCCCATGTTTCTGGTCACTTTAGATAATGAGCACAAGATCGTGAACACAGAGTCCAGAAATGTGGAAATCGAAGAAGACCTGCTTCAAACCCTGATAGATACGGTAATCTCCCTTCCCACACCGGAAGGAGAGCTAAAAGATTACAATCTTTTATACCTAAAACAGGAAATCCCCAACGGAATGAAGATCCTTTTTGCAGATCAAAGCCTGCAAAAATCCAACATGAGAACCATGCTTTTCAATTATCTGGCCATCTTTTTCTCCGGTACCGCCGCCTTTTTTGTACTGAGCCTGTTTCTATCCAAATGGGCGCTCACACCGGTGGAAAAGGCCTGGGAACAGCAAAGCCAGTTTGTAGCGGATGCTTCTCATGAATTAAAAACGCCTTTGACCGTTATTTTAGCCAATTTAAAAATCCTGGCTTCCCATAAAACGGAAACCATACAGAGCCAGAAAAAATGGCTGGACAACACACAGGAAGAAGCCAACCGGATGAAGCAGCTGGTGGAGGACCTTTTATTCCTGGCCAAATCCGACGCCCAGACCACCCAGCCGGTAACATCTGAATTCGATCTCAGTAATCTGGTATGGGAACGTGTTCTTCTCTTCGAATCCTTGGCCTTTGAACAAAATCTGACTTTAAACAGCGACATCACCCCGGACATCCATATGACCGGCAACGAAAGCCAGATCAAACAGCTTCTCACAATTCTCATAGATAACGGATGTAAATATGCAGGAAAGGGCGGCGCTGTCGATCTGACCTTAAAAAAAGAACAGGATAAAATCCTGCTCTCCGTTCACAATACCGGCGATCCCATCTCTCCGGAAGATATCGGCCATCTGTTCGAACGCTTCTACCGCGCTGATAAATCCAGGGCAAGAAAAGCCGGCGGCTACGGCCTGGGCCTCTCCATCGCCAAGTCCATCGTAGAAAGCCACCACGGAAAAATCTCCGTTACAAGCACCGAGCCCCAGGGAACCACCTTCACAGTGACCTTTTAACCTAAAAGATATTGGAAATCTTTATCTAGTGGACTAAGGTACGCCGGAAAGAAGGGGAAGCCCAGGCGGGCGGCGGAAGTAATCGGCGAAATGGGATTCGGGATTCGCCCCTAAGATGTACTAAGACCCGCAAGGACAAAAAGAGACAGGTAGAAACTGAATTCCGAATCAGTTTCTAAGCGCCCCTTGAGCAGTGAAGTCATAAGGAGTTCACTGCGAATGGGCGCGATCCTGTCTCTTTCTGTACTTGCGGGTCTTAGTATCACTTAGGGGCGAATCCCGAATCCCAATTGGCCTTTTTTCATGCTCCCCCCGCCCGGGTTCCCGTAAAGACCGCCTTTCCCTTCCCCGCATCTCGATTCCGGGCGTACCTTTCCGACACCCCCGTTAAATAACAATTTACCCCCGCATAAAGCGGCTCAGGAATTCTTTGGTTTGGTGATCCTTGGGGTTGCTGAATAATTCCTTTGGTTCGCCGTCTTCTACGATCACTCCGTTGGCCATGAAGACCACATGGTTTGATACGTCGCGGGCAAAGGCCATCTCGTGAGTGACGATGATCATGGTGAGGCCTTCGTCTGCAAGGGTTCTCATAACCTCCAGAACTTCGCCCACCATCTGCGGGTCCAAGGCGGAGGTCGGTTCGTCGAACAGAAGAACTTCCGGTTCCATAGCCAAGGCGCGGGCGATGGCTACACGCTGTTTCTGTCCGCCTGAAAGCTGTCTCGGCTTTGCGTTGATATAAGGCGCCATGCCGACCTTTTCCAGATACATCATAGCGTTTTTATGAGCTTCTTCCTTGCTTTTTTTCAAGACCTTGATCTGTCCGACCATGCAGTTTTCCAGAACCGTCATATTGTTAAACAGGTTAAAGCTCTGGAATACCATTCCCACTTTGGAACGGAAGCTGGACGGATTGACTTTGGAATCCGTGATATCCGTATCGTGATACAGGATTTCTCCGGTAGTGGGTGTTTCCAGTAAATTGATGCAGCGCAGAAGTGTGGATTTACCTGAACCGGACGCTCCGATGATGCAGGTTACATCCCCTGTACTGACCGTAAAATCAATATCCCGAAGCACAACATTGGTGCCAAATGTTTTACTTAAATGTCTGATCTGTAATACGCAGCTGTCCGCCATTATGCTTCCTCCTTATTCTTGTTCTTATCGTCCGGATAGCGGTACAATCCGCTGGTATGTGCCAGCGTATCCGTAGTCGCCAGGTCGTAATTGTCCGGACCATCCATCTTCTTTTCCCAGAAGCGCAGGATTCTGGAACAGGTAAAGGTCAAAATGAAGTAGATCACCATAGCGATGGCAAATGCTTCAAAATAAGTATACAGTGCTCCCGCAACTCCCTTTGTCGCGTAGAATAATTCCACGGTTCCGATGATGGAAAGCACGCAGGTATCCTTGATATTGATGATTAAGTTGTTGCCGATCTGCGGCATGATATTTCTCAGCGCCTGAGGAAGGATGACGCTTGTCATGGTCTGAAAATGGTTCATTCCGATGGCCTTGGCTCCTTCGGTCTGTCCCGGATCGATGGAAAGGATTCCGCCTCGCACCGTCTCCGCCATATACGCGCCCGTATTGATGGAAACAATGAAAAATGCCGCAAACCACATGGACATATTGATATTGAATACTGCGGCGGAACCGAAGTAAATGAACATGGCCTGAGCCATCATAGGCGTTCCCCGAAATACTTCCACATACACGTTCAAAAGCGCCTTTACAATCCATAAAAGCACCTTTTTCACCATATTGTCATGTTTTTCCACCGGAATGGTCTGTACAATTCCAACTGCAAAACCGATAATACATCCGATCAGCGTGCCGACCAGGGCGATGACCATAGTAACTCCCGCACCCCGGGCAAACGAAGCGCCGTTACGCTGAAGAATATACACAATTCTTCCAAAAAAATCTGAAGGCATAATTTTTCTCCTTACTTTTAAAATGGCACGGGGCTGCTGCTGCCTTCCCGTGCCTGTACTGTGTTAACGCTTGTCCTATTGAGAAAGAGGCTGAACCGAAATCGCATCATCCATCATCTTGGTATAATCATCCGGCGTCATTTTTCCTAAAACTCCGTTAATCGCATCTTTTAATTCCGTATTGCCTTTCTTTAAAGAGATACCGATGTTAATCTCTTCTTCTGAAACTTCAAACGCTCCCTCCGTATCGGAGAAATCCAGAAGTTTGAAATCAGGATAAGCAACGCATGCTGCCATTCCGGTCGGCATATCCGTTACTACCAGATCACATTTGCCGGCGCTTAATGCTACCAGCATAGCAGGAGCTGATTCCTGAGCCGGTAAAATCTTGGCATCCGGAATCTGAGGAAGGCATACATTGTACCAGATTGTGTTCTGCTGGGAAGTACAAACCGCACCTTTTAAATCTTCAACGCTCTTGGCATCCGCATATGCTCCATCATTTTTCACCAATGTGATGATGGATGCGTAATAATAAGGTTCCGTGAAATCAACGGATTCCATACGCTCGGATGTGATGGACTGTCCTGCGATTACACAGTCAACCGTACCCGACTGCACCGCCGGCACAAGGGCATCCCAGTCTAATTTGACAATTTCCAGTTCATATCCTAACTCATCAGCGATCTTCTTCGCCATCATAACGTCATAGCCATATGCATAATCCGGGCTTCCTGAGATTGGAACCGCGCCGTTGGAATCGTCGGGCTGTGTCCAGTTATAAGGAGCGTAACCGCATTCCATAGCCACTTTTAACGTCTTCTTTCCCTCTGCTGCCGCTGCGGATTCCTGCTTTTCGCTTTTCCCGCCGCACGCTGCCAATGATACTGCCATGGAAGCGGCCAAAAGTGCCGATATCACTTTCTTCACATTTTTTTTCATAATTCTCTCCTCTTTCCTACATTTTATCTAATGTAACAAATAGGAACATTATAATGGATTCACTTCCTCATTGTCAAGGGAAAACCCGGTTTCTGCCGTCAATTTCTGCAAACAACCGCGCTTTTTCGTCCAAAGACGACTCAGACGGGAAATCCGCCAGTTTTCTGCCCCTATTCCATATTGTCAAATTTTATCATTTTGCCAGGATTTAAAATATTTTTCTCGTCAAATGCCAGTTTTATGGAACGGTACAGATTGTACATTCTGGTTCCCACAAAATCTTCCAGATATTCCAGCCGTCCGTTTCCGATCCCGTGTTCTCCGGACATCTGTCCACCCAGCTCTTTGCTCTTTTCATAAAGCTCTTTCAGGATCTCTTTGGTGGCTGTCTTCCATTCTTCTTCCGTCAGCTGGTCGCGCAGTATCTCCGTATGGATGTTGCCGTCGCCCGCGTGGCCTACCGTTATGATCCTCACGCGGTGTCTGGAAGCGATCACCTTGGCCGCTTTCACAAATTCTGCAATCTTATTTCTCGGAACTACCACGTCGCATTCTTCTTCCGAAGTGGTATCCGCTTTCATTCCCTCCAAAACGGCTCCTCTCACGCTCCAGACAGAACCGATCCGTTCCTCGGTATCGCAGAACAACACGTCCAAAGCCCCGGAAGCCATGCAGATCTCAGCCGCATCGTCGCAGTCCCGCTCGATCTCCTCCTGGGAATTGGCGTCAAACATCACAATCAGATAAGCATTTCCGCTGTTGTCCGGGAAATGTTTTCCAAGAGTTCTCTCCACAATCTCCAAAAGGTCTGCTTCCATCAGCTCAATGGCCGTGGGCACCAGATGGGACTGAAGGATTTTAGGAACGGTTTCCACACATGTCTCAATGGCGTCAAATGGAACCACTAAAGTTCTGGTGCATTTGGGAGCCGGAATCAGCTTCAGGGTCACTTCCGTCAGCACGCATAAGATTCCCTCCGAGCCGATGACCAGGTCTTTAATATCAAAACCAGTGGTATTTTTCACCACATTGCTGCTGAAATTAACCAGTTCTCCATCCGGAAGCACCGCTTCGATGGAACGCACATAATCCCTGGTCACGCCGTAGCGCACCGCTCTCATTCCGCCTGCATTGGTGATTACGGTTCCTCCTATGGAGGCCGTCTTCTCGCCGGGATCAGGCGGATAGAACAGCCCTTTTTCGGCTGCGGCTGCCGCCACTTCAGATAAAAGCGCTCCCGGCTGAACCGTGATGGACAGGTTTTCCATGTCGATCTTAATGATCTTATTCATCTTCATCAGAGAGAGAAGGATTCCGCCGTATTTGGCTGTGGCTCCTCCCGCAAGTCCCGTGCCGGCTCCCCGGGCCACTACCGGAATGTTGTTCTCATAAGCGAACTTCATGATGGCGGAAACTTCTTCCCTGGAAATGGCTTCTACCATCACATCCGGCGGATATACTCCGTATTCCGGCATCTCGTCGTGATAATATTCTTCCTGAATCTGGTCTTTTTCATAGACCCGGGATGGGTCTGTCACTGATTTTAAATAGGAAATGTGTTCTTCATTGATCTTAGTATATGGATAAGGCATCCTGTTATACCTCCTCATTTTCTGCGATTGATTTTAACTGTTCGATCAGAGCAGGTACTGCCTGATTCAGATCATCCACGATACAATAATGGGCTGTTTTAAATATAGGCGCATCCGGGTCCTGGTTGATGGCAACGATGCATTCCGCCTGGTTCATGGCGCTGGTGAACTGGATGGCCCCCGACACACCGCAGGTGATAATTAATTTTGGTTTCACGGTCCGTCCGGAAAGGCCGATCTGTTCTGACGCCGTTCCATATCCCGCTTCCACCATAGGCCTTGTATAGGCAACCCGGCCCCCTAACTGCTCTGCCAGCTCTTTCACCAGCTTCATGCCGTTCTGGCTCTTTACGCCTCTGCCTGCCGCCACCAGGATGTCCGCGTCCTCAATGCCTTCTTTCTGCTGCGGAATTCTGGTTTCTAAAATTTCAATGCCGGATTTCACCATCTCATCCGTCACATCGCACATGATCAGGCATCCGTCGGGATGTTCCACTTTTTTGGCGCGGTCCATCACTTTATATCTTACCGTGGCAAACTGAGGACGGTGGTTCTGAATCAGAATCTGCGCCATAATATTGCCGCCAAATGCCGGGCGGATCTGAACCAGATCCGTATTCTCCCTCATCTGAAGGCTGGTACAGTCGGCGGTCAGGCCGGTATGGAATCTGGCCGAAATCCTGGGCGCTAAAGAACGTCCAACGCTGGTAGCCCCGATTAATACAACGGACGGTTTATAGGTTTTGATCACATCCTCCATCACGTTGGTATAGGTATCCACGCGGAAATCTTCTAACGCCTCCGCTTCATAAACAAACACCTTTTTCACACCGTATTTCAGCAGCTTTTCCGCATTTTTAGCGGTGCCCTCTCCGCCGGCTGCAATCACGCACACATCGAATCCAACGTTTTCCGCCAGTTTCAACGCTTCGCCGATCAGTTCATAAACGCAGGGATGTATTTTCCCGTTGGACTGCTCCATGAACACGAAAATATCGTTCCACTGGGATTTATCCACCTTTTTATCCTCAGTTTCTTCTATATGTACTGCCGTCCGGGGACATGCTTTCACACATGCTTTGCACATCTTGCAGGCCGCATTGACTCTGGCCTTTTCTTCTATAATCTCAATCGCCTGAAATGGGCAGGCTTCCCGGCATACGCCGCAGCCGTTGCACAGGCCGGTATCTATGGTTAACTGTTTCATGCTCTTACGCCCTCCACTAATTTTTTCTTTTGAAGGATTTCCACCAGCTGCTTCATCTTTTCAACCGCATGGCCCTCTAAGTAGATCTGGCGCATTTCCGCCTCCGGAGTGAAGATTCTCTCCACATTGGTCGGAGAACCGCTCAGTCCGTAATTTTCTTTATTCTGGTCCGCAAAATCCTTCAGGGAAAGCAGTTTTACCGTCTTGTGGGCAGCTGCTTTCTTTCTCTTATAAGAAGGGAGCCTTGGAACAAAAATTCCGCTCTCCACGGTGATCAGACACGGAAATTCCATTCTGGCAGACTGGACGATCTCCTCGGATTCCCTGCTGACGCTGATGCTTTTCTCATTCACATCCAAAATGCCGGACACCCAGGAGATATGAGGGATGGACAGATGCTCCGCCAACGCAGGACCGATCTGAGCGGTATCCCCATCCGTGGTCTGTTTTCCGCAGATAATCAAATCACAGCCGCCGATCTCCTTAATGGCCTCCGACAGGGTATAGGAAGTGGCCAGAACATCGCTTCCCGCAAAAGCCCGGTCCGAAACCAGGATTCCTTCATCCACGCCCATATTAAATACATCCCGCATCATCTCTTCCGCCTGGGATGGCCCCATAGAAATGGCAGTCACCGTTCCGCCCACCTGCTCTTTTATTCTCAATGCGGTCTCCACCGCATATAGGTCATAGGGATTGGTCTTGGACTGCGCCCCATTTCTGATAATCACTCCGGTATCCGGGTCAACCTTTACTTTATTAGACGCCGGTACCTGCTTAATACAAACTACTATTTTCATATTAAAGCCCTCTCTTGCAGTATTTGTTTAAACTTTAACAGTTTAAAGTATTGTCTCGTTGAATTTTAACATATTGCAGGAATTTTATCAACTGTTTAAATATAAATAATATGATTCCTATAACCGCTTTACCGCCCCGGACTTAGGTACTTTAAGCGGCTTTTGTTTCCAAAATCGAAAGATAACTTCCCTTTTGGAATTGTATGCAAAGTAATCATAAGCTACAATTAATTTAAGAAAAGACATAACTGTTCAGTAGGTCTGCGCATTTACTGCGCTGACCGTAATAAAACTTGGAAAAGCAGGCAAAAATCCCATCACCGCAGGCGATTTCGCATGGATTTTTGCTCGTAATTGTGAGGGTACTGAATAATTACGAAAAGACAATACAAATCCCAGAATGTGAGATTATAAAAAAGAAAAGAGGCGAATTTATGGCGGCTCCTAATATGCCTGCCAAAAAGCAGGATACACAGGCTGTTTATTTAATGAAATTATTAGTGGGACTATTTTTTATGTTCGGTTTTGGATATGTAGTCCCTCCGTTTGCCACCGTAACCAAACTTGGCGTTCAGGTAATCGGCATTTTCATCGGCATCATCTGGTTTTTGTCCTGGTTTGAGATGACATGGCCGCCGCTTTTGGCGGTTCCGGCCTTAGTCTTTACCGGGTACATTAACACTGCGGATTTTATTACTTCGATGCTGGGCAATACTACCGTATTTCAGATGATTTTATTAATGGCTCTCTGTTTTGCGATCCGTCAAAGCGGCGCCGGAAAGGTGATCGCCGGCTGGTTCATCACGAGAAAATGTCTGAAAGGCCATCCCGTTTTATTCTGCTGTGTTTTTTTGTGGGCTTTCTTCATCGCCTCCATTTTCCTCAGCTACGCTTCCTTCTTTCTGGCATGGGAAGTGCTGAATAACGTATTTCGGGTCACCGGGTATCAAAAGCAGGAAAAACTTCCTGTTTTGATGATCATAGGCACATTTATGGTGGCATGGCTTGGTTACTGCTCCCTTCCGATCGCAGGGCTCCAGCTGGCCATGGTGGCCAGTTTTAACTCTACTATGGCGGTCTATGGCGTTGAACTGGATACGGCAACTTACATAATCTGCGGCCTGCTTGTGGGAAGTGCGGTATCAATTGCAGAAGGACTTTCCATCCGATACATTTTCCGGGCCGACATGTCACGCCTTGCCGACCTAGATCCTGAAGAACTGGGAATCGATACGTCCACGCTGCATTTTA
This sequence comes from Clostridium sp. chh4-2, assembly GCF_002899675.1. GTDB lineage: Bacteria > Bacillota > Clostridia > Lachnospirales > Lachnospiraceae > CHH4-2. The sequence goes on along the minus strand of NZ_PKUU01000002.1, from coordinate 69,192 downwards.
ATAAACAGCAGATCATATTGCTGGCCGCATTTATAATCGGCATCGGTTTCAGCGTTGTCAGCAGTTTTGTTCCGAAGGAAAGCGCTTTGGGCGTCTGGATGGGCACCATCACCTTATATGGCTGGTTTGCCCTGCTGTTAACCGTACTTTCCTGGATTAAAACAGACGGAAAACCTGTTTTCAATATCGGAGAATCCTTATCAAAAGGTGTGATGTGGGGCGCAGTTCTCTGTACGGGCGCTTTCGTCGTAATCGGAGGGGCAATTACCTCTGATGCCTGTGGAATTAAAGCCGGGATCAACCAGCTTCTAAATCCCTTATTTGGTCAGATGAACTGGTTCATCTTTATGCTGTTTGCAGTGGCGCTGACTTCCATCATCACCAACCTGATGTCCAATCTCTCTACCGGAGTGGTCATTATAACGATTGTCGCCCCATTTGTGGTGAACTATATTGATGCCGGAATCAATCCGTCTGTCTTAGGATGTGCCATCACAATCTCAGCCATGCTGGGAATGCTGACAATGAGCGCAGGGGCCTGGTCTCCTATGCTGATCGGAAACGAATGGGTGGATTCTCAACCGTTGGTTTTAAAGTATGGGGGAATCATGGTAGGAGTTTACATTGTTGTCGCTGCCGTTTTATTCGGCATTTTAGGCTATATTTTATAATTACAGTTACGATTCACGGCCCCGGGGACCTCTGCCGTCCGGTCTGGCTCCGGCGGTTTATACGGCCTTTCCTGTGACTTTGCAGGGCATTAGCAATTCTTAACTCGCAGAATTTTTCGTTCAAGGGAAATGTCCACCTGTTTGAGCGTAAGCGAGTTTGGGCATTTCCCTTGGTTTTTAGAAAAATCCTGCACGTTTAGAAGTGCTTATGCCCGAAACCGGAACTGGAAAGGCCGTATAAACCGCCGGAGCCAGACCGGACGGCAGAGGTCCTCGGGGCCGTGAATCGTAACTAATTACAAGAAGGGGGGAAACTCCCTTCTTTGCATTTCTTGATAATTTTCTGTTTTGATGATATCTTTGTAGTAAGAGAGGCGGGGAAGCAGATATGGATTTAAAACAAATTGAAACGGTTTTAGCAGTGGCGGAGACTTTGAGTTTTTCAGACGCCGCATGGAAGGTTAATTTTTCATCATCCAGCGTATCCAAACAAGTCTCAGCGGTGGAAAATGAATTAGGAATTAAGATCTTTGAACGGAAAGCCCGGTCAAAAGTAATGATTACCAAAGCCGGAACTTCCGTAATTCCTTACTTGCGGCGGATAGCGGATGCCTATAACCGCCTTAATCTGCATGTCTCCTCTGTGCTGAACGATCAGGATAATTCCTTTATCATCTCCTGCCCCAACGGCTTCAGCACCCTGGGAGAAGAACGGTGGATCAGCGATTACTGCCGCTGCTATCCGGAGGTGCAGCTGCATCAGATCTTTGCCGATCAGAAAACGGCTCTCAGCATGCTGAGCACCGGCAGAATCGACGCGGCCTTTAACATGGCTTCTGAAAATATACTGGACGACTATGCAGCCTATTTAAAACATTCTATCTTTTTATCCAATATACTGCCGGAAGATAAACTTGGCATCATACCGTTAGAAAAAAAGAACATCATGATCGCCGTTTCGGAACGCCACCCGGCCATCAAAGACGGTAAGGTTAATCTTGCGGATTTGACGAACGAGAAATTCTTTTTCCGTCATTTTCGAGAGAATATGGAAGAGGATGATAAAATCCAGCATTTCATCCAGGCCTGCCACAGTGAAAATTTTCACCCCGATATCAAATTCATTTCCGATATGCGCAACACCATTGTATTCAGTATGGTGGCTTCCGGCCAGGGAATTGCACCTCTCATGCACTGCCCTGATTTCATCTATCCGGGTGTCAAGGTGCTTCCATTGACGAAAGAATATTATACCTTTACAACCGTTGTCTATTATTTAAAAACTAACCGTTCAACCGCGCTGAACAAATTCCTGGACTGCATTAAAGAATGGCTGGAAAATCATCCGGGCAGTCATTAATTAAGTTATCGCGGACTGTCCCTGGAGCTTTTGCGGCCCGGTTCGGCTCCGGCAGTTTCCATGGCCTTTCCTCTTTCGGGTACAAGCAATTCTAAATTAATTTCCAATACGGAATCATAACTTCATTATCGGATTTGTATCCGTTTTATCCCTTTGATAAGATTAAGACGTAGGTGGGATTCCCTATGTCTTTTCTTTTATTAAAATTAAATTTAATCTTATCAAATACAGGAGGTAAATCATGCAGACAATCATAAAACATCTTTATTGTGACGTCGCAATCATCGGAGGCGGAGCAGGTGGCTGTTCTGCCGCTATTACGGCGGCAAAAAGGGGCTTGCAGACCATTCTATTCGATAAGGGAGTCAGCTTAGGAGGACTTGCTACCAATGGATATGTTCCGCAAATTGCCGGAATGATCGAAGGGAACTGTAAAGAATTCTCAGAAAGGCTTGAAAAAAGCGGCTATCTTATGAGAAAAAGCGCTGACGATGACCATAACCCAACCTTTGATCCTGAATTTTCGAAATTTATTCTGGAACAAATGGTGATGGAACACGGCGGACGAATCATCTACGACGCCACATGCATGGATGTGGAGCTGGAAGGCGAAATGATAAAAGCTGCTGTTTTTTATACAAAAGGAGGATGGATGGCGGTTCATGCCCCATACTTTATTGATGCAACCGGAGACGCCGACGTGGCTTATCTGGCGGGCGTTCCTTATCAGGTAGGAGGCGCCGATTTTGCCGGTTTAAATATGTCAACCACTATGGGAACCAGATGGGCCGGTTATAATGCGCCCGCATATGAGCTGGCAGATGAGCGTTGGAAAGAAGAACAGATAAAAAACGGCGTTGATCCTAAAAAAGTCAAGCCTCTGATCTTCAGTCTGGAAGAAAAGGCTATTGAAGCGGGAGAATTATCCCGCCATGTTGCGAATCCATGGAAGGGCATTTTCCAGGTACAGCTGCCTAACACAACCCGGGAGGATATGGAATTCTGTACCTTTTCATTTCACAGCTATTATACCCATAATACGGATGTGGAGGATATCTCACGGCAGATTTTGGAACAGCATACTCTGATCAGCCAGTATGAACAGTTTCTCCGGACGTATGTCCCAGGCTTTGAACAGGTCCATCTTATCGGTCAGGGCTCTCTTCCGGGCGTCCGGGATTCCAGGCGGATCTTCGGCGAATACATGCTGAAAGCCTCCGACGTGGCCTGCGGCACGAAATTCGAAGATGGTATCGCCCGTTTTCCGGAGATGTTTGATACCCACCATCCGACCAACCCGGAAGCCGTATTCCAGCGCCATATCCATATTCCCGCCCCAAGCGGTTCCGCCGTATGCAGGGAAGCCTGCTGCAGCGCCGCAATGCATCCATTTGGCCGTCCGGCAGGAGTGGAAGCCCGCTCCAATCCAAGAGATTATTGTGAAATTCCATACCGCAGCCTGATTCCAAAGGGAATCGATAATCTTCTGGTAGTTGGCCGCTGCTGCTCTTCCGAATTCCATGCCAACGGAGCCATGCGCATTATCGGGCCGGCCATGGGCACCGGTCAGGCTGCCGCCGTCGCCGTCCATACAGCAAAAATTTCCGGCGTAAACCCCCGTGACATAGACGGTAAGTTAATACGCCGGAAACTGATTGAAGAAGAAGGTGTGGACCTGGATCATTTTCCAGGCGGCTGGTGGGAAAAGCTGAGGGATAAAGAAGGGGAGCTGGTCGTAAATTCAGGGGATGCCGTCAGCATAATCTAAGCTCCCTCGGCAGTTCACCAAAGGTTTTACGCTGCCTTCTCTTCCTTGCTCACCAGTTTGCGGATTCCTTCGAATGCCACAATTACGCCCAGGATCAAAAGCAGTACAGCAAATACCAGCTGCAATGCATTGCCGAACACAAACTGGTTCGATAATGCGGTAACCAGATCCTTAATTTTCAGGGTCAATGCGGTAAATGTTACGCCCAGCATGATTACCATCGGCCCCCAAAGCATAAATCCCTGACGTTTTGTCTTCTTTAAGAACACCGCGCAGGCGATGAGCGCAAGGGCTGACAGCAGCTGGTTCGCCGAACCGAACAGCGGCCAGATGCTTGCATAGCCAGCGCGAGACAGGGCATAGCAGAGCACCAGAGTTAAAATCGTTGCAAAATATTTGTTTGTAAGCAGTTTATTCAATGCGCTTGCATTTTCCGGATCAACGCTGTCATCTGTAAAGAATTCCTGGAAGGCGATTCTTCCCACACGGGCTACGGAATCCAGACTGGTTAAAGCAAATGCGGAAATGGACAGCGTAATCAGCGTATAACATACGCTTTCCGGCAGACCTAAGCTGGTTAAGAATATGGAGATTGCTTTGGCAAACAGCTGTGGAGGCGTTCCTTTTGGAAGGCCTTCGCTGGTTGCCACAAATCCTGCGGCGATCAGGGCCGTAATCGCTAAAAGGCTCTCTAAAAGCATGGCGCCAAAGGATACAGGCAGCATATTCTTTTCATTTTTAATCTGCTTGGAAGCCGTTCCGGAAGCCACCAGTGAATGAAAACCGGAAACCGCGCCGCAGGCAATGGTAACAAACAATGCCGGGAACAGGTAGGAAATGCTTCCGTCCGCACCCACAATTGTAAAAGAGGTAAAGGACGGCAGATTCATGGAAGGATTATAAACACAAATTCCCAATACTGCTCCGAGGATCATGGCGATCAGCAGATAGCTGTTCAGATAATCACGGGGCTGCAGCAATGCCCAAACAGGCGTTACACATGCGATAATTACATAGATAAATACGAAAATCAGCCAGGTTCCCTGCGGTATGTAAATAGGCAGCATCAAACCAACTGCAACTGCCGCCACCAAAAGTCCAATGGCTACGATGGTATTGACCAGCGTGCCGCATCTGGTATATTTCAGGAAAAATCCCAGACAGACCGCAAACATGATAAACAACAGGGATGTGGTCGCTACAGCTCCATTTGCTGCGATCGCTGCGCCTTCCGCGTCGAATCCGTTAAAGGTTCCCGCCACGATATCGGCAAATGCGGCCACAACGAGAATGGAAAACAGCCAGGTAAATAATAAAAACAACCGTTTTCCAAGCTTACCGATATAAAGCTCAATGATATAACCGATGGAACGGCCTTTATTCTTTACCGACGCATACATGGCCGAAAAATCCTGAACCGCACCGAAGAACACGCCTCCTAACAGAATCCAAAGCATAACCGGAAGCCAGCCGAACATAGCGGCCTGAATCGGTCCGTTGATTGGGCCTGCGCCGGCGATGGATGCGAACTGATGGCCGAACACCACGTTGGTATCCGCCGGAACATAGTCTACGCCGTCCTGCATCTCATAAGCAGGCGTTTTGGCTTCCGGATCAATTCCCCATTTCTTCACAAGATATCTGCCGTAAATCAGATAGGCTCCGCCTAACACAACTACAGCTAAAATCATCATAGATAAACCATTCATAATTGCCACTCCTTTATGTAATAATTAGGTTTAAGAATCGGGAATCTCAGAAAATGCTGCATTTCTCAATATCCTTTTTTCTTTGTCTAACAATTTATCACTTCATCTTAAAGAAGTCAACGGATTGTTTATAAATAGTTTATATCTATTTTATATATTTTTAATAACTACAGGTTATACCTCTCCTGTCTGTAATTCTTCCCCGTAATAAAAACAAGGTTTCATCAATCCAATTCCAGCTCTGTCAGCTTATGTTCCAGCACATCCACAAGCCCCAGATCGGTCAGTCCCAGTTCCGGTACGGTAGGGAGGGAGATAAAGCTGAGGGACATAAAAGGCGCATCCATTCTGCATCCCAGTTTCTTGGCATCCTCATTCAGAATATCCAGCTGAGCCATCACCTCTTCCGCCGTTTTTTCGCTCATCAAACCGCCGATTGGAAGTTCCATGCTGTTTATAATCTGTCCGTCACAAGCTGCGGACAAACCGCCATTCAGCCTGGCCACTTCATTCACCGCAGCCGCCATATCCTGATCATTTGTTCCTACCACCACAATATTATGATGGTCGTGGGACATGGAATAGGCTAACGCTCCCTTTTCCAGTTCAAAACCATGAACAAATCCGATCCCAACATTACCATTTTTACCATAACGTTCCACAACAGCCAGTTTCAGAATATCTTTGGAAAGATCCGGCTGTATGAATCCCTCGTTCACAGGAAGAACCGCTTCCATCCGGTTATTGATAATCTGTCTCGGAATCATATCAATTACCTGTACTTTGGTGGAATCCCCTTCCTTTTTCGACTTTACCAGGAAGGAAGACGGGGTGATCTCCCGTTTTAAAATGACCGTATGCTTGATCCATTCCGGATAATCGCCCACTTTGCATTCTTCCAGCAAAGATCCGTTTTGAGCCACGATCTTTCCTTCGAAAATAACGGTTTCCGGCTTCACCGTCCGCAAATCCTTAACAAGCAGAATGTCCGCCAGACGTCCCGGGGTAATGCTTCCGATCTCATCCTCCAGCCGGAAATGCTTCGCCGTATTCACAGTCGCCATCTGAATGGCATCCATCGGTTCCAGCCCCAGTTCCATAGCCCGGCTCACATTGTAATTAATATGGCCTTCCGTCTGAATCTCCCTGGCATGTTTATCATCCGTACAGAACATCAGATTATCGGTCTTCATATGTTCTTCCACAATCCCCTTCACCAGCTCATCCACGTTGCGCTCGCTGCTGCCTTCCCGGATCAGCACTTTCATTCCAACCTTCAGCCGTTCTTTCATCTCCTGAACGTTCACACATTCATGGTCATCCGAGATTCCGGAAGAGGCATAGACATTGAGCTGCTGTCCCAGCCTGCCGATGGCGTGGCCGTTGACGATCTTTCTTCTTGCCAGCGTATCCGCGATTTTCTGTATGTACTCTTCTTTCACAAACAGTATTTTAGACGGGTCCAGCTCTCCAAGGCTTATGCTCTCGTCCCAATCCATAATTTCAGCCACTTCCTTCGCCCCCAGAATGGCTCCGGTTGTTTCCAGCCCCGGCGCGGTCGGCACTCTCGACGACACTTCGATCAGCATCCGGTAAGGCAGGCGGCTCATGGACTGAAGCATGGCGTTAAGGCCGTCACCTCCCGCCACATTGGCAATTTCCATAAGATCAGCGCATAAAGTCGTGGTTCCCTGAGGGACAACCACAGAGGCCAGCGCCTCCGGAGACAGCATAGTGGATTCAAAATGCATATGGGCATCGATCAGTCCCGGCAGCGCATAGCTTCCCCCGCACTCCAACACTTCCTTTGCTTCCAGTTTTGCATCCGGGTCAATGGATACGATCCGTTTGTCTTTAATATAGATATTGGTATCGTAAATTTCTCCTGAAAATACATTAACAAGTTTAACATTGGAAAGCTTCAAATCGCATGGATGCATGCCTAACCCAGTCTCAATCGTATTCTTTATCTCTTCAAATGTCCTCATCTTCTCATCCTCCTATAAAATAATATCAAGCGCCAGATAAATAACAAAAATTGCCGTCAAAACCCACACTGTCTTCGTAATTTTTCCCGTCTTTCCCGCAGCGATCTGTCCGATGGTATATCCGATCAGGCCGAATAAAATGCCGTACGCAATATTATAGGAAAACGGCATAAATGCCACCGTCATAAATACGGGCAATGCAATGGAAACATCGTCTAAAGGCAGGTTTCTCAACGGCTCAATCATAAAGATTCCCACCATAACAAGGGCAGGCGCCGTAGCGATCGCCGGTATCATCAGGAAAACCGGAGATAAAAATAAGGTCAGCAAAAATAAAATTCCCACAACACAAGCCGTTAAACCGGTTCTTCCGCCTTCGCTGATACCAGTTGCGCTCTCCGCACCGTAAATGGTCACCGTATTGGTTCCCAAAAGGGCTCCCACGGCCGCGCCTCCGGCCGAAACGAACAATGCTTTGCCCGCACACGGTATATTTCCGTCTTTATCAACTAATCCGGCCTTGGATGCCACACCCAGGAGCACACCGATACTGTCGAATAAATCCACGAATAAAAAGCTGATGATTGCAAAAATAACGCCCAATATCATGGCCGGAGTTCCGTCAAACATCCCTTTAAGTGTCAGCTTCCCAAATGTGGGAGCCAAAGCTGTCACCGGATTATCAAAGGAAAGGAGAGTTTTCGGCAGCACCGTATAAGCCGCCCCTGTCAGCGGATCTTTTACAAAGATCCCAAGCACTGTAATCACCATAATACCAATTAAAATTGCACCCTTAACCCGTTTAATTACCAAAACTGCCGTAAGGAAAATCCCCAATAATGCGAGAAGAGCTCCCGGATTTGCCAAATCTCCCAATGTGAGCAGGGTATCCTGAGATGCGGCGATGATCCCTGCCTGTTTCAGCCCCGTAAATGCAATGAAAAATCCAATGCCCGCACCTACTGAATGTTTGATACAATCTGGCATGGCATCCACAATTTTCTGCTGAACCTTTATAATGCTCAAGATCATAAAGGTAATTCCCGAAATCGCCACACAGGCAAGAGCGTTCTGCCACGGCAGTCCCAGCGTATTGCACACATAATAGGTAAAATAGGCATTCAGTCCCATAGCCGGCGCCAACGCGAACGGAAGGTTAGCCCACACTCCGATCCAGATACAGGCCACCGCAGACGCAAGCGCTGTTGCCCAGAAAAGAGCCTTGGTATCCATTCCTGTCGCAGCTAAAATCCCCGGATTTACCGCCACAATATAAACGCAGGTCAAAAAAGTGGTAATTCCCGCCAACACCTCAGTTTTCAGATCCGTCCCCCGATCCGTAAGATGAAAATAAGTATCCAGCTTATGTTTCATTTCATTCTCCTCCTAACAATTGTTATTATGATATTATGGTATTACCTTTAATGTTGTTAAAAAGAAAAGTACTTTTTAAGTACTTCACTTTTCATTCTCATACACGTTCTTCACTCTCAGCAGGCTGAACTTAATATATCCGGTATCATAAAATTCCGTATCATAGATGATGGGCCGGTTTTCCTGGTTATAGTTCACCCCATGGAATACCAGCGCGCTGCTGCACTCCATCAGACTGCCCGGTTTTGCAAACCTGCACATCTCCTCCCGGTCCATGGTTTCGATCTTGATCTTATCGCGAACCACGAAATTCCCCGCAGACTGCCGGATAATATCAAAGGTGGAAGCAGACTTCACGTCTTCCTCGCTCAGCTCATCACCCACCAGCGAGCTGGCAAACCGGTCGATACTGATAATCGCCGGGTGGCTGTCGGCCATATAGACCTTTTCCACCACGTAAATCTCTTCCCCTTCGTCCAGCTGGAGAATCTGCCGGGTCTGTATGTCGGCCGCCCTCTTCTCCACAGAAACCACCTGAAAAGATGCCTTGTAGCCGCACAGCTCCACCAGATGTGAAAACTCCTCACCCGGCATTAAGTTCACCTGAATCTTAACCGCTTCCGGATTAATGAAGGTTCCCCTTCCATGAATCCGTAATATCATTCCCTCCTTCTCCAACTCATCCAAAGCCCGCCTTATGGTCACTCTGCTGACTCCTAATTTCGAAGAAATCTCATTCTCTGAAGGAAGTTTCATATTATCCTTCAAATCCACATTCCTTATGTATTGGTAGAGATAGTTTTTGACAGAGTTGCTTAAATTCGCTTTCACCATTGGATGAATTTCCATATTTTCACGCTCCTAACAAGGTATTACCATAAGATCATTGTACCCCTAAAATTATCCAATGTCAATCAGTAAGATCATTTAACAAAAGATTGTTTTTTCATCGCCCTGATTCCAACAAGTTCTTCAGTCTCCGGCACAAAAGCAGTTCTCCATCCTCTCCCAACAGATCGTAATCGCCGACCAATTCCTTCTTATAATGATAGAGTATTCCCTCCGATTCCCCTTTTTCCAAGGCTCTTATGAATTCATCTTCTCCATATTCTGCGATCAATCCGGCAAATTCCCTTACCCTGGGCTTTTTAAACATGCCGTAATCGCAGGGGAACTCCCTGCACTCCCAACAGCCGGATAATCCTTTTTTCTTACAGCAGACAAAAGGCTTGCACCATTCTTTATTCGCACATCCTTCATTCCTGCACCCGGCGCATGACGCATTTTCACTGCAGACACAGCATGCCAGGCCGCAGTAAGCCAGCCCCTTGCTTCCATCAAAAAAATCCTGCTTTACTCTCTCATAATATCCCGTCCCCGGTTCCAACGATTCTGACGGCACAAATCCCAGCCGTTCCAATACATTTACCCTGGAAGGAGTGTTGGAAACCTTAATTTTTAAATTGACGGCATTAAAATCGAAAATCAGTTTTGACACGGTAAGCTTCAGCAGTTCTTCTATATAATAATCCTTCTCATACTCATCAGCCAGGTCAATCCTGAGAACACCGGCTTCTCCCCCGAATATCTCCAGCGTTCCAACCGCACGGCCCGTATTTTTAGAAATAACCGAAAAACGGACATATCTCTGCTCCTCATATTCTCTGAGCCAAAACTCGATACAATCCGTCATCTGCTCCAACTTGGTATAATGAAAATCACTGGTGCAGTTATCCGCATTCACTCTCTTTGCAACTGCGGGGTCTGAGTAACAAACCAGCAGATCCTCTGCGTCTGACACCCTCACAAGGCGCAGCTGAAAACTGGCGGTTTCATATTCGGGACACGTTTCATATGGGTTCATAGACCTGATCCTCCTTGCGCTGAATTCTGTTCTCTGTTTCTGTTTGATCTCTGTTCAGCTTTTGTTTTCAGTATACCATATATCTACGGTCATTGCAAACATATGTTCGTTTTTAGTAATATAGAGGCCTGTGTCATTATCTGTGTTCACGTTCAGTCAAGTATCCGCCATAATCCATAACAGCGGATTTTAAAGATTTAAATTTTTTTCAAAAAAGTGTTGACATTTTCTCAATTATGCATTATATTAATATCAGTAACAATTACTATTACTAATAAATAAATTTTAATATACGAAAAGGAGAACACGAATTATGAAAAAATGGGTTTGTACAGTATGCGGATATGTTCATGAAGGAGAAACAGCACCGGAGTTTTGCCCGGTTTGTAAAGTACCGGCTTCTAAGTTTGAAGAGCAGAAAGGTGAATTATCATGGGCTGCTGAGCACGTGATCGGCGTTGCACAGGGTTCCAGCGAAGATATTATGATGGATTTAAGAGCTAACTTTGAAGGCGAATGCTCTGAAGTTGGTATGTATCTGGCTATGGCACGCGTTGCTCATAGAGAAGGTTATCCTGAGATCGGCTTATATTATGAAAAAGCCGCTTATGAAGAGGCTGAGCACGCTTCCAAATTTGCTGAATTATTAGGCGAATGCGTAACCAACAGCACAAAGAAGAACCTGGAATTGAGAGTTGCTGCTGAAAACGGCGCTACTGCCGGTAAGTTCGACTTAGCTAAACGTGCAAAAGCTGCTAACTTAGATGCAATCCATGATACCGTTCATGAGATGGCAAAAGATGAAGCCCGTCATGGAAAGGCATTTGAAGGCCTGTTAAAGAGATACTTCGCTTAATATTTAATAAACTTTGCCCCCAATTAATCTCTAATTATCATAAACTAGTCAAAAAAGACACCGGATGCGATATTTCCTCCTGCATCCGGCGTCTTTTTTGCTGGTCAATGAACAGTCCTTTTTCCAGGCGGATGAAAGCGAAATCTATCGTTCTAACATTTTCTCCATTCCGCTGCCGCTGTCATCTGCCGTCATCGTTTCAAATCCAAGCTGATTATAAAACGTTTCCTTTCCTTTGGAAGATCTCAAATCGATGCAAACCTTCCAACCGTCTTGTATGGTGCTCTTGATAAAATTTTCTGAAAAGCGGTACAAGAAAGTCCCAATCATCTGTCCCTGGTAATCTTTATGAATAATAAAATCTTTCATAAACCAGTGCATCCCATAATCGCCAAGCCAGTTAATTGCTGCCACAGCCTTTCCCTTATGGCGAACAACAAATGATTTGGTGCTGTTATTGACTGCAAGTTCCATCTGCTCTCTCGCCGGAAGACTCCAGCCGACCGAAGAAAACAATTCCGCAAGCTCATCGGCAGTTATGTCCTGACTTATGGTATAGCAGTCCATATTAAGCGAGCATAAAATGTTCCTCTCCCTGATTCTTCGTTCTTCAAGGCATTTGATATACCCGTCATAACCGGACAGGCGGTTTTGCTTTCCGTACCCTTGTGACACATGATACTCTGTCACGGCTTTCATCCAGCCATTTCCACGTTCGGCAAGCACGCTGTCAATTGCAGACCTCACATTTGGCTGGTCTATATAGACAATGACAGGAGACATCGGTTTGATAATCTCTGCTATCTCAGCAATACAGTTTGCAGACGCTTCTTCTTCCATACCAAATCGCATCATGGTTTCACACATCGGATTCTGCAAAAAAATGCAGTTGAAAACATAGATGACATCCTCGTCTGCACCATTCACAAAAGAACGCCACTTTTCAAGTATCCGGGCTCTTTCCGTTTCAAAATCCGGGAAATCATAATCGGCAATATCGGCGGGATGTTCTGCCGCTCCTTCATCCACACATACAACTTGTTTCCCTTTTTTCGTAAGTTCTCCGGCAATCATCGATGCAGTTGTGCTTTTTCCACTGCCGGGAAGCCCTTCTACGATTATCAGATTTGTTTTCATAATTTCATTCTCCAAACTTTGATTTGTATTTATCCGTCAGCCAGGCAATAACTATTTTTTATTCTTTTTCCTGCTCCATACAACAGCGCCGATTATAAGCAGAAATACAACGCCAAGAAGAAGGATCACACCAGCCGGATTCTTCTGCTCTTCTTCAGCATTAAACTGGCCGTTATCCAGCTCCCGGCCGCCCAAGTCCTGATCGCCGGCTCCCCACTGTACGCCGCCTTCTCCGGTATCACCTTCTTGCATGTGTTCCTCCGGCAGACTGCTGCTTTCCTCATATGGGGATGTCTCCGTCTCTTCTTGTGTGCCGCCTGTCTCCTCTGTGCTCGTCACAAGTCCTTTTCCTTCACCGCCCGCTGCCGCCAGACTGGATTCCGCCGCCCGGGATACATCCAGCCAATAAGGTGCGGTTCTGGATAGGAAAATGACCGGAAGCCCATCCTCGGCACCGCTGCTTTCCGTTGTACCCGTGCCCGAACCTCCGCCGGAACCTCCATATGTACCGCTAAATCCACTAAAACCGCCGCTGTAAGTGCTGCCGCCAGTATTTTTCTTGACACCGGAAGTTCCCGAACCGGAAATCTTATGATCCTTTAAGTTTACATCCGCCACAGTGCTCATTCCCGAACGGGACGGGCCGATTATCTGCACTTTCAGATAGATTTTATCCTGCACGCCGTATTCCTCAAAAATGTGTTCATACGGAATATAGGTATAAGGCGGAACTTTCTGTATCTCTGTCACAAAGTTCTTCACCTCTTTCGGATCTCCGGCCACCGTATCATCCAGCCAGTAAACCTTCTCCCATTTTTCCTTGTCTTTACTATAATAAATGTAAACCTCTTTTGTATCATGCGGAACTTCCGGAACAGAAAGGCGGATCTCAGCAATCTGGCTGTCAACGCTGATCAAATCCGTCGTCAGCAGGCAGATGATCTCCTCAGACGGTTTCGTCACCGGAGCCTGAGTGGTTTCAGGCTGGGTGGTCGTAGGCTGGGTCGGATCAGGTATCTCGATATTGTCATTTTTCACGGTGCAGTTCATCGGAAAGACTTGAATCTGGTTCTGATAAATGCCTCCCTGTTTGATAATAATCCCTTCCCGGCCCTCTTCATAAAGCCGGATTTCACCGTTAACAGGAATCAGGGTTCCTTCTTTCTCAACCACGATCACCTGGCCCGGCCCCTTAATCAGCAGTTTCTGATTATCGATTTTTAAACTGCCTCCCTTTATGATCTGTATCATATAAAAAGGCTGTCGGGCCACCAATTTGGGATTAGTCTGCTCTCCCGTTAATATGGTCACCGGATATTTGGTCTGCTGCCATTCAACAGGATAATTGATCACAAGATCCTGAACCAATTTTAAGGTAACCGGCTCCTTATCCGCTTTTTTATAAGCTTCCATCAACTCTTCCACTTTGCTGACCGGAACCGCCTTTTCCCACTCCCCGTTGTCCGCAGTCGTACTTTCCGGCTCTGCAGAAGAGGAAACTCCGGTTTCCGGCTGCGCCGCCATTAGTTCGCCTGTTGGCAGGCATCCGATGAAAAAAGCCGCTGCCAGCGCAGCAGCCAGATATCTTCCTCTATACCATAAATGTCTCATAACATCTCCTATTCAATCATAGACTGTTTCAGTTACTATTTATTATACCTGTCACCTGAGGGAGCGTCAATTCAGTTCACAGATTCGTAAGGTTTTCTTTACAGTTTAGCTTTCTGCCATAACTGATCCCATCTCCAAAAGTTCCTGCATACTGCCAAAACCGGCACGGACGGCAGAGACCGCCGGGGCTGCGAATCGCAACCGTATCAATAATTTTTTTCAAAATAAGTATTGACATTTTCTCAGTTATGTATTATATTAATATCAGTAACAATTACTATTATTAATAAATAAACATTTTATATAAGAAAAGGAGAACACGAATTATGAAGAAATGGGTTTGTACAGTATGCGGATATGTTCATGAAGGAGAAACAGCACCGGAGTTTTGCCCGGTTTGTAAAGTACCGGCTTCTAAATTTGAAGAGCAGAAAGGCGAATTATCATGGGCTGCTGAGCACGTGATCGGCGTTGCACAGGGTTCCAGCGAAGATATTATGATGGATTTAAGAGCTAACTTTGAAGGTGAATGCTCTGAAGTTGGTATGTATCTGGCTATGGCGCGCGTTGCCCACAGAGAAGGATATCCTGAGATCGGCTTATACTATGAAAAAGCCGCTTATGAAGAGGCTGAGCACGCTTCCAAATTTGCTGAATTATTAGGCGAATGCGTAACAAACAGCACAAAGAAGAACCTGGAATTGAGAGTCGCTGCTGAAAATGGCGCTACTGCAGGTAAGTTTGACTTAGCTAAACGCGCAAAAGCGGCTAACTTAGACGCAATCCATGATACCGTTCATGAGATGGCAAGAGACGAAGCCCGTCACGGAAAAGCATTTGAAGGTCTGTTGAAAAGATACTTTAACTAAGATTAGTTAATCCCCCACACTTGAATGATTCCCCCATCATTCTCTTAACTAAAAACAAGCCGCAGCGATTCTATACTCCCCGCTGCGGCTTGTTTTTTATTGTTGTTTCCAAACAAAACTACTGTATCATAGAATGGCTGTGAATATAAAATTCTTCCTGGCTCGGCTGGTATTTCTTTTCCATTTTTTCAAATGTATCGTCGAACTGCTGAATCTCCTGAGCCATTTTCTCCTCATCGATTTCATAAACAGGACTTTGACAGTAGACCCATTTTCTCCCGTCTAAAGCTCCGGGGCTCAGTTCTTTTACCAGCATTGCCGACGGATATGCGCCGTTTGCCAGGCAGACGTTATACTTTTTGCAGCTTTTAAAACCACGGCTCACATAATTGCCCGGGTTTCCAAAGATCACGATCACATCATATCCCAGCTCAGCCGCCTTTTGAAAAGAAGCCTCGATTAATTCTTTTCCATACCCTTCCCTCTGGTATTCCGGCAGCACACTGATGGGGCCAAATGTGAGGATTGACTTTTCTGTCCCCGATTCATCCAACAGTTTTGCTTTTGTATACATTATATTTCCAATGACCTGGCCGTCCAACTCGGCAACCAGATCCAGTTCAGTCAAAAAGTCTTCGTGCGCTCTCATCACATGGGCCAGGTAGTGTTCAATGCAGCCTGGAATATAGAGATTCCAAAAGGCTTTTCTTATCATTTCTTCTACACGCCTGTAATCATGTTCTGCTTCATTTCGAATCGTAATTGCTTTTTTCATTTCTGTCCCTCCGCTTATTTCACTGTTCAGCCGCTTTTTTCTTCTTGGTTTTTGGAGCAGGAAGCTCTTTATAGGTAGCCTGAATCAAAGCAGTCATCAACTCCCTGTCATCCACACTGTCGATAACCAGACATGGCTTAGCGCCCGGATACGGCTCTCCTTCTTCACAATTGGGCAAAAGGGCGGCTCCTTTCTCTGTCTTTTTCACAAAAAACTGGTTATCACAGATCAGTCCGATCACTTTTTTGTCACAGTAAACGGTAAATTCTCCAAACATCTTTCTGTAAGAGATTCCGCCCGCGCCACTGATCTGGTCACAAACATATTCTACAAAATCCAAACTGGATGCCATAATCTACCTTCCCTTCTGATATTCTGTTCATTTATAACCGCTACAATCATTTTTACCATTTAATTATAAAAAAAGCAACAGGACATCCGTGTGTCATGTTGCTTTTCCTTCTGCGGAAGATAATTTATTATTCCACCACTTCGATCTTCTCAATGACCGGCTGGTATTCCTTTTTTACACTTCCATTGTAATCCTCTGCTATTACAGTCTCGCAGATCTTGTCCACCACGTCCATTCCGTTGGTTACATATCCAAAAACAGCATATTCACCATCCAGGCGGTCGCTGTCCTCATGAACGATAAAGAACTGGGAACTGGCGCTGTCCATGCTCTGAGAACGCGCCATGGAAAGTGCACCTCTCGTATGTGATAACGGGTTATTCACCCCATTCTTAGAGAACTCGCCCTTTATCTTCTGATCCGAACCGCCCATTCCGGTTCCAAGAGGATCTCCGCCCTGAATCATAAATCCGCTTATAATCCGATGAAATGTTAGGCCGTCATAAAAACCGTCCTTTGCCAATTTCAGAAAATTCTCCACCGTAATCGGAGCTGCTTCCGGCTCCAATTCTGCTGTAATTGTTCCATAGTCCTTGACGTAGATTTTGACCTGTGGCTTCTCCCCTTCCGTAACCACTTTGCTTTCTTCTGCTGCCGCCTCTGTCTGAGCCTGGGTCTGGGCTTCGGACGGTTTTGTTTCCGCTTTTGTTTCGCTCTTGCAGCCTGATAATACGGTAACCGCCAGCAGCATAGATAAAAGTAGATATTTTTTCATGTTAATCCCTCTCTTCATTGTAATGTATTAATCTGAAGTTGTAACTGTTCAGAGCATCTGCACATTCCCTGTTATGACCATATTAAAATCTATCACTGTAAGGGTACTGAACAATTACCAGGATCTTATTATATAGTGTTTTTACGAAAAGATCAAATTATTATTTCCTGGCTGACGGCGGCGTACACTTCTCTTGCGGTATCTATCAGTTTCTGTATTCCCTTTGACACATCCGTATCCGCCCTGATTACCGCAGAAAAGTTCCAGATTCCATTTTCTTCCCCTTCCAGAGCCAGATAATGAAGGCGCTTGCGAAATACCGACTGGTGCGGCATTGAGGGCACGATGGAGATACCCATCTTATTCTCCACCGCCGAAAAGATCAGCCCCAGATTCTCAATCTCACTCACCACAGGAGGGTTAAAATGCATATGTTTCAGATAGTTTCTCATAAACCGGCCGGTATTCATGCTGGCGGCAGGTATGATAAACGGGCAGTCCTTCCACCTCTCGGCCCGCACAAATGGGTAGTGGCAGCCCTCCATTTCCACAGCTTCTTCCAACAGGAAATGGCCGTCATTTACCAGAAGAACCATATCCTCTCTGGCAATGTGACAGCAGATATGTTCCGGCGGTTCCGCGGCCGTATTCACAAAAACTACATCCAATTCGTGATTTTCCAGCATTTGAAGCAGGCTGCTTTTTGTATTTAAAGAGACCTTCGTCTGAAATTCGGGATATTTCCTATAAAACAACGGAAGAAGCCAGGAAGCTAAAAACTCTCCCCGGCTGGCGGATGCGCCTATCTTGATTACATTGGTATTGTCATGAATGATCTGGTCCAGTTCCTCCTGCATTATAAGATTCTGCTGCAGGATGGCTGCTGCATGTTTCAGGTAGCATTCCCCTGCCGCAGTCGGCACCAGCTGTTTTCCCGCCTTATAAAACAGGGATGTGCCCAGTTCCTCTTCCGTTCTCTGCAGGAAGCGGCTGAGCGCGGGCTGGGTGATGTACAGCCGCCCTGCCGCTTTCGATATGCTCCCCTGTCTGGCAATTTCCACAATATAGGCGTAATCCTTACTGTTCATAAATATTCTCTCCCTGCATTCTCAGCTCGCTGTCATTTTGGTATTCTCTTACCATTATACCTCATTTTTCCGTTTACAGCCAGACAAGAGGAATCACCACGAATGCCACCACGATACTGCACGCACATTCCAGCAGCCCCCATTTAAAGATTTCCTTAGGGCTGTAATGTCCGCCTTCCATAATAAATGCCAGAATCGGTGTTGCCATAGGAGTCAGACAGCCGATAGCGCTTCCGAACAAAGCTGCTGCCACAAATGCATATGGTTCAATTCCCATGGACTGTGCGATGGCAATTCCGATGGGAGCCATCAGGGAAGCCGCCGCATTGTTGGACATAAATTGTGTGATCAGAGCCGTAGCCAGATAAATCACCACGATAATCATAAACGGCGATGCGCTGTTGCCTGCGATTCCCATAATTCCTTCCGCAATCGCATTGCCAAGGCCGCTGGTTTCCACACCCTTTGCCACCGCTGTCATTCCTCCGATCAGGAATACGGTGCTCCAGTTAATGTTTGCAAACATCTGCTTTTGGTTCAGACAGCCAAGCAGTACGGATGCCACACCGCCTATAGCCGCACACATATACATAGGACAGATATCGGAATTTATCACCATTCCCGCGATCGTCAGAACTAAGATTCCGCAGGAGACCAGCATTTTTCCATTCAATTCCTTTGGAAGATTTTCCGCCTTTGCAGCTTCCGCCGCATCCGGCGCCACATAAGTGGTTGGTAGGAACTTATGCATGAGGAAATACAGGACTATAATCCCAAATATAGCTCTCGGAAGCCCGTACCATGCCGGTTCCAGGAATTCCCATCCCCTGTATCCGCTTTCGATCAGAATGGATGCGGTTGCCGAACACATTCCCGATCCGGCTAATGTCATAAAAGATCCCATTCCAATACCAGCGAATAAAGGCAGTAAAATCCGGTTTACAGAAATGCCCGCCGCCAAACAGATGGAACAGAAAATCGGATACAGTATCATCAGGGCTGCGGAACCGCTGCACACAGATGACAGTATCCATCCGGATACAATCGCCACAACCTGAAGGCTTCTCTCCCCTTTTCCGGTAATACTTACAATCTTACGGCCCAGCCATCCCGCAAATCCGGTATGGAACATTCCTCCGCCTACGATCATCATTCCGATCATAAGAATGATGGAACTGGACGTATAGTAATTAAATGCTGTCTTTACCGGCAAAAATCCGGCCAGAGCCATTGCAATCGTGCCGATTACAACCACCACTGCGTTAGGAAATTTGGGACTGAAAAACATGAATACAACTGCTGCCAGTATAATGGCTGCTATTATCATTGGTGACATAATAAATCCCCCTGTCTTAAACTCTTTTTATTCGTTTTAATTACCTGCCTCCATAAAGGCGTTGAACTGCTCTGTCAGCGTATCAATGAAATTGACCCACTCATTTGGATCCACAAATGGATTGTTGGACGGATCTGCGATCATGCGCTCCCTCTTTTCAAGGGTTTCATTCTGTCTCGGATGATTCCCTAAAACCACGTCCACCTGCTCTCCTCTCACCTTTTGAAGGGAAGCCAGGAACTGACTGCGGCATTCAAGAGGCAGTCCGTCGTGGATTAATGCCTTTTTATAGAGCGTATTGTAACCTGCTCCTCCAAAATATCCCACATGATAAATCTTTCCCTCCTCTTTTGTATCGAAGAAAAAGCTCATCACCCCCGGGGAATGTCCCGGCGTATGGATGCACCGGATGGAAGTGCGGCCCAGCTTTAAAATCTGCCCGTCTTCCAGCTCTATATCCGGCTGGAATATGGATGCATATGGATAAGGGCAGGCCTCCATATAGACAAGTTCCGGCCTGTTTCTGAAAATATCCGCTCCCGCCTTGCTGATCGCCAGCTTGCATCCATACAAATCCTTAAAATCATTGGCAGCGCCGATATGGTCAAAATGTTCATGAGAATGAATGATATATTTGATATCCTTAGGGTTAAACCCGCATTCCCACACCGCCTGAACCATCAGATGAATGGAATGCTGAAAACCGCTGTCAAACACGATCAGGCCATCCCCCGTATCGATCAGATGGGAACACACCTTCTGATCTCCAATATAATAGACATCTCCAATAATCCGAAACGGTTTCACATAATATCTGGACGGATGTGCATAATAATCCAGATTCTTGGTTTTCTGAACCTGCTGCAGTTCTTCATAACTTTTTTTATATTTCTCTAAATCCATAACTCCTCGCATTCTGCCTGATAAACGGCATTTCAATTTATATCTTTCTGACGGGGATATGCATATTCCTTATCGATAGTTTTATTATATTAGACAGGATCATATAAATCAAATGCATATATTTTCTTTTTTCATTACATTATGTAATACATTATTTATTCTCACTCCACAATTTCGGCAAAATAAAATGGCGACTCTGATTCTGCTGTTCAAAGCCGCCATAAGCTGAATGCCGTTATATAACGGCTTATTTTTAGGAGATGTAATCTGTGGGTTACTCAATTATGCCATTTTTCTGTAACCACCGGGTTACTAATCCTTCGGTTTCTTCTTGATTATTTTGAGCCGTGCTTCCCGAAACAGCAAGCCCGTCTAAAATTACTGCATTGGGAAATAAGTCCGATATTCTGTCCTCAGTTAAAGAAAGCCCGCTTCCAGCATGAGTACAAAAGGGCACAATTGTCTTGTTGGAAAAGTCATGGCTTTCTAGGAAAGTATAAACAGGCATAGGCATATCGCCCCACCATATCGGATAACCAATAAAAATTATGTCATATTCCGAAATGTCCTCAATATTATTCACGAGTTCAGGGCGTGCACGTTCTTCTTGTTCCCGCTCCGCAGCTTTTGTAGCTTCATCATAGCTATCAGGATAAGCTGATCCGGTGCGGATTTCAAACAGATCACCGCCTGTTTGTTCAGCAATTATATCTGCTACAATACTTGTATTTCCTTTTTCAATATAACCGACACCATAGTTTTCACCTGTGCGGGAAAAATATACGATTAAACTATTGGCCTTCTGATTATCAGCTGCTTCCGGTTGAGAGTTGTCCCCCATAACGCTGCGTGAAAGTGTTAAAGGTTTTACAGATGCCTCAGACTGCTCTAACTCTGTATTAAGCGGCTCGCTGTTTCCTGCGGGTGTACTGCAACCGCCCAATACCAACAATATCATCAACATCATTGCTGCTATTTTTGTCATATCATCACCTCTCTTACTCTTGCGGTTTTAACGGGCCATAAAAATAGCTTGAAGTAGCGCCGCCATCGACTAAAAAAGTAGATCCGGTGATAAAAGCCCCTTTATCGCTCATAAGCAATTCCGCTACATTTGCAATCTCATCTGCTGTTCCCGGCCTTCCTGCCGGACACTTTTCAAACATATTTTTGTAGAAATCTCCGCGCGGGCCGTTAAACTCGTCTATCGCAAGCGGAGTGACGACAATGCCGGGAGCTATATCATTCAAACGCGCCCCACGTTTTCCCCATTTTACGGCTTCTGCCATAACCCGTTTTTCATTACAGCGTTTTGCCATCTGATAGGCGTGCAGCGTATCGCGTATATGTTCCGTCTGTAAAATATCAAGGTCCAGCAATTCTTCTGTTGGCGTTACAGCAAGAAGTTCGTCCTCTTTCGCAGTCAACGCGGGCATGCGCCAACCGGACTGGCTTGAGATCGTTACGCCTGCGCCGCCTTGTTTGATAACTTTCCCGACTTCTTCCAACAAAACGGCCGTTCCGTATAAATCCACTTTTAAAATTGTTTCAATCGGCGCTTGACTGGGGGAAACTCCGGCTGCATTGACTAACATAGCAATTTCGCCGTATTTTTCTGCTTCCGAAATCAGTTTTAAAATGGAGGCACGGGAGGATAAATCCATTTCCACAGCAACAGTATCAAAACCTGCGTCATTCATAATTTGGGCGATCGTTTGGGCATTATCAATATTTTTATCACCTATTACAATTTTTTTACCATACCCCATTCTGCGGGCAATCGCCATTCCTATTTGCCCTGCCCCTGTCAAAATCATTACATCCTTCATTCTGAAATCCTCCTGACTATTTTCTGTTTTATTGATCCAACGCGTTAGCATTCCTTTTAAGTAAGCAGTATATCCTTAAATGCATTTGTTTTTTCCCGTCAAAGCATTACCGGTCTCATAGGCTTTTTTGTAAGAGGGATGCTTGTAAACATCGCCTTTGTCCCAGGTTCCGGTTCCATAAACAATCCCCTTTTCTTTTGCTCTCGGCAGACAGCGGAGATATCCGCGCAAACCTGCGATTGTTTCGTCGGCAGCAGTATGTTCAGGATCAGCGGCAGTAATAATGTAGTAGAACTCCTTGTTTTTAATTTCCTGATAGCGGGGTAAGCAGCGGTCAATCATTATTTTCATCTGTGCATCCATAGAATAGAAATAAACAGGTGTTGCCAATACAACCACATCGGCATTGATTAACTCTTGCAGAACCAGTTCCATATCGTCACGCTTCACACAACGATTTGTATTTCTGCACCCGTAACAGGCGGTACATGGGCTAATATCCATTTTAGCCAAATTAATTTTTTTAACAGAATGTCCTGCGTCCGACGCTCCTTTTAAAAACTGGCTGCAAAGGACATCGGAATTTCCTCCCTCACGAGGGCTTGCATTAATCGCTAAAACTTTCATCTCAACACGCCTTTTTTTATTACATGATTGTTTTCACTTTATATTTTACAGTTTTATACCCCAGCCGCAATTCAAGTTAAAGGACGATTCCATAAGAAAAACTTATAAGAAGGCCCGCGCTTGTCCAGACAAGTACGGGCCTTCTCAATGTATCCTATTCATTTTTGCCTTCTTTTCCAAGTTTTATTACGATCAGCGCAGTAAATGCGCAGATCTATTGAACCGTTACGTTAAACTTCAAATTGTGCCTTTAATATATCAGCGAAATCTTCAATGTAGTAACCGGAGTTATCCGCTTTCCAAAATGCGCAGTAATTCCGCTTAATCGGTTTTCCTTTGCGTGTAAGCCGAATACGGCGGATAGCCGTACCCACCTGAATAGTATTCCCGGGCCCCTCAATCGGCATAAATCCTTTTCCGCCCAGAACCATTAATCGCGCCGCTTCAAGGTTTTCGGCAAATAATATCTCACTTTTAATACCGACGATATCACGATAATAAGTACTCTCATTTTTCTGCTGATTTTGTGAAGCGATCAAAATACAAGGGATGTCTCTCAAATCGTTTATTTCTACGCTTTCAGATGAAGACAAGCTGTTTCGTGCCGCAATTTCTATACAGCATTCGCTTGTAGTTAATATGAAATTAACATATTCATCTGAAAATGCCCTTCTCTGGTCGCTCAGTATCAAATCGACTTTACCATAACGGAGTTCATCATATAATTCCTCATGGTTTCCATTGATAATTTGTACGGAAACATTTGGGTATTTTTCCGAAAACGCAGCAACCGCTAATTGGAATTCCTGTCCTCCGTAACATTTTAAATATCCGATATGCAGTTCCGGCATATCTTTGCGGGCGATGCGGGTTGTTTCTCTGCAAAGCTTTTCAAAATCCTCAATGAGCGTAAGGCTCTGTTTATAAAAATGCTCTCCTGCAGGGGTTAATGAGAACTTGCGATTTTCGCGGTTAATCAGTTTTACACCGAGTTCCTGCTCTAATGCCCGCATTTGCTGCGATATTGCAGATTGTGAGATATAGCATTCCTCGGCCGCTTCGGTAAAACTTTTATATCGCACGATTGCCTGAAAATACTTAATTTGCTTTATCATTATTCCCGCCCTTTCTTCCGATTCTATCACTAGTGCTAATTATAATCATATCATCGAACAAAATCAATTAACAGATAAAATTAAGCGCCGCATTTTGCCCTGCATGAAACTCCCCGCATCCTTACACGATACCCTGTAAAACGGAAAAACGGCATAGCCGAAGCTGCGCCGTTCCCCGAAAACATTCCCATTCTGTATTATGAATACCGCCCTCAGTAAAAGGCTTTTTCTATACGGATTTTTATTTATTCTCAAGATAATCCAGAATCTCCGCCGCGTTAGTATCCGGCTTCACTTTGGGATATACTTTTTCAATGATTCCATTTTCATCGATAATATAGGTGGAGCGGACAACGCCCATGCTCACCTTTCCATAAAGTTTTTTCTCCTGCCACACGTCGTATGCCTGAATGGCTTTCAGTTCCGGGTCCGATACGAGGATGAAGGGCAGGTTGTATTTTTCCGCAAATTTCCGGTGGGATGCCTCGCTGTCCTTGCTGACGCCGATCACCACCACATCATTCCGGCGAAATCCTTCATAAGCTCCCGCAAATGCACATGCCTCTTTGGTGCATCCCGGTGTATTATCCCTTGGATAAAAATATAATACCACCTTTTTTCCCAGATAGTCTGACAGGCTGATCTGTTTTCCATCCTTGTCATTCAATGTAAAATCCGGCGCTTTTATTCCTGCTTCCAACATAATTCTCTCTCCTATTCTATTTCCGCCGTTTCCGGCTTTTGATTCTTTAAAAGGAACACATAATTCCTGTCGTCCGATCTCTCTTCTGAAAACGCATAGCCTAAACGGTCAAACTTCCTGATCTCTTTTGGATCTTCAATCTCCCGTTCCGCCATAAACCGGACCATCTCTCCCCGGGCCATCTTGGCCTCGGTTCCCTTAACCTTTACTTTATAGTCCCCTTTTTTATCCTGCTCCATACAGCCGAATATACAGTTGATAAATACATCCTCCGGCTCCAGATAGGCTTCAACCGCCTTGCTGTACTCTTTAGACGCCAGGTTGACGATCACATGATCCTCTTCCGTCACCCTGCGATAAATTCTGCTGCCCCAAAAGCGGTACAAATCACGGAAATGATCATTTTCCATGCAGATATCCACCTTAGACTGCATCTCCAGCCGGTACGGCACAATTCCCTCTAAAGGCAAAAGCGCCCCATAAAATCCTGATAAAATAAACAAATGCTTCTGCACATAATCCAGCTGTTTCTGACTGAACACATCCGGCGCCATATACTGATATTGGATTCCTTCATAGGATAAAATGGCAGGCGTCAGGCGTTCTTCTAAATTCATATGTAAAAAACGTTCATAGTTAAGAGCGGCTATCTTATCATTGCATTTCCAAACTGCCTTTGCATCTTCATAGGACAGCCCTCTGATGTATCTTTTCAGCCCTTCTGCTTCTTCCATATAACGTGGCAGGCCGGATATCTCCAGGCTGTCGTCCTTTACGTTCATTTTTTTCGCGGGGGATATGATAATTTTCAAAGAATCTCCTCCAGTCTGTTTTTCCTAAGTTTCTATAATATTATACTGTATTTAGCTTCATTAGAAAAGCCTTTTCGAATATCCCTCACAGTCTCAGTGTACTAAAAAAATTGTTATTTAACGGGGTTGGCGAAAGGGGGACGCATGGAATGGGGAGGCGGAGCCGGAAGACGCAGGTCGGAGGGGCTGTCCGGGCCGGGGAAGGAAGATGCAGCCAATTGGGATTCGGGATTCGCCCCTAAGAACTACTAAGGCCCGTAAGGACAGAACGAGGCAGGCCAAGCAACAGCCGGAAAGAAGGGGAAACCTGGGCGGGCGGCGGAACTAGAGAAAGACAGGGGATCGTGTGCAGACCCTTAGTGATACTTGGCCGGCAAGAGTGGAAAAAGGCAGACAAATACTGAATTCCGAATCAGTATTTGAGGCGCCACTGAACGATGAAGTCATAAAGAGTTCATCGTGAATGGCGCCGCGCTGCCTTTTTCCGCTCTTGGCGGCCTAGTATCACTTAGGGTCGTAACCCGAATCCCCTGTCTTTCTCCAGTTCCGCCGCCCGCCCAGGTTTCCCCTTCTTTCCGGCGTATCTTTCTAAACTAAACAAAGATTTGCAACATTTCCTTAATCTTCCAGGTACATGTGCATTGGGTATGTCATATATTGTACATCTTCCAGTTTTTCTACGGTAATATATCCGGCCGGCGCATTGAGGATGGTTGGAATCCTGTTTACGATGGTTGCGCATGTATGCTCTACCGTTGCCGGTTTTGTTACGTAGAAGGTGGTATCCGGTTCGCCGATAATCTTCCAGTCGCACATATCCCCGTCATCCGGTCCATATACCTTGCCGATACACTGTGTCTCGATCACAGGTCCCTGGAAGGTCTCTGTTGTCACAACTGCGCTCATTCCGATACAATTGCCCTTTGGAATGGTCTTTCCAAGTGTAGAGGAATAGAGATCCGTATCGTAGAAATAAGGAACGCATTTCTGGGTCTGGGATTTGATGGTCCAGCCCATCTTATTGCAGAGAGCTTCGTTGGAATTCCATACATAGCAAGGTTCCAAAGTGGTCGGATGAGCGATCTTTTCTTCAAATTCTTCCGGTGTAAGGCCTGCTCCGTGAGCTTCAGCCAGCGCCAGACCGTAATCTTCCACGTTATAGCTGACAGCGCCTTCAATCTTATCGATCCGGTGAACGCCGCCTGCCACACAGCCGATCATATTGATCCAATAGATATCCTGCATGCCTGCTCCCACGATGGTGCAGCCATTTTCTTTTGCCAAAAGATCCAGCCTGTTTGTGATGGAAGAAGCGGTTGTCCATGGATAGATTGCCTCTTCACAGGTGGTTACCACGTTAATTCCTCTGGATACACATTTTTCAAAATGAGGATATACGTCTTCCATAAAACTGAATAAGGTGACAATTGCAATATCCGCATCGCATTCGTCCAGAACCGCATCCGCGTCATCCCGGATCGTAACACCCAGTTTAAAGCCAAGTTCTGCATAATCGCCCACATCCATACCCACAACTTCCGGGTTCACATCGATGGCTCCTACAATTTCCGCACCTTTTTCATACAGGTATCTCAAAATATATTTGGCCATCTTTCCGCATCCATACTGTACTACACGAATCTTTTCATAATTCATCATCGCTCACTCCATCCTTTCCATGAAATCGGGTTATCTGTTATCTTCATTATAAGGCTTATACAGAGTATCAAGTCTATTGAGCATTATTACCAATTTCAGGATTAATTATTAGTCATTATTACAATATGTCAATGGATGCGCACTGGTATCTGAAGTCTAAAAAACATTCCCCGTTCCGTATAATCAAAAGGCATCTCCACAATCACCTCACAGATATAATCCCCGGTTACGGTATAATGCTTTTCTTCAATTTCCGCTAAAAGGCGGTCTATATACTCTTTTTCTTTTTCAAAACGGTCACAGTAAATGCAGAGATAGGTGCTGGACGGGATGGATGTGATCAGCTCATCCGCCACATACTCCCGGTCCACGAACACAAATACCTCTGTAGAATATAAATTTCGTTTCAGAAACCGGTCTTTTCGCAGAATTGTACCCGCATTGGCAAAATAATAGGGAGAAATCCTGTGATCCGCCATATCTTCTTTTAAGATTCGCAGAACCTTTTCATATTCCGCTATGTCATAATCATAAAAATTGATCTTGGTATTGGTCACGTACATCTGACGTTTCGGAATGTATTCCATCACAATAGCTCCGTCCGGAGGGGCGGATTCATACCGTTCATAGCTGTCGAGAGCCCGTTCTATGGCCATCTTCTGTAAATTCAGATCCCGCATTTTTTCATCGATGGCATCCCGGTTCTCCCTTAAAAGCTGCTTGATTTTACCCATATCCCATTCCGCCATATGGATCTTGATCTCTTTTAAAGACATTCCCAGCACTTTCATGTACTGGATCGTGTCTAACTGGGCGCTTTGGCGGATATCGTAATAGCGGTATCCTGTTTTTTCATCCCGGTAAAGAGGCGAAAGAAGGCCCTCCCTGTCGTAAAGCCGCAGAGTCTGTTCTGAAATATGGTTCAGATTTGCCATCTGTCCAATTGTCATTTTTTTAACATCAAGATTACTCGTTTTTAACATTATGCACAACCTTATATAATTTTCATTACCAGTATCTATCATTATTATATAAAATAAACTTGATACTTACAATAAGGTTTTTGATAATTATTTGACACTTAGTCCGCTGTCTTTTTGCTTTCTTCCCATTTTTAAGAAAATCCCCCCTTGCTTTTTTCCTCAACGCTCTGTAGAATTGCCTTATTATAAGATCCAGGAGAGGAAAGAATGCCTGACATGAATGAAATTTTACAGGAAATAATCACCTATTACGAAAAAGACTGCGATATGCCCAATACAGAAAAACTTCTCCCCATGCTTCGGGAAATCCAGGAGGCGGAGGGATATATACCGGAATTTGTTAAACAGACAGTCTCCGAACGCTTTGACTTAAAATCCACTTATATCAATGCTGTGATCAAACGCTATCCCAGCTTAAAAGAGCAGCCTTACAAATATGAAATCAAGGTCTGCACCGACGGCCGATGCGCTTCTAAGTCTGCTTTGTCCGTGCTTCAGGAATTTGAATCCATATTGGGTGTACAAAAAGGCCAGGTCACCAATGACAACTTATTCTTACTGAACACCTGCCAATGCCTGCACCAATGTGCCAAAGGTCCTAATGTTATGATAAACGACCGGCTATACAGCCAGGTCACCCCTTCCATGGTCAATAAAATAATCAGGGATTTCCGTCCCTGATTATTCTTCCATCATAAAAGTAGTCTCTCCGACTGACTCTCCCATTTCCAGTTTTTCCCTGCTCTCATACAGATAGATTTCCAGCTGGTTTGATTTCCCGTTCATCTTGTCGTGAAACTCCCTTATCTCATGGAACAGCATGTCTGTATCATCTGATTTTTCATTTATAATTACACTGATTCTGGTATTTTTATATCCGCCGTTGCTGCTGATCAAACTGCTTCTAATATCAAATTTCCTGTGCTCATCTCCAGATTTCCGTATCCCCCATTTTCCATGATATCCGATTCCCATACATAAAAATAACATAATAAAGCATACTGTTATAGTCCTCTTCATACAGCTCTCCCTTTTCCAATATTATACCCATAAATTCGGGAATATTCAATATGAAGTTTCCTACGTACAATATCTTTATGAGGTGAGCAGATGATAACTTTTGAACCGTTATGGCAAACGCTGAAAAACAGAAAGATCACAACCTATGACCTGGTAACAAAATATAACATGAGCCGCGGTACGCTGGATAACTTAAAGCACGACCGCAGCATCACTTTGAATACGCTGAACGATCTGTGCAATACATTGGAATGTGATATTCCCGAAGTAATCAAGTATACGAAAGATGAAAAATGAGCTGCAATTACATGAATTGCAGTTCATTTTCATTTTAAGCTCCGTCAAATCTTCCTGCTCATAGAATACTATAAATAGCATCTTCACATTTAAACATAATTGCAGGAACGCATAACTGCCGTCTCCGTAAATCCCAGTATTTCCGCTTTTGTCTTTCTTCCGTTGCAGGTATCTATCATCAGCCTGTATAACTCTTCTTCCAACTCCTCCATGTTCTTTTCACCGCTCATCAGCCGGCTGGCGTCGAAATCGATATTATCTTCCATGTTCCGGTAAGTATCGGCATTTCCTGTAATTTTAATCACCGGCGCGATCGCGCTTCCCAGCGGGCTTCCAAGTCCGGAGGAAAAGACAACAACCTGAGCGCCTCCTGCCAGCATTCCAGCGATAGAGGACGCATCATTGCCCGGTGTATCCATCACCACCAGCCCGCGAGTATCGGAAGAAATCTGTTTTCCATAGTCATAGACCTCGTTGATCACAGAACTTCCTCCCTTATGAATACAGCCCAGAGACTTTTCTTCAAGAGTTGTCAGGCCGCCTTTTACATTGCCCGGCGTAGGATTTCCCAGGCGGATATTTTCTCCGTTTCTTATAAAATGTTTTTCGTAACGGTCTACGATATCCAAGATCCGTTCCCTTACCCGATCATTCTTTGCTCTGGAAGCGAGTATCATCTCCGCTCCGATAAATTCCGGCGTTTCGCTTAAAATAACGGTTGAACCTTCCGAAACCAGCCTGTCGCTGAGAGAGCCCATCACCGGATTGGCTGCAAGCCCGGATGTGGGGTCTGATCCTCCGCATTCTGTGGCCAGAATAATATCCTTAATGGAAACAGGCACTTTTAGCTGCATGGAAGCCTCTGCTGCCATCTGCCGAGCCATTCTGACGGCCTTCTCTATCAGGCGGATGGTTCCGCCTTCCTTTTGTATAACCAGAGTTTCCAACGGTTTGTTGGTACGTTTCTTAATTTCCTCCGCAATCAATTCAACCTGACATGTTTCACACCCAAGGCCAACCACTATGGTTCCATATACATTGGGATTTGCCGCAAAACCGGCCATCATATCCATCGCATACCGCATATCCGACGGAACTTGAGAACAGCCTACCTGGTTATGAAAAGAAACCGCTCCCTGGACCTGGGCAGCAATCATTCCCGTCGTGTCTGACGCACATACGCTGGCAGGCAGTATCAATATATGATTGCGGATTCCTGTACGGCCGTCGCTTCTTTTATATCCGTATAATTCCATCATCCTCTATCCCTTTCCTCAAAACTCACCACGTTATGACAGTGGATATATTCGTTTTACAATCTCCGTTCTCTCAGAATCCCTGCCTGTTTCATTAAAATAAATTGTCTTTTTCATCAAAAGCCAAGGGCGCAGGTTCTCCCATTATCTCTATACTGCTGTTGTTCCCAGCCTCCTCAAGCAATGCTTTTGAAATGTCAATTCGTTCCATCTCCATCGTGTTATGAATGCGGACAATCCGGGGCTCCTCATGGTTAATTTCGATGCAGGACTTTATTGCCGCCTGAATTGCCAGCTTATCCGATTCCATAATCATTGGGATTTTCATTTCTCCCACCACCGTATTGGTTATGGCATTGGGGTATGTCTGCTCTAAAATCATCTTTTCAAACAGCCGCCTTGTGGTAATATCGGCCAGGCCGATGCCGCAGGCATTTCCATGGGATTCTTCCGTCAGTTCCAGAACCGCTACCCTCTGGGCATTGATTCCTCCCTCCGCGAACGGGGTTGGAAAACGGCCTGAAATATTGGGGTCCATACCGTCGCCGCTGATATTTTTTCCCATCTGGTCTACGATCAGCACATCGCAGGAATCGAACAGAATGCGGGGCATATAGCTCTTTGCCCTCATCAAAAGCTCCGGTTCCTTTGAGATGATTTCTTCCGGCGTGAGCGAAACGATCTCCCTGGTCTGGTCATATGCATTTTCCAATAGAGCCAGTCCGCAGATCACAGGCGAATTGTTTAAGATAACCGTCCCAAACATGGGTATGTATTCCTCAAACTTCCCGAACCCGTCGGCATGGATAATCTCCGCGCCGAACTGTTTGCCAAGACCAATTGCCATCATCTTCATGATGCCGCTTTCATAGGGACCACGAAATCCCGTATGCGGTTTGACACGCCCGCACACGATAATTCCGTCCGATTCGCATGCATTTTTATCGATCCGCACCGGTTTCCCATTTGGCGTAATGCCGATCTGAACCGTTTCCATGGAAGAGCGGATCTCGCATCCGATAAATTCTTCCGTAACTCCATAGCCTTCGATTACCTGACGCTGTCCTTCTGCAGTCGCGCCCCCATGGCTTCCCATAGCCGGCACCACAAAAGGAACCGCTCCGCGGCTTTTTACAAAATCCGCGGCTGATTTTATAATCAATGGAATATTGGCAATTCCGCGGCTTCCTGCCGTAATTGCAATTTCCATACCCGGCTGAATCTTTTTTGCTATTTCTTCCCGTTCCAGCTGGCCGAAAATCACCTGGGGTATCTCTTCCTCCGGAATGTGGGTACCGTCAAATTTCTGCTTAATGGACACCATTTCCGGTATCTTAACTCCGCCTAATAAATCTGATATCACACTCATATTCACACCTCCGCATTATCTCTTATAGAAAGAGGATTCCTCTCGATCAGATTTGGCATGTGACACGCCTGTTTTGCAATTATGTCAAATGCAGTCATAAATGCTGAGCTGCTCACCTTTCCTGTCCCAGCTATATCAAAGGCAGTTCCATGAGCCGGGGTACCGATCGGCATAGGAAAGCCGGCTATAATCGTGGCTGCATGGGAAAACCCCTTTAGTTTCAGCGCAATCTGGCCCTGATCATGGTACATAGTAACAACAGCATCTGCTTCGCCGTCAAAAGCATGGACAAAAATCGTATCCGCGGAATACATCCCTGTGATGTTGTATCCTTCTTTTCTGCCCTCTTCAATCGCCGGTTTAATCATTGTCTGCTCTTCCTCTCCGCAGAGCCCTCCTTCGCCGCAATGCGGATTTAACGCCGCCACCGCAATTCTCGGTTTTTCAATCCCGAAAGCGCGGCAGGACTTATCCGCCAGACGAATCATGGACACGATTTTATCCTTTGAGAGATATTCTCCAAGTTTTGTAAGCGGTATATGGCTCGTAACCCTTGTTGTCCATAAACCGTCCACCACATTCATCTCACCAGATTCTTCATCAACCGGCAGCCCCAAGGCATCGCATTCCTCTTTAAAAATTTCCAATTCACTGGCTGTATTGCTGTAATTCAGGCGGATAGCTTCTTTGTTGAAAGGAGCAAAACAGATTCCGTCAATATAGCCTTTCGCATAAAATCCGCATGCAGTCTTAATATCAGATACGACCGCTTCCCCGCAAACAGCATTCACCTTTCCAAAAGGCGCTTCCCCAGGATTCATATTTTCCGTGTCAACCATTATAAGGCTTTCTTTGGCTGTTCGTATATCTTCCGGCTTAACCAGCGTGTATCCAACGCTCTTACCAGTCAATTCTTCAGCGCGATTTAACACTCTGACATCACCTAAAAGCACAACTTTTACGTTCTCTGCTGCGCTCTCCCGACCGCCAAACGCTTTCACAATAATTTCGGAGCCAACTCCGGATGCGTCACCCAATAGTACACAGACAACTGGTTTTTCCTGTTTCATGTTCTTCCTCCTTATTCGTATTCCGCTGCCATCGTCTGTTTCATATATGTACTCAGGATACTCTCAACGCTTTGTTTTATCAATATGATTCGCTCCTATTTATGTTCTATTTTAGAACACAAGTTAATATTTGTATATTCTGTTGTAATTTTCAATTTTATATTGTGCACTATTTCCATATTATTTTTACGCTTATTGTTTTATATTGAAACATTTCTATGCCGATGAGAAAATATTCGATGAATTGCAATCCGAGACTCCCATTTGTAGCATGAGACTCCCGTTTTATAAATGAAAATCTCGTTTTGTAAGCAATTTTCCCCTTTTGTAAATGAAACTCCCGTTTTGTAACCAACTTTCCATAGTTTACATTTCAATCATACGTGTTATAATGGCTTTACGGCATAAATTTTCATATGGCAAACAGGCATCAAATCCCGCTCAGCTTTTTTGTAACTGGAGATTCCATGCCTGGCAAAACCCGATTTTTTTCTTCTGGCGGCGCCCTGTGTTGATTTATGGGTTATTTTTTGAGAAGGCGAGGCTTCAGGATGATGTTCTCGGCGGGTACCGGTCTGCATCCCAGCCTCTGCAAAATCTCTTCTCCGTAATAAAAGCTGAACGCGTCGTATGGGCTACGGTTGTTCAGCTTTTTTCGTTTGTAGGAATTGATATGGTTCATCATCAGGGTAATATCTCTCTGCGTAAACCCATCAAAACTTTTTCCCTTGGGTACGATCCTGCGGATCAGCTC
Organism: Clostridium sp. chh4-2; assembly: GCF_002899675.1. GTDB lineage: Bacteria > Bacillota > Clostridia > Lachnospirales > Lachnospiraceae > CHH4-2. The sequence goes on along the minus strand of NZ_PKUU01000002.1, from coordinate 35,262 downwards.
ATGATTGACTTCTATGGAACCTTTTTGGTAGGGACTGCCCGGATCGCAATAAAAGAGATGCGTCCGCCTCCTTGCATGTTCATCGGGTCCAAACTCGATTGCCTTGGGATTAGAGAATTCGCTGCCGTTATCCGTTAGTATCACCGGAACCAGATTTTCAAACGTTTCCTTTCCCAGTGTGTGGTAGAGCTCATCCCATATCTCCGTAACGGATCTGGCGGTATTGGCCTCACGCAGGAATGCCAGCATAAAGCTCGTATTCACGAAATGTACAGTCAGCAGCACTTTGCCTCCCGGTGTTCCGATCACAGAGTCCATCTGCACAATATTTGTGTGCGGATTGGCTTCCATAAATGCCTGATAATCCTTGAAGGTACGGCCGTTCCGGCAGGCTCTGTCAACCTTGAACTCGGGTTTCTTATAGCGGGGACGGTATTTTACCTTGCGTGGAAGATCAATGTTCCTGACATCCAACAGGCAGGCATCGATGTAATTATATAAGGTTTTCTCGCTGCACATCAGTTCATCCCTGCGGCTTTCATATATCTGGTGGATGGATTGTCCATTCCGGACCAGAGGGGTGACGATTGCATTGATACGGGCAAGTTCCAGTTCATTAGACAAAATACCGCTCCTGCATTCAGAGATATTTTCCTGGCATCGCAGATGGGCCTCCTCAGCATGGTAAAACATCTTTTTAAGGGTACACTGATTCAATTGATTGCAGACATAGGGCGGTTTCAACTTTGTGGTGCAGACCTCCTCCTCAAAATTGTCACAGATAGTATTGCACATGGTACAGAGGCTGCATTTGTACTTTGATTGTCGGGTACATTCCAAGGGGCATATATTCTTTCGATTGCAGGTTTTGCGATATTTACAGGCATTATAAGGGTAACAGGAATAGCCGGTTTTCTGTTCAAAGGAATACTTTCGGATTTCTTTAGCAACCGTGGTACGGTCTTTGCCAATCACGCTGGCAATCTTACCAAAAGAAAGCTGTTCTTTGAGCCCCTTCTGGATCTCGAGGCGTTCATCATAGGTTAAGAATTTTGACATAGTGGCTCCTTTCATGCCGCCAGTGTCAAAACTATAACATAAAAGAAGACCGGAAAAAACCAGTCTTCTATCCTTTGTAAGAGAAAATCCATACCCTTCTCTTATGCTGTATTTTATTGTATATTCACTTATCCGGAATCTTGGGTATGGAATTTCGGATTACAATTAAGGGAGAAAATATTCTTTTCTTCCATACAAATAGGAAATATCTTAATACGTGCTCTATTGCCTCATAAAATGATGACAAAAAATGCTCAACAGACAGAACTCAAGAATCTCTTTTAAAGGAATCCTTTTATTCAGCCTGTTGAGCATAAAACTAAACGGCAGCTAACTTTTCGGTGAATGTGCCGCATCCCCCATAGCTCTGCACTTTTTTAATTATTCTACAGTGGCGGCTCTTGAGCGCACTCTACCGTATAAAGGATATTAAGATAATCTAATGTCCACAGATTCGTGCATCCCGTTAATTCCCGAGCATGAAAGTCAACCACCCCGGGTTCATTTTCATTTTCCATAATCATCCATGGGGAAAACATCCTGGCACCGGGCGGTATCACTTTACGTTCTTTAACCAAAATGCCATAAGCGTCTTCGATGGAAAAATTATCATACTCCGCATTGATCCGCTTCCGTTTCCCACTGCTTAATTTCCAAGGTGATTTATCCTGAATGATAATCTTCTTCCCGTTCACACTAAAATCATCCAGCTCTTTTAAACAAAGCTCTTCTTCTTTCAATGCGAATAAATGATTTCTCTCAAGGGCATATAAAAAAGCCTCATAAGAAAATACCGTCAATCCGGAGATTGCATTAATCAAAAAATCAATTTTAGAAAGTCCCTCATGAGGATAAATGAGTTCTCCGCCCCGCATGTAATCAAAAATCCAATTTGACAATTCTTCACTGTGTTTAAACCGCAGCTTCTCGAACAACGGGTCCTGCTGAAGGGGTTTTTCCTCCCTCATATAGATGCCATAGCCGTCCTGCATATGACACCGCATAAACGGCTGAAATCCCAATGGATAAATCAGATTGCTGACACCGCCCAAAAACTCAGGATGCTGGTACTGCCTGTAACGGTAAGGGGAGCCATCTTCCTTATATTCTGCCACTTCATTGGAACTACCTGAGAATTTCTCTACCTCTATATTCCACCGAAGGCTCATACGGCTGCTGGGCATGTGATAAATCATTCCATATTTTGTATTTTCATTTTTCTCTGTCTGTTCTTTGGTCAGCGGGTGCCATTTTCCATCTTTATAGCAGCAGGCAGCAAAAAATAAAGCTACGTCAAAATCGCTGGTTATATCCAGCCAGCAGGTTTCCAGCCCGTAATGCTGCGCTAATGGCTCATACAATACATCCGATCTTTTCCAATTTTTCACATGGTCAAAGCAGTTCAAAAGCTTCCCGAATTCATACACGCGCATATCGGCAACCAGGCGGTAAAGTTCCTGCTGTTTTGTATTGTCATATTCCCGCAGACGGCGAAGCAGAGAGGGCACACTTGACGGATAAATTTGATTCTCCCCCCGGTAAAAGTTTCTGCGCCTGGACTGCTGGATCACAACACCGTGAGGATATTCAATTCTCATGCCTGATGTTTTAGGGTCCCTGTAAAGGTACTCTTTATACATAGCCGTATTAAAATCCTCATACTGATCCCAATAATTTTCACCTCTGTCGCTGGATGCCGTGATTTTCCTGCCTTCCCGTTCTTCCATCAGGTTATCATTATGTAGCTTTTTAATATCATCCCAGGTGAGGTCATGGATTTTATTATCAATTGGAAATAAATATTCCGCCATATCGTTTTTACTCCCCCAGTATCAATAAATATCGTTCCATTCCAAACATAAATGTTTCCTCGCACAGTAAGTTTACTTTGATAAAGTCATCCTTTTACTTAACAGAATCAAAAAGCCGCCGCTTCATATTCTCACGCCATTCCTGGTCTGCAATGCACATTCCCATCCAGCAATGTTCGCTGAACATGCAGATTTCACACACCAATTGATCGATACTCTGCATCAGCAGCTCATCATCGTTTGGTATATCGTAAAACCCGGTTTTTCTGATTCTTTCCGGATTCCTTAAAGCGAAATCAATCGCTTTTCCATTACCGGTTTTAAGATACCGGTACACCTCGGCTGTAAAAGACAGGCAGTCTCCGGCTTGATACCTCTCAAATCCATTCTCCGGCATCCACACATGGTCCTCTTTACCATAAAAACAGGTACCGTCTCCATACATTCCATTAACAAAAATTCTCTTAAAACAGATATTGCCTTTAGACTTCTTTTCAATCTGTCCCTTGAAATCACATCCGCAGCAATTATAATAACACAGTTCAAAATAGGGCCGTATTTTCCTGCCGGATCTCTTCATGATATCGAGATACTCCTTATAGGACAGCTTTTCGCCGCCCTCTACCTTCCTCCTCTCGTCCGGGTCAAAATCAATTATTCCCCACTCGGTCTGCACACTGCATTTCTGCCCATAATAGTCCGCTTTGATTTCTTCCCATTTGTCACGCTCCGTATGCTTCGGTTTCGATCTTTTACCCTCTACTTCTTCCCATATAGCGTTAATACCTTCATCAAAATTGCCCATCTCTGTTTACCTCCGTATAAAAAGTACCGCCATTGGCAGTCTGACATTTTAACTTCGGTAATTTTCCTATCTCCTGCTGCCTTGCCAATTCCAAATCTCATATCCCTGCCGCCTCGCCGAATCATACACCGGCTGCATATTCTTCTGCAAAATATCACAGAACTCCTCCCTGGTGTTGCCCTTACGGTACAACTCCTGTCCGGCCCACAAGGAATGAAGATTATCCTTATAACAGCGCTCATACAGTTTTCGAATTCCTTCCTTTTCATGAATCAATTCGTACAAAATATACTGATTCCCTGCAAACCGGCCAAAATACGGACTCCAATATGGAAGCCGGTTGTTCTTAGAAGAATTCAGTGAAGAATCCATAGGCATCAAATTCCAGAGTTCATCGTTCATCACAAAAGACCAAGGAATGAAATGATCCACATCATACTGCTTAGGCTCCACCGGATCTCCCGTAAATACATCCCGCACTTCCTGAAGTTCCAGAATCCCTTCCCAAAGCTTCCTGACATGATTCAGCTTGCGCATCTTTTCATCCATAGGCGCCAGTTTATACACCAGCCCCGGCACTTCCGGATTGTTGTTTTGAAGCCATTTCACCTTTTCAAACTGTATCCAGCCTAAAATCGATACGGTATGATCCTGTATCATCCTGACCCAGGGCAGTTGGAAATATACTTCCTTATTCAACCGGCTCCCATTTCCCAATGTATAGGGAAGTAAGACTACATCACGGTTAATCAGTTCAATATATGCGGTCATCCGTTTAATGCTGTCCCACTCAGCCTTCGCATTTGCTTTCGAAAAGAAACCTGCCAGCGCACGGTAAGGAACCATATTGGTCAGCTGCTCTTTTGCTGTCTTCAATTCTGAATTGTGTTCCCGAATTGCATTTTTAATTTCCACCTTTGAAGCATTGGCAGGCAGAGCGCTCAACTCCGAAAGGCGCAGCACCGCCCGTTCCAAACCATCCTTCACCCCGCCGCTTATGGGAAGGCCGCTGAGATGGATATGAAATTCCCGGACAGAGTACCATGCATTACAGATCATTTCATCAATAATGGCATCAAAGGTCGTCTCCCTCACGTCCCTTGAAATCAACTGTACAATCGCTTCCAGCCAGTAGAATTTATAACAATAGGACGGATCTTTCATCATATAAGAAAATCCTTCAATATCCAGGGTGCTGTAATACTTCTCATCTATATTTAAGGAATGTATAATTTTCTTAGAATCAAATTCTGTCATCACTCATTACCTCTTTCCCGCCGCTCATCTCGGATTTATAGGGCCTGCATTTCCACCATATAGTTAATTTCCCTCAATTTCAAAAATCGTACGGATTAACATTCCAGACCGCCCAATGTCTATTTATAACTCCGACGGAACCTTTTCCAAATTTTTATAACAAATTAAAGAATATAATCGGGCATCTAAATAGATAGCCCGGAACGTCTGTTGGACGGAAGAAGCCGCCTTCTTCCGGTCACATCTTCTAAGAGATTCGCAGGCAAGGGCGAATTGTTCAAATCCTTCCTGGGCCAAAACCACGCATTGCTCATCAATCACGTATGGCCGGTCCAGATAATGTCCCCAAATCAGCGCATCGTCAAACTGCTCAAGAATATTTTCCAAACATTTAAGCGGCATATGCGCCTTCAAAAAAGCCGTTATAATATGTATAATTCCGGAACTTCGCTGTCTCAAAGGACTGCTCTCCCACTCTGACGCCGTATCCCCAAGCTCCGAATCCTCAAGTAAGGAAAAAGCAGCAAATGAAAGTTTCCCGGAACAGACGGCCAAAATCTGCAGAACATTTAAAAAGAGGATCAGATTATCCGCAATAATCGTTTGTTCTATGCGGACAGGAGCCAGTTCTTCTTCCTTCCGCAGTACCGTCCCCTTTTTCTCGATGGTATAGATAAGGCCTATGTCACTGAGCAAAGCCATGGCCTTAGAAGCGGTCGATTTGGAAATTCCATAGGTGCGCATGATTTCCGGTTCCGATGGGAAATAGACGCGGTTATTGAATTCGCCTAATTGAGCTCTCCGGTACAGACTTTGGGCAACCGTTGCATAAAGAGGCGAACGGTTTTTCCCTCGAAACCATTGGTAATTGACTACATCCTGGGGAATTGGAGCATTTTTCTGCAGTTCGCTCAGATAAATTTCCGCCTGCTTCCCAACATTCCGGTACATTAGCTCTAATTTAATCCTTAATGCTTCGCGCTCCTTCCGTTTTACCATTCCCTGAATAAGCGGCAGAATTTCTTTCATGAACCTGGTGGAAGCATCAAAAGGATTTTCCAAGCCGGACTGTTTCACATATGGAAAACGGGCATAATGCTCCATATCGGTTTGAAGATCCAGTACGGTCTGGTTTTGATAGGGCAAAAGCATCTCAGTAAAAAATGATATTATATTGGCATGGTTCATCTCCATATCGTCCCGTGAACCGTCTGAACCCATAACGGAGGTAAGATCCTTACACAGAGTCGCCCCCTCGGCATAAAGGGATGGCATCATCAGTTCCAATCCCCCGTAAATATCAAGAATACTATCGCGTCTCTGCATCAGGGACCGGATATAGGCCTGCTCGCTCTCGTCAAAACAGACGATGGCACGTTTGCCGGCAGAAGTGCGGATCACTCCTTCCTGTTCCAGCATGCGGATTACCTTTCTCACCGTCGTAATTCCCACCTGGTATCTTTGGCAAAGTTCCTTTTGGCTTGGAAATACCTGGCCGCAACGGAGGACGCCGCTGTAAATCTGTGTCAATATAGACTGGTAAAGAACCTTGTAAAGTCTGCCGTCCTGTTCCATGATACCCCTCCTTTTAGATAAGCTATTCTTAGTATACCACAAATAAGTCAAAAGCACTTGATAACTCAATAAATGAAGTCTATAATATAACTTATAGCTAATTCAGGGAAGATATTGAATATGAAAATCAAAACAGACGTTACCGTGTTGCCGCAGAGGGGCTCATTTGCCGCTTTGCTTAGCACTGAACGCAGGAGGTTGTACCGCTATGGATGATAAGAAAGTTACTAAAGTCAGTATGTCAAAGTCTGCAATCATAATCTGCGTCTTTGCGGTTCTGTTTGCAGTCGTCAGCATCTATTCCGCAAACAGCATCCGGGTGGATACGCAAGACATGTATGACCACCCATACACTGTGACCAATACCGCCAGAGACATGCGTTCACGTTTGCTTGATATGAAACGGTTTTCCGTCATATTTTTGACCACAAGCTTTGAAAATAAAGACGAAGTACACGAGCTTTTTGAAGAACGGTATGCGCTGCAAAATGAATCGATTGATACTATTTACTCACACTATCTGGGGCCGGTGGAACATGTGGATGCTTTAAGATCGGCGATGGATGAGCTGATCACCGTTCAAGACGCCGCAATACAGTTTATGGATCAGCGTTCCAATGACCAGCTTCTGCAATATTTTAATGAATATGTTTATCCTTCTTATGATCAGGTCGGCAGTTGTCTGGATGTCATTATCGGCCGTTCGGATTTTAATATCCGCAGCCTGACTGCCGCAGCCAAACGCACTTCCGTTGTTTCAATCGCAACGGCTTTCCTGCTAACCGTATTAATTGTCATATTGACCGTCCGCACCAATAAAAGCGAACGCAAGATGATTCAGGATACCCTTATCTCACTCTCACTTGTGCAGAACGCCAATGATGCAAAAAGACAGTTCCTTTCCCGCATGTCCCACGAGATGCGTACGCCTATGAACGTGATTATCGGAATGACGGCCATTGCCGGTATGCATATAGAAGACCGCAGCCGGGTAGAAGACTGTCTTTCGAAAATCTCCTTTTCCTCCCATCATTTGTTATCCTTAATCAATGATGTGCTCGATATGTCTAAAATCGAAGAAGGAAAAATGATAATCAATCAAGAGCCTTTCCGGTTGAAACAATTGACAGATTCTATGTATTCCATGGCTCATTCCCAGATAAAAGGGCAGAACAAGCGGTTTGAATGTGGTGTTCAGGGAGTGGAGGACCAGACATTAATAGGCGATTTTACCAGAGTCAATCAGATTTTATTGAATCTTCTTTCCAACGCAATCAAATTTACTCCAAAAGGGGGAAGGATTCGCCTGGAGATTAAGCAGCTGAGCAGGGATAAAAATACATCACGCCTGCAGTTTACGGTCAGCGATACAGGAATCGGCATGAGCGAAGAATTTTTGGACCGTCTTTTCCTGCCCTTTGAACAGGCCGACAGCAAGATCGCGCAGGAATACGGCGGCACCGGTTTAGGTATGGCTATTACACACAATCTTGTCAAATTGCTGGGCGGTACCATCGCGGTGAAAAGCAAACTGGACGAGGGAACCGTCTACACAGTAGAATTGCCGTTTGGCCTCCCGCAGGAAGCTGCTCCTCCTGCCTTTGACTGTGAGATATCTTATCAGGAAACGTACGCCTCCCATCCAGTCTCTTTATCAGGGAAACGTTTTCTTCTGGCGGAAGACAATGAACTAAACCGTGAAATCGCCATAGAACTGTTAAAAATGGCCGGGGTCGAGACGGATTGGACCGAAAATGGAAAAGAAGCGGCCGAACGTTTTCTCGCCTCTCCGGCTGGGTATTATGATTTGATCTTAATGGATATACAGATGCCTGTTATGGACGGATACGCTGCGGCAAGAGAAATCCGCGGCAGCAGCCATTCCTGTGCCAAAACCATACCAATTATAGCAATGACAGCTAATGCATTTAAAGAAGACGTGGACAGCGCCTATGTCGCCGGAATGAACGGTCATATTGCAAAACCATTTGAGGTGGAAAAGCTTTATCAGACGATATCGGGCTTTTTCTGACGGTCAAGATCACTGGGCCATATAACTTGTAAAGAGGGGAAATTAAAATGTTAAAAAATATGAAAATCAGAACGAGGATGCTGTTCTCCTATGCAGTTATCATAGTGCTTTGTCTCGCTGCCAGTGTGGCTGCGCTTGTTATGATGAAACGGATCAGCAGTAATCTGACAAGCTTTTACGACAACAATTACGCAGTAACAGTCAACGTTTGGACAGCCAAACGGGAGATGCAGTTTGCAAGAGCAGACATATTAAAAGCCATGTTGGAAACAGATGAGAATGACATGAAGATCTCTCTGGACAACGCATCTGCTGCCCTGGCTAATATGCGGGCTGCCTTTCCCAATATCCGTAAACGGTTTAAAGGAGATATGACATTGATGGACGAAGTGGATTCGACCTTAGCCGAGGCAATTGTCTACCGGGATCAGATTTTCGAATTAACCGCAGCAGAAAAAAATGAGGAAGCCTTCGCATTGATGAATACCAGTTACATACCATTGCTGAATCAGATGTCAGATTCGCTGGATAAGATTACCTTGCAGGCGGCAAATAATGCAAAAGCAATGGTGGATCAGGGCCAGCAGCTTCAAATGACTTCCAGGTTTATTATGATTGTAATCATTCTGCTCAATATCGCTCTGGCATTTTTATTTGGACTTTATATCTCCAACAGCATCCGCAAACCAGTGGAAGAAATCAGGGATGCTGCAAAAAAACTGGCCACAGGCAGCTTAGATGTATCAATCGGCTATCAATCAAAGGATGAACTGGGAAATCTGTCCGACAGCATACGTTCTCTTATCAGAACATTCCAAGGGATTATCAGCGATATGAACTGCCGTCTCGCATCATTGGGCAACGGCGATTTTACAGTCACCTCCAAGGCTGAGGAATTTTATGTCGGCGATTTTCAGCAGCTGGCAGCTTCCGTAGAACAGATCACCATCAAGCTGAGCCGGACCATGAAACAGATCAACCAGTCGTCCGACCAGGTTTCCACCGGCAGCGACCAGGTTTCTTCCGGAGCACAGGATCTCGCCCGGGGTGCAACCGAACAGGCGGCTTCCGTAGAGGAATTAGCTGCCTCAATTAACGAGATATCCTCCCAAGTTAGGGAAAATGCCCGAAATTCACAATATGGCAGTGAACTGGCGGCAGCAGCCGGAGCAAAAATTGAGGAAGCAAACCGGCAGATGCAGGAAATGATCGCATCTATGCATGATATCAGCCACAAATCCGGACAGATCGGGAAAATTATCCAAACAATTGAAGACATCGCCTTTCAAACCAATATCCTGGCGCTGAATGCGTCTGTAGAGGCGGCACACGTTAGTACGGCTAAAGGATTTGCGGTTATTGCCGATGAGGTACGGAACCTGGCAGACAAATCCGCCAGGGCTTCCACGAATACGGCTGCTCTGATAGAAGGAACCATTCAGGCCGTAAACTTAGGAACCAAAATAGCCGATGAAACTGCATACACACTCACAGAAGTCGTGGAGAGCGCCAGACAGATGGTTTCGGCAGTTGACAAAATCTCCAAAGCATCCAATGTCCAGGCGGCCGCCATCGCCCAAGTAACACAGGGCATCGATCAAATTTCCAACGTAGTGCAGGCCAACTCGGCTACTGCGGAAGAAAGCGCCGCCGCAAGCGAGGAACTGTACGATCAGGCGCAGATGCTGAAAAATCTGGTAAATCAGTTTAAACTCAGACAGTGAGCCATTATCCATGAAAAAAGCTGCTTCATTTACATATGTCAGATACTAGGAAGCAGAGGTAATCAGCCAAAAAAAGCCCCGGAATTGTAACTCCGGGGCTTTCGCTTTGCTTATTTATTGTTCAACGCCGCCTGAGCCGCTGCCAATCTTGCAATCGGAACGCGGAATGGTGAACAGGAAACATAGTTCAAACCAACCTTGTGGCAGAATTCGATGGAAGAAGGATCTCCGCCGTGCTCGCCGCAGATACCAAGTTTGATGTCAGGTCTTGTCTGTCTTCCCTTATCTGCTGCCATCTGAACAAGCTGTCCAACACCAGTCTGGTCAAGTCTTGCAAATGGGTCTGATTCGTAGATCTTAGCTTTGTAGTAAGAATCTAAGAACTTACCAGCGTCATCACGGGAGAAGCCAAATGTCATCTGTGTTAAGTCGTTTGTACCGAATGAGAAGAATTCTGCTTCTTCTGCAATGGCGTCAGCTGTTAAAGCTGCACGTGGGATCTCGATCATGGTACCGATATGATACTGGATGTCAGATCCTTTTTCCTTCTTAACTAATTCAGCAGTCTCTACAACGATGTCTTTTACATATTTTAATTCTTTCTTCTCGCCAACAAGAGGAATCATGATCTCAGGAACGATGTCATATCCGCATTCTTCCTTCACTTCGATAGCAGCTTCGATAACGGCTCTTGTCTGCATCTTAGCGATCTCAGGATAGGTAACTGCCAGACGGCATCCTCTATGTCCCATCATTGGGTTGAATTCATGAAGTTCATCACATTTCGCTTTAACCTGCTCTGGTGTCATTCCCATATCATCAGCTAATGCTTTGATATCTTCCGGATCGGTAGGAACGAACTCATGCAGAGGCGGATCTAAGTAACGAACAGTCATTGGTCTTCCTTCCAGGGCTTTGTACATAGCCTTGAAGTCGCCTTTCTGGAAAGGAATCAGCTCGTTGAGCGCTTCTTCTCTCGCTTCCACAGTATCGGAAAGGATCATCTTTCTGATCTTCGGAATTCTCTCAGGATCGAAGAACATATGCTCTGTACGGCAAAGGCCGATGCCTTCTGCGCCTAATTTAACTGCATTTAAAGTATCTGCAGGAGTATCTGCGTTAGTTCTTACATGAAGAGTTCTGAATTGATCAGCCCACTCCATCAGTCTTCCGAAGTTACCGCTTACAGTAGCTTCCTGTGTAGCGATATCGCCAAGATAGATCTTACCTGTAGAACCGTCTAAGGAGATATAATCGCCTTCTTTAATGCTGTGTCCGCCAAGTTCGAAATGTTTCTCTTCTTCGTTGATCTTAATGTCGCCGCATCCGGATACACAAGCTGTACCCATACCACGTGCAACTACTGCTGCGTGAGAGGTCATACCGCCGCGTACAGTCAGGATACCTTCAGCTGCGTGCATACCCTCGATATCTTCAGGAGATGTCTCCAGACGAACCAGGATAACTCTTTCGCCGGCTTCATGATGAGCCTTTGCTTCTTCTGCTGTGAAGTATACTTTACCTGCTGCTGCACCAGGAGATGCAGGAAGAGCGGAACCGATCACTTCGCCTGCCTTTAATGCTGCTGCATCAAATGTAGGATGTAATAACTGGTCTAAGGATTTTGCTTCAATTCTGCATACTGCTTCTTCAGGAGTGATCTTTCCTTCATCTACTAAGTCACATGCGATCTGTAAAGCTGCCGGAGCAGTTCTCTTACCGTTACGTGTCTGTAAGAAGTATAATTTGCCTTCCTGAATTGTGAATTCCATATCCTGCATATCGCGGTAATGGTCTTCCAGTTTATGAGCGATTGCCATGAATTCTTTGTAGCATTCAGGCAGATCTTCTGCTAATTTTGTAATAGGCTGTGGTGTACGGATACCAGCAACTACGTCTTCACCCTGAGCGTTGATTAAGTACTCGCCGTAGATACCGTTCTCGCCTGTAGATGGGTTACGTGTAAATGCAACGCCGGTACCGGAAGTATTGCCCATGTTACCAAATACCATGGCCTGCACGTTAACAGCGGTACCCCAATCACCAGGGATATCGTTCATACGTCTGTAAACGATGGCACGAGGGTTGTCCCATGAACGGAATACTGCTTTAACAGCTTCCATCAGCTGAACCTTTGGATCCTGTGGGAATTCTTCACCCATCTTCTCTTTGTAGATCGCTTTGTATTTTGCGATTACTTCTTTTAAATCGTCAGCGGTTAAGTCTGTATCAAACTTAGCGCCTTTTTCTTCTTTCACGTTGTCCAGAATTCCTTCGAAGAATGTTTTGCTCATCTCCATAACTACGTCGGAGAACATCTGGATAAATCTTCTGTAAGAATCATATGCAAATCTTGGGTTTCCTGTTTTCTTTGCAAATCCTTCTACTGCTACGTCGTTAAGACCTAAGTTTAAGATTGTGTCCATCATACCAGGCATGGAAGCTCTGGCTCCTGAACGAACAGATACTAATAACGGATCTTCCGTATCGCCAAACTTCTTGCCCTGAATCTCTTCCAGTTCAGCAAGAGCGTCAAAAATCTGACCTTTGATTTCATCTGTGATCTGCTTGCCGCTGTTATAGTAGTCAGTACAAGCTTCTGTTGTTACAGTAAAGCCCTGTGGAATCGGAAGACCAAGGTTGGTCATCTCAGCCAGGTTAGCACCTTTACCGCCTAACAGGTTTTTCATGTCGGCACTGCCTTCTTTAAATAAATAAACCCATTTTGCCATAAGTTATTTCCTCCTCAAGTTCATGTAGACTGGCATCTACCTTTGATTTTCATTTCCGTTCGTCAATGCCTTTTACAAAGAAAAAGCCCGCAAACGGTCTGTGTTTATTATATCACAAACCAAAATCTAGTAAAGGTTTTTTCTTCATTTCCTGGCAAAAATTTAGTAATTTTTCTGTAAAATAGGTTGTAACCACTTACATTTTCTGTTATTTTCGCATATCTGTTTTCAATTCGCATATACGAATATTCAGTAAAGTACAAACGGCTAAAGTGATAAATTCTGTCACCGGCATTGTCATCCAGATTCCGTTCACGCCCAAAACCGCCGGAAGCAGAAATACAAGGACGCCGCTGAGCACAATTCCACGCAGAAGACAAACCAAAAGTGCATAAAACGGTTTCATAACCGACTGAAAATAAGTGCTGAACAAAAGGTTGGCTCCCATTGCTGAAAACGACAGAAAATACATCCGGACTGCAGGAACAGACAAAGTCAATATGGATTCATCCGCCTTTACAAATATCTCGGTAATCATCCGCGGCAGAAAAAGACCTGCCGCCACGAACAGCGCTCCTGCGATAAATTCGGCCGTCAGCGCATATTTTCTGGTCTCCCTGACCCTTTTTTCCCTGCCGGCTCCAAAGTTGACAGCCATCAACGGCTGGGCGGCCTGAGCGATACCGTTGCTCACCGACGATACGATCAGAGCGCTGTTGGATATGATCCCGTAAACCACCACGCCTAAGTTTCCCACATAAGCCAGCAGCTGCCGGTTGAATAAAAAGATGATAATTCCGCCCGACATCTCAATTAAGAAACTGGATACTCCGTTGGCAATCACTTTCCCCGCTTTTGCAGCCGACAAATCCCCTGTGAATTTCAGTGTATTGGACGGTGAGAAAAAATGGGACAGCAGTATGCCGATCGTAATCAGCGATCCGATCACCGTGGCGACGGCGGCTCCCGCCATTCCCATCTTCATGGGAAAGATAAAGATATAATCCAGCACCACATTGCTCACGCCTCCGGCAATTACGGCGGCCATGGCCACCTTAGGCGCCTTGTCATTTCTGACAAACGCCTGTAAAAAAGCGGAAAACAGAAAAGCCGGAGCGCCCGCTATCAGGATCTTACCGTACTGTTCCACCAGCGCAGCCATGGACTCATTATTTCCCAAAAATCCGGTAATCGGGCCAAAGAAAAGATAGCCCATAGTCAGATAAAAAAGTGAAAACAGCACCGCGCACACGAACCCGACAGTAAAGTATTCCCTGGCCTTCTTTTCCTCACCCTTTCCCTTTGAAACGGAAAACAGCACGCCCCCTCCTACGCCCAACAGCACGCCCGTACCGAAAAACAGGCTGAATAAAGGCAGTAAAAGGTTCAGAGCCGCAATTCCCACAGCCCCCACGCCGCGTCCAATCATCACCGTATCCGCCAAAATATAGATGGACGTCACAAAAGTGGCGCTGACCGACGGAATCAGGTATTTTAAAAATAAAGCTCTCACATGATCTTCCAATAAATTAAGCGGTTTCATCCTGCCTCCTCATCCGAAATTAAAATTCATTTTACAGAAAATGAGAGCCGGATCTGCGGCTCCCATCTCAAACATTCTTATTTTGTTAAAAAGAGAATTTATCTTCCAGGTAAGCTTTTAATTCCGTAATCGGAATTCTCACCTGTTCCATGGTATCACGGTCACGCACGGTAACAGCCTGGTCTGTCTCTGATTCAAAATCATAGGTAATGCAGAACGGAGTACCGATCTCATCCTGTCTTCTGTAGCGTTTTCCGATATTGCCTCTGTCGTCAAACTCACAGTTGTAATACTTGGAAAGTTCTGCGTAAATCTTCTCCGCACCTTCATTCAGCTTCTTGGAAAGAGGCAGGATGCCGACTTTAACAGGAGCGATCGCCGGATGGAAATGAAGCACGGTACGCACATCTCCCTCTCCGATCTCTTCTTCATCATAAGCAGCGCAGAGGAACGCCAGCGTCACACGGTCAGCGCCCAAAGACGGCTCAATTACATAAGGAATGTATCTTTCTTTCTTCTCATCATCAAAATAAGTCATGTCTTCACCGGACGTATTCTGATGCTGGGTCAGGTCATAATCCGTTCTGTCGGCAATTCCCCATAACTCACCCCAGCCGAATGGGAAAAGGAATTCAAGGTCTGTGGTGGCCTTGCTGTAGAAGCATAATTCTTCCGGAGCATGGTCTCTGGCTCTCATCTCGTCCTCTTTGATTCCTAAGGACTTCAGCCAGTTGATGCAGTAGGATTTCCAATAGGAGAACCACTCTAAATCAGTTCCCGGTTCGCAGAAGAATTCCAGTTCCATCTGTTCAAATTCTCTTGTACGGAATGTGAAGTTGCCAGGAGTGATCTCGTTACGGAAAGATTTACCGATCTGTCCGATGCCGAACGGAATTTTCTTTCTGGAAGTTCTCTGAACGTTCTTAAAGTTTACAAAGATACCCTGAGCTGTCTCAGGTCTTAAATATACCGTATTCTTAGCGTCTTCCGTAACGCCCTGGAAGGTCTTAAACATCAGGTTAAACTGACGGATATCTGTAAAATCATGTTTGCCGCAGCTTGGGCAACAGATGTTTTTCTCATCGATATATGCTTTCATCTCTTCCTGGGACCAGGCATCTACAGAACCTTCTATCTGAATCTCATGCTCTGCCATATAGTCTTCAATCAGCTTATCCGCGCGGAAACGCTCTTTACATGCCTTGCAGTCCATCAGCGGGTCAGAGAATCCGCCTAAATGGCCGGATGCCACCCATGTCTGGGAATTCATCAGAATTGCGCAGTCCACGCCCACGTTGTAGGGACTCTCCTGAACAAATTTCTGCCACCATGCTTTTTTCACATTGTTTTTCAGTTCAACGCCCAGATTTCCGTAGTCCCATGTATTCGCAAGTCCTCCGTAAATCTCAGAACCAGGATATACGAATCCTCTGCTCTTTGCCAGCGCTACGATTTTTTCCATTGTCTTTTCCATAATCAGCTTAACCTCTTTCTTCTATTTGAAAATGATATATGATTTCCCCTCCGGCGTTTTCGCCGTAAATTCATCCTGAAGGGACACTCCCTTGGATACATACTGAATCTTTCCCTCGGTCTGAATGGTAACCGCCCCATCCACGGCCACGCAGTAACTGTCTCCGGCCTTTACCAGTTTCTCCGGCTTTACATTGGTTCCGTCTTTCGGTGTTACAAAAACGGCTTCCAGCAAAGCCCCCTGGTTAAGGAAAGTAGAAGCTTTTCCGAATTCCAGCCCCTCTGCCTGGTTATCCTCGTCCTTCTGGTCTTTCGCAAACTCGATCAGATCGGTTCCGCTGGCATAGTCGAAGATGATCTTTGCAGATCCGCCTTCCAGCGTACAGGTATTAACGGCAACCGGAAGCTTTGCCTGGCCTTCCGTGTTGGCCGATACGGCTCCCAAGCCCTTTTCTTCATTATACGAAGACACGATTCCATCCACGAAAGCCTGGAACTTTTCCTGGCTGTATTCGGCAGAATATGTTTCCACCAGTGAACTGGAGAAATTACCGTCTCTGGACACGAAGATACTGTCCTGATTCGGTGAAAATGTGCTGGTTGAGCCCTGTTTACCGCCGCAGGCGGCCAAAATCACTGCTAAAACGGACGCAGCCAGTGCAATTTTTATTTTTTTCATACATTACCCCTATCTTCCTATCTGAATCATTTTTTCGCATATAGAGTGGATTATACCTTCTTTTCCAAATATTTTCAATACTTAACCCGGATTAATTAAGGTTTTTAATATCTCCAGGGAATGAAACGTCCGGTCAATGAATTTTGTCTTGTTGACTTCCACACAGGAGGCGAATTCTTTTAAAACTTCGTCGGTCAGGGTAAATGTATACAGAGACTCCATAGAGGAGGCGATCACAAATTCCCAGGCATAATTGGCGGAATCCCCCACCCGGCGGGGCGGGTGTTCCGTGTACTCCCCATTAATCACCATGGCCTTTAGTTCAAATATCCGCTGAACCAGCTGGTTGGGTATCGCATCCTTTAAAAGGGCTCTGAGGGACTGGTACACCAGCTTTAAAAGCAGTGTCTCATCCATATTTTCTCTCGCATAATAATCGGCCAGTTCCAGAAAATACGACCCGTAGCAGGCCCCTTCCATATCAAACGCCAGATCGGCAAAGTAATTGGTGATTTCAGCCGACTGAAGGTTGTAGGCGTCTCTCCCTTCAAACAGGGAAAACTGTCCGAATGAAAAGGGGCGGCTGGCAGCCATCAGTATGCTGGAAGGGCGTTTGGCGCCTCTGGCAAACGCGGTGATCTTTCCGCGTTCTCTCGATAAAATCACCAGGCGCTTGTCAAATTCACCCACCGGAGTTGATTTGATCACCATTCCGGTCACCTTAACAACATCTCTCACTCTTTCTCCCATCCGCGTGATTTTTCACGCTCAATCAAAGAACTTTATCCGTTTTTAATTATCCCTTGGATCATATCCGTAGTTTTTCATATATAACTCGCTGTCTCTCCACTCCTTGCGCACCTTTACCCAGAGCTTTAAGTTGACCTGCATCTCCAGCAGGTCTTCGATCTCGCGTCTGGCCGAGGTTCCGATCTTTTTCAGCATGCTGCCGCCTTTTCCGATGATGATTCCCTTATGGGAATCCCGCTCGCAGACGATATTGGCCTCGATATCCATGATGCCGTCTCCCCGCTCCTTCATCACTTCGATGGTAACGGCGATTCCGTGAGGGATTTCGTCATTAAGAAGCCTGAGGGCTTTTTCCCGGATCAGCTCGGCCGCAATCTGGCGCATAGGCTGGTCCGTAACCGTATCCTCGTCATAAAACTGAGGTCCGTAAGGAAGGTATTTGAAAATCAATTCAGTCATCAGGTCTGTATTCTTATCCTTTAACGCGGATACCGGAACGATTTCGGCAAAATCGCAGATATCTTTGTAAGTATCGATAAATGTGAGAATCTCCTCCTGTTTTTTAACCGTATCGATCTTATTGATAACCAGAATCACAGGTGTGGTCACCTTTTTCAGCTGTTCCGCGATATGGCGCTCTCCTGCCCCGATAAATGTGGTGGGTTCCACCAGCCACAGAATCAAATCCACTTCTTTCAGCGTGTGCTCAGCCACATTTACCATATATTCGCCCAGCTTGTTTTTCGCTTTGTGGATGCCGGGAGTGTCCAGGAATATGATCTGTCCCCGTTCATCCGTATAGACCGTCTGAATCCGGTTCCTGGTGGTCTGCGGCTTATCCGATGTGATGGCGATCTTCTGCCCGATCAGATGGTTCATCAGCGTTGATTTTCCCACATTGGGCCTTCCTATTAATGTTACAAAACCTGATTTTAAATTATTTTCCATTCCTTACCCCGATCTGTATTTTTATAAAGCTTATGAATTATAGAGATTTTTTACCTCTTTAAATAACGGTTTCTCCGCTTCTATCTTATCTTTATTGCCGATTACGCAAAGGCTTTTTGTATCCAGCACCGCCTTCACCAGCCCGGCCAGATTTCTGATATCTTCCTGGGTGGCATTCAGAATCTGCATCCGTTCTTCCTTCATCATCTCCGGCGTCACGCCTGAAAGATAGGCGGACAGCCCTCTGGAACCTTTGCTGGACGGCGGATACGGAATATCCAGATCGCTGATGGTGCCAATCACATATTTGGTCATATCCCTTTCGTCAATCCGGAAGTCCTCCAGATATTTAGGAATCCCTTCGTAAATATCATTTGTCTCTTTTAAGTTAGGGTCCCGGTAAGAAACCAGATACCCTTCGCCCGAACGGCCGAAACCGCTCATGCATCCGTAGGCTCCGCCCTTTACGCGGAGGTTGATCCACAGATAATCATAGCTTAAAATCACTTTTAAGATTTTTAAAGCTCCCGTATAGTCAAACCGGCCTCCAAAGCTGCCGCAGCGGGCCACATAGTTGACCTGGGATGCCGTTGTAAAGCCTTCGTTTTTATTGCCCTCCCGGAATTGATACGGATAGGTGGTTCCGGTACCGGACGGAAGGCTGTCCTTTAAACACTTTACCGCTTCCGGCAGATAGGAATAACCGGTTTCATCCGCCGTATAGCTGATCAGCATATTGTCGGAAGTAAACAGCTTTTTCGCCACTTCCTCCAGCTTTTCAATCAGTGCTTTCTTATTGCTCTCATATTCTTTCACGGTGCGTTCCAGGAATTCATAATATCCCACGCCTCCGGTAATATCATTAAAAGAAGAAACCGGTGAAAAATAAGAAGTCGCCCTTGCCACCGCCGCGGAATGGAAGCTGCCTTCCAGCTTCATCTTGGCTCTGGACCTGCACTCTCCCAGAATCTCTCCCAAACGCTTTTCATCGCCCAGCTTAGAATTCAACAGTATCTCTTTTATCATATCGAATCCGAATCCCAGCTTATCATACATCACCTTAGCGCTGGCCTGGAACACTCCGTAGAAATTCTCCCGGTCTTTCAGATTCGGATAAGAGGTAACGGAAAAGCTGATTCCGCCGCTGTTTAAATAGATTTCACTGGAAAGATCCGTATAATTATAATGTTCCGTATCCACATAGCCCAGCACGGATTTTAACAGCCCCACATAAGGCAGGTCTTCCACCGGCACCCGGTTTGTATTGAAAAGTATTCTCAGATAGCCGATCTCTGATGTGAACATCTCATGGTGGATCACCTTGATTCCATCCACTTCTTTCTCTTCCCAGATCAGTTTCTCCGGCTCTCTGCCGATATCCTCTCTGGACAGAAGCGGAATCACGGATAATTCCTCCTGGGTGGACGGCGTCTCCTGATAAATCCTTAATTCCTTGGTCTGTTCCACCAGACGCCCAATCTCCTCTTCACTCAAAGACGCTTTATAAGCCGCCATCTTTTCTGAAAGCTTCGCCTCTTCCTCGGCAGTCAGATTCTTCTTGGGGCAGACGGCAATCACGGCCTCAAACGGATTATCCAGCAGATATTCCCTGAGCAGGCCTTCAAAATATCCCTCGTCCACCGCCTTTTTCAGGAACTCAAATGTATCCTGGTATTCCAGATGCATCATCGGGTCCCCGTCATACAGCCAGCTGTCCAGGCACTGCAGTCCGTACATCAGCCCGCTTGGCGCAGAACCGTAATCAGCTTCCCTGTAGCGGAACTCGTAGTAGTTAATTCCCGCTTTTAATATCTTTCTGTCAATTCCCTGGTCTGCCAGCTTGCGGAGCGTTCCCTTTAACACAGCCAGGAACTCGCCTCTCTGCTCTTTTTCCGCATTCTTAGCAACCACGGAAAAATACGGCTGTAAAATGCCGCTGTCATACCCTCCCAGAATATCCTGTCCGATACCCGCATCCAAAAGAGCCTGTTTTAACGGCGCTCCGGGCGCATCGATCAGCGTATATTCCAGAATCTGAAATGCGATATAGAGTTTGGGGTCCAAATCCGTTCCCACCACATTGCTGATGGAAAGATATGTGGCCTGTTCCTCCGATTCCCCGTCCGTAATGGAATAGAAGATGGTTTCTTCCACCGGTTTCTCAAAGGGCTTCTGCATCTTAATCTCAGAATCGATCTCCATCTTCTCATAATGGCTCAGATATTCCCGGTCCAGCCATTCCAGCTTTTCCGCCATATCCATGTTACCGTAGAGGTAGATATAGCTGTTGGACGGATGGTAGTATTTCCGGTGGAAATCCAGGAATTCTTCATAGCTTAAATTGGGAATCTCCGACGGATCGCCGCCCGATTCAAAGCCGTAACAGGTATCAGGGAACAAAACTTTTCTGGTAAACCGGTCCAGCACGCTTTCCGGAGAGGAAAACGCCCCTTTCATCTCATTATAGACAACCCCGTTATAGATTAACGGCTGATCGGCCTCTTCCAGTTCGTAGTGCCATCCCTCCTGCATGAAGATCTTTTCTTCTTTATAAATGTTGGGATGAAGAACCGCGTCCATATAGACGTCCATCAGGTTCTGGAAATCCTTATCATTGCAGCTGGCCACCGGGTATACGGTTTTGTCCGGATAGGTCATGGCATTTAAAAAGGTGTTTAACGATCCTTTTACCAGCTCCACAAACGGGTCCTTCACGGAAAACTTTGCGGAACCGCAGAGCACGCTGTGCTCCAGGATATGAGGAACTCCGGTGCTGTCCGACGGCGGGGTGCGGAATCCAATATTAAAAACCTTATTTTCATCTTCATTTGAGATCAAAAATAACCTGGCTCCGCTTTTTATGTGTTCCAGAACCATTCCGGTGGAATTGATCTCCTCTAACCTTCTAGTTTCCAATAAACGGTAGGTTGTTAATTCTTCTAACTTCTTCATCGACATGCCTCTCTTTGCTGCTTTCTATTCACTCTTTCTAATTACATATTGCCCACTAATTTATCTTTTAATATCGCCAGACACTCTCTGACGCAAAGATGGACAAATAAAACCGGGTCAGACCCGGAAGCGATTCCGCTCACATGGCTGATTCCCCACTTTTTAGCAATCTGCTGGGCTCTGAATACATGGAAATTGCTGGTAAGAATGCCGATTTCCAAAGGCTTTTCCTCCGCCAGCTCCACATTGCCCGGGTTAACCGGAGGGCGGTTCTTCATGGCTTCCTTCCGCTTTTCCTCCTGAAGATGGTCGATTAAAACCTTGCTGTACGCAATATTTTCAAGGGTGCTTGTGGAGCGGTCCTCCAACACCATATGGTCCGGATCCACCCCATTGTATTGGAGATATGCATACATCACTTCCGCTTCGCTGGCCGGTTCGTCGCTTCCCTGGCCGCCGGATAAAACAAGCACGGTATCCGGATTCTGTTCCACGTACTCAATGGCCTTATCCAGCCGTTTTTTCAGCGAATTACTAATTCCGTCAGGTTTAACTTTTGCTCCCAGCACAATCACATAATCCAGATTTTCTTTGGTGCTTCCCGCAACTCCGGTGAATAC
This sequence comes from Clostridium sp. chh4-2, assembly GCF_002899675.1. Classification (GTDB taxonomy): domain Bacteria; phylum Bacillota; class Clostridia; order Lachnospirales; family Lachnospiraceae; genus CHH4-2. The sequence continues at coordinate 13,302 of NZ_PKUU01000002.1, read as the reverse complement.
AAGCACCTCCACTGCCGCAAAGATCACTAAACCTGCCAGACAGAAGGTGGTGATCGATACCGGAAGCCAGAGCGGCACCCGTTTGGGATTCAGCCTGTAATAGTGTTCTCCATAAGCTAAAAATCCGAGGCAGGCCGCGAAAAACAGCCAGATAAACGCAAAGGACGTGGCAATTCCTGAATAAATGATGATGATAAAATAATAGATCACGCAGATCACCGCGCCAATTCCTAAAATCCACACGAGCACAGGCATTCACCTCCATAACTTCTTTCTCTTTGGGCTATTATACTAGATTTAACATGAAACGTGAAGGGATTTCTGAAAAAGCCTTGAGAGCAGGCTTTTTCAAAAATCCCTTCATGTTAAAATGTCCCTATTCCATCTCACTCCGCCTCAGGATATCATACGGATTCACTTCCGCTCCCAGATCCACGTATAAAACCTGTTTGGGATGAGGCGCGCTCTCCTGGGGATTGCCGTCTTCATCGAAAATTGCCCTGACAGTCACAGGAACATTGATTCCGTCCGGCTTCATCACTTCAATTTCCTCTCCAACGGAAAATTTATTCTTCTGCTCAATTTTAACAAATCCCTCCCGCTCAGACGCTTCCGCGGTTCCCAGATAAGTATAATTCTTCACATAGGTATTGTTATCATAGATTTGGGTCGTAGAATCAGGTTTTCCGAAATAAAAACCGGTGGTAAATTCACGGTAGGTGCATTTACCGATCTCCGACTTATACCACTCCATATTGGCCTGGTAAAGGGCCGGATCTTTCTGATAATCGTCGATCGCTTTTCTGTAGGTTCTGGCAACCGTCGCCACGTAAAGAGCGGTCTTCATCCGCCCTTCGATCTTAAAGCTGTCAATTCCGGCGTCGATCATCTCCGGGATATGTTCAATCATGCAAAGATCCTTGGAATTAAAGATATAGGTTCCCCGCTCGTTCTCATACACAGGCATGTATTCGCCAGGCCTTGTCTCTTCCACAATGCTGTATTTCCAGCGGCACGGATGGGTGCAGGCGCCCTGGTTGGCATCCCTTCCCGTAAAATAATTGCTCAGCAGGCATCTTCCGGAATAAGAGATACACATCGCTCCGTGTATAAAGCTTTCAATCTCCATATCCTCCGGAATCCGGCTTCTGATCTCTTTAATCTCGGCTAAAGACAGCTCTCTGGCCGTAACCACCCGTTTCGCTCCCTGTTGGTACCAGAACTGGTAGGTTCCGTAATTGGTATTATTGGCCTGGGTGCTGATATGAAGTTCCATATCCGGAAGCACCTCTTTGGCAATCATAAAGACACCCGGGTCTGATATAATCAGCGCATCCGGACGAATCTCTTTCAGTTCTTCAAAATACGCCTTTACTCCGTCCAGATCCTCGTTGTGGGCCAGAATATTGGCTGTAATGTAAACCTTTACTCCATTTTCATGGGCAAAGGCAATTCCTTCTTTAATCTCTTCATTCGTGAAATTCTTGGCTTTAGCGCGAAGCCCAAACGCTTCGCCGCCCAGATAAACGGCGTCCGCTCCATAAATAACAGCGGTTTTAAGCACGTCCAGGCTTCCGGCCGGTATTAGTAATTCAGTCTTTCTCATGCGTTCCTCTCATTCGGTCTGTTTTTTAAAACGCTGATGGTAACTCCATCTCCAATGGGTATCACCGAAGTTTCCAGTTCCTCCATATGCGTCAAAGTATACAGGTATTCCCTCATCCGGCTGTGTATGGTGCGGTTTCTCCGCTCCACCGCATATCTGGATTCCACAATATCCCCATCCTGGAGCACATTGTCGGAAAACAGGATTCCGCCTTCGGCAAGAAGCCTTAATATGGTGGGCAGCCAGTGAATATACTGTCCCTTGGCCGCATCCATAAAGATGAAATCAAAGGGGCCTTTAAGCCCGTTCAGGATTTCTTCCGCATCTCCTTCCAGCAAAGTGATCCTCTTTTCTTCCCCTGCCTTTTTAAAATTCTCTTTTGCAATGGGAATCCTGGGCTCATACTTTTCTATGGTGGTGATATGGCAGTCCTCCGGCATCACCCGGCTCATCAGCAGGGCGGAATAGCCTACGGCAGTTCCCACTTCTAAGATGGCCCGGGGCCTTTTTGCCGCCACCATGGTCTTTAATAAACTTTCCGTTTCTTTTTTAATGATGGGAATATAAGATGCCACTGCGTCTTTTGCAATGGCATCACATAGTTCTCCGTTTCCGCTGTCCAGGGACCTTAAATAATCCCTGATCCGCTCATTTACTATCATCTGTCTCTTCCTCTTCCGGTGCCTCATTGATCTGCGCCAGCATCTCTTTCGATGTCATGGAGGTGTTGAGAGTGTAGTCTCCCGGATTTATCTCATAATCATAAAATTTGCTTTGAATGATAAACGTAAATTTGTTATTAATCAAGCCTTTTTCCAGCAAAAGATCCGCAGCTTCCGAAAGGGTAGTGCCTTTTGCAATGGTTATCTTCTTGTCAATACCAGGGGCGGCTGCCACAGGCGTGGGGTCAAATATCTCATGACCGAAGGCAAATCCCTTGCTGGCGCCTTCGTACAGCAGCAAAATCACCAATGCATAAACGATCAGCTTTCCTGAAACGCTGATGATAGTTCCCGTTATTTTGTTAATTTCTTTCGTCGCCCTGCTCATATATCATCCTCAATTCCTGTGTCCAGTTTCCTGCAGCCGGTCAAACATCCGATGTTCTGCCTGCTTTTCCGCGTTTGATTGCGGTCAGCGCAGTCAATGCGCCGGCCTGCCAAACAATTATCATCAGATCTCCATAATAATCGGTAAAATCATAGGATTCCGTTTCATACGCTTCCACAGGAAATCACTTAAACTGTCACGAATAATGTTCTTAATCTTGCCCCAGTCGTTTACATGGCGTTCCAGGCAGTCACGGACCGCGTCGTCCACAATCGCCCTGGCCTCATCCAAAAGATCCTCGGATTCTCTCACATAAACAAATCCTCTGGATACGATGTCCGGACCTGCAAGCAGCTGGTTGCTGAACTTCTCCAGCGTCAAAACTACCACAATAATACCATTCTGTGCCAGGTTTTGTCTATCCCGCAATACAATATTTCCAACATCGCCTACGCCGAGACCGTCAACCAGGATCGCTCCCGCCTGTACGTGATCGGCGATTTTCCATGAATCATGGTTTAATTCCACCACGTCTCCTGAGGACATGATGATGATATCTTCTTTCGGAATGCCCATAGCCATAGCCAGCTGTTTCTGAGCCATCAGATGACGGTATTCGCCATGGACAGGAATGGAATATTTAGGATGGATCAGGGAATATAAAAGCTTAATCTCTTCCTGGCAGGCATGTCCTGAAACATGGGTATCCTGGAAAATAACTTCGGCGCCCTTAATGGACAACTCGTTGATAACCTTGGAAACCGCTTTTTCATTGCCCGGAATCGGAGTGGAGCTTAAAATTACCACATCTCCCGGTTTAATGGATACTTTTCTGTGAATGCTGGCCGCCATACGTGACAGCGCAGCCATGGATTCTCCCTGGCTTCCGGTTGTAATCAGCACGGTCTGCTCGTCCGGATAATTCTTCAAATGTTCAATATCGATTAAGGTGCCTTCTGGAATATTGATGTATCCCAGTTCACTGGCGGTTCCGATTACATTGACCATGCTGCGGCCTTCCACCACCACTTTTCGCCCGTACTTATTGGAAGAGTTGATGATCTGCTGAACCCGGTCCACGTTGGAAGCAAAGGTTGCCACGATAATACGGTTATTTTTATGCTCAGCGAAAATTGCGTCAAAGGTTTTGCCCACCGTCTTCTCCGACTGGGTAAATCCCGGACGGATCGCGTTGGTGCTGTCGCACATAAGGGCCAGAACGCCTTTTTTGCCCAGCTCGGCGAAGCGCTGAAGGTCTGCCGCATCTCCGAATACAGGCGTGTAGTCAATCTTAAAGTCGCCTGTGTGGACGATGATTCCTGCCGGTGTGAAGATGGCCAAAGCTGCGGCGTCCGCAATACTATGGTTCATCTTAACGAATTCGATTCTAAAGCAGCCTAAGTTGATGGACTGTCCGTGTTTCACCACTTTTCTCTTGGTGGTTTTCATTAAATTATGCTCTTTCAGCTTGTTCTCAATCAAGCCGATGGTCAGCTTTGTTCCGTAAACCGGTACATTGATCTTTTGTAAAATATAAGGCAGTGCTCCGATATGATCCTCATGTCCATGAGTGATTACAAAGCCTTTTACCTTGTCCGCATTCTGCGTCAGATAAGTCACATCCGGAATGCAGAGGTCGATTCCCAGCATGTCGTCGCTGGGGAATGCGAGGCCGCAGTCCACCACGATGATGCTGTCCTCATACTCAAATGCCGTAATATTCATACCGATCTGTTCCAGTCCGCCCAATGGTATGATTTTTACTTTTGCGTCACTGTTTTTTAATTTGTTTTGTTGTTTCAATCTGATTCCTCCGTTTTCTTTTTCCCATCCGCCTCTTTCTGTAATTTATCCATACAAGTTTTGCAGGTACCATATAATTTGACCTCATGATTTGTCACCGCAAATCCCATGTTGTCATACAATGCCTGTTCCAATGTATCCAATAAATCGTCCTGAAACGAATAAACTTTTCCACATATATTGCAAATCGCATGATGATGCTGATGCCTGGAATTCTGATCCATTCCACGCAGTTCATACCGGATAAATCCGTCATCAAAGCTGACTTTGTCAATCACCTGTAATTCAAACAGAACCTGTACGGTCCTGTAAACAGTCGCCAGTCCAATTTCCGGCTCTTTTACTCTCACCAGATCGTAAATCTCTTCCGTAGTCAGATGCTCACCCGGATGGGCAGCCATCGTCTCCAAAACATTCAGTCTCTGGTTTGTCACTTTAAGGCCCTTTTCTCTGAGCATATCTTTAAAAATTGCCTGATCCATGAAATCTCCTCAATTACTTCTTAATCTCGACGTCCATATCTTCCATCAATTCTGTAAAAATCTTAAACAAATACTCTATCTCATCATCGTCTTCCACAAATTCATAGACCGCTTCTTCCTCGTCGGCCTGTGATAAATCCTTCAGAACGTAGCATTCACCCTCGTCGTCATCTTCTTCGGCATCCGTAACCAAAAGGTAGTTCATACCGTTAATCTTCGTCTCTTCCAGGACGTAAAATTCCACTTCTTCCCCGGAATCCGTTACCATCACAATCTTTTTTTCTTCCATCCGATTCAATCCTCGTTCCCGTCATTTTTCCCTGCGGTAATCCAAATATCCCTGAAGGATCAGTCCTGCCGCAATTTTATCAATTACCTTTTTGCGGTCTTCTCTGCGAACACCGCTTTCCATCAATATCTCATTGGCCGCCACTGTTGTCAGCCTTTCATCCCACAGTATAACCTCTAATCCGGTACGTTTTTCAAGCATATGCTTAAATTCTTCCGTTTTCTGGGCACGTTCACCGATCGAATCATCCATATTCTTAGGATAACCTAAAACGATGGTTTCAATCTCATATTCTGCAATCAATGCCTCAATCCGTCTCAGGGTCGGACGTAATTTGTTCTCTTCATCACGAGTAATCGTTTCCAGCGCCTGCGCAGTCAGTCCAAGCGGATCGCAGACTGCAACTCCGACGGTTCTGGAACCGTAATCCAATCCCATAACTCTCATATATTCCTGTTCTTTCTAATGTTCATTCTTTTAAGCACAAAAAAATTAGCTGGCACTGCCCCCAACTGTTTATCCGTCCTTACCCATGCGCTTTACGGGCCGGTTCTCTTATGTGCTTAATAATTTGACTGTCAAAGCCTGTTTCCAAACAGTATCTGACAGTCATCTTCCGCAAATCTTCACGCTACAATATTCTCTAAATCTATAAATATCGCTACTTCAATTTCGAATCAATGTAGACAGCCAGCAATTCCTCCAGGATCTCATCACGCTCTACTTTCATGATCAGGCTTCTGGCGCTCTTGTGGCTGGTAATATAGGTTGGATCTCCAGACATAATATATCCGACAATCTGGTTGACCGGATTATATCCCTTTTCAGTCAGGGCAATATAAACCTGCTCTAATACCTGGCTTACATCCAGCTTATTCTCTTGTACTGCTTTAAAATACTGTGTGTTATGAATATCGCCCATCTGTAATCACGTCCTTTTACTGTTCTACTCTATTCTAAACCATATTATAACTTTCGGCAAGGAAAATATTTATTAAAACTTTCTGTCTTTTTTATACTAAATAGACAATTTCATCAGTCAACATATGGTCCAAACGCCCAACTATCAGCTGATTCTTCTGTTCCGGGCCTGTATAAGGCACAACTGCCTTAACATATTCCTTTGTATGGCCAATCATGTAATCAATGCCGTCAATGGTAATTTTTTCTTCCAAAAGCACTTCTTTTTCCGTCCCCAGACAGCTTAACCGGTATTCCTTTGACATGGTTTCATCCAGCTTTAAAAGCAGATCGCTGCGGGCGGACTTTACCTGTTCCGGCACCTGGTTTTCCATGGCAGCCGCTCTGGTTCCCTGGCGTTTTGAATATTTAAACACATGCATTTCATAAAAATGAATCCGTTCCAGATAAGCCTTTGTCATTTCAAACTCTTCATCCGTCTCCCCCGGAAATCCCACAATCACATCCGTGGTAATGGCCGGATTATCAAACCAGCGGCGCAGGTTATCACAGCAGGCCTCGTATTCTTTTGTATCGTAACGGCGGTTCATCCGCTTCAATGTTTCATCGCATCCGCTTTGAAGGGAAAGGTGGAAATGGGGGCAGATTTTCGGAAGTCCCGACAGCTCTTCTGCAAATGTCTCCGTCACAATTCTGGGTTCCAAAGAGCCGAAACGGATTCTCTTTACCGATTCAATCTGATGGATCTTTTTAATCAGCCCCAGAAGATTTTCCTTCTCTTCTTCCGGAAAATCAATCCCATAGGAACTCAAATGGATTCCGGTGAGCACCAGTTCCGAGTATCCGGCGTCCGCAAGCCGTTTCGCTTCCTCCACCACGTCCTCTGCCTTCCGGCTTCTGACCCGCCCTCTGGTATAAGGAATGATGCAGTAGCTGCAAAACTGGTTGCATCCGTCCTGAATCTTAATAAACGCCCTGGTGTGGTCAGCAATCCGGCTGATGCTCAGATTTTCGTATTCATGGGTCTTTCCGATATCGATCACAAGATCCTCTTTAGGACGGCTGTTGAAATAATCGTCCAGTATGGAAACCAGTTCAGCTTTCCTGTTGTTGCCCACAATCAGGTCCACGGCCTCGTCTTTTTTCAGTTCTTCCCCGGCGGCCTGAACATAGCAGCCCACGGCCACAACCGCGGCCTGGGGATTCATCTTTTTGGCTTTATGAAGCATCTGCCTGGACTTGCGGTCCGCGATATTGGTGACGGAGCAGGTATTGATAATGTAGACGTCCGCGCCCTCTTTAAAAGGCACGATTTCATATCCAGCAGCTTCCAAAAGCTGCTGCATCGCTTCTGTTTCGTAAGAGTTTACCTTGCACCCAAGATTGTGAAAGGCGGCTTTTCTCATTTTGTATTCTCCTATCTATTTTTATGCATTCATCCGGCTCTCCGGTTCCCTGTTTTTTCGGCAGCCGGTTCCTGTTCTGGAAGCTTTTGGAAACGCTTTCACAGCGTTTTTACGCCGTAAACGGCAGGTCTGACAGAGGCAAGCTGAACTGCAACAATTTTACAGTTTCTTATCTTATTTTTCATGCAATCTAACTATTGACTTTTATACCATTGATCTGTAGTATTTAACTAAGACGAGGGCGGGTGGAAAAGCCCAGTCATACAATAAAAGTGTAACCATTACAAGGAGGTTTTTACATGAAAACAGTTCGTATTTCTTTAAACTCAATTGATAAAGTGAAATCATTTGTAAATGATTTGACTAAATTTGATGTAGATTTTGATTTAGTATCCGGCAGATACGTAATCGATGCAAAGTCCATTATGGGCATTTTCAGCCTGGATCTTTCCAAACCGATCGATTTAAATATCCATGCGGAAAGCAACATCGATGAAATCATGAGCCTTTTAAGTCCATACATCATTCAGTAATTAATATTCATATTTTCATATAGAAAGATGCTTCTTGCGAAGCATCTTTTTTTGTTTGATTTGTTTTTCCGGCGCTCAAATCCGACGGATTTTTAATCGCACCAGACGGTTTCTGCCGTTTCAATAGCAGTCTTTACCATCTCATCAATCTTCTCTTCCAGCTTTGTTTCCGATTTTTTGATCACATTCAGATTCGGCTTTGTGACCGGATGTTTTGCAACGAATATGGTACAGCAGTCTTCAAACGGAAGGATTGAAGTCTCATACGTTCCGATCTTTTCGGATACGTCAATGATCTCCTGTTTGTCAAATCCGATGACCGGACGGTATACGGGCATGGTGCAGACCTCATTGGTGGCGGCTAACGACTGCATGGTCTGAGAAGCCACCTGGCCGATGCTCTCTCCGGTAATCAGTCCGATGCATCCGGTGTTCTCCGCTATGGTTTCAGCGATTCTCATCATATAGCGGCGCATGATAATGGTCAGTTCCTCATGAGGACACTGCTCATAGATATAGAGCTGGATATCCGTAAAATTAACCACATGAAGCTGGATCGGTCCTGAATAACGCGCCACAAGCTTGGCTAAATCCACCACCTTCTGTTTTGCCCGCTCGCTGGTGTATGGCGGCGCATGGAAGTAGACAGCGTCGATTTTTACGCCCCTCTTTGCGATCATATATCCCGCCACCGGACTGTCGATGCCGCCCGATAACAAGAGCATGGCCTTTCCGTTGGTTCCCACCGGCATTCCGCCCGCTCCGGGGATCATCAGAGAATAGATATTCACCTTATTTCTGATCTCCACGTGAAGCATCACATCCGGTTTGTGGACGTCCACCCGGATCTCAGGAAATGCTTCGAGAATCACTTCTCCCATATCCCGGTTGATCTGTTCCGATGTGACCGGATAGTTCTTATCCGCGCGGCGCGCATCCACTTTAAATGTGATGTTTTTATCCGGATATACTTCATCCATGTAAGCGACCACTTCTTTTTTCAGATTCTCATAATCCTTGGACTCAATCTGCACCATCGGGCAGATCCAGGCAATTCCGAACACGCGTTTCAAAGCCTCAATCAGCTCTTCGTAGTCGTATTCCCCTTTTGCTTCCGCATAGATGCGCCCTGATTCCTTTGTCACGGCAAATTCTCCGTCCACAGTCTTTAACGCATGGCGGATCTGCTTAATCAGCGCGTCTTCAAATAAGTACCGGTTTTTTCCCTTTGTACCGATCTCAGCATATTTAATCAAAAATGATTTGTACTGCATAGTTCCCTCCATATTCCGCACCGGGCGGCCTCTTTTCTTCCCAACAGGCATTTAAGCCGCCGGCAAAGTCTTTACATCCTCGTATAACGCCGGAGCACCGGCAGCAATTCCTTTAATGTATCAATGCAATAATCCACTTCTTCCCTGGTGTTGTATGTGCTGAAGCTGAAGCGGAGCGTAGAATCCAATAGTTCCTGTCTGACGCCGATTCCTTTAAGGGTTCCGCTGACCGCAGGATGATTGGAAGAGCAGGCGGAACCGGATGAAACATAGATTCCCTTATCTTCCAGCGCGTGAAGCAGAACTTCGCTTTTAATCCCTTCAAAGCTGACGCTGACGATCTGCGGGGCGCTGTCCCGGCCCTTTGACGAATTCACATGGGTTCCTTCGATCTCACCGATTCGGTCAATCATGTAGTCTTTTAAATCATAAAGGGCGTTCATCTTCTCATCAAAATTGGTGTAAGCTTCCTTTGCGGCCGCCCCAAGGCCTGCCACTCCGGGAACATTTTCCGTGCCGGAACGCATGCCTTTTTGCTGTCCTCCGCCGTAAATTAAAGGTTTCACCTTGATTTTTTCATCAATATATAAAAATCCGACTCCCTTAGGCCCATGGATCTTGTGTCCGCTCACGCTGAGTAGGTCAATTCCCTGGCGTTTGGGGTAAATGCGGAATTTTCCGTATCCCTGAATGGCGTCCACATGGAAAATGGTGTTGGGATTCTTGGATTTTATGATCTTAGAAAGCTCTTCCACCGGTTCCACAGCGCCCACTTCATTGTTTACATACATCACGGACACCAATATGGTCTCAGGACGCACCGCGTCTCTCAGTTCTTCCGGGCTTATATGGCCCTTTTCGTCCACTCGCAGATAAGTCACTTCAAATCCCAGGCTTTCCACATAGCTGAGGGTATTGTAGACAGACGGATGTTCAATATTGGTAGTTATAATATGGTTTCCGGCCCGCTTGTTGGCTAAAGCGGTGCCGATCAGAGCCATATTGTTGGACTCCGAACCGCCTGAGGTAAATAAAATCTCTTTTTCCTTCACTTTCAGGGTTTTCGCGATCTCTTCTCTCGCCTGGCGGATATAGCGTTCCGCCTCCACCCCTTTCAAATGTTTGGCAGAGGGATTGCCGTAATCCTCTGTCATGGTCTTTATTACGATATCTTTCACGCTGTCCAGCACTTTCGTGGTAGCGGAATTGTCAAAATATGCTTCCATGGTTTTCCTCATTTCTCACTTCTTGTTTCACAGAGACTTTGATGATGCCGGATGATCCCTACATCTGGCATTCCAGATGATACATTAAAACAGACAGCGCCGTAAGCCCTGCCGTTTCCGTCCTCAGAATCCGTTTTCCGAGGGAAACGGGCTCCACGCCCATGGAAGACGCCAGTTCAATCTCATCTTCCTCAAATCCGCCTTCCGGGCCGATGAATATGCCCACACTCATCCCGCTTTTAATCCGGCTGACCACCGCCTTGGTTGCGGCCATGCCCTCTGCCAGCTCATAGGGAATCATGCTGCAGTCGAATTCCCCTGCATAGTTTAACGCCTCTTTCAGTGTCATGGTTTTGGTCACTTCCGGGATGATGATCCGCTTGGACTGCTTGGCCGCGCTTTCGCAGATGCTGTTCCAGCGATTTAACTTGCTCTCTTCCTTTTTCGCGTCCAGCTTCACAATGGTTCGTTTTGTGACCACAGGGATGATCTGGTAAACGCCCAGTTCCACCGCTTTTTGAATGATCAGCTCCATCTTATCACTTTTAGGAAGCCCCTGGAACAGGAAAAGTCTGGCCGGAAGTTCGGTGCCTTCCTGGTCCACGCCCAGGATTTCAGAAACCACCTGATCCTGGCTGATCTCCGTAATCCTGCAGTGGTAATCCCTGTCGATTCCGTTGCTGATGAGAATCTCTTCTCCGCACCTCATCCGCAGAACATTTTTAATATGATTTACATCCTTTCCCTGAATCCGAATCAGGCTCTCTTCAATCTGATCCGGAGATACAAAAAAATGATACACGCTTCTTTCCTCTATTTCTTTCTGGCTGTTACGGAAAGCCATTCGCCCTGGTAGGTGATCTCGATCACTTCGAATGCATCGTTGGCGGCAAACGCCTCTTTGACAGCCTCTTCCTTCATATTAATAATACCCGATGTGATGAAAATACCGCCCTTCTTCAAATGAACGGGAATTTCCTTCTGAAGCAGAATGATCACATCCGCCAGTATGTTGGCAACCACAATATCGTAGCACTCATATCCAACCTGGTCCTGCACCGCCTTGTCGTCAATAATATTGCCCTGGAGCACATAGAACTCGGACGGGTCGATCTGGTTGGCTTCCATATTTTCCTTTACCGCTGAAATTGCGCATTCATCCAGATCGGTTCCGAATACGCTCTCTGCTCCCAGCTTTAAAGCCGTGATTCCTAAGATGCCGCTGCCCGTTCCCACATCCAGAATTTTGGAATCCCGGGTCACATATTTTTTCAGCTGACGGATGCAGAGCTGTGTAGTTTCATGCATTCCCGTTCCGAATGCGGTTCCCGGATCGATCTGGATCAGCAGCTTGTCCTTATGCTCTTCCGGAATGGTTTCCCATGTGGGTTTAATCAGAATATCGTCTACGGTAAAGGGTTTAAAATACTGCTTCCAGTTATTGATCCAGTCCTTATCTTCCGTCTCCGACATGGCAATGGTCCGCTCTCCCACATCGACAAACTGGCTTAACTCGTCCAGACCTTCTTCGATCTTCGTGAGAATCTCTTCCAGTTCATTTAAATCTTCCAGATAAAAGCTGACTTTTGCAATTCCCTCGTCCGGCGGAAGTTCCGGAAGGATATCGATAAACATCCCCTTGGTTTCCGCTTCCGTGAGAGGAATATTGTCCTCGATCTCAATTCCTTCGATGCCGATCTCATCCAGCATGCAGCTTACCAGATCCACTGCTGCAGTCGTTGTCGCTAATGTAAACTTTGTCCATTTCATTGTTTTCTTCCTCCATATAACTCTTACTGTCCTGATATAATCTTAATAAACAAGATCAGAAGCACCACCAAAATAATCGGGCGCACCACTTTCTGTCCGTTATTCACTACCATTCCCGAGCCGATATAATGGCCTGCAATACAGAATACCCCAGCCGCCAGACCTAACGGATAGATCACATTGCCGCTGATGATAAAGGTAACAAGAGCCGCCACATTGGACGACAGATTGATCACCTTCGTGATTCCGGAAGCGGTTCTTAAATTCATCCTGGCAACTCCGGTCAGAATGAGAATCAAAAATGTTCCCGTTCCCGGCCCGTAAAATCCGTCATACATTCCTATTATAAATGCGGCCGCGATTGTGATCAGATAAACCTTTCGGATGGGCAGTGTATTCGTCTTTTCATTATCGCCCATATTCTTGTTCTTTACCACATAGAAGGCCACTATGGGCAGCACTACAATCATCATGTTCTTAATTACTGCCTCGCTGGCTAAAAGGGAAAGCCTGGAACCTATGGTCGAACCCGCCAAAGCCGCCGCCACGGAACAGGCCGCCATGGACGCCATAATCTTTCCTTCCAAGTATCCGTTTTTAATATATCTGGCTGTAGATATGGTGGTTCCCATGGCCGATCCCAGTTTATTGGTTCCCAAAGCCATATGGGCCGGAACCCCTGCCAAAATATAGGCGGGAAGGGAAACGAGTCCGCCTCCGCCCGCAATGGAATCCACCAACCCGGCCAGAAAGACCAGCGGACACACGATCAAATATTGAATCATTCTATTATTATTCCTTTTCTTGTTAGTATTCACCGCCCCGGCGGTCTCTGCCGTCCGTTCCGGCTTTGGCAGTTTTGCAGAATCTTTCCAGTTCCGGTTTCGGGCATAAGCACTTCTAAACGTGCAGGAAAGTTCCTGCAAAACTGCCAAAGCCGGA
>NZ_PKUU01000019.1 GCF_002899675.1 Clostridium sp. chh4-2 | reverse complement strand
CTCCGGCGGTTTCTATGGCCTTTCCTGTTCCGGTTTCGGGCATAAGCACTTCTAAACGTGCAGAATTGCTAATGCCCTGCAAAGTCACAGGAAAGGCCATAGAAACCGCCGGAGCCAGACCGGACAGCAGAGGTTCCCGGGGCCGTGATTTGTAACAATAACTGTGCAAAATGTCTTGTAAAATTAATTTTACGATCGTTTTTGTTATATCCTTTTGCCTTGCTCTTTTATAAAATCCATGTTACTATTTTTATGAACATATCGAGATTTAAAACTTCAAATAAAAGGGGTAACAATTATGAAACAAAGTCAGGCCGAAGTGCAAAAAAGACACCAGCGCCTTCTGGAGCTTTTTAATACTCACGGCTCTCTGCAGGTATCTGATGTCAGTAAAATATTAAATATGTCAGAATTGACCATCCGGAGGGATTTCGACCTTCTGGAAAAGAAAGGCTACATCGTCCGCTTTCACGGAGGCGCTAAGTTAGCTTCTGCAACCACCGAGATGGCGCCTGTTTTTGAAAACAAGGGTTCCATGAACCAAACGCAGAAACAGCAGATCGCAAAAGTGATCTCCCAGTATATCAAAGATAAGGACACCGTTTTTCTAAATGCCGGCACCACCACGTTAGAAGTGATCAAATGTATTAAAAATATGGACATTACCATCATAACCAACAATGCATTGGCATGTTCCGCCTTAGGCGATGGCTCCGCCACCCTGATTTCTACAGGCGGTGAGTATAATAACCGAAACAAATCCTATACCGGTGCATTGGCCACCAATCTGATGAACCGGGTGTTCGCCACCGTCTGCGTTCTGGGCGTCAACGGCATCACCTATAATGACGGAATCACCACTTCCGCATATCTGGAAACCATGATTAATGAAGAGATGTTAAAGCGCTGCAAGGGGAAAAAGATTGTAGCCGCGGACGGTTCTAAGGTCGGACGCACCTTCTGTTTTACCAGCGCCGAGATTACCGATATCGATATTCTGGTCACCGACTCCAGCGCAGATCCGGAAGAACTGCGTAAGATGCGGGAAAAGGGAATTGAGATTGTATTGGCGGATTAAAATTCACTGAGGTACACCAGGAAGGCAGGTCACTCCAATTTACATGAAGGGTGAAGGCATTTTCGAAAATGCCTTCACCCTTCATGTAAATATCACCTTATCCATTTTTTCAAAACATCTTCATAAGCCTTCCTGTCCCCTTCCGTCCCCGAACAGATAAAGCAAATCCTGGACGGATCTTTAAAATGAGAAACTATCGTTTCAATCATAGGAATCTCCTCCGGCTTTTCAATAAACACCTGCAAAAGTTTATCCGAAGCATCCACCATATCGTAAAATTCATCCCATTCACCCACAGGCGCCGCTCCCGCTCCGGGAATCCACTGAACGCCGTTCAGTTCAGGAATACCTAAGATGTCCGGCATATGTTTGATAAATCCAGGGCCGTCCAGATGGAGCATACTGCGCTCAAATGCCTGGGCTTCCTTTACGATCAAAGGATGGATAAATTCTCTGTAATCATCCGGCCCCACCAAAAATGCTAAATCGGCCTGTATCATATCATACGGCACCTTTGTCAAAATTCCGGTCCAATGGGTATAGCCGTGGTTGATCCCGGGATCGATCACATTCAGCAGTTCTTTTTGAACCATCATCCATTGATCATGAATCTCGTTCATGCCGGCTTTTACCTCATCCGGATAATCGCTTAAATCATAGATTGTATTTTCCATTCCCCGGATGGAGTGATATACGTCGCAGACTCCGCCCAGATTTGCTCCGCCAAGCACTGCTTTTCCCTTAAAATAATCCTGGAACTTCACGTTCAGCTCCATCATTCTCCGGTACATAGGATGATTTTTATCCACCTGAAAATGCATATTTTCAGGATCGGTCTCCATCCCTTTATACCAGACCGTACCGTTGGCAGGCGATACCTCGTACTCCTGGCCCATGAACACGCCCAAAAGTCCGGTAGTTCTCACATAGAAAAACGGAAAGCCGTCGGCCAGGAAGTCCTGTGCGGAAAACTGTTTTTCATAGAGCTTCATAACCTCTTCGGCAGGCAGGTTCAGGTCATAGACAAATTCCAAAAGTTCACCTCTTGTAAACTGCGGCCCGTTTTTCAGAACAATGTTGAAAATGGGACGGTCCAGTTCTTTGTTCCACCACTTTTCATAATCATCCGAGAGACGTTTATAATCAATTTCTGTATACTGCATTTCTTTCTCCAATCCGAAGCGTTCAAACGCCAAGAAAGGCATTTTTAGAAAATTTGTGACGCTTCAGCACAATTTTCCGGCAGATACGCTTCCAGTCCAAGCCTGTAATATTGCTCTCTTGGCGCGTCAAATTCCTGCATTTTTGCGACAAGTTTCCTGCACAAGTATTCTTCCTGATCCTGATCAGCAATAGGATTCTGCTGTTTGGGATCATGAATTTTATCAAACAGAAGATTGCCGAAACCAGCCACATGATAAAGATCCTTAGAGGGTATTTTAAGCAGTCCGCACCCACGGGTAAATGAAAACGGCGGTGCAAATGTCATCTGTCTCAACTCATCTTCCCGAAACGGCGCAAACATATGCAGTGGCAGCACGGTATAGTTAAAGATATCATCCGCCCGCTCCGGCACAGCCGCCCTCATATAAATATGTTCCTGATCCACCAGATTAACATGGCCGCTGAATACGCCGAATATGGCCGCGTCCCTTACCGGACGGTCATTTTCTATCACGGGTTTCAGCGAATGCCCTTTCATCTCATCCGGCGCCGGAATTCCATAGCAGTCCAAGAGCGTGGGCGCCCAGTCAATCATCTGCACAATCGATTTTCTTCTCTCCCCCGGATGGGGAGATCTTGGATCATGAATGAAAAGAGGCGTATTGGCGATCTCATTGTAATAAGGCATTACATTTTTAGACCAGTACCGGTGCTCTCCCAGAAGAATCCCATGATCCGCCCCGACGATCAGCATGGTATCCTTCCACAGATCCAAACGGTCCATGGTATCCAAAAGCCGGCTCAGGTAGTAATCGCTCATGGAAATAGAGGCCTTATAAAGAGTTCTCATATGTTCCACCACCCTGCTGTCCTCAAAATCCTCCAGCTTTCCCCGCGGCCAGTCGTAAACAGGGCCTTCATATTCGTCCTCATACTCCTGCCTGAAACGGTCCGGAACCAGAAATGGCTCATGGGGCGAAAATGATTCGACCTGCAGCACCCAGTTATCCGCATCCGCATTTTTCTCCAAAAATTCCTCTGCAAGGGAAAATACTTTGGCCTGCGGATAAGTATCCGGGTCTTCTGGGTTCAGTTCTTCTCGGTTCACCCAGTTGGCCACCCAGGAACCGGACAAACCTTTTCCGCTGTGGCTTTTCAATTCCTTTAAAACAGGAGGTATCTCAGGTCCGGCCGCATTTCCCTTCCATCGGTCCCCTTCCTGTCCGCGGACGAATTCGAACGAGTTATATTTCGTATGATAGCCGCCTCCCCCTTCTTCCCAGTAATTGTAATGGTCTGTAATGAGATGGGAATAAATTCCGTTCTCCTTCAAAATCGAAAAGACCGACTTATCATACGGCTCCAGCGGCCCCCACTCCCGGTGCAGGAAATGGCATCTTCCCGTATGAAGATCCCTTCTCGCCGGAATACAGGGCATACTGGCCACATAGCTGTTGTCAAATACCGTGCACCACTCGCCCAAACGTTCAAATCCGGGCGCCTTCACCTCTTCACAGCCATAAGGCGGCAGAAACCGCCTGTTTAAGCTGTCAAACAACAGAAGGATTGTTTTCATAGGGCATACTCCTTACTTTAACAAATGCGGATAGTGTTCTTTCATAATCTCTTCAATCTGTGATGCGATCTTATTGCCATCCATCAGGTTGACAATCTCTATCACATGAACATTGTCGTCCGGAGAAAGCCGCACCACGCTGACCAGCTTTTTGGAAACTCCTATGATATCCGCCCATCCTTTATAAGAGCTGACTTCTCCGCCGGATGCATGCTCCATCTCAGCTTCGATTCCTTTCGTTTTAAGAGCTTTGCGCACATTATTTTCCATGATAACGCTGGTTCCTACGCCATAGCCGCAGACAAATAATATATGTATTTTATTCGGATCTTTCGTTTTCATTATTAACCCTCCATTTTAATATGATTTAGTGAAGCAGACTTCCAATTCCTTTCAAAACTTCAGTGACAGCCGGCCAGAACGTTGCAAAGTCGAACATCCCGGACCAACCGGCCGTTCCCGGCAATGTGGTAAGGCTCAGAGCCCATACCGTACCAAATGTCTGGATAATTCCCACGGAAACACAGCAAACAATTATGGATTTCCATCCTCCGTATTTATTGGCCAAAACTCCGATAGGCCCTCCTACAAAGAACAGAGGCAGGAATCCCGGCAGCACCATAACCGGGCTTTTCACCAGATACAGCACCAGCATCGCAAGAATCGTTCCAAATGTGGTGAACATAAAGCCAAGTGTTGCAGATGTAGGTCCAAATCCCAGA
Organism: Clostridium sp. chh4-2; assembly: GCF_002899675.1. Taxonomy (GTDB): domain Bacteria; phylum Bacillota; class Clostridia; order Lachnospirales; family Lachnospiraceae; genus CHH4-2. The sequence goes on along the minus strand of NZ_PKUU01000019.1, from coordinate 137,357 downwards.
ATAGCCGCCACGTCGATGGCAGGAACCGCATTGGGTGCGATCTTTTCCTGAATTCCCTGGAAAGCTGTAGTCAGCTCGCTTGTCAGCATGCGGACGCCCTGAAGCACGATTACCATAAATGCGGAAAACTGGATGCCGATCATGAAGATATAAATCAGCACATTGGTTCCGCCTGCAACCGCTTTTGCGCCCTGCCATCCCAAAGTCAGCAGAAAGCCGCCGCAGAATAAGGACATGATAATGGCAACGCCGATTACGTTGTTATCGAAAATCGCCAGCCAGCCGGGAAGATTTAAATTCTCGGCATTGTCTTTTTCCGGATCGCCAAACAGATGAGCGAATTTGGAATAGAACCAAAATGCTAAGGTCTGGTTATGTCCGATGGTAAAACCGCCCATTCCGTCCGTAATCTTATCCACCGGCTTAATTGCCAATGTGGTGGAAAACGACCAGTAGATACCTACCAGAACTCCGGCGATAATGACAACCAGAGTGTTGCCAAGGCTTCCCAAATAAGCGAATACCAGCCAGAGAATCGCCTGGGAATGGGATACGCCTGCATTACCGGTAAGGAAAAGACCGCGCACCTTTGTATATTTCCCCAATAAAACCAATATCAGGTTGATTGCAAATGCGATTAAAAATACGTATCCCACGAACTGAAAGATTCCTGCGTCCGTAAGGGCGTTGATGGCCACGGAATTCATTACCACCTGGTCCATCACGTATCCCTGGATTCCGTATGCTTCTTTAATCGCATCCGTAATCGGCGAAATCAATCCGCCGAACTGATTTCCTCCAAATATAATCAGCTGCAGCCCTACCATCGTGGTGAACGCGCTGCTGACCACCTGTACAAATCCCTTCCGCACCAGAATATTGCCAAGCGCAACTAATAAACCGATAAAGATGACCGGCTGCCGGAGCAGCTGATTCAATATAAAATCTAAAATAATCATATGTAACCCCTTTCCCTTCTGGAAAAACCTACCGCCCGTACTTTTCTTCCAATTTCAAAATATCTTCTTCCGATTCACATGACAGAAGATCCTCTGTCAGTCCCTCAGTCATCAATTCCTCCGCCAATTGCTGCATATTCAACAAATGTTCCTCCGGATTTTGAGCCGCCAGAGAAAAGAACAGCCTGGCGTCATTCTCAGGATTCCCTTCCGTAAAATGAACCGGCCGGCACACTTTCATAAAACTGATGGCTGAGCATTTTACCCCTTTCGCCCCCATGGTCGTATGCGGCATGGCGATATCGGGCGCCAGCACAATATATGGTCCAAGTTCCTTAATGCTGGCAATTACCTGATCGATGTAGCACGGTTCAATCGTTCCGTCCTCCAAAAGCGGCTGGTAAGACGCTTTAACCGCATCTTCCCAGTTGGAAAACTCCTGATGAAAGCACACCCGGTTTTTCCTTACCAAATCACCTATTAACATTTCCACCTCCCCTTTCTCATTAATGATCGTTATAATTCATAACAAGTTCATAAATTTGTTTTGTTTGTAAATTTTTCTGAATTTGTTAATTATAACCGTTATTATATACTACATTTTCTCTAATTTCAAGATGTTTTTATGTTCGTTTTAGGTTTCTAATGTTCATTTATTCCAAATTTTACCATTTTCCTGGTTTTTTCTATTTTTGTGGCATGGATTCAAAGTAAGGGGTGAGGATATTATCAGAATTTACATGAAGGGTGAAGGCATTTTCGAAAATGCCTTCACCCTTCATGTAAATTCGATAATATCCTCCCCCCTATTGCGATACAATTATTTTAAAATCGACATAAAAGCAGTTCATCCCATCCATATATTCCACGCCGATCCCGGCCCTATGGTTTCTGGCAATCCCCTGGGCAATCGCCAATCCCAGCCCATAGCCACCCTGCCCGCTTCTGGCTTCATCTCCCCGGTAAAATCTTCTGAAAACGGCTTTTCTCCTGTCTTTCGGAATGGCCGTCCCTTCGCTCTTCACCCAAAGCCTGGCTTTTCTTTTCGAAAACCGTTCCAGAACCACTTTGGTATTTCCGTGTGGAGACGAGTATTTCACCGCATTGTCCAAAAAGATCTTCATCAGCTGGCGGATCTGCTCCGGATTGCCTTTCATTCGGATATCGTCTGCGATCTCGTAATCCAGATTCTTTTCATTTTGGTAAAATACGGGTTCAAATGTGAGGATTCCCTCCATAACCAGATCGCTTAAACTGCATGTTTCTTTTACACATGGATTCTGGAGCAGCACTTCGCTTTTGGCCAGAAGCAGAAGGTCCTCCACCAGAGAGCGCATTCCGATGCTCTCCTGATGGACGTTATGGAGCCATTTATCCACATCCGGGGAGATTCCGGTGCACTGCTCTTCCAAAAGCTCCGTGTTTGCCATAATAACGGTCAGAGGTGTCTTCAGCTCGTGGGATGCGTCTGCCACAAACTGTTTTTGCATGCGGACGGATTCTTCCACCGGACGGACCGCCCATTTTGAAAAGAAATAGGATAGGATCAGGAAGCAGACCCAGATGGCGCCGCATATCATCACGCTGGTTCTGAGCAGGCTGCTGCTGATGGAATCCTCATATGAGGTATCCACAAATGCGATCTTAATTCCGAGGGGATGGCTGATTCTCAGATACCGGAGGTGGTATTCTTCCAGATCGCCTCTGTCGTTCACGCCGGTAAGCCCCATTCTGGCAATCTGTTCCAGGAAATGCTGGTCCGGGAAGGAATTGTAGGCGCCTTCATTTAAGAAAACCATGCCGTCCTGATCCACGACCACCGTAAAATAGGGGACTCTCACCTGGGGCGATACTTCGAAGATCAGCGCGCCTGCTTCTTCCTCGGCGGCCCGGGAGAGAAGGGAATTGCTCTCTTCCATAATCCTGTTTTTCACCAAAAATGCAGCGGCAAAAAAAGCGGCTCCGATTACCACTGTCACAATGATCATATTGTACAACATAAATTTTATCCGCAGCCTGACTATCTCTTTCACGTTATCTCCTCATTTCACCCTGTCCACACCTTATCAAACAGTTTCTTCCTTCCGGGTCAGCCGGTATCCGAAATGGCGCATGGTTACAATCATCACATTTGTCTTCAAAAAATCCAGTTTTTTTCTTAAAAATGAGATATAGATCTCCACGTTATTCTCCACCGCATCCGAACCGGCGCCCCAGATCTTGTTGAGAAGGGTTTCTTTGGACACCACCATCTCTTTATTGGACATCAGAATCCACATCACGTCATATTCCTTTTTCCCAAGCTGAATGCTCTTTTCCGGGCCGGAAAGACAGTAGGTGGATTGATTCAGGGTTAAATCACCATAAGTCAGGCAGTCGGGGAGAATCTCCCCTTTCCGCCTGACTACCGTCTTAATCACAGCTAAAAGCTCTTGTTTATCAAATGGTTTGGTCAGATAATAGTCCGCCCCGCTTTCCAGCCCTGCCACCTTATCCTCGACTTCGCTTTTCGCGGTGAGCATGAGCACCGGCACGCGGCATCCTTTGGCCCTGGCCTCTTTTAAAATTGTAATTCCATCCTTGCCTGGCAGCATCACATCCAGGATCACCGCGTCATAAGCGCCTTCCATCATCTGATACCCTCCGCTCACCCCGTCTGTGCAGATGTCGGCATCGTACCAGATCTGTTTTAAGATATCCTGGATCGATTCGGCCAGCCTTTCATTGTCCTCCACGATTAGAACTCTCATGTTTCCTCTCATTCCGCAGGGAAACTGCCGCCTGCCTTTTTCTATATTTTCATCCTTCCTGACTGTAAGGTCAATATTTTCCCTCGATTGTTCATAGATATTTCATATTTTTTCTGTACCATAACAATTTCCGGCAAAAATCTATGCCCAATCGCCTGTTTCTTTATCTGCTGCGGATTTCCTTTCTCATAAAGCTGATATAGGAACCGGCAAAAATCACGGCTGTAATGGCCAGCAGCCCTGTCATATGAGGCCATACAAGAAGCAGGCTTTGTCCCAGGGACAGATATCCGGTGATCGCGCCGGAAAGCTGCTGCGGGGTAATCACGTTCATGGAACGGATGCTGGGATTCATGATTGTCGAAACCGCCTCGCTGTAAAGATAATACGGGGACAGCCGGTTTAAATTCAGCTGGCAGCTGTAATTTCCAAGAATCTGCTTCGCCGTAGCCATCTGGTTGATGGGATACAGGGAGTTTGCCACAATATTGACCACCAGGCTCATGAACAGCGCAAAAAAGATCCAGATGGCGATCACGGCCAATGCGGATGTGGCCGCATGGCGGCATATAACGGAAAACAGAATGGAGAGCGCCAGCCAGAAACAGATATAAACTGCCGTAAACAAGAGAAATACGAACAGACGGCCAACCTCTTCCCCTTCCGGCGGAATTCCGGTTGCCAAAAGCCCGATGGCGCTTATGGTAAGCCCCATGGCAAATACCATGATCAGGATAATGGTGGCCCCGGCCAGAAACTTGCCGTTAATCACCGCATCCCTGTAGATGGGCTGGGCCACCAGACGGTTTAAGGTTCCCTCTGAACGTTCGCTGTTAATCGCGTCAAATCCCAGCGTCAGCCCCACAAACGGCCCTAAAAGCGCTATAAATGCCGTAAAGGACGGAATCGAATTTCCGCTGAGCGTAAATAACTTCAGGAAAATGAAATCCGAATCCGTTGAAATTGCACTCTGAAGGCTGGACAGCGCGCCGTAGATACTGGCAAAACTCGTTAACAAGATCAGAGCCAGCACGATGAGAAAACGCCTGCTTCTGATGTGGTCCGCCATCTCTTTCCGGTAAAGCGCCGCCAGGCCGCAGCCCGCCTGGATGCGGCCGGAATCATTTCCTTCCGAAGGAAATAAATGCTTTATTTTTTCTTTCACTATCATTTCCATCTATCTGCCCTGCTTTCTCAAAATATCGTCTATATATTTCATCCAGGTCATTGCCCCGCTGGCGCAGGTGCTGCAGCGTATATCCCTCTTCCAGACATTTTCTCAAAAGCTCCCTTTTGATGTCTGAAATGGACCGGATTACATAGAAATCGCCTTCCCGTTCCACCTGCTCCACATTCCCCATTTCCGTAAGAAGCTTTTTAAATCCTGCATTGTCGGGAAATGCGGCTGCTTCCAGCACATAGCGGCCTTCCTGCTGCATCTGCTTTGCCAAATCTTCGATCCTGCCGCAGGCCATCAGCCGTCCTTCCACGAACAGCCCCACCCGGTCGCATATCTGCTGGATCTGGTAGAGCTGATGGGAGGATATCAAAATCGTTCTCCCGTCATTTTCCGCCAGTTCCCGGATCAGGGCCATCAGTTCCCGCATTCCTTCCGGGTCAATTCCAAGCGTGGGTTCATCCATGATAACCACTTTCGGATCTTTCATCAGCACATCCGCGATCCCAAGCCTCTGCTTCATGCCCCGGGAATAGGTTCCGGCTTTCTGATCCGCCGCATAGGTCATTCCCACCTTTTCCAGCAGGCTGTCAATCCGCTCATCAATCACGGCTTCGGAAAGGCCGTTCAGCCTCCCCGTAAACCGCAGGTTCTCCCGGCCCGTCATATCGGAATAAAATCCTACGCTGTCCGGCAGATATCCCACGATCTTTTTTACCTCAATCGCCTCTCTGGTACAATTCTTTCCGTCAATATATGCAGTTCCCTCCGTAGGCTCCGTGAGCCCCAAAAGCATCAGGGTGGTGGTGGTCTTTCCGGCTCCGTTGGGACCCAGCAGACCGAATACCTCGCCCTGGCTGATGCAAAGGTTTAAGTCTGAAACCGCTGTCTTTGAACCGTACTGCTTGGTGAGGCCTTCTGTTTTTATGATAACATTTTGATTTTCTTCCATATTCTCCTCACATTCTGCCGCAGCGGCGTTTTACCTTCTTCCATATTTACGGAACACATATCCAAGCCCTCCGGCCGTACACAAAATGATGATCACCGCGATTGCGCCCCATACGGTTTTTGTCTTCACGGACACACGGAAATCGGCGTTGGCCGAAGTCTGGTCGCATTTGGCGCTGAAGGATGTCACATAATCACCTGTGATCACGTCGGAACCAGGTTTTACGTGGGCGATCACTTCCGTGGTCGTTCCGGCAGGAATATTTTTGATGATATTGTCTTCCAGATTATAGGTTACGGTCCAGTTGGTTGGAGCTGTGGAATTGATGGCCACATTTTCCAGATCCACATTTCCCGTATTGGTAATGTTTAATGTCACATCGGATTCCCGGTTTGCAAAGGCGTCGAAGCTTAACCTGCCGTCCGGTGTTTCCAGTTTCAGTCCATATGTACCTGTGATCACCACTTTCAAATCCGTTGTCAGAGTTTCTTCTGCGGAAACAGCAGAACAGGAAATATTGTATTCACCTGCCGCAATATCTGCCGGAGGCGCGACGGAAACGGTAATCCCTTTGCTTGCTCCGGAATCCACGTCTATTCCCGCAATTTTCGTAGACTCTCCGGAAGGAGTAAATCCTATGGTCCATCCGGCCGGAGCGTTGGAAGAAAGGCTGTAGGACTGTGTGGTCAGACCGTTGTTAATCAATGTTGTGCTGAAGCTGAAGTTGGTTCCTGATGCACCTTCCTGTTGTGGATATTCGGAAGAAAAGCTGCCTTTCCCCGCTTTTATCTCGCTGATATTAAAGGTCAGGGTCTGGTCTGCCGATGCGCCGGATGCAGAGGAAGCGTGAACGGATGCCGTATAGGTTCCTTCTCCCGCATCTTTTGGAACCGTGAGATGAAGGGTGATCTGAGCTCCCTGCTCTCCGTCTTTTACATGTACCTTGCTGACCTGATAGCTGCCGCCCTGAAGATATCCTTCCCATCCGTCTGGAAGGGAAGAAACGGAAACATCCGCATCCATGCCTGCGCCGCTGTAATTATTTAAGGTAATCGGTATGCTGAGATTATCTCCCGGCTTCACCGACATTCCCGGATAATCGGTGCTGAGTTCCAGCCCTCCGGCCGCATGGGCCTGAAACGGGACGAGAAACAGCATAAAAACTGCCACGATAAAAACCATGGCAACACTGATCCTTTTCTGAATAACCTCCAACTTTTTTGCTTTCACCATGATATCCTCCATTCTGCCGCACTCACTCCTGCGGCCATAATCTCTCATATCCTCATCATAGCGGTTTAACCTTTAGCTAAGCTTTAATAAATATGAATTTAATGTGAAAAGAGATTGTTATATAATAAAGTTATAATAGTTCAGAGGGCGGGAATATTGATACAAAAATCAGTGTCAAGCTCGCTTGTAAGCGGATTTTTGTATCAATATTCACATCGGAGGAACCTCCGATGCTTCTTGTATGGCCGCAGGCCATGCAAGAAGATACCCCCTCTGAATAGTTACATAAAGTTAATCATAAGAAAGAGGGGGAACACCATGACATTTGAACAGCTAAGCTACGCAGACGCCGTAGCCCGGGAGAAAAGCCTTTCCAAGGCCGCAGAACGCTTATTCATCTCTCAGTCCGCCCTGACAAAGTCCTTAAACCGCTTGGAGGAGGAATTGGGAATCAAGCTTTTTGACAGAAATGTGGTGCCCGTGCAGCTGACCTTTGCAGGGGAATGCTATCTGGAAAAAGCCAGACAGATTCTTTCCATTCAATCCTCGATGACCCGGGAATTGGAAGAAATCATGTCCTTTCGGAAAGGCAGGGTGCGGGTAGGAATGGGCCCCGGAAGAAATGAATTCTGGACCCCTCATATTCTGCCTGCCTTCACCAAAGCCTATCCCGACGTCGAAGTTCAGATCGTATTGGGAGGCAGCAAATTTTTGGAACAGGAGCTTCTTAACGGACACCTGGATATTAGTTTCCAGTACCTTCCCGTGTTATCGGAGGATCTCACCTATACCATGATCACGGAAGAACGGCTGCTTTTAGCCGTCCCCTTGGATCATCCGGTTCTTGACGGAAAAGAACTGCCTGAGAACAGCTTAATTCATCCGCTGCTGCTCCCGCCCGATTCCTTAAATGGCCGGACATTTTTGTTCGCCCCCGAAGGCCACGGCATAACCCAATGCACACGGCAGATATTTGCCCGCTATCACATCTGTCCGGGGCAGATCCGCAGATATACCAACTGTGATCTGATCTACGCCCTTGCGTGTGAGGGGATGGGGCTGTCCTTTATTCCGGATACCTGCGCCCTATACCCCGCCTATTATAAGAAGCCGGTGTTCTGTACCGTGGATAATCCGCCTTTTACCATGAATCTGGTCGCTGCATACAAAAAGCACGAGGGCATTTCACCTCTGGCTAAAAAATTCCTGGAGATAACCTGCGGCATCGTCCGCCATTCTCCGTATTTATCGGTAAATGCTTCGAAAAACTGATCTCATTATCTAAAGTCGAGAGCTCTGAATGCCCATAGCACAGAGCTCTGTTTTTTATTCTCTTTATGACACTTTGTCATAATAACTATGGCTCATTCTCATTAGACATTAGAAGGATAATTTTGTTACTATATAGTTATAAATAAACAATATTGTCTATGCTTTGGGCGTTTCAAGGAGTGCACACTTGAATCCAACAACACCTGTTAACTTTTCATTTGTATTGGAGGGAATTGGAATGAGTATTACTATGTATGCTGCACTTGGGGTTCTGATGATGCTGGCTCTTATGATCGCCATGATGGTGGGAAAAACCTCTCCTTTGGTTCCTATGCTGGCAGTGCCTTTAATCGGATGTCTCATCATGAGGGCAAATCCGTCTGAAATCGCGGAATGGGCTATGTCCGGCATGAAGGACCAGCTATCAACCATAACCATGTTCACCTTTGCCATCATCTTTTTTAATATCATGATGGACGCCGGGGTCTTTGATACAATGGTCAGCAAAATGACCCGCAAAGCCACAGGGGTTCTCCCTTTATGCCTGCTCACCGTAGTCGCAACCATCATCGGCCATGCCGACGGGTCCGGAGCCACCACATTTCTTATCGTTATTCCGCCGTTTATTCTGCTTTATAAAAAGATGAATATGCGCCCGGTTGTGCTCATGGGACTGGTTGCCCTCACAGCCGGGGTTATGAATTCCGTTCCGTGGGGCGGACCTTCCGGCCGTCTTGCAGGCGCCTTTGGCATCGATTCATTTGCCATTTTCCAGACTATGCTTCCCGCATTCGTAACAGGACTGATCTGCTGTTTTGCTCTGGCCTTTGTTTTCGCAAAGCTGGAGATCAGAAGGGGAGCCGGCAATACCGGCGCATTGGAAAGCCATGAAGAGCTTCAAAAAACAGAAGAAGAAAAGGCGCTTTTAAGGCCGCAGTATTTCTGGTTTAATGTGATTTTAATCTTTGCGACCATAGCGGCAATCTTTATCAGTGATCTGCCGATCTATGTCTGCTTTATGATCGCCTGCTGTCTGGCACTCTGTGTCAACTACAGAGGTGCAAAGCTGCAGGGTGAACGGCTGAACGCCTACGCTCCGGCCTGTATGAGCATGGTTTCTCTCCTTCTGGCCTGCGGAGTATTTGTAGGCGTGATCGGATACAGCCCGATTCAGCCTTCCATGCTGGAAGTTATCGAAACTATTATCGGAGGAGCTTCCACCAGGCATTTGAGCGGAATTCTGGCCTACCTCTGGCCTATATTGGACGCTTTGGGGCTGGATCACTATGCCTGCTGCTATTCCATCGTTCCTATGGTGCAAAAAATATGCTCCCAGTATCTTACGCCCCTGCAGGCAGCTGTTTCCTATCTGGTTCCATGGGTTTCCCTGGTATTCATTCATCCTACCACCCCGGCCATGTATATCGGCCTGGGACTTACCGGAGTCTCCTTCAGGGAACACTGGAAATTCGCATGGAAATGGGGTCTGCTCATATCCTGGATCTCTGTCACAGTATGTATTCTGCTGAATATCATACCCATCTGATCTTAAATCAGACCCGTTATATTGATTATTGGAAAACTTAGGCAAGGAGACTGAATTTATATGATGAATAATAACGAAAATGCTATGGATCTCACCCCTTTTATCGAAAGAGTTGAACGGGAAGGTCTGGATATCTACAACTGCATTGTACATAAAAGCGGAAAACTGATCGCACAAAAACACTGGAGACCGGCCAAACGCATCGATATCCGCTCCGGCACAAAAAGCTTTTGCTCAACGGCCGTAGGTTTTGCCCTTCAGGAAAACCTGTTTTCTTTGGACGATTATGTGGCGGACTGCTTTGCCGATGACTTTTCCGCCGAGCCCTCGCCGCTCATGAAGGAAATGCAGCTAAAACATCTGATGACCATGACAATGGGATTTGCCCACGAACATCTCATGGGCGCTCAAAGGGAAGCCATGCAGAGTATTCCGGATTGGGTAAAATACTCTTTAAGCCAGGAAGTTATCTATCACCCGGGTGAGAAATTCCTTTATAACAATATCGGCCCCTATCTCATGGGCGTTTTAATCCAGCGCCGGGCCAAGATGGGTCTGATCGATTACCTGAAGCCGCGGCTTTTTGACCCGTTAGGCATACAGGCTGTTTACACCGTGGAACATTGCCCCTCCGGCTATGATTTTGGAGGAAGCGGCCTGATGCTGGATGTATTCGAATATGCTAAACTGGGCCTTCTATACCTACAAAACGGAATTTGGGAAGGAAAACAGGTTCTTCCGGAGGGCTGGGCAAAAGAGGCTTCCACTCCCCGTTCTTATACGGTATCCACCCCAACTCTGCCAGGCTATGAGATTTACAACGATAATACAATCGGGGCTACCTATGGATACTTCTTCTGGATCGGCCCCTGGAGCAAATGGTATTTTGCCTGCGGGGCAAAGGATCAGTACTGCGTGATTGTCCCTGAAAAAGATGCGGTAATAACGGTGGAAGCCAATGTCACCCAGACCGGCGAACCCACCATTCATGCAATCGCCCGGGAAATCATTCCAAGGCTTCCATAGGCGTTAAACGGGGTTAATCAAAGGAAAGGGGACTGGTTATGATTAAGAAAGCTCAGCTTGAAAAGCTTTATCAAATGTTTCAGTATGTAGATGAGCATTTTGACAAAATGACAGAAGAACTCTGCCAGATCGCTTCCATGCCCAGCGTGGAAGGTAATTCCGAGGGACTGGAAAATACCAGAACATTTATCGTGCAAAAGATGAAACAGCTGGAACTTGACGTCGCAGTTCATGAAGTGGAACAGGGAAACAGTCTGATTACCGGGGCCGATATCAGCGGCCGGAAAAATACGGTGTTATTTTACAACCATTACGACGTGGTTCCTGCCGGAGACTTATCCCAATGGGAAACAGATCCTTTCACTCCGTCTGTAAAAGATGGTAAACTGATTGGCCGGGGAATCTCCGACAACAAAGGCTGTCTGATGGCAAGGCTTCAGGCTTTGGAAGCCATCCGGGCTGTGGAAAATGGGCTTCCTGTCAACTTAAAATTCTTATTTGAGGGAGATGAAGAGACGGGAAGTCCCTCCATGAAAACATTCAGCCGTCTGAAACCAGCGGACTTTAAAGAAATGACTTCGGCAGACGTTTGTTTTTGGGAAAACAGCCGTACCAGCGGAGGCGAAACGGCCTGGGCCAGTTTCGGTGTCAGAGGCGATGCTGAATTTGAGTTAAGATGCAGTCCTATCGCATTCGATGTCCACGCCCGCAACGGAAATCTCTATCCCAATGCCGCATGGCGGCTTGTATGGGCGCTGTCCACTATGAAAGATCCCAAGACCGAGCGGGTATTGATCGACGGTTTTTACGATCACGTGATCACGCCAAAAGACGCGGACAGAAAGGTATTGGATGCATTTCCATTTGACGAAGCGGGAGCGAAAGCCCATGTGAATGTGGATTCCTTTTTATTGGGAAAAGAAGGTCTGGAGTTAAAAGAACGGCTGTATCTGGAGCCGTCCTTCACCATAAACGGACTGGAATCGGGAGAGGTATACCGGCCTGAAGGTGCAAGGCACATCGTCCCCCACAGCGCCTATGCGAAGATTTCCTGCAACCTGGCTGCCAATCAGAAGGCCGGAGATATATTTAAGCTGGTCAGAGATCATCTCGACAGACACGGATTCCAGGATATCGGGCTCACCATGACAGACGCCTTAGATGCAGTGCGAACACCTGTAGATTTACCGATTACGGAAGATTTAAAATATGCGGCCACACTCGTATATAAAAACCCTCTTGTCATTGAACTGACCATGCTGGGGCCGGGGCCGGCCGCTATTTTAAGAAATCCATGGCCTGATCTGCCGATTATAGGCATCGGACCGGCCAATCCTGACTGCGGGCACCATTCGCCCAATGAAAATATGGTTTTAAGCGATTATAAAAACAGTATTAAGTATACGATTGCTGTGCTTTATGCTTTGGAGTAGGGGGAGACACGAAAAAGGGACTTGAAGCTTTCAAGTCCCTTTATGGCATCTTTCAAAACTCTTTTATATCACCCCCATAGACCTCAATAGGAATATCCATCCCGTCATCGTAACCGCACTGAATAACGTAGCCAGCACGATAATTCCCGAAGTGAGCACATCGTCACTTCCCATATTTTTAGCCATTATGTAACAGCTTGGTGTGGTCGGCGCTGAAAGCATGATTAAGCAGGCCACAATCTCCGCCCTGTCAAACCCCAGAATCAGGATTACAGGCAGGAATACGGCTGTCTGCGCCACCAGTTTTATGAACGTAGCCGCCAGCGCCGGCTTTACTTTCTGCCATGCATCCCCGATCTCAAATCCTGCGCCGATCGCGATCAGGGCCAGAGGGGTCGCCATGGACGACAGGGTTCCCACGGTTTTATTGATTACAACCGGAAACTGTATGTGAAGCAGGGAAACCAAAGTTCCTGCCAGAATTCCCAGTATAATGGGATTTTTTATGATATTAACACAGGCGTCTTTCATCTTCTGCGCCAAATCGATCTTTTGTCCTCCATTATCCGCTTCCAGTGTCAGAACCAGAACGGAATAGATGTTATAAAGGGGAACGGTGCTGACGATCATCATCGGCCCCATGCCGGAATCCCCGCACAGATTCTGGATAAATGCGATGCCCAGAACCGCCGCACTGCTTCGGAACGATCCCTGGACGAAAGCACTTCTCATTCTCCTATCTTTCAAAAACAGCTTGGCCCCGCCCCAGATCAGCCAGAAACAGACAGATGTGGAAATCATACAGAACAGCACAAAATCCGGATGAAACTGTTCGCTGAAATTAATGGTGGATAAATCTTTAAACAACAACGCCGGAAGCGTTACGGTAAAATTAAATTTGTTCGCCTTATCCACGAAGTTATTGTCAAGCATGCCGATCCGTTTTAACAGATACCCAATCACAATAACCAGGAAAACGGGCAGGGTAATATTAATGCTATAGATAAAATGTTCCATTTACAGTGCCAGCCTTTCAACTTTATTCTTTTTACTGATACATTTAATAGCATATCAGATCCATCATCAATTGCAAATCGAATATTATTGATATATAATATTTATATTTGTAATATTATGATCCGCAGGAAGGGGGATTACCAATGACAATTGAAGAGATTGACGCATTCTTGGCTGTCGTGGAATGCAAAACGCTGTCCCTCGCCGCCGACAAGCTTTTTATCAGCCAAAGCACCATCAGCCAGCGCCTGAAACGTCTGGAAAATGAGCTCGGCACCAAGTTATTTCTCAGACAGCAGGGCCAGCGGTCCACAGCCCTCACCTCTGCCGGAACCAATCTGGTACCCATGGCGCAGCAATGGTCGAGCCTGTGGAGGGACATGTATTCGCTGAACACATTTACCGGAAAAACCGATCTTTCCATCGGCAGTGTGGATCTGGTAAACAGCATATCATTTGTCCCTCTCTATAAAAAAATGCTGATGAACCACCCGGAAATCCAGCTGGATATCAACACCCACCACTCTTCTGAGATCCACAGCCTTTTGGAAAACAGGGTGATAGACATCGGTTTTGTGTTCAGTCCGGTCAAATATCCTGATATCATTTCGACGCCTCTGTTCAGCGAAAAGATGTATCTGATCTCCCGCCGTTCCAACGGGTATTACGATAATATCAGCACCTCCGAACTGGATTCTCAAAAAGAAGCTTATCTGAAATGGAACGCGGATTATGAGTTATGGCATCACAGCAATTGGAGCCAGACCCGCCATCTGATCAATGTCAATACGGGCACAAATATAATTCACTATCTGGATGAACCGGGCAGCTGGACCATCGGCCCCTCTTCATTGATCCGTTTTATGCGGAGGCAAAAGGAAATCGCATTCTATCAGTTAAAAGAAGCTCCGCCTCCTCTGGTATGTTACCAGCTCACCCACCGCTATCCAAAGCCCAGCAGGCTGGACGGGCTCAAAGCATTCCGCCGCGAAGCGGAACTCTATATTAAATCTAATAAGACGATGACCTGGCTTGACGCGGCTCCACCGGACGGTGAAAACAGCAGTTCAAAGCCGGCATCAGAATGAGAGGAAACATGAAACGTTCGAGAATCTTACTGAGCATTACAATTATATTTTTCTGGGCTTCGGAATACTGCCATGCCCCATATTTTACGCCCTATCTTCAAACTCTGGGGTTTGCGGCCGGAGCGGTGGGATTCATGACCGGGATGTACGGTTTTACCCAGATGCTCGTCCGCATCCCTATGGGAATCGTGACGGATGTGACGGGATGTTATAAAAAGACCATTCTGTTGGGAACCATTTTTACAACCATTTCTTCCTTTGGTCTCATTTTCTCCACCAGTTTTGCGGCGATTGTGTTCTGCCGGATACTGGCGGGTGTTGCGGCTTCCTCCTGGCTGGCTTTTACGATTCTGTACGCGGCTTATTATGAAGCGGATAAAAGCGTTCAGGCCATGGCCAATGTCACTGCATTTAACAGTGCTGGAAAACTTTTGGCATTTATTCTCGGCATGATAACCGCTTCCATATGGGGATACCGGATTCCTTTGGTATGCAGTTTTCTCACCGGAATCGTGGCTATTATATGCGCTCTGTCGTTAAAACCGATAGAAATAAAAAGGGAACCGCTGAAAATCAGCCATATCGCCGTTGTATTTCTTCATCCGGCGGTGCTGTGCGCTTCCTTTTTTGCAATCATTATGCAGTTGTTCCTGCAGGGGACGGTCTTTTCCTTCACTTCTGCAGTGGCCAGGGACTTAGGCGCTTCTCCGCTGGAGATCGGCATCAATACGACGCTGTTTACCCTGGTTCAGATTCTGGCCGTAGGCTATGTCGGCAAACATCTGACGAAAAAGATGAATACCTGGCAGGCCGTCACCCTTGGCTTTCTCATGATGACCGGTTATTGTGTGATGACCGCATTTACTTCCCATATGTCCGTTCTCTATATTGCGCAGGCCATAGGAGGCGTCAGCAGTCTGATTCTCACCTCCATACTGACCGCGCTGACCATCCGCTATATCCCGCAGGAAAACCAGTCCACCGCCATGGGGCTGTTTCAGGCTCTCTACGGGATCGGCATGACCCTGGGGCCCATCATGACTGGCACATTGACGGCCAGGTACAATTACTGCACCGCCTATCTGGCAATCGGAGGCTGTACGCTGGCCGCCGCAGTTTTGGCCCCAATTTTGCTTCCCCGTATTGAAAAAAATGCAGGTCAGTCTCCCCGGAAATAAAGCGCTTTTACATATCCCTTTGGATCGGTTACCAGCAGATTTCCGTTATAAGGAGTCGGTCCATAGGGATTGACCTCGTTAAAGTTCATCATCCTATAGCTTCCTTCTGCCTCTCCCCGGTCCTTTTCCGGCATGTCAAAATAGTAAAAATACTCTTCACAAGCCCCTTTCAGCACATAGATAGGTCCTTCGTAAATCCTCTTAAATCTGGTATCGTCGCTGTCCGACCACAGCCGGTAAATTCCTGAGCCGGGTTCATAGGCCGCCATCACATAGTCCCCGTAGTCCTCATTTCCATCAGGCGTATCCACAAATACATAGGTTCCATAGTCAGGTTTTCCGGATTTTTTGAGTACGGATGTTTTCCCGGTCAGCTCATCCACTACCAGCTCAACGCTTCCGCCCGCCTCAATTTCTTTTTGCTGTTCTATTGTAATCGTGATAGGCACAGAAATGGTCCCTTCCGCTTCATAATAGTTCCCCCGGTCCGAAGCATGCTCAAAATCCGAATACATGCTCACGCTGATCTCTCCTTCTTTGGGAAGCAGTTCAAGATAAGGCGCAGGTGCCAGCGCATCAATGGCCGCCTTCAATTCCGCCGCCTTTTTCTCGTCAAAATTCTCTTCCGCCGCCTTCAAAAAAGCGATATTCCGCTTCTCCAAACCCGTAAATATTTTCTCGTCGAATTTATCCGATTCAGTGTTGGCCTGATACCACGGTTCTTTTCCGAAATAACTCTTCAGCTTTTCATTTTTAAAGATTCTGCCGTGAACAGCATAAAATTCGTTCCGCAGAAGCTGCATATCCTCTAAGTCAAGGCCGATAAGGTCAGTATCATTTAAAGGCCGTCTAAATGCTTCCGCCATAATCAGACTGCTTTCGCATTCATAATAATCTCCCGCCTCATCTGTACTTCCCTGCAGGGTAATACTGCCGTCCTTATTAACTCCCACCGTAAAAGCAGCTCCGCCACCATTAACGCTTACATCCTCAAGGCTATAGGAATTAACATCCTCCTCAAGCCGCAGATTAAATTCACGGATAGTCCGGAAAGAATTGGAAAACTTTTCGTCCCGCTGCAAAAATTCCATCTTCAAAATTCCCCTTGCATCCGGCTCTCCCGGAGTCACGTTCAGCTGATACCTGTAATCTCCCGCTTTAAAATAATTCCCGCAGACAGCCTTCGCCCGCGCGCTGATATCCGTATCCCCAACACTATTTCCTTCATTCTTCCGAATTTCCTTCTCCGTCTCCCGTTCCGATTCCGTCTGCTCTGTTTCCTGAGCCGCCGCTTCAGCCTTACTGCCGGATTCCTGAGTATAGTTAGATTCCTGGGTATAGTTACTGACTGCCTCTTTCGAATCCGTAATCCGCTCATAAGAATTGCAGGAACTAATAAGCAGAGCCAGGAAACATGCGGCCGGTACCATACTGTATTTGCTGATAAGTTTCATAATAAAACCTCCCATTTGTTTCAAAGGCAGATATCCTGCTGCCGCGGGCTATCCGCCTGATAATAACTCTTTTTTTCAGTATAGTACCTTTTCCAATTGATTCCAACCGACGTTTTTCTTAAAAAGGTTAAGAATTTATGTAAGACATTTCACTTATTACCAAATTTACATCAAGGGTGAAGGGATTTTCAAAAATGCCTTCAGGTTTTACTTTAAACGTGAAGGCATTTCGCGAAAAGCCTTCACCCTTTACATTAAATCCTCAAAGCATTTCCAAAAATCCCTTCACCCTTGATGTAAATCTTACTCACGCCCCAAATCTTTTTTATCCTCAGCCAGCCAAGCACCAGCCGGAAAGAAGGGGAAACCTGGGCGGGCGGCGGAAATGGAAACAGATAGGGGATCGTGTGCAGACCCTTAGTGATACTTGGACGGCAAGAGCGGAAAAAGGCAGACAAATACTGAATTCCGAATCAGTATTTGAGGCGCCCTTGAACGATGAAGTCATAAAGAGTTCATCGTGAATGGCGCCGCGCTGCCTTTTTCCGCTCTTGGCGGCCTAGTATCACTTAGGGTCGTAACCCGAATCCCCTATCTGTTTCCATTTCCGCCGCCCGCCCAGGTTTCCCCTTCTTTCCGGCGTACCTTATTCAGCTAAACAAAGATTCCCCCCTACGGCTTCATTCCCACTCCGCCCTGGATAAAGAGTGTATCTCCTGTAATATATTTGGCGTCATAGCTGGCTAAGAAGACGCAGACTTTACCGATATCCTTCTCCGCATCACCATATCTTCCCAGCGGAATTTCATCCAGGTTTTTCTTAAACATCTCCGGATTCTCACGTCCCCACTCTGCCAGTTTATCAGTCATAACAAGCGGAAGAATCACATTGACATTGATATCGTATGCTCCCCATTCATTCGCAGCCACTCTGGACATGCCGCGGATTCCTTCTTTGGCTGCCGCATAGGAGCTCTGGCCCGGTTTTCCTGAGATGCCGGCGCCGGATGCGAAGTTAATTACAGAACCTTTTGTCTCTTTCAGATACGGAAACGCATGTTTCATATAAAAGAAAGTCGCATAAAGCCCGGAATACAAGGCGATATCGAAATCCTTTTTGGTATGCTCCACCAGCGTCAAGCCTGACGCGGACGCTTGGGCGCTGTTGATCAGCACATCCAGCTTTCCAAAATGCTCAACCCCTTTATCAATGGCCGCTTTCACCTGATCCTCATCCGCTCCGTCGGTAACGATGGTAAATGCTTCCGTTCCAAAATCCCGTTCCAGCTCGGCTTTTGTCTTTTCCATTCCACCCGGATACAAATCCGTTAAAATCAGCTTTGCTCCTTCATCTGCAAATGCTCTGGCCACTCCGCGTGCAATTCCGCCGCCGCCGCCCGTAAGAAGGACAATCCGGTCTTCCATTCTTCTCAAATGCTGCATAATCCTTACCTCCTGAATTCTCAATTTAACGTTTCGTTTTCTATGTATGCAAAATTTTTTTGCTTCCTTGGAAAACAGTTCTATGTAGGGATTATAGGCTCAGAATAATATTCTGTCAATAGCAGTATTTTTGGCTTGTTATTTTATTATCGTAAGATATTTCATATAATTATCAGCCTATTTTCGTGCTTTTATCCATTTCTTTATTCCTATGAGAAGGTTTAAAAACCGGATTTAACCTAAAATTTTTTTGATTTTTGAAGTTTATTTAACGATTATTTCATGATATTTTGTGGTTTTCCGTCCAGATATTTCTTTACATTGTCAAATACGATCACCGCACGTTTCACTAAAGCTTCTTTTGTTGCAAAAGCGATGTGGGGAGTTACGATGGTATTGGGTGTGTTAAGAAGCGGATGGCTTTCTTCAATCGGCGGCTCCTTTTCAAACACATCGATGCAGGCTCCTGCCAGGCGGCCTTCATTCAAGGCTTCTGCCAGCGCATCCGAATCCACAACCGGACCGCGGGCCGTATTGACCAGAACGGCAGTTTTCTTCATCAGCTTTATATTGTCTCTGTTGATCAAACCCTTCGTCTCTGCGTTTAAAGGGGTGTGCAGTGATACGATATCGCATTCTGATAAAAGAGTGTTCAAATCTACATATTCAATGCCAGGCAGATCCTTTACCGTTCTGCTGTACGCATAGACTTGGCATCCAAATGCCCGGGCAATACGGGCGACTCTCTCTCCGATGGCTCCGGTACCCACAACGCCGAATTTCTTTCCTTCCAGTTCAAAGCCCACAAGGCCGTCCTTAGTGCCGCCGTTCCTGCATGCCAGATCGCACGGAATCACATTGCGGTAAAGGGAAATCAGCATTCCGAATACCAGATCCGCCACAGCACAGGTGGAATATCCGGCGCAGTTGCAGACGGTCACGCCCTGATTTCTGCAGGCGTCCATGGCGATGTGATCTACTCCGGTGAAGGCTACCGAAAGCATTTTTAAATTCATGCAGCCCCGGATCACTTCCGCGTTTAACGGAAGGTTGGAAACTACGATGATGTCCGCATCCTGGCCGCGGCGGATTAATTCTGCGGTGTCCGTTGTTTTTGTGTTGTAATACACAATTTCCACTTTATCTTTCAGTTCCGACGCCATTTCCATCAATGTTTCGTCCGCTACTCCCAGCGGCTCGATGATTACCATTTTCATATTTTCTTCCTCCATTTACTATTTGATTTAAAATATCTGCAATGCGTTTCTTAGAATCTCATGATCCTCTCTAATTCCAATTCCCACAGACTTTGGAATGTTGATCCGGCCGTCGGCCAGAGTCAGTTCACCGTCCAGCAGTTCATTGGTTATCTCAAAGCCCTTTTTGTTCTCCTGATATTTCCCGATGTTGGGCGTATAGGAGGATAAATGCAGAATATATACAAAACAGAATCCTGTGGATACATGAGGGGTGACGGTCATTCCCGCCAGATTCGCCATCCGGGCAACCTTTGTGGTCCGGATCAGTCCGCCATTATAGAGAATGTCCGGCTGAACCACATCCGTACCATGATTTTCAATCAGCCATTTAAACCGCCTCATGCTGGTTTCCTGTTCTCCGAACGCCAGCGGGATATCCAGTCTGTCCCTCACATCCTTCGTGGACCACAAATCGTCAAATGGGCAGGGTTCCTCGTAAAAATACCCGTTGATCTCCTCCATCACATGTCCAAACCGGACTGCGGTATCCACATCGTATGATCCGTTTCCATCCGCATGAATAATCATGTCGTCTCCAAAGAATTTTCTGGTTCCGTAGATCAACTCCTCGCTCCTGCCGGACATGGAATCCTTATTTTTGCTCATGCGGCCGCCAATTTTGTACTTGATGGCCTTTGCGCCGATCCGCTCCACTTCATTTCTCAGTATTTCCAATTCCTCTTCCGGAGTGGTGTGGCGGTTGCCGCTGGATACATATACATTGGCGTATTCATTGATCCGCGCTCCAAACAGTCTGCCTAAGGAAACCTGTTTGGCCTTAGCCAGCAGATCCAGAACACTCAGCTCCAAAAATGCCAGACAGGAAAAATAAGGAATTCCCGCCATTTTATAATTGTTCTTATACACATAGACTTCATCCAGCAGCATTTCCAAATCCCTGGCATCTTTGCCGATAAAATACGGCGCAATCAGCTTTTGCAGGATTGGATAGCAGAATTTTACCCGGTCGTTGGTCACCGAAATCCCCACCAGACCGTCCCGTGAAGTTGTTCTCACAAAATATTGTCCGCAGTTAAACAATAATTCGATGCGTTCAATGATAATGGGCTGATTAAGTCCGCTTAAATCCAGCACGCGGCTCTCTAATATCTGATCTAATTTATCGGATGAAACCGCCCGGTATTCCCCAAAATCGCTATGTTTTTTATACATGATTTCCTCCAGTCTGCTTTCTGTTATGGATTTTAAAACTTCACCAGTGAATCGATCTTCACAGGCAGGCCGGATGCGATGGACTTATTGGCTGCTACTCCGGTTAAAATGGACTGCACGCCTGCAATATGGTCCGCCGCCCGGTGGAACCGGTCCGGATTCTTTCCCGGAAGGAACAGGTCATCCAGCATCACCGGATCTCCGCCGCCGTGGCCCCCTTCTTTTTTCTCCACAGGCACCATATAAGGTTCGTCAAACATAGGGCAGACCCTGATCTGATAGGATTTTGCCGCTCCCTCATCCTTTTTATCTCCGCCTGCATTGATATACGGTTTTTCCAGGGCGGTGTATTCAATTCTGCCCTTAGAGCCGTTAAACGCCACATTAAATCCTTCCCAAGGCATATAACTGTTTAAGGAATAGGACATCATTGCCTTATTTTTATACTGAACCAGTACGGACATGGTGTCCTCTATGCTGATATCGTCTCCAAATACGCTTCTGTCCCTGATATATCCGCTGTCTGCCTCGGCATCCAGGTAAAGCCCCTTCAATACAGGATTCTCTTCTATATCAATGGCAAACGGATCGCCCTTTGCCGCCTCGCTCCCATGACACCGATAGTAGAAATCCGTTACCCCGCGCTTTTCCGCATTGTGCCGGCCATAAAAATTCAAATCTCCGAAAGCGAATACCGTCTCCGGCTGCGTGCCCAGCCAGAAATTCACCAGGTCAAAATGATGGGTCGACTTATGTACCAAAAGTCCGCCGCTGTTTGCCTTATTCCGGTGCCACCTCCTATAATAATCCGCTCCGTGTTTTGTATTTAACAGCCATTCGAAGTGGACGGAAAATACCTCTCCGATGGTATCGTTCATGATCAGTTCCCTGATTTTCGTATGATGAGGCGCGTAACGGTAGTTAAATGCCACCCTGATATGGCGCCCTGTTCTCTTCTGCGCATCCACGATCGCCTGCGCTTTTCTCTCATCGATGGTCAGAGGTTTTTCCGTCACCACATCGCAGCCCGCTTCCATGGCCTTAATGATATATTCGTCATGAGTCCGGTCAACGGTTGTTACGATGACCACATCCGGCTTTTCCGTGCGCAGCATTTCCTCAAATTTTGTATAATGATAGGTCGGCACCGGCTCAGCGCCGAATTTTTCACCGATCATCCGGTTTGCATAATCCATTCGGGTCTGGCTCAAGTCGCAGAAAGCGGCCAGTTCGCAATGGTCTTTATATGTAGAGCTGAGGGCCTCATAATACATTCTGGCCCGTCCGCCGGTTCCAACCTGTGCATATCTCACTTTTTCCATATCAATTCTTCCCTTCCTTTTTCAAATTCTGCTGATTCCGATATTGTCCCGGAGTCATGAGCGTATATTTCTTAAATACCCGTATAAAATTCTGTGGGCTGTTATAGCCCAGCCTGGCTGAAATTTCATTAATGCTTAAATCCGTCTCAGACAGCAGTTCCTTACATCTTTCTAATTTTTTATCAATCATATACTCCGTATAGGTCTTCCCGAACAGCTTCTTAAACATTCTGCTCAGATAATTGGGATTATAGTTAAAATATCTGGCGCACTGGTCTAAAGAGATATCCTGTTCGATATGTTCATTTAGATATTCCGCGATCTCGGAAATCACCTTCTGGTTTTCCACCGGCTCCTTGATTTTCTCATTAAACGGCTGGAGGAAATGGTTCCATAAATGTCTCTTTAACTTTTCCACGGAATCGATGTCTTTTGTGATATCAAAATCCGTGATTTCCTTCATCTTGGTATAATCAGGCTGAATGGAATATTCGTTGTAACAGTCTAAAATATCCGACAGAAGCTTATTCACTTCCAGCTTAAACAGGTAGTATTCCACCCCGTCCATTTTTTCAAAGTACTCGTCCAGATATTTTCTGCACAGCTCCTCTTTTCCCTCCAGCAATGACTGTATGATCTGAAGGCGTTTCTGCTTGATCTTGATTTCAGACAGGGCCACATGTTTTTCTTCATTGGCGCCCCAGAAAACGCAGGCTCCAAACTGTCCGATCACCCGGCGCAGGGCGATATTGCATTCTTCCACCGCCTCAGGAATCCCGGCCGTGTCGAAAACAGGACGGCTTACGCCGATATTGATTCCGATTCCCATGTACTGCGCCACTGCTGAGATAATCATTTCACATGTCCGGTTCAGCTGGAGCATGGCTCCTTCTGCGGACATATACTGTTCATAATGGGTGACATAGATCACATGGTCTATGACAACCGGTGCAAATATATTCTCTATTCCGATCAGTTCTGTTATGATATTTTTCAGCCCGAATAAAAAGACTTCCAAATTTTCTTTCTGCTCGGCTTTATGATAATATTTGATACCGATCACGTGTATGTAATACCCGTCAATGGGGCTGGTAATCACTCCATGGTTTATAAGCTCCTCAGATGTGATCTCCTTCAGTTCATTCCTATATATCTTTCTCAGATATATTTCCCGCTCGTATTCCTCTCTGTCCGAAAGCTTTTTCTTCAGCTCTACATTCTTTTTCACCAGATAATTGACCTTTGAAGCGATGGATTCATCTTCATCCTGAAGTTCTTCTTCCCTGTCTGAAAGATTGCTGTCCACCAGCTCATTTAATTCCCCGATGGGATGGTACAGAAACTTCGAAAACCAGAAAACCAGGCTTAAAATGATGATGAGAACGCTGAAAATGACGATCCACATCGTATGGTAAACGGATTCCACCCCCTGCTTTAAATCCGAGTTGAGCACGACCGATATGTAAGTCCAGCCGTTAAGATCTGATTTGGATGCGGCGCAGAGATAGTTTTCATGATGAAATGCGGTCTGTATCGCCTGTCCTTCCTGAAGCTGCTCCCATTTTTTCTCAGAGGCTTTTACATATTCCACGATGGCCGCCAGTTCCGGCCTTCCCACCAGGAAATGCCCGTTTTCATCCAGAATCACCACTCCCTCGTCCAGACTGTCGCCGTCCAGTTCATACTGGAGGATCTTTTTATCAATCTTGGAGATCAGCATGCTGTTACCCGAAAGGGAATTGACCGGAATCCTCTCGATCAGGTAGATGAAATCGTCCTCATAGTGCCAGAAGGAAGACTGCTTAACCCCCGCCAGCTGCTCCACCAGCAGCTTATATTCCGAGTTTTCAATGGTTGTAAATGTTTCCGGATTCATGACCCAGTCCTGCTGCAGGCTCACGAGAATGATGTCGTTAACCGGGAATATTGACGAGTTTAAAAGTTTCAGCTGGGCATTTATCAGATTAAAACTCTGGAAATTCTTAGCCTCTCTCTTTTCTCTGACTCCGCTGGTCAGCGTGCCGGATAAACCGGCCCTGATCATGGAACTATTCACATATTCCAGCGAAACCTCTATCTGCCTCTTCTGGTTTACAATCGAAGAGCTTTGCACCTCATATAAAAAATCATTTTGAGCGGATGTCATCCCGCTGACCGCGGCCATCAATGTAATGACCGGGATAATTCCGATTAATAACAGCACTGCGAAAATTCTTTTAAAATACAAATCTCTTATTAATTTCATTTTCCCACCCCTTTCACAGTACTATTATAAATGAATTTATCCCTTAATCGATCCCACCATCACACCTTTCTCAAAATATTTCTGCATAAACGGATAGAACAGGACGATTGGCAGCGTCGCCACCACGATTACTGCCATTTTCACACTTTGGGAAGGGATCACAAATTCCATTCCCATGGACGCCTCGTCCCCGATTCCGCCCTGTGCAAGGATGACAATCTGCCTTAACAGCACCTGGATCGTCCATTTTTTCGAATCATTCAAATAAAGCAATGCGGTTAAAAACGTATTCCAATGTCCAACGGCATAAAACATGGTAAAGGTAGCCAAAGCTGGTTTTGACAGCGGAAGTACGATCTTCCCAAGAACGGCTACTTCATTGCACCCGTCAATTTTCGCGGAATCGATCAAATCCTGCGGAATCTCCTGAAAGAAATTCTTTACTAAAATCAGGTTAAAGCTGCTGATGGCTCCCGGTATGATGAGAGATGCATAGGAATCGATCAGCCCCAGCGCATTGACCACCAGATAGGTTGGAATCATGCCGCCGCTGAATACCAGAGTAAATGTCACCCCATACATCAGATATTTTCTTCCCGGCAGCTCTTTTCTGGACAAGGGATACGCCATCAGGCAGGTCATGAATAAATTGACAATGGTACCGACTACAGTTACCATAATCGTAACAAACATGCTGCGCATCAGGGTGCTTGTGGAAAAGATATATCTATACGCATCCAGAGTCGGTTCTTTGGGAATCAGCAAAAACCGGTTAACCGCCAGCTCTTTAACAGAAGCAAAGGAACCTGCAATGATATAGAGGATGGGGAAAAATGTGACAAGCGTTATAATTGCCAGCACCGCATACACGATGGAATCAAATATCTTATCGCCATATGATCTTTTTCCAGTTTTCATAAGATTCCCTCCTCCCCTACTTTTTTAGACAGCTTATCAGCCGTCAGCACTAATATGAGCCCTACTAAAGATTTGAACATGCCCACGGCGATGGAATAGCTCAGCTGCCCGTTTACAAGGCCCATTCTATATACATAGGTGTCAAATACATCCGCAACATCCCTGTTCATAGCGTTCTGCATATTGTAAAGCTGGTCGAATCCCGACTCCATAACGTGACCCAGTCTCAGAATCAGCATCGTTATGATTGTGGTTCGGATGGCCGGCAGCGTGATATAGAGTATTTGCTGGAAACGGCTCGCGCCATCCAGCTTGGCCGCTTCGTACATCTCCACATTAACCCCGGCTAATGCAGCCAGAAAGATGATCGTCCCCCATCCTGTTTCTTTCCACATATTCTGCATCACCACCATCGGCCGGAACCAGGCGGGGCTTGTGAGAAAATTAATCTGTCCAAATCCCAGATTTTTCAGCGCCTCCGTTATAATACCTCCATCCGATGTAAATAAGGTATAAGAAATACCTACAATTACAACCCATGATAAAAAATGAGGCAGATAAACAACACTTTGAACGGTCCGTTTGAACCAGTTGGCTTTTACTTCATTAAGAAGCAAAGCTACAATGATTGGCATTGGAAAGAAAAACGCCAAATTGAGCAGCGACAGCAGCAATGTATTTCCCAACAGCTTTCCAAACGACTTGTCTGTAAAGAAACGGATAAAATATTTAAATCCTACCCACTCACTGTCAAAGAATCCTAAAAATGGCTGGTAGTTCTTAAATGCCGCAATCAGCCCGAACATGGGGCCGAATTTAAATAGAAGATAGTAAATCACTCCAGGGATCAGCATGATGTACAGCCACTTATAAGTCTTTATTTTTTTCCAACAGCTTTTTTGATCTTTCATCTCTTCTCCTTTCCGGATTTGCATCCTGCTTTTTATAATTCAATTATATTTGTGCATTTTTAATAACTCAATAATCATATTTCCTGCTGTTTTATGCGGTTTTAACAGGTATTTTATGCGCCCAAACCACAGAATGCTCATTTTATGACATGGTAGGAATGTAAAGAGATGAGCATTGGGTAAGGTGAGCATCGGCCGCCCTTTTTCCCTCTCCGGGCCCAAAATTCCGGCTAGAAAATGAGTATTGCTTTATCGATTCCCCAAACGTACAATTTAATTGTGTACACAAGACCGGCATCAAATAAAAATTAAACATTGGGAGGTTATTTCATGGGTTTATTATCATATTTACAGAAAAACAAAAAAGGCAGGATTTTCTTATCCGCCTTCTTAACAGGAAGTATGCTCGTTTCAATGACAGCCTGCGGCTCCGGTTCTAAGAATACGGCCGCTCCGGCACAGACAACAGGCGCCCCACAGTCCGGACAGACCGAAGCTTCCGGCACCGGTGCAGAAACAGAAGCTCCTGCCGTATTGGATACTATTACTTTAATGGTAAACTACACGGGAGCAGAAGCTCCTACAGATGATAATCCTCTGGTACTTAAAATTGCAGAATATACAGGCTCCATGCCAAAGATCATATGGGTTCCCCAATCGGCCTACAATGAAAAGCTGAACACCTTGATCGCTTCCAAGGATCTTCCCCAGATCACAACGATCCGCGAAGTTAAGGGTTCCGGTTTCGTTAATGCAGCCCGCTCCGGCATGTTCTGGGATGTGGCTCCTTACATAGACCGTTTTCCAAACCTGAGTCAAATCGATCCTACCATTTTAAAGAATGTTCAGATAGACGGCCAGCAGTTCCTGATTCCGAAAGTCAGGGACGTTGCCAGAGAAGGCGGGCTGATCCGCCAGGACTGGCTGGATAACTTAGGACTTCAGATGCCCACCACATTGGATGAGCTTCACGACATACTCTATGCATTTACCTATAATGATCCTGATCAAAATGGTGTAGACGATACCTATGGTTTCTCTTTAAAATACAATGCCCTTCCCCGTTTCTCCACACTCCTCAGCATCTATATGGGAGGACCGAACACCTGGGGCATCGATGAAGAAGGCAATGTGGTTCCTGAATTTTACTTTGATACCTATACGGAATCCTTAACATGGTTCAGACAGGCCTATTCAGAAAAACTGTTCAACCAGGATTTCCCGATCTGTAAAGACGAGATGCAGAACTTCACCTCCGGCGCCGCCGGCATGCTGTTCCTGGGCAACTTAGAGGACGCCGCAACCCGCGTCACCGACTTAAATGCCGTATTTCCCGATGCTTCCACAGACATCTTCCAATTATTAAAGAATGACCCGGATGAACCTTATCACATCACCGGTTATCAGGGATATACCGGAGGCCTGGCTTTTTCAAAGACTTCTGTAAAAACAGAGGAAGAGCTTTTATCCCTCTTATCCTTCCTGGATAAACTGGGTGACCCGGAAATGGCAGACGGCATGAACTGGGGAATCGAAGGGGAATCTTATACCGTCAAAGACGGCGGCGTTGAGCAGACAAAAGAACAGTCTGAAATCTACGGCCGTAAATATAACGATATCCGCCAGATCACACCGTTCTACACCACACAGCATTTGAAAGCCAACAACCAGCCGGAATTAAACCAGAAAATCGTCCAGCTGATGAATGAAAACGCCCAGTATGCGGTTCACAATGTCGTGCTTCCTTATATTTCCGACACTAATATTGAAACCGGCGGCGATTTGGATACTCAGATTGCCGACGCCAAGATCAAATATGTAATCGGCGAATTGGATTTGGACGGATGGAAAGCGGCGATCGAAGACTGGAAGGCAGCAGGCGGAGATCAGATCATCAAAGAATATACAGAACAGTACAAGGCAAATCATTAATATGGCGCTTCTCCACTGTGAAATAAACGCAAAATCCATCCGCATGGTGACTTCTGTCTGCGCCATCCTTCCTCACGATACATACGATGGGGAAAAACCGGTTAAAACTCTATATCTGCTGCACGGAAGATCGCATAATTACTTGGTGTGGACCCGGTACACCAATCTGGAACGGTATGCAGAGGTCCATCACGCAGCGGTCATCATGCCTGAAGTCAACCGGAGTTTTTACACCGATATGCGGTATGGAGTTAATTATCAGACTTATGTTTCCGAAGAACTTCCGGATCTGTGTGAGTCCATGTTCCGGATAAGCAAAAATCCGGAAGACCGTTTTATCGCAGGGATGTCCATGGGCGGCTACGGGGCGCTGAAAACCGCCCTGTCCCATCCCGACCGGTATGCCGCCTGCGGAATGATCTCCGCAGTAACCGACATCAGGCAGCACATCGCCGACACGCCGGAAACCAATCCGAAAAGACAGGAATTTCAAGGTATTTTCGGAACCGATCTGGAGATTTCGCCGGACGATGATATGTATCATATGGCTCAAAAATGTGCATGTTTGGCGAAAAAACCGGAGTTTTATATGGCCTGCGGCACAGAAGACCATCTTTACCCGGAAACTATGCGTTTCCGTGATTTTCTGAGGGCTTTGCCTTATCAACTGACTTATGAGGAGTGGGAGGGTATCCACGACTGGGTATTTTGGGATGAGGCTGTTAAACGGATGATGGACCATTTTTTCCCAGATACCTGAGATGGGAAGTGGCAGAATATATTTAATTTTCAGGGACGTGACGCATAAAAGAGGAATCTCCGATGGGATTCCTCTTTTATGGTGGTTTTCGCTGGATTGGATTTAGAATCATACTTTTTTTACATCAACCCTGAAGGCATTTTCAGAAATGCCTTCACGTTTTACTTTAAATCTCTATCCTTTTACAGCCCCGTCCGTCATCCCCGCCAGCATATATTTACTCAAAAAGAAATACAGAAACAACGTCGGTATAATTGTCAGCGCAATTGTCGTAAATGTTCTTCCCCAATCCGTAGCTCCATACATCCCCACGAAATCCCTAAGCCCCAGCGTGATTGTCTGCAGCTTCTTAGAGCTCGTAAATGTATAGGCGAATAAAAACTCATTCCAGCAAAAAATTCCATTCATCGTCGCCAACGTCAAAAACACATTTTTCGACATCGGAACGACGATGTTAACAAACATCTTCATCGGGCTGCATCCGTCCAATATACAGGATTCCAGCACATCATCCGGTAAAAACCGGAAAAAATTAGTGAACAGGTAGATGGTATATGGAAAACGAAAGGCGATTTGAGGCAGAATCACGCCTGCAAAGCTGTCGGTCCATCCCAATTTACTGAACGTCAGATACAGGGGAAGCAGGCACACCTGCAACGGTATCATAAGTCCTGTAAGGAAATACGAAAGCAGCTTTTTCTGTCCCCTGAACTGTATTTTGCAGATTGCAAATGCCGCCATGGAACCGAATAAAAGGGTTGGAACCAGTACACATACTAAAATGATAATGCTGTTTAAAAAGTATCTGGGAATGGAAGATTCAATCAGCACATATTTAATATTCTCCAGATACAGGCCGGACGGAAGGGAATACTGCGGCTTCTGTTCAAATTCCAGCGGGGTCTTAAACGCCGACATCACCGTATAAAAAAACGGATACACCATAATCACAAGCACAACTGCCGCGATCGCATAAACCAACAGGTCCATCCATCCGGGCCGTTTCAGTCCGCTCTTTTTTTCCATAAGCTTCCTCCCTCCTGCTGCAAAAACAGCGCTTTTATCTTCTTCATTTTATTCATCCCTCTCAAATATCTTTCTGAATACGGTGGCAAAAGAAAAGCAAATAATCACTATCATCACGGCCACCGCGCTTCCATATCCATATTTCATGCTGCTGAACGCCTGTTTATACATATAAGGCGCAATCAGCTGAGCACAGTTTCCCGGCCCGCCTTTTGTGAGCAGAAATGGAATGTCATATGCCCTTAAAGAACCGTTTAATACCAGCACACAGTTCGCAACGATAATCCCTCTGATATATGGAATCGTGATATTCCAGCTGATCTGAAAGCGGTTTGCGCCGTCGATCTTAGCCGCTTCTATCATATCGGCGGGCACGCTCAAAAGGGCCGCATAAAAGATCACCATGTACATTCCCATATATTTATAGCCTTCCACAAAGGCGGCGCTGCCCAGGCACAGCCTGACATCCGTCAGCCAGGCTATGTCTGCCCATGCGGGGTTTATCTTAGCCAACAGAGAGTTAATGAGTCCAATTGGCTGTAAAGACATCAGCTTCTCAAAAATCTGGCAGATCGCCACTGATGATATGATAACCGGAAGATAACAAAGCGTCTGAAATCCGGTTCTGAACTTAGGAAGCGCTGATAAAAGGAAGGCCAGCAGTAATCCCACAAATACCTGAAGCAGGATCTGAAGTACGGTATAGATGATCGTATGGCGGAGAGCCGCGAAAAACTCCCTGTCGTGGGCAAATAACTCCACAAAATTATCCAGTCCCACAAATTTTATGGTCCCGATTCCATTCCAGTTCACCATACTGTAAGCCGAAGACCATATGATCGGCACAAAAACAATCAAAGTATAGAGAATCACTGCGGGAGAGACGAAAAACAGCACCGTTTTCCATTTACTTTTACCTAATATCATGCAGATTCCCTCTTTTCTGTCTATTTAAAATACTCACCGGCATTCTTTTCCACGGATTCATTCATCCTCTTCATAAATTCCTCCGGCTTGATGAGCGCCTGTGAAAGTTCGATAGCAAGCTCTCCGCTGGTTACGATTGTCGCCGGGTCAAATTTGTCATCCCATGAAATCCAGCCCTGTTCCACGCCTACCAGATCTTTATAGATATCCTTCATGACTACAGGAAGATCCTCGGTTATCTCTTCGTCTAACGGAGAGAATAATTGATGGGCATAAGCGTACTGGGTATGATGGCTGACAAAATATTCGAAGAAATTCTGCAGTTCCGGGTCGTAGGCGCTCTGGCTGATTCCCCATGCTTTGCCTGTATGTACCGGTATGGATACCGTATCTCCCGTATAATTGGTCGGATACGGAACCTGGAAATATCCGATTTCTCCGTTGGCGTATGCGTCTTTCATGCTGTCGGTCACATTGTTAAATCCTGTATACACGATTGCCGCCTGTTTGCTTGCAAATGCGTTCACACAGTCTGCAAATGCTAAATTTTCAAAACCTTTGATAAAATATTTGTTGGATGCCAGTTCATACATCAGGTTCACTCCGTCAACTGCATTCTGGTCTTCCTCATATTTGATATCGCCCTTTTTAAACTGGTTTATAAATTCTCCGCCGCCGCTCACCCACGGAATAAATGAGATGAACCGCAGATTCAGCCAGGACTGGGAGCCCGCTAAAGAGATGGGAGTCTCTCCGTTTTCCTTTAATACCTTACAGCAGTTCAGGAAGTCATCCCAGGTCACAGGAACTTCCAGACCGTACTTATCAAATGTGTCCTTCCAGTACCAGAACAGTTCGCAATACCTTCCATCCGGATACAGATACAGGCTGCCGTCGTCAAACTTGAGGAAA
Source organism: Clostridium sp. chh4-2 (assembly GCF_002899675.1). Classification (GTDB taxonomy): domain Bacteria; phylum Bacillota; class Clostridia; order Lachnospirales; family Lachnospiraceae; genus CHH4-2. The sequence continues at coordinate 105,444 of NZ_PKUU01000019.1, read as the reverse complement.
TCCAGACATCCGGCATTAAATTTATCATACATTCCCATCCGCTTCAGCTCTTCTTCAATGTTCACCATCTTACCGTCTCCGGCCAGTTCCGCCGAAAGCGTTCCGTTTGGAATCTGGAACATATCGGGCAGCTCCCCTCCGGCAATGTATAATTTCAGTTTGTTCAAATACTGGTCATGATCCGGAATCGTCTCCACTTCCCATGTAAAATTAGGATTTACCTCGGCCTGATAGGCTTTCAGCGCATCGTCCCATACCCAGTAACTCGCGTTCGCCTCCGTCAGCTGGGTGTAGATTTTGACATGGCGCTTGACCTTTTCTTCATTTCCGCCGTCTTTTGAACTGTTCTCCGCTGCCGTCGCAGGCTGTGCAGCTGCAGATTCTGTGTTTGCAGCCGTTTCAGTTCCCGTCTTAGCCGGCTCTTTTGTCTGAGTTTTTGCAGAACACCCTGAAATCGTACTAATCAGCATAGCAGCAGCCAATCCCCATGATACGAAACGTCTTTTCTTCATACATTCTCCTCCTATTATTCTTTCAGTCCCCTTGCTATGGTTACATTCTTTATCTTCAGCCGACCGTCCGTCACGTTAAAGGCCAGACTTTCACCAGGTTTTTGGTACATCCTCGCATTTAAAGCCACACCATTAACATAAATGGTTGCAATCGTATCGTCCACGATCAGGCGGATATTGTAATTCTCACCGGGATTCAGCGCAATCGTCCGTTCCAGACCTATGTTCATACATTGGGGCCACGGAAAGTTAGGCGTTTTTTCAAATACCAATCTGTTTTCCCCAACCAGGAACTTGAATTCATATGCGGTTCCCGTCTCTTCGTCTTCATACAGGCGCACCGCAAAATCCCGGGTTCCATTTTCAAATGTTACGTCTGCCTCCATCCGGAAGAGCTGGCCGCACCGGCGTCCGATCACCGCTTCCTGCCTGGAATCCACCGTTTCAAGCAGCCAATCCTGTTCTGCCTTTTCCTCGCTGCCAAATGCCTTCCATACGGTATCGGGAGCCTTTACGCCTAAGGTTCCGTCTTCTCTCTGGAACACTTCATGAGCCACCAAAACGCCTCCCCATTGGAACTGGTTCCTGTCGTCATTTTCCTCCCTTGTAGGGACCCAGCCGAACAGAATCCTTTGATCTCCCACTTTAAAAGTTCGGCCCGCATAATACGCCCTGCCGTCAAATGCATCGTCCACAGGAGCTATCCATGGGCCTGAAAGGCTTTTGCTCATACGGTAAACAATTTTCTTCTTGTCACTGTACTCTGAGTTTAACAGGTACCACCATTCCCCTTCTTTAAAAAGATCCGGCATCTCGTGCATGGTAAAAATCCCCGGAGCCCAAAAATCGCCTTTAAATTCCCATTGCTCCAGATCCTCAGAAGTAAAATAGACATTGCAGCCGTTAATCATTTTTTTGCCGTTCAATTTTCTGGCTCCCAGAATCAGCCAATACTGCTTTTCTTCTTCATTCCAGAATACAAAGGGATCTCTCCAGTCATTCTGGTCATATCCCGGCTGCGGAGTAAACCGGAGCTTGTCTTCCGTTTTATTCCAGTGAATGAGATCGTCACTGACCGCATGCATTAAAACCTGGGACGGCTTCCCCTGCGCCTCATATTCCCGGTTAAATCCGGTATAAAACGCATGGAATTTACCCATCGCTTCAAAAATGCTTCCGGCATAGATGTACTGGTCCTGTGCCTCGTAAGCCCCCCGCTTCAGCACTTCTCCATAATCTTCAAAATGGATAAAATCATCTGTTATTGCCAAAGACCAGCCAAAGGGCTGTCCCTCCCGCAGCGGTTTTGGATTTCTCGTATCCCTTTGATGAAATACATAGAATTTTCCATCATGTCCAAACGGCATACAGTCTCCAAACCAATGGTCCTCAGGCTGATAATATAGTTTCTGCATAATCTCATAAACTCCTTCCCTCTGTTAATTTCTGAGTTCATTATAACAGAGCGGTATGGCCGATGAAATCCAAAGTATTTATCCACTTTTTCCCGTGGTTTTATATAATTATTTTGTCCTTTCATATGATATTCTTATCTATAGTGCACGATTAATTTGACATTAGGAAAACATTTTTGTACTATTTCATTATAATAAAAGCAATATTTTTTTATCAACACGTCCAACAAAGGAAATGGGTGCTGACTATGAAAAAAAACCTTCTTTTTTTTAGGAACCTGTCCATACGAAGTAAGCTGCTGTCCTATTTTTTTCTTATAATCGTGCTGATCAGTATTTTTGTTTTCCTGCCGATTTATATGAAGACCTTGTCCATCTTACGGGGCAGCACACAGCAGCAGGCCATTGACGCTGTCATCCAGACCTCCACCGCTTTGGATAATACGTTAAACAGCATTTGTTATATGGCGGATTTTATATCATACAGTACGGAAATCCAGTCCATATTGACGGAGAAACTGGACGATCCCTACAATAGCTACGACGAGGTTCCCCCTTCCTATTTCTCAGCCGCCGAACGGGTACTGATCACCAACTATTCCTCCAATAAATTGAATACGATCAATATATTTGCGGACAATGGCATGATTTTCGAAGTTCCCAACAGGATTCCTACCTTTGATTCCGACGAAATACAGGAAATCAAGAAATTGTCGGAGTCTCACAGCGGCAGAATCTCATGGTATTTTCTGAGAGGAAAGGAATTATGCCTTTTAAAAGAGATTCGCAACATTACTACCACAAGAAATCTGGGCGCACTGGCAATTTCCGTCAAAAAAGACTATCTGGACCGCAGCATCACCCAGTCCTTTTTTGCAGGAAAAGGAAATCTGGTCATATTGGATCAACAGGGAAACTATATCTGCGGGAAAACCTATGCTCCCGTCTTATACCGTGATTTGTCAGAACTGGACTCCTCTTCCTCCACATTTTCAAATATTGAGTATGAAAATTCTCCGTTTCTTGTAACCGCCAACGCTCTTCCCGACAAAGGCCTGGTCGTTTACGGCCTCATATCGGAAGACGCCCTCTATGGGCAGATAAACCAGCTGTTCAGATGGATCGCCTCTTTTGTGGTAATCATGACCGGTGTCGTGTCCCTGGTAGTGATCTTCTTTTCCGAATCCCTGGTTCGTCCGCTCCGCAAAATGGCTCATTTCATGGATATCGCAGCAAAAGGTGATTTCAGCGTATCCCTTCCCATAGAAAGTGACGATGAAATCGGTCAGTTAAGCCATCATTTCAACTCCATGGTCCAAAAGATAAACAGCCTGATCGATAACGTTTATAAAAAGGAGCTCCTGTACAAGGATGCCGAATTCAAAATGCTTCAGGCCCAGATTAATCCCCATTTCATCTATAATGTCCTGGACACAATCAGCTGGACCGTTCAGTTAAACGGTATGCCGGAAATCTCGAAAATGGCGTCTTCTCTCAGCCGTTTAATGCGGATCAGCATCAACAAAGATCAAAATATCACATTGAAAGAGGAACTGGCCTGCGTGCAGGATTACCTCCTGATTCAAAAAATCAGATATCAGGATAAAATAAGCGCCATCATCGATGTGGACGACCGCCTGAATGATCTGGTCATCCCCAAGCTGATTCTGGAGCCATTGGTAGAAAATGCAATTGTACATGGTTTAGAAGGGAAAGGCGGCACCGGATTGATTCTTGTGAAAGGGGAACTGTCTGAGAATATGGTCATATTTACCATTAAAGATAACGGTATCGGCATCTCTCCGGAGCGCTTAGCAGAGATCTGGGGCAGCCACTCCGACGCCAACAGCACCCACACCGGGCTCGGCTTTTTAAATGTCCATAACCGGATTCAGTATGTCTATGGAACAGAATACGGATTGGATATCAAATCCCAGCCAAACAGCGGAACCACCGTAACGATCCGGATACCCTATATTTCCCTGCCGGATCTCAGAAAAGAACAGTGAGGATGTGATTATATGATGACAAAAGTATTGATAGCAGACGATGAAATCATGATAAGAAAAGGGCTGGCCGCCTTTCCATGGAAAGAAAACGGATATGAGCTGGTGGGACAGGCCGAAAATGGCGAAGAGGCGCTGTTAATGACCCGGGTTCTGTCACCCGATATCATCATCAGCGATATAAAGATGCCCGTGATGGACGGACTCCATTTAACACAGGAGATCAAGAAAAACTATCCGTCCGTCTATGTCATCCTGCTCACCGGCTTTGATGAATTAGCACTGGTTAAACAGGCCCTTCACCTTCATGTAGACGAGTATCTGTTAAAGCCCACGGATCAGGAAACCCTGTTAAAAGCATTGAATAAGATCTCCAAGGCCATACACATCAGAAAAAACAAAGAAGCCCAATTTCAGAAATTGAAAGCCCAGTTTCAGACTGCGCTTCCCACCCTGCGTTCCAATCTGTTTTCTGATCTGGTAGCAGGGCGGTATGTTTCAGAAGAGCCCGCATTGGACACCTTCCGCCTGTTTGAAATACCGGTAGGACAATATATTGTAATTTCCATCGCATTTTTTACAGGGGATACCCCGCCGCTCAACGACTGCCGCCAGAAGGTTCTGGAAAATTATATGGCCTCTGTGACCATCAGCAATATCTGTAAAGAAACTTTTAAGAACTACACTGCGGATACATTGACCTTTCATTCTGCGGACAGGATTCATTTTCTGCTTATATTTTCTGAATCCATCACAGAAACAGACTGCATGGCAATTGTCCAGCTGGGTACCCATAAGGCCAAAAAGGCGATTTTATCCGAACTTGGGGTTCATCTGTCCTTTGGAATCAGCAATCTGGGACATTGCTTAACAGAAATACCCACTCTGCACTATCAGGCCACATTCTCTCTCAACCAGTGCTGTTTCTTTAATGATGACCCTACCCTGTATTTTAAGGATGTACAGTCGTCTGAAAATGAGGATTATTATATTCCGGAAGCCAGAAAAGAAGTATTTGAAAGGAGTATAAGAATTGGGAACAGAGAAGAAGCGCTGAGTTATATGCAGCACCTGTCCCATCTGTTCATGACCATGAAGTATCCTGATATGAACCGCTGTAAGCACCTGATTATCGCCACTCTTCTCCAGGCGGTGCAGATAACCAACGAAAAATCCCAGCTTCCTTCCTCTTCATTTGATCAGAGCATGGCCTGGATTTATCAGATATTGGATTGTCAAACCTTAGAAGAGCTGATGACTTATGCGGAAAAATTTTTAAACAACCTTATCTCAGAAGGATGTAAGAATACACTCTCCCATTACGATGGAACTGCCAATCAAATTGTGGAGTATATAAAGGAGAATTATGCCAGCGACCTGTCCCTTGATCTCTTGTCGGAACATTTTCATTTCAGCACCACTTACATAAGCCGTTTGATACGCAGATCCTATGGAATAAATTTCACCGAAATTCTCAGCAATACCCGGTTAAATGAAGCCAAAAATCTGCTCCAAAACAGCGGAATGAAAACAGCGGATATCGGAAAAGCCGTGGGATATCACGATACCAGCTATTTCATTCAGTCGTTCAAGAAAAAATACGGGGCCACGCCCAATGAATACCGGAATATCATCCAAATCTAACCGGATTCTGAAGGCGAAGTAAAAAGGGCTTAAAACTACAGGCCTATTGATTCAGGTATTCCATAATCCCCATATGAATCGTCCACGCCAGCCGGTCCTGGTATTCCTCGGAATTCAGCATGGCCGCCTCTTTCCAGTTACTCAAAAACCCGCATTCCACGATCACGATAGGCTGTTTCACGTGCAGCAGAAGGTAATAATTGTCATTGGCCTTTGCCTGCCTGCGGTTGGCCTCCCCCAGCACGTAATCAAATCTCTTTTGAAGAATCTCGGCCAGCTTTTTTCCTTTATCCGATCCTTTATAATAGAAAACCTGGCCTCCTGAGATCTCTTCCTGATGGTAGCTGTTCTGATGAATGCTGACCACGATTTCAGGCTTGATCTCATCGATGATCTCACACCTCTTCTTCATGTCGGCCATCTTTTTCCGGTTGTCCTTCTCACCGTAAAGTCCGGTATCGCTGTCCCGGGTCAGGATGACTTCCACATCGGAAGCTTCCAGATAAGTCTTCAGACGTTTTGCGATTGCCAGATTGATGTCCTTTTCCAGGCTGCCGTCCACTCCGATTTTCCCGGGATCATTGCCGCCGTGGCCGACATCCAAAACAACCGTCTTCTTTTGCGTTCCTTTCGCCTCCCCGGATGCGGCAATTCCGAATCCCCCTCCAAATAACGGGTAATGAGAAACAGCAAAAACAAGAATCAGCATGCAAAAGCCCATCCATGTTTCCATTTTTATCTTCTTCAAATTCAATCATCCAAATTATTTACTTACTCTAATATATCCGCCGCTTTTCGAAAATAGACCCGCTTTCAGACATTCCCTTCACAGGTCATATGATGATGGAGCGTTCTGGTCCATTTCTGAACCAAGTATAAGATCAGGACGATGGCCGCGCCGCCTGCCAGACAGAACAGGCGGTTCTGCACCGCCGTGGAGGTATCCAAAAGCACAAGGGAAGCATTGATCGCGCACACGGCATTGACTATCTGTTTGTATTTGTACTCGGAGGTAAAGAAACTGATATATCCGAGGAATAATACCATGGCAAACGCATATTTTTCAGGAATCAGCAGTTTAAAAACGATTAAAAAGAAGACGATTCCAACCACATTGCCGAATAGACGGTGACGAATCCGCTCCAATGTTTCATGATAATGGAGCTGGGTCAGGGACATCACCACGATGCTGATCCATAACGGCTTTTTCAGTCCCAATACCATACCTACGAACATGGCTGCGGCAATTCCCAGCGACATTCTCATGATATATCCCCTGCGGGTTATGCAAAGCTCAATCTGCTCTTTCAATTTTCTTCCGTCATCCCAGTGACCCTGCTGCTTCCATTTGAAAATCGTTGCCGCAGCCACCACAATTCCGCCCATAACTGCACCGACCAGCCTTGACGAAAAAGCCTCAGGAGCAGTTGGCGTGGCCTGGGAGAACACAAAGCAGAGCAAAAAACTGATCGCAGGCTTATACATGGCCGGTTCACAGGTTAAAATCATGATAAGAAGGACAAATAAAAAATTGATCCCAAATGCAAGCCATGGTGACAGCAGCGCCGACTGCCCTGCCAGCACACTGCCGGTATATAAGGCAACGATAATTCCCGCCATAGTTAACGGCCTGACTCCAATATATCCCACCGGAAACATGGTCAGACCCACGCCGATCGCCACTCCGGGAAGCACATTCATCGTTCCGAAAAGAATCTGGAATACAAAAACAAATGCCAGGTTAAATGCAAAACTGAGCGCATTTTTTATAATCAGCCGCGCCATTTCCTTTGATTTTTCTATGTTCATATAAACACTCCATTTCCGCCAAATGCTTGATTTTCAGGTTGATCTATTGTAAACTACATAAGTACACTTTTATTAATAGTACACTATAGTTTACTATTAATTATATATAGAATGATTTCCATTTGTCAACCATCAATCTTATTTACATTTAAGGGAAAGGATATGATAAGAACATGAATTTTACAGAAATGATGCTGAAACTGCTGCCCTATTGGTACTATAAGATAGAAAAACCATTTAAAATGTCTTTAAAAGATAAGATGAGCCTGGAAACCTATTACTGTCTCCAGATTCTTCAGCAGGACGGTTCCATGACCATGACCGACTTAGCCGCCCGCTTAAAGATCAGCAAACAGCAGGCCACTAAAATCATTGATACCCTGAACCAACATCATTTTATTGAACGGAAATATAACGAACGGGACAGACGGTATATCAGAATCTGCGTATCGGATTCCGCAATTCAATATATCGAAGAAAATATTTATAAAAATACCGATTTTCCCCTCCAGCTGGAGGAAAAAATCGGCAAAGAAGATGTAAAAAGACTGGAAGATGCGATGGCAACTCTGCTTGAAATACTTCCTAAACTGGATTAAACTGTCGGACCTACTGAATCTTCACATGATTATAGTCCGCATCCGCATCCAAAAGGATCTCTTCTATGTACTGCATCAATATGCTTGGATACGTATAATCCATCCAAAGCTTATAAGACGGATCATTCATCGTTTCAGCCTTTATTTTTAATGCCAGGCCTGCATAGCAGTAAGAATTCAGTTTTGCATACATCTGTGACATGGAAGCCATCTCGTCTTCCGTAAATTCATGCTCATTATTCTTAATATGCTTCAGCTCTTCATAAGCCTGATTATAGAACACCCGCATCAGAAACGGCCCTTTGTAGGTATTAAAATCGAGAAGATTGTCGTCCGTCACCTTTTCATCATAAGCCCAAGCCTCTATATTCAGAGGTTTTGTATCGTAAGTATAGGTAGCGTCGTCCGTGTATTTCAACACTCCGTATTGACACGGCGGCGTAGCCAGCGAACTGGTAACGATCTCACAGATACGGTCCGGATCATCATCAGCATACTGGTAATGCTGGACATGAAGGTGCCCGCTTAAAAAGATACCCACATCCCAGGCTTCCAGCTGGTCGATCAGCTGGCTGCTGTGCTCGATGGTGCAGTCGTCGATATAGACGCGGCTCTGATCTAAAAGATTGTGGTGCGCTATGGGTATCACATTCATTCCCTGGCTCCAGGCGTCTTCCATCTGCAGTTCGATCCAGTCATAGGTTTCCGTCTTAATCATACCGCCCACAAGAGCGTGATCCTTATACTGGCAGGTATCCAGCATCAAAAGACGGTTGTACTCATCCAGCTGGTAAACATAGCTAAGGGAATACTCATCCCTGCTTATGGCCTCATCATAACCAAAATCGCTGTAAATGCTCTCAAATTCCTCTGGCGTGGTCTTCTCCGCCGGGAACCGGACGCCTTCTTCATAAGCGGCCGCGCTCACATTGTTGATGTCATGGTTGCCGGGTATTACGAGAACCGGAATTCCGGCTATCTCAACCTTTTCCAGCTTATCCGCCAATTCCACATGGCTCTGGTATTCTCCATTCAGGCTCAAATCTCCGCTAAGAATCAATGCTTCCGGCTTTTGGGCAATCACTTCTTCAATAAATGCATCCGTTATCTGCCAGATGTAATTTACAACCTTGCCGTCACCGTGATCCACCATATAATTGAATCCCAGCCCCATATCCGTCAGTTCACGGGCTAAATAATGGATGTCGCTGGCGATAATCAGCTTTTTTTCCGGCTCTTCAACCTCCGGCTCCGTCGTTTCTTCTATAGAAGAAGTCTCTGTCTCCGATTCGCTTTCCGTCGGTGGCTCCGTTGTGACCGCTTCCGTACTGGCCTCACTGCTCTCCGCCGGAGTCTCTGTGGTTACCGGCTCCTGTGCCGTTTTAACGGTACAGCCCGCCATCATAATGATCATACCTGCCGCTATTAAACCTATTGTTTTCTTATTCATTCAAATTCACCACGTCCCAGATGTCTTTTGGTTCAAATCCCGCTTTCCAGCAGGCCACACCAGCCAGGCCGTATTCCTCTATTAGATTCATTTTCAGCTGAATGGAGTTTTTTTCCTCCATCCAGATATACTTTTTGCCTTCATCTGTAAACAGTTCGCCGTAATACTGCCCCAGCTCTTCCTGCCAGATCAGTTCCACATTGTTTTCCTCCACCCACTTCTGGGCACCTTCAATTCCCAGTGCCGACGAGGACGTTCCGTTGTCGCCTTCCGTCCATACTCTTGTAAAGAACGGAATCGCATTCACAACCTTCTCTTTGGGAACCTCTTTTAACGTATCCGCAATGCCGTTTTTCACGAAATTAATGGACGCCACCGATCCCATCTCTCCGCCGGAAAAATGTTCATCATATCCCATCACGATCACATAATCCGCAACGCGGCCCTGTTCCGCACGGTTATAAAACAGATTATAAGAAGCCGGAACATAGTTGTCCACGGAAAGCACCAGTTTTTTCTTTCTGCAGGATACGGAGAGTTCCCGGATAAACTGCACATAGTACGGCCCGGCCTCTTCTCTCAGCGTTTCAAAGTCCAGATTGATGCCGTCAAATCCGTACGTATCAGCATCTTCCATCAATTTGGCGATCAGTTTTTTCCTGGTGGAGGTTTTTCCCATCAGCACCTGGGTATTCACGTCTTTTCCGCCATTGTAATTAAAATTATCTAAAACCGCCCACACCTGAAGTCCCAGTTCATGCGCCTTGTCCACATAATCTTTGCTGGCAAATGACTGATAATTTCCTTCGTTGTCCATCATCGCAAACCAGGTAGGGGCAACTACATTCACCCCTTTTGTGTTAGCGATTCTGGCTTCCAATGTACTGTTGGCATCATTGGATAAAACCTGATGCCATAAAAGGCATACTTTTTCATCCATGGTAATATTGGTATATTCCGGCTCTATAAATGTGCTCTTAGGCTGGAAGCTGTCATCTGCGGCCAGAAAACGGTTCTGGATATATCCTATATATCCGTCCTCAGTCATAACCTTAGACCACTCGTCCATGGCTTCAATGACCCGTACCTGGCTTTCCTTCCGGGCTTCGGTCACAATGGGGCTTTTAATTCCGCCTTTTTCGCGCACCCTGCCTTTTCGTTTCATAAGAGCCATATCTTCTGACTCCCATCTGGTATCAATATAAATTCTTCTGACCTCAGTCTCCACGTCAAACGCCCGGATTCTGATATTGGTATATCCCGAAATCAATCCCAGGGCAAGATAAACCTCATCCTCTTCCAAAATAAGCAGGGGCGATCCATTGCTTCCCTTCGTCTGGTCTGTTGCATAGACAATCTCTTCCGGAAGCGTATAGATAAGAAGCTTTTCATTCTCATCCCAGAAAAACTTTTCATTAATCTTACCGTTAATCCATGTTAGAGGCAAATACGTCTGGTTATTCTTAAAAATCCCCTTATCGTCCTGCAGTTCATCATTCAGCAGAACTGCTACTTCATCTTCCGTCACCCCATATCTCTGGGTTAAATCTGCCGTTTCAAAAGACGGCATGTACTTGATTGCCAGCCAGACTCCCAGTGCTCCCGCAGCCAGCAATATCACAGCCACCAGCGCTATAACCAGCGGTGTTTTTTTCTTCTTCATGGATTTCCTCCTGCATTATCGGATGTTAGTTATACTCTGCCCCTATATCTGTACGCTAATTATACAATACATCAAATTACCACACAAGCCGTAAAATTTGGTTCTTTTCCCGGCGTCTGCATCCCACCCGTGCCGCATAATCATCACTTTTGGCTGAAAGCGGTATCCCGCGGCATCTCCCACCCTTATCTTATTCGTAATAGACCTTATCAAAATGGATCTCCGTTAGCTTTCCATCTTCCAAGCCCACAAAATCGCTCATGTAATAATATTTATTTTCGCAGACTTCAAAAATTTTACCCCAGTCCTCCTCCTCTAATTCCTCCCCATCGATGATAATGGGAATTCCCTTATCCCGGTACTGTTTCAGTCCCTCCAGATACACTCTCTGCTGTTCTTTTCTTTCCCTTTGTGACAAAGCATATTCTGAGCTCACACGTTCCTCCTGTTCTGCCGCATGACCGGCGCTTTTTTAAGGCGGAGCCGCTGACCGGAAGGTATTCGTGACATATCATTCCCGGCTCCGCCTTATTCTTCTTTATCTTTCAAAATATGCAATCAGCTGGCGGTTCAGTGCAAAAGGATCTTCTGAAAGAGGAATTCGTTCGACAGGAAGGCCCAGCTTCTTTTTTATCTGTCTTCTGGCGTCCTCACTTCCAAAGGAAATGACATAATTCCAGCTCTTATATCCGGCTTCTCCCTTCATCTCCCGTACAAATTCCAAGAATCCCTCTGCCTGCCATTCGCTCAGCGCTGCAACGACGCATTTTTCATGGCATCGTAAAAATTCGATTTTTTGGTTAAAAAAATCACTTCCGAAATCAATAATAATCTGCTCATAACCTGCAGCCATACAAGAAAGCAGTTCTTTTGTTCCGGACCGCTTATAATAGTCCGCTTTTAAAACGGAAAAGCTGCGGTTATCCGAGGATGCCCCTTTGCAGACCCGTTCGATCCGCTCAAAATCACCATGGTCATTCCATTCCAAAACCGCACACTTGCAGCCGCAGACGCCGACCATATAATTGGCCAGCAATATGGCATAATGAGTAGTGCCCGCCCCTCTGGACGTTCCCAGGATTCCGGTCACTACCGGCTCCTTAATCCCGGGCGAAGCAGTTTTTCTGCCGCGCTTACGGCGGCTCTTCTCAAACATCGCAGCGGCCATCCTCCTTTCGGCCTGATCTCAAGGCTGTCCATCAGCGCCTGATAAAATCTCATATGGCTTCTTTCCGGTAAAAATGAATCCGGCTGCCAGGGCGCTTTATAACAGTATTCCGGGTTCAGACCCCCGCCTTTCCTGATTCTCAGCCCGGCCGCCACATGATTGAAGATAACCCTCAAACAGGCGCAGGACTCCAATTCAAGGACAGCTTTCTCAGCCCCGCCGGCTTCCCAAAGGCTGCCGTCACAGACGAGAAAGACGCAGTCCACATCCATGGATTCCTTTAGCCTGTTAAGGTCATTTCCATAATCCCGGATCACAATCCGGTTTTTGCTTTCTTCCAGAACCACGGCTTCCCCGTACTTAGGCTTCATGCTGCATCCCCTGATACGGACCCGGCCAAACCGGTCTGACTGCGCGCCAAAAGAAAGCGCCAGCCGCCGTACTGCACCTGAGTCATTCTGTTCTTCATAGAGATTGGGATAGCCTGATAAACGCAGATAAGTTGATAAGCCGATTGCCAGATGAGTCGTACCGACCCCGGATTTGCTTCCCGCGAAAGCAATGGTAAGAGATGATATCTGATTTTTTTGAAATAATTTTGAAACACCGTTTGTCTTCTGGTCCAGCCGGATTAAATCCCGGCATAATTCTTCTGTTGACTGGTACCGTTTATCCGGATCAGAATGCAGACATGTTTTGACGATTTTCCTCAGTTCCGGAGTCCATCCGCACAATCCCGGCGATGGGGATTCTTCAGGATATCTTCCGGTTCCCAGGTAGATTAAGGTAACACCAATGGCATAAATGTCGGTCCGTTCATCCAGTTTCATGTCCGTTCTGTATTGTTCCGGCGCCGCACATCCGATGGTCCCATAGCGCTTTGAGGAAGCATTTGCCTGGATCATGGTTGCGGAATGGTCAAAATCCACCAGTTTCACAGTTTCATTGCACAACAATAAATTCTTGGGCTGAAGATCTAAATATAAAATGGGAATTTCCCCTGCAGAATGCAGGTAATTGACTAACCGGCAGATCTGAATCCCATATCGGATTGTCATTGCCGCAGTCAGATGACCTTGATTGTGGATCAAGTCATAGAATGATTCGCCTTCCAAGTACTCCTCGATCAGGTAGCTGTACTCAGAATCTTCTTCTAAATCATAAACGATGGGTATTCCGGGATGGCGCAGTTCCTTGAGGATCAATGCCTCTTTCTTAAAGCGCCGGTAATCCACATAAGACTTGGAAACCCGCTTGATGGCCCTGAATTCCTCCAGCTCCATATGCACCGCCAAAAACACGGTACCGGCATGTCCTGTCCCTAAAATCCCCTTTATCTGATATTTACCAAACAAAACGGTGTCCTCTACGACACGCACCTCCTTTGTAAATATCATCTCTTGAAGCCCATTCTAATACATAAATGCCTTTTTTACAATCTTTATTTAAAAAATCTCTAAAAAATTCCTAAAAATTTCACATAGGAATTGCCTTTTCGCTATAATATATAGTATAGTTAGATTGAGGAAGCAGACTTTAAAGAAAAGGAAGTGATCCTATGAAGATAGAACGTATCAATGAAAATCAGATTCGTTGTACGCTGAGCAGTTTTGATTTAAGCGTCCGTAATCTGAACCTGGGTGAACTGGCATACGGAAGCGAAAAGGCGCGCAGTCTTTTTCGCGAGATGATCCAGAAAGCATCCAACGAAGTCGGTTTTGAAGCCGAAGATATCCCACTTATGGTAGAAGCGATACCACTGTCGAATGAAAGCGTAATGTTAGTCATCACTAAAATAGAAGACCCGGAAGAGCTGGACACTCGTTTTTCAAAATTCACACCCATGTCCGACGAAGATCAGGACGGATTGAATGATCTGGCTCATGAATTGTTGGAAGGAGCCGATGGGCTGTTGAATCTCTTATCGGATGAGATCAAGGAAACGCTGGAAGAACCGCCTGCACATGATGTTGCGCCTGCTCCTCAGGCACCGGTTCCGGCTTCCCGCATCTACAGTTTTGACAGCCTTGACCGTATATGTGAAGTGGCCCATATTGTTGGACATGTCTACGACGGAACCAATACCCTCTACAAAAAGCCGGACAGCCGTCAATATTATCTGGTGGTAAAAACAAAGGACAGCAATTCCCTCAGTTTCAGCCGTCTGTGCAATATTCTCGCTGAATACGGCACAAAGATCAGGCAGGAATACGCCAGCGAGGCCTATTACAAAGAACATTATGAAGTCATCATAAAAAACAGTGCACTTCAGAAACTGGCCGATCTTTAAGAAAGAATCCCGCTTGCGGGATTCTTCGCCTGCGGCGGGCCGCGTAAACGGCATTATACCTTACCGCCGCAGTGCGCTCCCATAGCCAACAAAGTTGGTATTGGAGAGCTTTTTTATATCATAGAAGTACCTTCCTATGATACAAAAAAACAGGTGAGGAGACTTTCGATCTCCTCACCTGTTATCTTCTGATTTATCTGTCAGCTAAAATTTCATTCATCTTGCTCACTAAATCATCACAGTCAATTCCATGAACGAAGCATGCTTCTTCTAATGACTCACCCTGTGCGGATGGGCATCCGAGACAATGCATACCTGCTCCCATTAACATCTGGGGAATTAATTCATCCATACCAACTAACTGACCGATCAACATATCTTTACTGATTGTCATGATAATAACCTCCTTTTTGCACATACTATTTTTACTATAATACGATTCAAACATTTTTACAAGGTAATTTTGTCCGAGTTTTGCATTTTGGGCAGCAGTTCGTTACGATTCCCAGTCCCGGCGATCTATGCCGTCCGTGCCGGTTTTGGCAGTATGCAGGAACTTTCCGGTTTCTGGAAGCAGGCTTTCATTTTTCCGGATATACGGAGTGGTAAAAGTATGTAAAGAATTATTTTTTCTCATTTTCATAGTATTTTACTATGAATCCCTATTTTTACCAAGTATTTACTGGTTTATTTAAAAAAATTCTCAATTATAGCTATTGACGTGTATACAATGTGCATCTATAATAAACACTACAGAACGTTACTAATTTAACTAATAATCCATAGATAAAAACAGGAGGTACTCTTAATGAAAACAGAGTGGCGCGATTTTAACGGCGGCGTATGGGAAAAAGAGATCAACGTCAGAGATTTTATCCAGAAGAACTATACTCCATACGACGGTGATGATTCTTTCCTCGCAGGACCTACCCAGAATACCAAAGATCTTTGGGATCAGGTTATGGAACTGAGCAAAGAGGAACGGGAAGCCGGCGGAGTCCTTGATATGGACACCAAGATTATTTCAACCATTACTTCCCATGATGCAGGTTATTTAAATAAAGAAAAAGAAACCATCGTCGGTTTCCAGACAGACAAGCCTTTTAAACGTTCGCTGCAGCCTTACGGCGGAATCCGCATGGCGGAAAAAGCCTGTCTTGACAACGGCTATCAGGTTGACCCTGAGATCAGCGAGTTCTTTACCGCACACAGAAAAACCCACAATGCAGGCGTATTCGACGCTTATACACCTGAGATGAGAGCCTGCCGTTCCAGCCACATCATTACCGGACTTCCTGACGCCTATGGCCGCGGACGTATTATCGGCGACTACCGCCGTATCGCTCTTTACGGAGTGGACCGTCTGATCGAGGACAAGGAAGAGCAGAAAGCTACCACCCGCAGCACCATGTATTCAGAGATCATCCGTGACCGCGAGGAATTATCAGAGCAGATCCGCGCTTTAAAGGAACTGAAAAAGCTGGGTGAAATCTACGGCTATGACATTTCCAAACCTGCATCCGATGTAAAGGAAGCGATTCAGTGGACTTATTTCGGCTACCTGGCTGCTGTTAAGGAGCAGAACGGCGCGGCTATGTCTTTGGGACGTACTTCTACATTTATTGATATCTACTCTGCAAGAGATTTAAAGGAAGGCAGATATACGGAGGAGCAGATTCAGGAATTCGTGGATCATTTCATCATGAAACTACGCCTTGTAAAATTCGCCCGCACTCCGGAATACAATTCCCTGTTCTCAGGCGATCCTACCTGGGTAACGGAATCCATCGGCGGTATCGGCATCGACGGACGCCATATGGTAACAAAGATGTCCTATCGTTATCTGCACACTCTGCAGAACTTGGGAACCGCTCCTGAGCCAAACCTTACTGTGCTTTGGTCCACACGTCTTCCACAGAACTTTAAACGTTTCTGCGCTAAGACCTCTATCGAATCTTCATCCATTCAGTATGAGAATGACGATCTGATGCGCGTAACCCACGGAGACGACTATGCCATCGCCTGCTGCGTATCTTCCATGAGAGTGGGCAAGGAGATGCAGTTCTTCGGTGCACGTGCAAACCTTGCAAAATGTCTTCTGTACGCGATCAACGGCGGTATCGACGAAGTCAGCAAGAAGCAGGTTGGACCGAAATACAGACCGATCACATCCGAATATCTGGATTACGACGAGGTTCTGGAAGCTTACCAGGATATGATGCAGTGGCTGGCCGGCGTTTATGTGAACAGCCTGAACATCATCCACTATATGCATGACAAATACTCTTATGAAAGAGTCCAGATGGCTCTTCACGACCATAAAGTAACCCGCTGGTTTGCAACCGGTATTGCCGGATTATCCGTAGTAGCCGATTCTTTATCCGCAATCAAATATGCAAAGGTTAAGACAATCCGTGATGAAAATGGCATTGTCATCGACTATGAAGTGGAAGGCGACTTCCCGAAATACGGCAACAACGACGACCGCGTGGATGAGATCGCAAGCGATATCGTACACACCTTTATGAACTATATCAAACGCAACCACTGCTACCGCGGAGGTATCCCTACAACTTCCATCTTGACAATCACCTCGAATGTCGTTTATGGTAAAGCTACAGGGTCAACTCCTGACGGACGTAAGGCAGGCGAACCATTTGCACCGGGCGCAAACCCAATGCACAGACGTGATACCCACGGCGCTGTCGCATCTTTGGCATCCGTTGCGAAGCTTCCATTTAAAGATGCCCAGGACGGTATTTCCAATACCTTCTCCATCATCCCGGGAGCGCTTGGTAAAGAGGATCAGATCTTCATGGGTGATATCGACGTAGAGCTTGACATCGATACAAAAGATCTGCCTGAATATGACGACTGCGGCGGAGCATGCAGCTCACCGACAATTTTTGAATCATTGGACAGAGAATAGATAACCTGATTAACACATTTACAGCCGCAGACTGCGGCGGAACGGAGGAAACTTATGGCACATACAACACATGCAAGTGATGCACAGGTAGATAACTTAGTGGCTTTATTGGATGGATATGCAGAAAAGGGCGGACATCATCTGAATGTTAATGTCTTTACGAAGGAGACGCTTTTAGATGCTCAGGCTCATCCGGAGCAGTATCCACAGCTGACAGTAAGAGTATCCGGATATGCTGTTAATTTTATTAAACTGACGAAGGAACAGCAGGACGAGGTTATCTCACGTACCTTCCATCAGTCAATCTAATTATTATCGCGAGGATTTACATGAAGGGTGAAGGCATTTTCGAAAATGCCTTCACCCTTTAATGTAAAACCTCAAGGCATTTTTAAAAATGCCTTCACCCTTCATGTAAATTCTTCATCTAAAAAGGAGAGAATTATGGTAGGTCACATACATTCCATTGAAAGCTTCGGAACCGTAGACGGTCCCGGTATCCGCATGGTAGTCTTTACGAAAGGCTGTCCCATGCGCTGTCAATACTGCCACAACCCGGACACTTGGGACATGTCAGGCGGTACGGACATGACTGTGGAAGAAATCCTGAACCAATATGATCAGTCCAAGGAATTCTATTCCAAGGGCGGAATCACCGTAACCGGCGGAGAGCCGTTAATGCAGATCGGCTTTGTCACCGAATTATTCGAAGCCGCCCATAAAAAAGGCATTCACACCTGTCTCGACACCTCCGGCGTCACCTTCCGCCGCAGCAATGCAGATATCTGCGCAAAAATAGACCGCCTTTTAGCTGTTACCGATCTGGTCATGCTGGATATCAAACACATCGATCCGGCCGAACATGAAAAGCTCTGCGCCCAGCCCAATGAAAATATCCTGGATTTCGCCCGCTATCTGGATGAAAAAGGCATCACCATGTGGATACGCCACGTGATCGTTCCGGGGATTACGGATGATCACCGGTATCTTTATCAGCTGGGGCTTTTTATCGGCACCTTAAAGCATGTGAAGGCCTTAGACGTGCTTCCCTATCACAACATGGGAGAAATGAAATACGAAAAGCTTGGAATCCCCTATCCTCTAAAGGGTGTTTCGCCCGCTACGAAAGATCAGGCGGTGGAGGCCCGAAAATATATCCTAAAGGGAATACACGACAAAAGACTGATGCAGAAATGATAAATTGCTATTTAACTGAGTTGGCGGAAGGTACGCACAGAACCAGGAGGCGGGGCCGGAAGGAATCGACCGGAGGGGGGAACCGGACCGGGGAAGAAAGATACGGACGAATGGGATTCGGGATTCGCCCCTAAGAACTACTAAGGCCCGTAAGGACAGAACGAGGCAGGCCAGCGCCATTCGCAGTGAACTCTTGATGACTTCGCTGCTCAGCGGCGCTTTAAAAACTGAGACGGAAATCAGTTTTTACCTGCCTCGTTCTGCCCTTACGGGCCTAAGTAGTTCTAAAGGGGTTCCATACGATCCCATTCGTCCGTATCTTTCTTCCCCGGTCCGGTTCCCCCCTCCGGTCGATTCCTTCCGGCCCCGCCTCCTGGTTCTGTGCTGGTTTTCGCTAGCCCAGTTAAAAACAATGTTATGCAATGGTATTTACGTAAGGCTAAATTTGCATAGATCATGAAGGTATTTTCAGAAATGTCTTCATGTTTTACTTTAAACATTAAGGCATTTCGCAAAAAGACCCCACCCTCGATGTAAAAACTTACTCGCAATCCACCAAATCTTTATTATCCTCAGCCAGCCAAGCAACAGCCGGAAAGAAGGGGAAAGCTGGGGAGGCGGCGGTAATAGAGAAAGACAGGGGATCGTGTGCAGATCCTTAGTGATACTTGGCCGGTAAGAGCGGAAAAAGGCAGACAAATACTGAATTCCGAATCAGTATTTGAGGCGCCACTGAACGATGGAGTCATAAAGAGTTCATCGTGAATGGCGCCGCGCTGCCTTTTTCCGCTCTTGGCGGCCTAGTATCACTTAGGGTCGTAACCCGAATCCCCCGTCTTTCTCTATTACCGCCGCCTCCCCAGGTTTCCCCTTCTTTCCGGCGTACCTTAGTCGATTAAATAAAGATATCAATAGTCCATAAATTGTGCATACTGGCGGATCATTTTGTCTACTTCAAACCCAGCCCCTCTCAGCTCCGTCCTCCAGGCTCTTTCCCATTCCAAGGAAAAATACCCGTCATACCCTGATGCTGTGATCATATCCACAATTTCTTTTATGGGCACTTCCCCTTCTCCGATTCTGGTATACTTCCAGCTGCTCCGGTCCGGGTCATCCCATGGCAGACCATCCTTAATATGTACATGAACCAGATCGTCCTTTACATAATCCAATGTTTCCTGCGGCTGTTCTCCGGCTTCTAACGGATGCATGATATCCCATAGCAGCCTAATATTCTTAAACTCATGCTGGTTCAGCAGTTCTCTTAAAACCTCGCCTTTTGCAAATTCATCGTGTGTTTCTATCCAAATCTCCATTTGGTACTGCTGAAGAATCTCATCCGCTTCAATCAGCCATTTTACCGCTCCGGCGTAGTCCACTTCCGGGACATCGTCTGACCAGCGTTTCTTTTTAAAGCCCATCATGATTCTGAGGCCGCGGCAATGGAGGATATTGGCGATTTGGGAGCAGCGTCTGAGTTCTTCAAATGCCTGTTCATCGTAACGGTTGATTCTGATACTCGTGCCTAAATCGGATACTTTCATTTGATTTTTACATAAGTATTCATACATCTCTCTGTATGTTCCGTCTGAAAGGGCTGTATCGGACCATGGATGGAAATTCATGCGGATTTCCATGGCCTCAATTCCATTTTCCTTACATACTTTTACTACATCTTCCAGGGACCAGTCCTGGAATGCCAGAGTGCTGACTGCAAGTTTACGTTTCATCTCATCCTCCTGACGTCATTCTGACCGCATATTCATAGGAAATGCCGTCTTCATACGGCCTGCCCTCCAAAATCGCGCGGATGTCTTCGGCCAGCTTTAAGGTCACCTTTTCCCTCATATCGAAGGTAGGGCCTGCCATGTGCGGGAATAAGAGAACATTGTCCAGATTTCTCAGCTGGCTGTCGGCCGGGAGCGGTTCCTGGTGGTAAACGTCTAAAACTGCGCGGAACCTTCCGGTTTTCAGTTCCTGGATCATGGCCTCTTCCTCCACGATTCCGGCCCGGGCGGTGTTGACGAACAGAGCGCCGGGTTTGATTTTCTTCATTAATTCTCCGGTGATCATCCCTCTGTTTTCCTTGTTAAGGGCGGCATGAAGAGATATGACATCACAGGTTTCAAATATTTCCTCTGCTGATGCGATCCTTACGCCCCGCTGTTTGGCATCTTCTTTAGTGATATATCTGGACGCCACCAATATCTCGGGCTGAAACCATTTCAGCAGATCGATATAGTATTTTGCAATGGCTCCGTATCCGACAATGCCTATCTTTTTCCCGATTATCCCGGAATTAGTTCCAGGTACTCTTCGCCAGCCGTTGTTTTTGATAGAATTAACTTCATCATACAGGCATCTCAGGGACATGAGCGTATAAGCCAGACAGCCCTCCGCAACGCTTTTGGCAAACAGGTCATTTCCGCTCAGCACGATGATTCCACGGTCGTATTCTTCCTTACAGATCATGGTGGCCACCGTACCGCCGGTATGAGCATGGATTTTCAGGCGGTTGGCCGCCTTTAAGACATCCTCGTCAATTCTTGGTGTTTTCCAGCCTGTCACTAAAATATCCACATCTTTGATGTGTTCGATCAATTCTTCCTTTGTATACGCCTGACGCCCCGTGTCGTTATACTCCACGTCGCCCAGCGCTTCCAAGGCCGCTTTTGCTTTCGGGGTGAAAAAGCTTTCTTTTACTTCCCCGTCGCCCACTGTTACCAGAATCTTCATGATACCACTCCTTTTCTAAGCGTTTTATTATCCCCATTACCAAATCTGAAATGTATTTCCCCTCAGCTTACTGATTGCTTCAATGAAAAAATAGTCCCCGTAAATGATTGGAATATGGCGTCCAACTTCACCGTGATACCGCTCTGTTCCCATCATTAAAATGCCGTCTTCCTCTTCCTTCCAGTTGCAGAACTCTTTTTCCATGGCCTTCAATATCTTGCCCGCCGCCGATTCATAGATGTCCTTTTCTTCCGCCGCAACACAGCGGGACAGCTCGATCAAGCCGCTGGACGCGATCGCTCCGGCCGTAGAATCGTAAATCACAGGCTTTTTCGGACTTCTGAAATCACAGAAGGGGAGCCAGCCGCTGTAGCTTACGCAGTTGATAAAATAATTGGCGATTCTCTTGGCAGCATTCAGATAGCGGACGTCTTTGGTGTATTCATAGCTGATCACGAAACCGTAAAGTCCCCACGCCTGCCCCCTGCTCCAGGAAGAACCGGCGGCATAGCCCTGGCCGCCCAGATTGTCCAGCTCTTCTCCATTATTATTGTCATAGACCACGATATGTTTCACGCTTCCGTCTTCCCTGACATGATGAGCCAGGGTCTTGTCCGCATGGCGTTTTGCCAAAGATGCAAACCTTGGGTCCTTTATCTCTTCAGAAGCCCAGTAGAGAATGGACAGATTCATCATGCAGTCAATAATCGCCCAGCCGATATTTTTTTCGTTTCCTCTGTCGTTCCATGCCCGGATGTATTCGCCTGAGACATTATATCGTCCCATCAGCATATTGGCGGCTAACAGGGTTCTGACTCTGGACTGGCGGTTTCCGGTCAGGCGGTAATCAAGACCGCTGGAAATATGCCACATAAAGCCGACGTCATGGTGAAGACCGTCGTATTCTCTGAACGCATTATCCAAGGTCTGCTCCGCTCTTTCCGCCACCTCTTTATAGATGGATTCTCCGGTGTCCATATACATCAGCCAGAGCATTCCGGGCCAAAACCCATTAGTCCATTTGCAGATATTGTTTCTGTAATCATTAAATTTTCCATCGATGCTGGTATAGGGAATGTTTTCCGGGTTCCGCTCTGCCGTAAGGCGCATTTTGTCCGAAATTTTTTCAAAAACTTCGTCAGCAAATCGTTTCAGCTCCTGATCCATAATCAATTCCTTTCCTTAATCGTAGCTATTCAGAGGGGGCATCTTCTTGCATGGCCTGCGGCCATACAAGAAGATACCCCCTGCGGTCAGTTGTTTTGACAGTTACAGAAAATCTTCTCTCTGTGGTGAGAAAATGTCTAAAATCACTGCGTCTTCCAAAGCGGTGGCTCCATGAGCTACATTTGGTTCCACATAGTAGCTGTCTCCCGCTTTCAGATGGTATTTCACTCCATCCGCCACATATTCAAAGGAACCTGACACAATGTAGCTCACCTGCTCATGCACATGCCGGTGAACGCTTCCCACCGCGCCCTTTTCAAATGACGCTTCCACTCCCATCATATTGCCGCCGCGGGCCAGGATTCGTCTCGTAACGCCCGGTTCCGGATTGGTTGGGATGATATCTTCATATTTTAAAACCATAGCCTGTTCTCCTCACGTTTTTAATGTAACTAACTATCCAAAGTAATAACATCTTCCTGCATGGCCTGCGGCCATAAAAGAAGCATCGGAGGTTCCTCCCTCTGAACAGTTAATATTAGATAAATGCCTGTCCGCCGTTAATCTGGATAATCTCGCCTGTCAGGAATGACGCTTTCTCAGAAGCCAAAAATTCGATGACAGAAGCCACTTCAGAAGCTTCGCCAAATCGTTTCATAACGATTCCGCCCTTCCAGGTTTCCATGATCTCACGTTTGGTAGCTGCATGGAATTCAGTGTCAATGGTTCCGGGAGATACTGCGTTTACACGGATTCCGTATTCTGCTAAGTCTTTTGCCAGAGCGCGTGTCAAACCTTCAATTGCCGCTTTTGCGGATGCATAGATACCTGCGCCGGGGCCGCCGCCTGAGGTCACTGCGATGGTGCTGTAGTTGATGATGGAAGGATGGCTTCCCTTTTTTAAAAGCGGGATTGCGGCGCGGCTTGCAAAGAATGCGCTGTCAAAGTTAAGGGCCATAACCCGTCTCATGAAAGAAGTCTCCATTTCCTCAAAACGCTGTCTGCCGCCCAAACCGCCTACATTGTTAACTAAAACATCTAAAGAATCATATTTCTGTGCGATTGTCTCGAAGCATTTGTTTACGTCGTCCTCATTCATGGAATCCGCATAGATAAATTCGCTGTTGATTCCCTCCGCTTTCAACTCCTCCAATGCGGTTTTCGCCGCCTCCTCATCAATCCCTGTGATGATAATGTCATATCCGGCTTTACCAAGCGCTACTGCTGCGCTGAGACCGATTCCTCTTGTTCCGCCTGTCACTACTGCTCTCATAATTCATTTCTCCTTTATGCTGTTATATATTACACCGCTTCATTCCCTGCTTCTTTAATACTCAGATGATACTGAGGGTCTGCTCCGGCATGCCTTACTAAAATACTGTACCTGATTTTATTAACAGGATTGTCCATGGTTTTCAATAGATACAACTGGTGTCCCTTTAAGTCCACAGTTACTTTAAACTTATTGTCGCCTGCGCTGCCGTAAAGCACCGCGCTGTCCCCGCAGGCTTTGGCTTTTTTCACCTCAAGTACATGCTGATATCCATTTTTATCAAACCCAAGATCCCCGTCTTCCAGCTCTAATTCATGTTCAAAGCTGAAATCGGATTCAAAATGGAAGATATAATCATAAATTCCGTCTTTTCCTCCACTGACTGAAAACGTGTCTTCCACACAATTTTCCCCCAGCTCAATGGTTCTTGTATAATCGATTCCTTCGTATACATCTTTCGCCCTGGCCGTCACCTTGCTGTCATCAAAATACAGGCATTCTCCCGGACTGACAGAAGTGATATCCGTGCCGTTAAAACAAACCGTGTTATGTGACAAAGTTTTCCGGTGCCATTCATTGCAGAGTTTGGATCGGTAGCCCGCATTGGAAAGATCTCTGGAAACTCTGTGATCCTTGTACATCATTTCCACGGTCATGATATCGGGATGAGCATGAGATTTTCCGTTAAGCCCGTACTTCATGAATACGTTCCAGTTCTTATTTCTCAACATCGCGAAATTGGATTTCGGGAAATTACAGGAACCCTTTTTAACCGGGATAAACCTGCTGTAGTCAAAGTCAATGTTGAATAAAAGCTGCTCCAAGCAGACCTTATTTTGACAGTAGTATGGTTCCGACAGAGGTAAAATCGTCCTCGGTTCCTCAGAAGACTCGATGATCTTCGTTATATTGCCGATCTCGCTGTCTTCTCCTGCCGCCCGGGCCGCCGTGTGATAGATATAGCTGAACGTTTTCAGATTCAGGTTCGGCCATCCGTCGTTGGGGTTTGGCAGATACTGGTTGTCAAAGGCGTAGAAATATGCCTGTACGAACATATTGGTCAAGATCCGGCCGCTTTCCTCACCGAAATCATAATCATAAATCCGGCTGAATAAATACAGATAGGAGATCCCTTCTAATAGGAAGAAATTATAATGGATGGAACCTTCATACCAGAAATAGTCGGAAGTTACGCCACGTTTTAGCTGCTCATGTATATTGTATTCACTATTAAATGTGAAATCGATCATTTCCTGATCCCCAAAGGCCAGACCCATCACTCCGATAGCCGACAGATTCCAGCAGCTGATGTTGTGGATGCGGGTGGCCTGAGGCGCCAGCAGATGAAACATCTCTTTAAACATCTTCCGGTGTACCATATCCAGCCATTCCGCGCTCAGTTCGTCTTTCAGAATCTCGATGGTCTGCACAAAACGGATGGCTACGATGGATTCATTTAACCCCTGTGGCATCATCTTACCGCAGCCCCAGGACATCGTATCGTAGGAATCACAGATGTCATTTTCTTTGTTATGTAATACGAATTCCTGGTAATGGGAAGCATAAAAATCCATTACCTGAACCGCATAATCAAAATATCTCTTTTCCTTCGTCGCTTTATAAACCACTGCGGAAACTAAAGCCATAACCACCGCCCGGTTTCTGTAAAAATAAGTCCACACTCCGTCCAGGATCTCATTTTCATACACCTTGCCGCAGACCTCGCACCGGTGCTTCTTCGGCGAATTCAGGTCAAAGATCAGCCTTCCTCCGTCGTCATCACAAAAATAATAATGTCCCCACCTGCTTAACCGTTCGGGAGAATCCGTAAAGCCCGGCATAAAACCGTCCACATCCGCTCTCATCGCTTCTATAATCTTCCGGTTCTCTTCCACCGAATTGATAAGCCGGTCAAAGTTTTCATTTACATAATTCATAAGACTGCCCTTTTCGCCCTCTCTATGCCATTTATAACCGATACTCTTTAACAGCTCCTGATTCTCCGCCGACAATAATTCCAACCGGCGTCAGCGCTTTATCTTCCCCTTCAGGATATGATCCGCAGGTGAAGGCATACGTTTTATCCCCGTGTGTCACCGTCAGCGTCCTGTCCTTCCACTGAAGCTTGGTCTCTTCTTCCTCAAAGGTAAAGCACTCAAAGAATATCTGCTCCTGAACCGCAGAGCCGGATTCAAATGCTAAAGTCTCAATCTCAGTTTTACATACCTTATCCGGTTCCTGAGTTGTCATCACGCTGACCACTTCCTGCTGATACTGCCTGGTTTCCATCTCCGTATCGGAAAATACCGTATAGCGGATATTCCCTGTGTCCATGGGATAGATATAACTGCCTTTTTCCACTTCCACAGCTCTCTGATCCGTGTTGGAGATCAGTTGATACTTATGCGGTTTCCCGCTCCTGCACACGTCCACAAAGATCCAGAACGCCAGTCCGTCGGTGAACATCAAACGGCTCACTTCCTTCATATTCAGCGCTTTGGGGTAGATTCCCGTAGTTTCTCCGCGGTAAACAACGATTGAGCCGTCCTTTTCCATAGCTGAGACATTTCCGCCGTACTCCATCTCATCAAAGGACTCCCCAACTTGCTCCATGCGCATCTTCACACTTTTTACGTATACATCGTTCACATCCACTGCATCGGTGAATGAGCCGTCCACCAGAATCACATTGTGGTTATCCGGCATGATGTTCCGGTTATATCCGTCTTCGCAGGTCAGATATTCGCTTCCTCTGGCAAAGAGATAGGACAGATTATCCGGGTGATGATGCGACAGGGAAAGGCAGTCAAGCCCTTCTTCCCTCAGCAGTTTAAAACCGGTCATCCACTGCTTTTTCCCTCCCGGGTATCCGCATTTGATGGTCAGGACTTTGCTGTCCCGATTCCAATTCTCACGGATGGAAAGCAGCCCCAAGTCTTCAAAGTACCGGACTTTCGGCAGCTGGGATAAGTCTTTTTCTTTAACTTCCGGATCATACCACAAAAATTCGAATGCGGCCTCCGGCAGAATTCCTGGTTTGATCTTGCTCTCTGCGGCTTCCTCCATCAGAAATTCATTTACCACCAGATTTCCAAAGGTCTGAGCGAATCCATCGCCATATTCGGCCGCCGTTTTATAATAAACGCAGGCCGCATGGCCGCTGTGCCTGTCATGGGAATCGCCGAAATTCAGCTGCTGCTTCAAATCTCCGCCGGACTGGTACAGACGGTAGTAGAATGTATTTTTCAGATAACCGCTGATCTTAAAATAATCAATTCCTTCCTGTGTTTTCAGCAGATGGGCATATACGAACAGCCACATCCCCCCATATCTCCAGTAAGGCACGCCTTCATAGTTGGAACCGTCGTTTGCCAGGTAGGAAAATACCCTGGAAAAATTATCTTTGGCCTCTTTTGTATAGGTTTCCGCCGCCGGGTCCTCTCCCGCCAGCGCATAGCCGGCCGCAGCCAGCCCGGTCATGTTGATCCAGTTGTGATTCTGATAGAAATTAGTTGACCAGCCGTGGCCGTATGTATCCTTTTTATATTGATAGATAATCTCAGCATGATGGCTGATCTTATGGGATATCCGTTTTTTCTCTTCCTCATCCAGATACGGCTTCAGCCAGTCATATCCTAAAGAAAGGCCAAACAGAATCCAGGATGCCGATAAATCCACATTTACCAGATGGGCATTTCCCCATTTCTCATAGGATAATACCGCATTCATAAAACGTTTCGCCTCCAGAAGGTATCTTTCCTCTCCGGAGAGACGGTAGGCCAGCGCCAGATTCACAATCGCGATACCCATATAAGTGGTGCTCTCCTTCGGATGAACCTCAGGCAGCTCCACGGTCTGATACCTATCCGCCTGTGTGAGCAGACGCTCATACTGCTTCTTTCTCTTTCCGGCGATTTCCGCCTGATACGGGGCTAAATCCCCGATAAAAACCAGCTCATTCATGCTGCTGCCCGCCTTTCCCTCTTGCTTCCCGGACCGTATCCGCCAGTCCTGATACCATCTGGTAATAAATTAAATACAATGTGGCAAACCCAAACGGCTCTCCCGGAATCAGAACCGTTTCCGCCGGAAGTCCGCAGATCTGGTTCAAAAGCAGATTGAACCCCTGATAGGTCAGATAAACAAGACCTACGAGAATCATGCTTTTAAATATCTCCGCCAGCCTGTATATGGCGTTCTGCCACCCTTTTCGTTCATAATAGGCTTTGTTGGAAATCTGTCCTCTTTTCACAATGTCAAACATTCCATATGCGATTGGATTATAGACAACGATGGTAACCAGCCCGATTCCCACGCCCAGAAAAAAGATCAGGTCGATGGGGTCACGAAACAGTCCCGCCTGGGTGCCGAAACCGATGAAAAAATAGCACATCCCGGCGATCCACCATCTGAGAAGCCCGGCTTTTACGTTGTCAGTAAATATTTTTTTCTTCTGTCCAGTCTTTCCGCCCATAGTCTCTCCATTCCTCTACCGATGCTTTATAAGGTCAACTACCAGTAAAACACATGATATGAGATATACCGCGATAACAGCCGTGCTGAATCCGGCCGCTTTGCTGACCGCCGCCGTTTCCAAAGACCTCTGATTCGCTATGGCATAGCGGTAAATAGACGTCAGATAACATCCAAATCCCGAGGTCACAACACATAAAACTGCGGTAAAAATCTTTTCCATCATCCTATCGCTCCTGATTCTGGTGGTTTCGAACATGGTAACCAGCCCGAACAGGATAAACAGAAACATTCCAAAACCGCAGAGCTCATTTTCCAGCAAAAGCAGAGCTTTTACATGAACGCCGGTAAAAATCAATTGCACAATGGAAATAATTCGGATCATGATATTCGCTATTGTCGTTAATTCCAAACCTTCTACTTTTTTTCTATTCATCTTCTTCGCCCACTTTTGCATACAGCACTAATTGTGTAGTTTCTTTATCAAAGAAATAGATATTTTCCATTTCAAACTTTATGTAAACCTGCTGTTTCAACTCATATTCCGGCACGTCCACACGGCAGACCAGTTCGGATTGTCCTGCGGTCACATATAAAATGCAGTAATTTCCAAGAAATTCCTGGTTTTCCAACGCAGCCGCAATCACGTTCTCCCCCGGCCCCTTCGCTACGGAAAACTGTTCCGGCCTGATTCCCATAACCAGTTCCTTACCGTGATACGCTTTCAGTTTCTCAGCCGCATCAGGCGGCAGGTTCAGCCGGTTTCCTTCGAATATGAAATTTCCGTTTTCAATGGTTCCTTCCAGGAAATTCATCTGCGGAGAACCGATAAATCCGGCTACAAACATATTGGACGGTTCATAATAGATCTCTTTAGGCGTTCCCACCTGCTGAATAATTCCGTCTTTCATGACCACCATCCGGTCCGCCATGGTCATGGCCTCCGTCTGGTCATGGGTTACATAGATCGTCGTAACCCCCAGGTCCCGCTGCAGCTTAACAATCTCGGCCCTGGTGCTGGTCCTCAACTTGGCATCCAGATTGGACAGCGGTTCGTCCATCAGGAAGACCTGAGGCTGTCTTACCACGGACCGCCCTAAGGCCACCCTCTGTTTCTGGCCTCCCGACAACTGGCCCGGAAGACGTTTTAACAAGGGCTTCAGCCCTAAAATCCCGGACGCTTCCTGAACTTTATCATAGATCACCGTATCCTTTTCATGTCTGACCCTGAGGCTCATTCCCACATTATCATATACCGACATGTTGCCGTATAGCGCATAATCCTGGAATACCACTGCGATATCCCGCTCCACCGGAGGGCATTTGTTGATCACCTTTCCATCCAGAACCAGTTCTCCGCCGGATATGGCTTCCAGACCTGCAATCATTCTGAGGACGGTAGATTTTCCGCAGCCGGACGGCCCTACAAATACGATAAATTCTCCGTCTTTCACATCCAGGCTGAAGTCATGAACCGCATGGAACCCATTGGAGTATATTTTATTCACATTCTTAAACTGCAAGCTGCCCATCTTATCACCTCATCTCCAGGCCTTCGCCCATACTGTCCAGTTTCTCCTGCAGCTTCTGCCTTCTGTTGGTTCTGTGGATACTGATAAATCCCGCCGCCACCAAAAGACAGGTTCCTGCCGCATTTGCCGCCATGATTATCATCTGCCTGCTGTAAGGCTTCAGAATAAACGGTACAAATACCGCCTGGCGCAGGATCATATAAATTCCCAGGCCGACCGCAGCAAATGCCAGTTTTTTCTCGTAAATATTCATTTTAACCGCACAGGTAAATAAGGCAAACAGCATGACGATGTTGATCATAACAGCAGGCCCCATCCAAAAGCTGACTTCTATCACGTCCAAAATGCTGATTACATAGACCAGTTCAGCTACAATTGCCAATAAGGTCAGCGAATACGATAATCCGTCTTTTTTATATAATGACACGTATGCCTTTTTTTCTTTTTCATCCATTTTACTGCTCATTTTCCATGCGCCCCTTCTTCTCATTTTTAACAAATGTTATGTGACTCATAGCCATCGCGATTCCATAACCGACGCAGGCAACGATCTGCAGCAGGTAAATTAAAAGTCCAATCTGAAATGTGGTAAAATGTGGTTTATAGTCTACCATTCCCTCCAGCTTTAAATACTGGAAATCAAGAGTTCTGTAAAATGCCTGAACTGCCTGTATATTGGTCATCGCATATACAGCTCCCGCGCAGCAGGCCAAAAGTAAAACTTCCATAATAATCAAGGCAAACCGGTCCGGCACCTTGCTGTAAATTTCAAGTAAAAATGAAAACAAAACGATAAGTATGCCGATCAGCGCAAGCAGAAATATCTGCCTGTTAAATGTCTGAAGTACGGAATCATGGAAAAATGAAATCTGGCTGTTCTGCTTTAACTTCAGGCCAAACAGATCCTTATACTCAGTCATGAATACCAATGTAAAGATAAATACAACGACTGCCATAACCAGATATATCCCGGCAGTAATTTTCTGAGTTTTAAATATTTTCTGCATAATCAGCTCCCGCCTTTATCTAATAAGGGAGGAGGAGGAATCCCCCTCCCTCAAATTAATTGTATCAGTTGCCGGATGTCATCACTTCATATGCGGCCTGATAAGTTTCTTCATAAAGTCCAAGGCCTCTCTTCTCAAACTCTGCAAGGTATTCCTCATAATTCTGAGCCACTACAGTTCCGGAAGGAGCATTTCCTTTTGTTTTGTAACGTACAACATTGAACATAAATTCTACGATATCCTGTGAATCAAGGGATGTGGAATCAGAAACTGCTTCTTTCTGTCTGGATGTCAGTGAGAATACAGGAGGAATCATCTTGTAGTAATTAGGATTATCCCCTTTCATTCCCTCTCCGGCATAGGTCGCAAAGTTCGTTGTGGAATTCTGAAGCAGCGCCCATCCGTCAAATCCTCTTTCTGATGTATACTGGTATTCAAAACCAATTTCCTTCTGATATCCGATCGGCATCAGACAGCCCATCCAGTCTCTGAGGAATGTGGATAAATCGCCCTTGGCAACTGCGCCTGCAGTCTCAACAACCCATGGTGTGAATTTCGGATACTGGATTCCGTCAGGTCCTTGGTATTTCTCGCCCTCTTCCAAAGTCATCGGAAGGCCATAGTTCTGAACAACAGCGCCTTCTTCCGTGAAGAAGTAATCCATTACCGCACATGCTCTCTGAATCTGCTCGTCTGTGGAACCGGCTACGGAAATCGCCCATCCGTCAGGCTTAATCGCTCTGCCGTTGTCGATGTAATACTGCCATACGCCGTTCACCTTCGCTACAGGAGGAAGAATAACAACGGTATCCTTATTCAGTGAATCAGATGTGGAAGAAGCGATCCAGTCATATGTCATAAATCCATAAGAAGGAGCGTCGCCTTCGTCAGTTCCCCATAAAGTAGAACGGAAATTCGTCTTATCGGTCAGTTCATAGCAATCGGAATAGATCAGTCCTTCCGCTTCCATATCTGATAAGTAGCTGAGCACATTGTAAATGTCTTCTTCCGAGTATGTATACTGGATTTTTCCATCCCCATCGATATACCATCTGGAGAGATAGGAATCGGCGCCATGAGCCTTAATTCCGCCAAAGTAGGTGGAAAGCCTGATCAGGTCTTCACGGTAGCTGGACTGTCTTACGAACAGCGGCCATACCGCTTCTGCCTTTCCGTCTGTCAGCAGTGTGGGATTCGCCTTGATACACCGCATTAAAGCGATCATCTCGTCAATATCATAAGCTGCTTTTTCGCCCAGATACAGTTCAGACGCATTATCATAATCATAGTTGTCTTTGATATACTGGATCAGCGCATTGGTGAGTGTTTCACCGTTCTTCACATCCAGCCCGTTCTGAATCTCGATGATGCTCTGATCTGTCTTTTTCACCACATCAACGCCCTCTTTCGGAGTAACAGTGCCGCCGTTATCGCCCGTTCTCTTGTTATCCCCTACGTAAAAGCCGTCATAATGTACGGTAAAATCAGCTTTATCATAAGCAGCGTTTTCATCATCCAGCAGTTTTGTCACCCAGGTTTCCCTGATGTTAAATGTTCTTGCAAATTGGTTTAATTCAGCAATATAAGGAACATGGTAAATGCTTCCGTCATATGCGGTGATCGCAGATTTCACTGCCGGATTGGCTTCCAGATATGCCTTAAAGTTCGGCATATATCCTTCTTCCATCTTCTCAGAGATGTTAACAAACTTGCCCTCTGTTCCGTAGAACATGAGACGTTCCGCAATGGATTCGCCGCCAAAAATGTTAGCGCCCGCAAAGTTTGAGGTAGATTCTGTCTGGATCATATCGGTAGCCTTAATATCCTGTACCGTTACGTCGGTAAACTTGCTGTTCAGCTCTTTCTCCACATAGGACCACATAGGTTTCAGCATTCCGGCTGATACTACGGTGCCGTCCGGAAGGGTCAGCGGTGACTCCTGGTTATAGGTCATAGTTCTGGATTTATTCCCCAATGCAAAGTTAAACTTGAGTTCCACCGTATCCGTCAGATCCGGGCCGGTTTTCTCTTCCTCTTTTGTTTCCCCGGCAGCTTCCGTTGTTGCCTTAGGGGCTTCCGTTGTGCTCTGCTGGGACGCCTGCTGAGACGCCGCCTGGTCTACAACTGAAGATCCGCACCCCGTCAACGCCGATGCTGCCATCACAGCTGCCATCAAACAGCTTAATGCTTTCTTTCTCATAAAATAACTTCCTCCTTCTGCCTTATTTGGCTATATTGCATTTATCCTTTTACCCCGCCCATGTTAACACCTTTTGCAAAGTATTTCTGAATGTACGGGTAAATGACCAGTACTGGTACAATCGAACAGATGATGATCGCATAAGCCAGGCTGTCCGCCGAATAGGTCAGGTTCACCGGCGATTCATCATATAATTTCTGGTAATTCTCAATCAACTGCCGCAAATACACCTGTAACGGCTGTTCATATGGATCAGCCAGCAGCATTCTGGACCAGTAGTATGCATTCCAGCGGGAAATCGCATAGAATAATGTTACGGTCGCGATACTGGCAGTTGACATCGGTATGTAAATCTTTCCAAACAGCTGGAACTCATTGGCTCCGTCCACAATCGCCGCCTCTTCAATCTCCTTAGGAATGCTGCTGAAGTAATTCCTCAAAAGAATGATGTTATAAGCCTGGACGCCAAAGGCCACTATCATGCCCCAGCGGTTGTCTACGCCCATATTCTTGTAGTTCAGATACAGTGGAATCATGCCTGCGCTGAACCACATGGTAAATACTAAAAGGAAATTCCATTGTCTTCTGAACACCAGTTTAGACTTTTGAAGCGCATAAGCGCCTGTTAATGAAATGCCCATACTCCACGCCGTTCCAAGCACCGTATAAAACAGCGTATTGGTATAAGCGATCCAGAATCCCTTGTTATGAAGCACCATGTCATAAGCCTGAAACGTCACATCCTTGGGCAGCAGCACAATCTGGCCGCTCTCATATGCCACCTTGCCGCTGATGGACACGCTGAACGCATACAGCACCGGATACAGCGCGAGCAGAGCGAAGATAATGACCATGGTATAGGAAAACACTTTAAATATCTTTTCGCTTTTATCTAACCGTTCCATCTTTTCACCCTTTCTTTTTCTACCATAATGATGTATCCGATATATTCCGGCTTATGGTGTTGGCCCCAATTACCAACGCAAATGCAATCAGCGAGTTAAACAAACTGACCGCCGCCCCGACGCCGTAATTGCCCGAAAGAATACCGATTCTCTGTTCAAAGGTGGAAAGCACATCTGCGGTTACGTAAATATTGGCGTTATACAAAAGCAGAACTCTTTCATATCCGATGGTGAGCATGTTGCCGATTCTCATGATAATCATGATTATCAATGTAGGCGCCATGCCCGGAAATGTGACAAAACGGATTTCCTGGAACTTGTTGCCTCCGTCCACTTTCAACGCTTCATACAGGGAAGGTGAAATCCCCATGATCGCCGCAAAATAAACAATGGAGTTATATCCGCTCTCCTTCCAGATTCCCACTAGAATATAGAGAGGCCGGAAATAATTGGCCTTCTGCATCATCGAAACCCCCGGCTCTATCAGCCCTAACTGCTGGAACACGGATGCAATCACGCCGCTGGAACGAACACCGCTGTACACTAACATCAGCGTAATGCCGGTAATCGTAACTTCCGAAAGGAAATGAGGCAGGTAGGTAGCTGTCTGTGCTAACTTCCTCACCGTTTCATTACCAATCTCCGCAAACAGAAGAGCCAGGATAATTGGCACCGGGAATCCGAAGATCAGGCTGTAGGCGCTTATGATAAATGTATTTCGAAACGCCTGCCAAAACTCCACCTTATTCACTCCCGTTACAAGATTGATGAAGTTGTCAATTCCCTTAAACTCACTTCCCCATACGCCAAACTGAGGATCAAAGCGCTTGAACGCAATCAGCAGCCCGCCCATCGGTTTGTACGCCCATACCGCAAACCACAGGATCAGCGGAAGCAGCAGCACATATAGCCGCCAATCCTTTATCACCGCTCTCCATAGCTGTTTGGTATGCGGTTTTCTCATCTCAATTTCCGTATTCTTCATTCCGTTCTCCTTCCCCCTGATTAAAATAAAATCTCATATCGCAGATCAGGCCATCGCGCATTCTCAAAACCAGACATACGATTAAATCAATCACAGTAATTAAAAACGTGGCTCCGAAATAATCAACCGCCCCTGTCATCTCCCCTGTTAAAAAGAAGATTGCAATTCCCTTGCCG
Organism: Clostridium sp. chh4-2; assembly: GCF_002899675.1. GTDB lineage: Bacteria > Bacillota > Clostridia > Lachnospirales > Lachnospiraceae > CHH4-2. The sequence goes on along the minus strand of NZ_PKUU01000019.1, from coordinate 70,308 downwards.
ATCGAAAGGCAGATATGGGAGACCAGTACATAAAGCATCAAAAGCACCGGGCTCTCAGCAATCATATCCCGGTTTCTGCTCCCATACAAAAGGATCGGAACCGCTAAAAATGCATTGGCCAGAACGTAAAACAAAATCCCGCCCCAAACCGTCATGTCTGAAAAGATAATTCCGGGGATTCCCCCGATCATACCGGCTGTCACACCGACTGCACCCCAGCGTATCATAGCGATCAGGCTGACCGCTATCGTAAAGCTGAAGTAGAAATCGCTGTTCCATACGCTCAGCAACCCGCTCCCCATGAATTCGGAAACAGCGGCCAACGCCGACAAAAGCGCTAAATCAAACCACATAAACTGCTTAATCTTTCCATTATTCATATTTATGAACTCCGTTCACGATTCAATGTAATTTTTAAAGACCCGTTGAATATAGGTCTTCTAAAATTGTGCGGCTGGTGTTGCCCGTTTACAGTTCTTAATTATAAACTAGGTTCATAATTTATCTATAGTATATACCTCTGTTAACTGCTTGTCAATATTTTTGTGCACTTTTATCCAATTATTTTCATCCCGCCTCTGTAATTTCACTACATTTACCCGCCTTTCTTCCAAAACCTTACGGTTTTGGAAAATATCCCAGGCATTTTGATATCTGTAAAGCAACTTCCTTCAGATCTTCAGCCACTTTCTCATCATCCAGATCCTCATTATAGATATCGGATAAGGAAACCGCCGCAATAACCTCGCCGCTGTAGTTAAAAATAGGCGCGCCGCAACAGCTGGTAATATTCTCTAATTCCCGCGCATCCAGAGAATACCCCCGCTCTTTTGTCCGCTCGATCTCTTCTATAAACCGTTCCTTAGACGTTATGGTGAAATTGGTCAGCGCTTTAAACTCAATCTTATCCACCAAAGCATTCCGCTCTTCCTCCGGCAAAAATGCGATGATCGCCTTTCCAAGAGATGTGGCATATGCATCCTTCCTGGTTCCCAGCGCACAGGAGGCCAGCTTTGCGTCATGTGCTACATATTTATATACATACACAACCTTCGTTCCATTCAGCACCGCTACAAATGCAGTTTTATTATACCGCTCTGCGATGGGAGGAATATAGATGGCGCACTGTTCGATAAGGCTCATATCATTGACATATTTCATGCCAAGAGAATAGGTTTCGATTCCAAGACAGTACTTCTTGTTATTGTTCGTTACCGTTGAAATATAGTTTAATTCCAAAAGCGTCTGAACAATTACAAAAGCGCTGCTTTTCGCCATCCCCATCTCATTAGCAATCTCCTGTAACGTAATCCCGTCTTTACAATCCGCAATTAACTGCAGGATTGCAAATGTTCGTTCCACTGTTCTGTTCATTTTACGCCCTCCATGGTTTATATATATAAACCAGATTCATAGTTTTATACTTATAATTTTATTGCGTTCTCCCGGATCTGTCAATCGTTTTTAGGCCTTTTAAAATATTTTCAGGCCATAATTGCAGGATTTTTTCTTCTTTTTCTCTAAAACAGAACCCATTCCCGGCGCCGCGAAATTGTTCCTAACCAGGTACATGATAAACAAGATTTTCCACTTGAATATTTCTCATTTATAGTATAAAATAAACACAAATGTATAGAATATAAGGAGGTAATTTATTATGGCATATGTAATTAGTGATTCTTGCGTTAGCTGTGGTGCTTGTGCTGGCGAATGTCCAGTAGGCGCTATTTCTGAAGGAGATGGACAGTACGTTATCGATGCTGATTCCTGTATCGACTGCGGTACTTGTGCAGGTACTTGCCCAACAGGCGCTATTAGCGAAGGCTAATAAGATATTAGAATACATAAATGCCTCTTCCATACGGGAAGAGGCATTTATTTTTTATATCATAGGAACTCGTGTCTATGATATAAAAGTCCTACGCAGGCAAAAACTCCTGTTTGCAGGATTTTCTTCTTTTACAGAAATTATCTTTACATAAACTCTTTGAACGGAAATCCCATATAATAAAAAAAGAAATGAGGTTTTTAATATGGCGAAAAAACCAATAATCGGTATCACTCCTTCTCATGATACGGAAAAAGATGATTTGACCGTGCGCCCTACTTATTTAAGAGCGATCCGGGATGCAGGAGCAATTCCTCTGGTATTTCCATTAGAAGCAGCCGATGAAGATTTAGATCAGCTGCTCGGCCTGGTGGACGGAGTTCTCTTCACAGGCGGACCTGATGTTCATCCGTCTTACTTCGGTGAACCCACCCATCTTCACTGCGGCGATGTGTCCCCTCTCAGAGATAAACTGGAAATAGCGCTTCTTCCCAAAGTCTTAGACGCAAAAAAGCCGGTTCTGGGCATCTGCCGCGGAATCCAGCTTTTAAATATCGCTTTGGGCGGAACCATCTATCAGGACATTCCAAGCCAGACCTCGCCGGAATTCCCGATTGCCCACCGCCAGCCATTCTACTATACAAACTATTCCCATTCGGTTGAAGTGGAAAAAGGTTCTGTATTGGAATCCATCTGCGGCTGCACCACCATTCAGGTGAACAGCATGCATCATCAGGCGATTAAAAAAACGGCGCCGTCCCTTACCGTAACCGGCTATGCCCCCGACGGACTGGTGGAGGCCGTGGAAATGAAGGATTATCCTTATTTTGTAGCGGTTCAATGGCACCCTGAATATCTGTATCCATTTAATGAGGCAGCTAAAAATCTGTTCACTTCATTTGTGGATGCATGCCGTAAAAGCTGATCTGAGTTCCCTCAGATCAGCTTTTTCACATTCCGGCCAAAGTGTTTCTTCTTAAAGAAAGGAATCTTGGATGCCGCCGCTTCGCTGCGCCCGCGGTTGTCCTTCTGATAGATCCGGATGATCTCGTCCAGCTGTTTGAAACGCTCGTCCTCTTTTTCATCCTTAACCCTCATCAGATATTCCAGCTCTTTTAAAACCTTGTCCCCCACCATACAGCTCACGTCCTGGGAAAGCTTCTCGTTATTGGCTTCTATCGCCCGTCCGATCACCTGGTTCATAATCTGCTGGAATTGTTCCATCTTCTCTTCCGCCGTCATGCCGGAAATTCCGCTTTCGCTTTGAGTGCTGAGGCTTGTCTCCATCGCAGTTTCCTTTAAAACTTCGGTCATATCCTGTTCCAGTATACAGTCAGTTATCTGACTATCTTTATGCTCGTCCATAATCCGGTCAAGAGCAGTTTTAATCGCTTTCAGCTGATATCCTTTTTCCTTTAACTCCTTAATCTGGCGGAACAGGCGAATATGTAATTCCGTATAATAGCGGTGTCCCATATCATTTCTCGGAATCTCAAGTCCCAATTCATCTTCCCAGTAACGAAGCACGTGCGCCTCTACATCCACTTTTTTTGATGCATCTGATATTAAATAATGTATCTCATCCATAGCTAATCCTCTCCTCTTGCTCCTATCCAGATGGCAAAAATGATCATTACCACTGAAATATACTTGTTTACTTATATCATATGCCTTAATAATTAAGATTATGCTGAAAACCTTACTTAATTCAATAATTTTTTTGTGTTATTAGCAAATTGACTTTTTTACGCTGAAACCTTAAAATTCCTGTTGACAGCATAGGATGGCATAATATAATCATTAGCACGCCGTTAATACGGCAGAATAAGAGGGGAATTATTATGATCAGAACTTTTGCAAAATGCGGCAATACTATGGAAAGAATCCACTTTCTTCAGTCTTTGAATGAAAATGAATATACATTGGAAGATCTTCACAATCTCTGTGATATCATGTCCTTTGAACCGGGAGCGCTGGCTAAGGAGTCCCTGCTCCGCTCCATGATCGATGAATTGAAGGCCAGAATCGTTGCTGAAGGCTGTGAGCTGGAAAAGATCAGCAAAAGAGTCAGCGCCATCGATCTGATGCCGGTTTCGTCAGGGGAAAGAGAAGTGCTTAATATGGAATTGGCAGATCCGTTTGCCAAGATATTGATTTCGGATTTTAATTTTTAGGTGACGGGGCGCGTGAAATCATGCATTTAAAGTAAAACGTGAAGGCATTTTGAAAAATGCCTTCACGTTTTAATGTAAAAGACCAGGTCCTTTACATAAATCCTATTCAACTCTTTTAATAAACCCCATCCGCAATCAATTTCTTAATCGCATTCACAACCGCTTCTTTATCTTCTTTATAAGTAACCCCAAACCACTTATCCAAAGTCTCCAATACAGCGACCTTTGCGCGGCCTGATTTCACCATTCCGTCGATAATGCTTGGAAGAAGATACTCAGATTTCAAATCTCCTTCTTTCTGGTTATCCAAAAATTCCTTGAACCCATCTTCCAGTTCATCCAGGAATTTAGGCGGAAGTCCCCACATGTTCATGGAAACATGCTGTTTCGGGCTGATTGCTACCGGATTGCCGTCCACATCCGTGGCAAATAATCCGTTCCCCTTCATCTCGATATTATAGGTCTCCGTAACATCTTTTAAGGTACCGTCTTCATTCAATACACAAACTCCCCGTGTCACTCCGCCATTTTCACTCAGAGTATTGGAAAGGATGAATCCGCCCATGCAGATATCATAGATATCGCTGTCTTCGTTCATCTCTTCGGATAAATACTGATGAATCTTCTTAAATCCTTCTTTACCGTAGTAATCATCCGCATTAATAACGAGGAACGGATCTTTAACAACACCTTTCACGCACAGCACCGCCTGGCCGGTTCCCCATGGTTTTGTTCTTCCTTCCGGCTTTTTATAACCTTCCGGCAAATCATCTAACTCCTGGAATACATACTCAACCGGCGCGATCTTTTCGATCCGCTGTCCGATAATCTCTTTAAAATCCTTCTCCAAATCTTTACGGATTATAAATACAATCTTATTAAATCCCGCTTCCAATGCATCATGGATGGAATAGTCCATGATAATCTCCCCATTTGGCCCAACCGGCTCCAACTGTTTGATTCCGCCGCCAAACCGGCTGCCAATGCCGGCCGCCATAATCACCAATGCCGTATCTTTCATAATTGCCGCTCTCCTATGTTCATTTAATCTGAGTATAATATAGCATACCCGGATTAAAAAATCAAATTCCGGCTATGGTTTTACGGCGATTGAATAGGTTCCAAATTCAGTGATTCCAAAGATCATTTTCCTGGTTGCCGGGTCATATCTGGAGTTTTCCAAATAAAGAATCGTGCCGTCATCTTTAATCTGAACCGCTATGATCTTATCAGCCGTTTCACCCTCTTTTAACACGTAAGGGATTGCGATTTCCGCCACTTCGTTGCCGGATAGAACGACTGGTTTTCCAGTGGCTTCATAAAATGCTTCAATATGATAGGAATGCTGCTGTAAAATGTTCTGATCCGCAGTTAATGCCGCTGCAGAGTCTATTTTCTGCGCCGATATGCGGATTCCCGCACTTGCGTGCTGGTTCATCTCCTGTATTTTATTCTGAGTTAAGTTCATCTCTAAACCCTGGTTTTCAAAGGACAATTTCAATGTGGAGACATTATTTTCCTGCATTTTACGGTCTAACTCATGAGGCAGAGACACCGCTGTCTCATTCGCATTCCGGATACCGGATGCAACCGCTATGTGTATCACATCTTTTTTCAAATCCTGGCCTGCTTTTACGGACTGAATCATCTTATCCACATCATCCGCCGTTACAACCGCCTTTACTCCTCCGTCCTGAACGGTCACGGTATTGACCTTTCCGGAAACAATTTCTTCCGTAACGCCGATTGAAACTGTGGATGACTGCATTTCTCCGGTTTCGTCGGAATCGTCACTGCCGCTGTTATCCGGTACTTTTATAAGAGTCCAGTGAGCATAAACGGTGATATCGCTGCTTACAGTAATAGATTTATCAAACTTGGTTCCTCCATCCGGTTCCGAGTACCAACCGTCAAACTGATAACCTTCTCTTAACGGAGCCGGCAGTTCTATAACGGTTCCCTGTATTAAATCGGATATGGGTGCAATGGCGCTGCCGCCGCGGCTGTCAAACGTAAGGGTGTACAAAATCACCTTGGGGTTGACAGTCACATCCGCTGTTCCTATTTTGGTAGAATCATATGTTGAAGCAGCGGTAACCGTTAAACGTCCGGCAGTCTCATTGTCAGCGATCTTCAGCACTCCATCGGAGTCGATTACCGTACCGACAGAAGATGATCCCTGAACCGACCAGTTTACGCCTTGTAAGCTGACTTCCACGCCTTCCACCCGGGCTGTGAACCGGATAGACTGGCCCGGTTCTGCTTCCGTATGTCCGGGAGTAACCGTCACATTTGTCACTTCAGGGCGTTTTACGCCTATAATTTCCGTGGTTCCGCGGTAACTGCTCTGAGTGAAATTCTCGGCGTTGTCAGGAGTATAGATCCAGCCGCACTGATTGCTTCCGATCGTGAGCTGCTGATCGGGCTCTTCCCATTCGATTTTGCCGGAAGGAAATTCTTCCGGGAGGGCGATGGAGATGTCGGAAAGAGATGTTGGACACTCGGCTGTATCCACAGTTACGGGAATCAGCAATGTAGCATCTGCTTTTTTTATCCTGGGCATGAAGGCTACACCGCTATAAAGCCACTTTCTTACAGAGGAGCCATTTTCCTTATGGAGAAATTGTATTTGTACCGGATAAACTCCTGAGTCTGCCACATCGGTAATTCCATAATGAATTGGAGCAGTTCCCTTATAGACAATATTAGTAAATCCCCCTTCTGATCCAAGGAAATAATAGAGGTAATAGCTGCTGTCGACTTTCGTAATGGGCTGGAACGCCTCCACCTCCAAATAGGACGTCTTTCCATCATATGTTTTATCTATATCTTTTTGGAACACCACTGTTGGTGTAGATAGTGAAATGACAGGATACAGGTTTAAACCGCTTACAAGACTGCTCTCTTTTATCGCAGTTCCGTCCGGGGAAAAGCCCCAGCCCACATCAAAACCTATCTTTTTGTCCTCTCGCTCAGGCAGTACATAGGTATTATCTGCTTCCCAAACCAGTGTTTCTTCATTTTTTCTATAATTGATAGGACGATTATACAGCGCCTCTATTGTTGAAACAGAGTTTCCTTCCTCACCTGTAAACGTTACGGTCATTGGATAAGCGCATAAACTTTTTTTACTGCTGGTCATCTGGGGCGAAACTAAATCATAGACTTCCTTTGACGGCAATATGAAGGCAGTTACTTTACAATCAAATAAAAAATTGCCTCCATATTTAGTATCGACATTATTTCCGCCATATACTGTCTTAATATTAGATCCGGCAAATAAAGTGCTTCCTACTTTAACAGTCGCATCCGGTATTACAAAACTGGTAGTTAATTGGGCGCAATTTTCAATAATACGGTTTTCCAATGTGATTAGATTGTCCGGTAATGTAACGCCATGTTCTATTGAACTTTTCCCCTTTACAGATATTGACTCCAATAGGGTACAATCTTGAAAGGCGGAACCTCCTATAAGCGTTATATTATTATTCAAAATAACCCTGTCAAAATGATTTCCTGAAAAGGCATAATTTCCTTTTATCTCCGTTATATGATCCGGAATTTCTAATGTTCCAGTAAATGAACATCCATAAAATGTCTGACCCTCTACCGCAGTATATATTTCATTGTCCGGCAACATCAGATTGCCGTCAAATCCGCACTTCTCAAAAGCGCTGCTTCCTATTTTAGTAATTGTAGTTAAATCCAAATCTCCTTTTAAATTTTTTTGAAGCCGGAATGCACATTCACCTATTTCAGTAAGACTGTCCGGCAAATTCAGTTCGCATTCTTCCATATCTGCATATAAAGTAGTGGAAGAGCTATATGCATCAAAAGCAAACTTCTTTATCTGTGTCAGCTCAGATGCCTGGCTCAAATCGATAGAACGTATCCGAAGATTTTTATAGTCCTTATATTGACTGCCGTCAAATGCCTGTGATCCAATCTCCGTTACAGCTGCCCCGTTAATCTCATCCGGAATCACTAAATCGACCGACAAAAATCCTTCTTCATCCTCTTCCAACTGCTCCAAGTATGCTTTTGAAAATCCTTGTATCTCTCCCCTACTGAAAGAAAACATATCATCGGCAGTCAGATCATCGGCCGAATACACCTGAACTTTAGTTTTTTCCGGTACATCCTTCAGTTCCTCATTAGCTGCGATATCATTTTCAAGTTCTTCCTCTTCTGCATCGCTGTCCGTCGCTAAATTGACGTCATCTTCCAATTCACTATCCTCTTCCCCATCTTCTTCCGGATATTCTGCATTGGATGCAGTGCCGATCCGTTCCCCTGTTCCGCCTGTCTGGGCAAATGACGGCCGAGGCATCGGAAAATATAAGGAAGAAGCAGCAACCATTCCGGCTAACACAACTGTAAAAAGTCTCTTTTTCACTTCAAATCCCCCTGATAAACGATTTATTTCTTTCATTATACTATCGTATTTTTATGATTACAATCTATTTATCTATTATATTTTCAGTCATTTTTTTGTAACTAACAAGCTGAACAAATGAATGACTTTATCAGGAAATTTCGATGTTTCCGGTTTACAGATGCTTTAATGCGGCAATACTTGGTAAAGATTAATACATTTCATTATCAGCCGGTTATTCCGGCTAATTGGAGGCAAAATGCGACTACCAAAACATATTGGAATTATCCCTGACGGAAACCGCCGGTGGGCTTTAGGACAAAACATGGAGAAAGAGGACGGTTACATCCATGGAATCGCCCCCGGCATGACGCTTTACCGGATGTGCAGGGAAATGGGAATTGAAGAAATGACATTTTACGGCTTCACAGTGGACAACACGAAACGCCCTTCTAAGCAAAGGGTTGCATTTTCAAACGCATGTATCGACGCAGTGAAGGTTCTGTCAAAGGAACATGCGGAGCTGCTGGTTCTGGGCAATACGAACTCCCCCATGTTTCCGGAAGCCCTTCTTCCTTATACCACAAGGCATGTCTTTGGCAAAGGCGGCATGAAAATCAATTTTTTGATCAATTACAGTTGGGAATGGGATCTTGGCTATCGCAACGGAAAGCTGGGCGCTGAGCTGGCTTCCCGGGATGTATCCAGAATTGATCTGGTCATACGGTGGGGCGGACGAAGAAGGCTGTCCGGTTTTCTGCCCATTCAGTCCGTTTATTCGGATTTTTATGTGGTGGATGAATATTGGCCGGATTTTACTCCAAAGCATCTGACGGATGCGCTTGAGTGGTATGCAAAACAGGATGTGACGTTGGGGGGATAAAAAAATGCGGTCTGTAAATGACCGCATTTTTAATACAATTTGATTATTCTGTTAAGCCCGAACCATCTGACATATTGGTACTTTCATTCTGTCCGCTTTCTGATTGGGAAGATGAATCCGTTGAGGCGGAATCCTCCGTCTGATCCGATCCATCTGCCAGATCCGATCCACCTGTCAGATCCGATTCTCCCGATAAGTCCGCATCACCAGTCTGGCTGCCGCTTCCTGTTTGGTCCGTGGAATCTGACGGATTTGCTTCTCCCGCCTGATCCGAAGAATTATTCTGCTCCTCTCCTGCCTGATTGGAGCCACTGGACTGATCCGCTTCTGCTGCTGATCCGGAGGAACCGGTCTGATCGCTTTCTCCTGATAAACCGGAAGAATCGGTTTGACCGCTTTCTTCAGTTAAGCCGGATGTATCTGTCTGTCCACCCTGATTTGTTTGACCCGCCGCTTCGGACTGGTCTGACGAACCGGTCTGATCTCCGGTTCCTGTCTGGTCTTGTGATCCGGCCTGGTCTGTGCCTTCAGCTGTGCCCTCGGTTTGGCCGGAACCGCCTGGCTGGCCATTTTCTTCCGGCTGAATGGAAGCGTCCGGCTGGACATTCTCTCCTGGTTTATCTAACGCGTCTGGTGGTGCCGTATCTCCGCCTGAATTTGAAGTCCCGTTTTGATTTAATACGGTATTCTGATCTGCCGCCGGTATTTGAGCCCCACCGCCGTTTTGGCCGGATGATCCTGACTGTACGCCTCCTGCTTTAGGTTCTTCTACCAGTACCTCTTCCAATGCATTTGACGGTGTCGCTTCACCGATCAAATCCAACGGATTTTCATATACGGCAATCAGCTGCATCTCCCGGTCAACCACCAGGTCGGCTAAATCCAAGATTATCTCTCCATCCAGGCTCCAGCCGATGAATATCGGTTCTAAGTCGTTGATCAGCTCATCTTCAGAGCACAGCATAACCGCTTCGCCGCCCATGTCCGGTGCATTTTCGATATTTTGGCCGTCATATACTCTGACAGAAGCAAGTTCCGTAACACCGTCCGCGTCGAGAAATGTCACGTTATAGGAATCGGCTACCTGTACGCTGATTGTTCCATGTATGATGGTGGAATATTTGGAAAATGTCACGCCGGTCAGGCTCATGCTCAATATTCCAATATAAAAAAGCCACAGAGGCAGAGGCAGACGCATTTTTCGCGTCTGATGGCTTGTTTTTTCATGTTTTTTCTTAAATGAATTCAACATGCCGCTCCCTCTTTCCCCGTGTCTTTATTCCTTTGCCCTTCTTTTCTCCCACCAGAAAGACAATTCCGTCAAAACTAAAAATATTATAATCATAACCAAAATGCCAAATGGCGATTTTAAAAACAAAACAAGATTTCCCACACCCGGTATTACCAAATGAACCGCTCCATATATATTTTCCTTGGGAATCCGCTTGCCGTCCGGCGCATTATTGGCATCGCCTTTGGTCAGGTAAGAATCCTGATCCTCTTCAATGATTCGGTGTGTAACGTAGGAGGATTGATCCTCATAGGTTACAATATCGCTCACCTCATAATTTTTCTGCGTCTTTATTAAAAGCATATCTCCAGGTGAAAATTCCGGTTCCATACTGCCGGACAAAACCGTGACGATGGAATAACCAAACAGCGATGGAAGGTCTTCTTTATAGACCAGACGCTTTATCAATAATATTCCGTTCATCGCTATCACAGCCACGAGGAAAATAAGCACGGTTCCCCGCAGAATCGCTCCAACTCGTTTCATTATATTCTGTCTCCTTACGATACAACCTGTTCAATCACGATATTTACAATCAGCCGGTATTCCAAATTATCGGCAGTACCAATTAAAGTATCATAAGCGTCATCGCCACCCTCATAGGGCCAATACCACTCTAAAAGATATTCCTTTTCCATTCCCGGATCTAATTTCACGGACGCTGAGGCCAGCTGCTCCGCCGTCAGCCATGTTTTACTGTCTCCGCACAAATACTTCCCTCCGGATTTCAGCCGGTAATGCAAAGGAAGCAAAAGCTGTTCCTTATCCGCCATGATTTTCATCTGATAAATGATTCCGTAAGTATTTTTATTGCTTACCAGAAATTCATAGGTCCCTTTCGATCCCGGCGCCAGCTTCCGGTCTTCGCCGACTCCCGTCCTGTCTGCGAATAAGCTGATAGTTGTATTCTGAGCCCAAACCGGTCCGCCCTTCTCCTGAACGCTGACATCTAAAGGGGCTTCCGGTTTTGTAGGCTGGGTCTCTGTCGGTTCCGGAGGTGTAGTCTCGGGCTCCGTTGTTTCGGGAGGTGTTATCTCTGGTTTCGTCGGTTCCGTTTCTGTCGGCTCCGGTTCTGTCGGTTCCTCCGCTTTTGTGGTTTCTGATTGGGATGGACGTGTGTTGGAAGAGCCTCCTGAATTATCTTCCCGGCCGCTTTCCGTATTTTTCCGGCTTTCAGCAGTTTCCGGCTGTTGGCTTTCCTGAGTCGGGGCGGTTTCCGGCTCTGTGGCCTGGGTTTCAGAAGGTTTCCTGTTGTTGGGATCTGTCTGCAGTTCCATTGGATGAGATTCTTCCGCCCGGCTTTGTTCCGGCTGCTTTATCTCCGGCTGAGTCTGAACGGATACATTTTCCTGGTTAACCAGACCTTCTCCTGATTCCGGCACTGCCGGCTCATTCTTAGGTTCCTGGGAAACGAGGACTTCCTTTTCTTCTCCTGAACTGTCCCGAAATGATTCTCCCGGCTTTCTGGTATATACTACCGGCTCTACTTTCATCTCTTTGTCATCGCTCAGCTGAATCTGAATATGCAGTTCTACGGTGTTTTCTGACACAGCCAGATGGACGGAACCAGGAACATTTTCCAACTGTCCAAAAGAAACGGCATTATCCCGGTTAATGCTGACCGCAATCTGGCTGAGAACCTGTTCCGACTCATCCAGCATGATCAGCTGGTGATTTCCAATATCCACTCCTTGAAAATGAAAAATCCCATCCGAATCTGTTGTGGTTCGCATGGGGTCACTATGCAGTTCCAGCAGCTGATTCGCACATGGAGTGCCATCTGCATTCAGAATCCGGCCGCTGAATTGAATATGGGTTTCATCTACCGTTTCCCCATTGGGCGACAAGATTATGGTATCCAGCATCTGCCCCCGCCTGTGGCCGCTGTCCTGGCCGATCCGGGTTCCTGCTATAAATGATGTGATGGACACAAATACCAGAAGTATCGGCAGAAATATCCACAACTTTCTATTACGGCGGCCATAACTGGAATTGGCATCGTATGGTCTTTTATTGTCCTCCGACATGTGAATCTGCCCCCTCTGTTTGTTTGGCTTTGTGGTGGTTGATGCAGTTTAGGTTGTTCAGCCTCCGGCAGGGAACAGCCGTGGTGGGTGCTGTGCTCTGCTGGGGGCTGAACCGCCGGGTAGGCGGTTCAGGGCTCCCTCGAAAATAAACTATATGATTCTTTATGATGCAGGTGTTCCTTCTGTCTTTATTAACTGATCTGCTGTCATAGTAACAGTAATTGTACCTGAACTTCCGTTCACGCCTAATGTTGTATCAGCTGTATCTATGGAATCTTTATTCCACTCCCAATATATATCAGCTGCTACCGGTGTACCTACAGCATCCAAGGCTACATCAGCCGAACTCACTGTTATTTTGCCACTCACAGGTGTAAGTTCTGTCTTCTTCTCGGCATCTGAATAAAACTTAATTGGCACACCAGTTAACGCTGAAGTATCAGCCTCAATCTTATAGCTATAGCCAACATCTGAACCCGTACCATCAATACTCAATTTAATTTCTCCGAATGAACCTGGCGCTATTTTACCGTCAGTTGTAGCCGCTTTATCATTCATATTTATCAAGTTAAAAGAAAAAGCGTCTCCCGCAATAGGATTAGTTCCTTCCTTCATAGCAATTTTCCATGCAGCAACCTGAGCCGTTCCCGTACCAATTGCAGTACTGGTATACTTCGCAAACGTCCCACCAACCAAACTACCAGTAACCAATGTCAACACCACTGCTGCCGCTCCGATTTTCCCAAAAATACTCTTCTTCATAATTCATATCCTTCTTTCTTTTTTTTATTTTTAATACTTACCTAAAACTTTCTCAACTTTTCTCAGCTCTAAGCCGTTCCAATTCCTGTTCCAGTTCTTTTGTCCTGGACAATTCTTTTCGATCTATCATTTTCCTTCGAACGATATCCCAAAGGATAAACAAGATCAGCGGACATACCACAAAGATAATCATACCCGAAGTGGTCTGCATGAACATTGCCGCTTTGCCTGCCCCGGCAATTCTCGTCTGGTAAATTCCTTCCACATCGGAAGGCTTTACCGAAGTCTGATCCGGGCTGTCGTTGGCATCACCCTGGGTGATATAGCGCACTTCCCCATTTTCCGATGTCACGTCTATGATGCGGTGGGTGATGACTGCATCTCCGCTTTTGTAAGCGATCACATCACCTTTCTGCAGGTTACCGGCATCCGTATTCTTCACAAATACCATGTCACCGGTCATGATTCCAGGCTCCATGGAACCGGACAGCACGATAAATGGTTTGTATCCCATAAAGTCCGGCACCTGATCCGGATGGATGTAAGACTTGGCAATCAAAGTCACATTGACCAGAAGCAGCGGAATAAATATCACGCACAGCAGTATGCTGACAGCAGTGATAATCTTCTGCAGCAAGGCACCCTTTTCCTTCATACCTTCATTCTCCTTTCTTTGGCACGCAAAAAAAGACAGTTCCGACCTAATCAGAACTGCCTGCAGCGTCTGCAAATAAACGCACTGCTACCATGCGTTTTATCTACGAACCGAATATAAGTCCTCCATTGGAGCACCCACATACGAGCAACTGGCTGTCATATCAATTTCTGATTTAGACCCTTTAGCTTTGCGTCACTGACTTTCATCAGCTTTGCCAAATATGTAATTATCATATTCTAAGTTTAACTTCTTATGTGCAACCGATCCGCAACTATTCCGCTCATTTTCATCGTATTTATACGCTATTTCATCATATTTTTACGTTATTCTGTTATTTCCAAATTATCTAATTTATTCAACTTCTGCAGCCAGGCATTCGTCTCCTCCGCCCAACTGTACTCAAACATATATTCATTGGCATATACGAACTCCTTATTGGAACGGTCACGCAAATACTCATAACAGTCACAAAGCACCCGATCCGGCATCACACAACACACGCCTCTCCGGTTATAAAATACATCCTGCATTCCGTATTTTTCCAGCACGCTTCGGATTCCGATCACCGCTTTTCGATAAAGAGCTTTGACCCGGTTGTCATAATCCCGGTCCGGCCACAGTTTATCCACGGCTTCGTCCATTCCGACTTCGCCTCCCATATGTTCCACACAGAGAGCCAGCAGTTCTTTGCTCTTAGCATTGGGGAAAATCACCAATTTTCCATCGATAAAAACGTCAAACCGCCCAAACGTGCGGATAAATATCCGCTTGTGCTGCCTTTTAGATAAAAGCTTTGCCCGGTTCAACGCGTCTACAATATCCTCTTCTTTATATGGTTTAATCACAAAATAATCCGCCTTGATCCGCAGCGCTTCCAATGTCCATTCACTGCTGCCGGTGACAAAAATTATGATCATCTCCGGATTAACTGCCCTCAACTTCTGAGCCAGCTCAATTCCATTCATAGAACCTAAATCCACTTCTAATAATGCAAAATCCACCGTATAATGAAGCGCATATTCCAGCGCCTCAGCAGGTTCCGTAAAGCTTCCGGCCAGATGAATTCCATCCATTTGCCGGCATTCCTCTTCCAGCTGTTTTGCAGCCTGCCTGTCACAATCTACTATAATTGTTTCCATACCCATTTCTCCACCTATAATTCCGGCATTTTTACCGAAATATTTATTTGCATGATGCGTGCCGGACTCCCTGCGGCACGCCAGCAATTCCATTTCATTTTACCATACACATCATTATAAATACATTTCAAAAGCCATATTACGTATTTATACGACAATGGTATTTTCTGGTATTTGTATTCTCTTTATGCGTTTTAAAGATCCCATAAACGCAGAACTCCCCTAAATTCAAAAACACCTGATTTAGAGCGTATTTTAGCAGCTAAAAAACGTTAATGTTTTAACGCATATTGCAAATCTCCCATTTATACCATAAAGTGAAACTCCTTATTCCTTGCTTTCTAACATCTTTTTTCCTTTAAATTTAATACGCAAGAACGCACACAGAAGAAGACTTATACCTCTGTGTGCGTTTGACATACAACATTATTTAATTGTAACTATTCTGAACAGTTCGATTTAATTAATAAAACTATACACGCCGTTTTTCAACATCTGCCATTAATCATTAAAATAACTCAGAATCAGATCAAAAGCGATCTTATATCCTGCATACAGACTGTCGGCAGAAACCCATTCTTCTCTCGTATGGGCCTTTCCCCCCTCATAAGTTCCCAGGCATACGCTTGGAATCCCCAAAGACAATGGAATGTTGCAGTCTGTGGAGCCGGATTTGAATTCAGGATCGATGCCGCTGTGCTCCAAAACCACTTTTCTGGCCTTTTGAAGAAGATTTTCATGCTTCTCAGGGTCCACGTCTCCCATACATGGGCGCTCACCCAGAAGTTCCACATTTACTGCAACTCCTTTAGCCCGGTATGCTTCCACAACGGCATTAAAATGGCGTTCCATAAATGCCAGATCCTCCGCCTCGTCGGACCGGAATTCATAGAGCATCTCCGCCTGCTGGGCGATTGTATTGATGGAAGTACCGCCGGAAATCTGTCCCACGTTATAAGTGGTCCGTCCCTTGTCCGGCACCTTCATGCAGTATAAATCATCGATCATGGAAGCCAGGTAAGCGATAGCATTGCGGTTGCCGAATGCCCCGTAAGAATGTCCGCCCTCTGTTAAAACCTCCACTCTGTAACGCTTTGAACCCACAGCCCGGTTGGTAACATTGTCCGTAGTCCCGTCAAATGAATAGAGCTCCTTAATTCTGCTTCCAAAAGTCTCACAGATCTTTCTGGAACCCTTTAAGTTTCCAAGCCCTTCTTCTCCGGAATTGGCAACGAATAAGATTCCGGCATCCTTAGGAACCAGATGATTCTTTGCCACATATTCGGCGGTCATCATCAGCGCGGCCAGATTGGCGGTATCGTCGCCGATTCCAGGAGCCAATATCTTTCCGTCCTCCACTTTCAGAGGAAGTTCCTCCATATCCGGGAACACTACATCGGTATGGGCCATAAACACCACAATCGGCTTGCCCTCTTCGCAGCCCACCGGGTAGATCACATTCAGAGCCTCATCTATGTATACGTGATCCGCTCCATGGTCTTCCAGCCATTTTTTACAGAATTCGGCCCGTTTCTCCTCGTGGTTTGATGGGGACGGGATTCTTGCCATGGTTAACAAAAGGTCATATGCCTCCTGCTTATGCTGGTCAATATAATCGATTACTTCTTTTTTCATCTTCTTCCTCCATTCCTATGCGTTTTAAACACGGCTTGCGCGCGCATATTTCTCTGTATATTGTACCGCATTTTTCCTTATAATGAAACAAAAATACCCACAAACTCCGCCCATCTTACCGGAAGCTCCGGCAAACGGGCAAAATCCATGGATATTTGTTTAACTTACTTTTCTCTTCATTTGGCTACCGTCAAACGAACGAGCGCACGTTTATAAGCCAGTTCCGCACGCATAACGTCAACCTCACCATTGGTTTCCTTAATGCGGCGTTCTGCCCTCACGCGTGCTTCTTCCGCACGGTTAATATCAATTTCATCCGGCCATTCCACAGTCTCAGCCATAACGGTTATCAACTCCGGAAGGATCTGAATGAATCCGGCATGCAGAGCAGCCCGTTTCACGTCATTTTCTTCGTGAATGGTCAAAACTCCGGGAGCCACGATGGCGGTCATCGGAATGTGATTCTTGTACACACCAATCTGTCCCTCAGTAGTGGTCAGTTCCACCATACTGACTTCGCCTTCATAAAATTTCTTATCAGGTGTGATAACCTGCAATTTAAACATATCAGCCATATACTTACCCCCTATTTCACACGGGCAAGAACGTCATCAATATTACCGGCATTCAAGAAATAGCTTTCCGGAACATCATCGTGTTTACCTTCCAGAATCTCTTTGAAGCCCTGTACTGTTTCGCTAAGAGGAACGTAACGTCCTTCCAAACCTGTAAACTGTCCTGCAACGAAGAAAGGCTGAGATAAGAATCTCTGGATCTTTCTTGCACGTGATACGGTCAGCTTATCTTCTTCAGAAAGTTCGTCCATACCTAACATGGCGATAATATCCTGTAACTCTTTGTATTTCTGCAGTACTTCCTGTACGCCGCGGGCTACTTTATAGTGTTCTTCACCTACGATACGCGGGTCCAGAATACGGGAGGTAGACTCCAGCGGATCAACTGCAGGATAGATACCCAACTCAACGATTGAACGGCTAAGAACCGTAGTCGCATCCAGATGGGCGAATGTATTAGCGGGAGCCGGGTCAGTTAAGTCATCGGCCGGCACATATACAGCCTGTACGGATGTGATGGAACCGTCTTTTGTTGAGGTGATACGCTCCTGGAGAGCACCCATCTCGGTCTGCAGGGTCGGCTGGTAACCAACGGCTGAAGGCATACGTCCAAGCAGCGCGGAAACCTCAGAACCGGCCTGAGTGAAACGGAAAATGTTATCGATGAATAACAGCACGTCCTTACCGCCTTTATCACGGAAATACTCAGCCATGGTAAGTCCTGTTAAACCAACTCTCATACGTGCGCCCGGCGGCTCGTTCATCTGACCGAATACCATGGTCGTCTTATTGATAACCCCTGATTCCGTCATCTCGTAGTAAAGGTCATTTCCTTCACGTGTACGCTCGCCTACACCTGTAAATACGGAGTATCCGCCATGCTCTGTAGCGATGTTACGGATCAGCTCCTGAATGAGTACTGTTTTACCAACACCGGCACCGCCGAACAGACCGATCTTACCACCCTTCTGATATGGGCAGAGAAGGTCAACGACTTTGATACCTGTCTCCAGGATCTCTGCTTCAGTCGACTGTTCTTCGAAAGTCGGAGCTTTTCTATGAATCGGAAGATATTCCTGTACCGTTGGAGCCGGTTTGTTGTCGATCGGCTCACCGAGAACGTTAAAGATACGTCCAAGAGTGTTCTCGCCGACAGGTACAGTAATTGGCGCGCCGGTTGCAATCGCATCCATATCACGTCTTAAACCATCGGTCGATCCCATGGCGATACATCTTACCGTATCGTCACCCAGATCCTGTGCAACTTCTACTACCAGAGTGGTTCCATCATCAGTCGGAACTTTAATCGCTTCGTTGATTTCCGGAATCTTTCCCTGGGAGAACTTGATATCAAGAACCGCACCGATGATCTGCGTGATTTTACCAATGTTTTGTTCTGCCATCTTGTTTCTCCTTGTCTTAAATTTTTACTTTACCATTATGAGATTGCATTGGCGCCGGCAATGATCTCCGTCAGTTCCTGAGTAATGGAACCCTGACGGGCGCGGTTGTACTGCAATCCTAAATCTTCTATCATCTCTTCTGCATTATTAGTTGCCGAGTCCATAGCCGTCATACGGGCGCCGTTCTCACTGGCAACTGCTTCGAGCAGAGCACCATAGATTAAACTGCTCATATACTTTGGAATAATGGAATCCAATACCTCATCCTCGTCCGGCTCATAATTCATGAGCGCCTGAGGTCCGCTCTGGGCATCCCCTTCTTCCATCTCAATCGGAAGAAGCTTCACCAGTTTCGGAATGTGAGTTACCGTATTCTTAAATGAAGTATATGCCAGATAGATCTCGCCGATCTGGTTCTGTCCGAACGCATCCAGAAGTTCCAATGTGATATCCGCCGCGTCGCGGTAGATCGGTTCATTGATTACATCTGAATAGTCGGCTTTTATTCCATATCCTTTGCGTGACAGACCGTCTCTTCCCTTACGCCCGATGGCGTAAACGAGAGTATTTTCAGCAGGAAGCTCCTCGCTTGAGGTTATCAGCTTAACGATATTGTTGTTATAGCCTCCTGCCAGACCTCTGTTGGAGGTGATGGCAATAACCGCTTTTTTCGGTGAATTTCCTGCCTTTAGATATTTGTGCTCAATGTTGCCTGATTTGGACAACATGGTGCTGATGGTCTGATACATCAAATCAAAATATGGTTTGGAACCTTCAGCTTTTGTCCTGGACTTTTGCAGTTTAACCGTAGATACCAGTTTCATCGCTTTCGTAATCTGTTCCGTGCTCTGAATACTTGCCCGTCTACGTTTTATATCTCTCATGGATGCCATGATTGTCACCTGCCTTGTCTAGGTTCTAGCGCTGTGCTTTACACTCATTGATCGCTTTAACTAATAACTCTTCCACATCAGCTTCCAGCTGTTTGCTCTCGCGGATCTTCTCCGGAATCTCCGGATATTTGGCGTCGATGAAACGGAATAAGTCTTTTTCAAATGCCTGAATATCTGTGGTAGGCACATCTAACAGGAACTTCTTGGTTACCGCATAGATGATGATTACCTGGTATTCTACAGGCATTGGCTGGTACTGAGGCTGTTTTAAAACTTCCTTAATACGCTCGCCCTGTGCCAGCTGTTCCGTTGTACTGGCGTCCAGTTCAGAACCGAACTGGGCAAAGGATGCCAGCTCGCGGTACTGCGCAAGTTCCACACGGATAGGAGCAGCGATCTTCTTAATCGCCTTGATCTGAGCCGCACCACCAACTCGGGATACGGAAAGACCTGCGTTGATAGCAGGGCGGAAACCGGAGTTAAACATCTCTGTTTCCAGGTAAATCTGGCCGTCCGTAATCGAAATTACGTTGGTAGGAATATAAGCGGAAACGTCGCCCGCCTGTGTCTCAATGATTGGCAGAGCAGTTAAGGAACCGCCGCCAAGTTCATCGGATAATTTAGAAGCACGTTCCAGAAGTCTGGAATGTAAGTAGAAAACGTCACCAGGATAAGCTTCACGGCCCGGCGGTCTCTTGAGAAGCAGGGACAGGGTACGGTAAGCAGCCGCATGTTTACTTAAATCATCGTAAACAACTAAAACGTCTCCGCCGTTCTCCATCCACTCTTCACCGATTGCACATCCTGAGTAAGGTGCAATATACTGAAGCGGAGCCAAATCGGATGCCGTGGACACAACTACGGTTGTATAATCCATAGCGCCGAATTCTTCCAATGTTTTAACAATCTGAGCAACCGTAGATGCCTTCTGGCCGATTGCAACATAAATACAGTGAACGCCCTGGCCTTTTTGATTGATGATTGTATCAATCGCAATAGCAGTCTTACCTGTCTGGCGGTCACCGATAATAAGTTCACGCTGTCCTCTTCCGATGGGGATCATGGCGTCGATAGCCTTGATACCGGTCTGTAACGGAGTATCAACGGATTTTCTGTCAATAACACCATGGGCAACACGTTCGATACGGCGGAACTTATCTGTCTGGATCGGTCCCTTGCCGTCAATCGGCTGTCCCAGTGCGTTTACAACTCGTCCTGTCAGGGCATCGCCTACAGGAACCTCAACTACTCGGCCGGTAGTTTTAACGATATCACCTTCACTGATGCTGGATGTATCACCTAAGAGAACGACACCAACGTTGTCTTCCTCCAGGTTGAGCACCATGCCGTAAACTTCTCCCGGAAACTCCAGAAGTTCACCCTGCATAGCTTTCTCCAGACCATGAATACGGGCGATACCATCAGAAACCTGGATTACAGTGCCTACGTCCGACACTTCGAGCTTCGTAGAATACTTACCAATTTGTTCTTTAATAACAGAACTGATTTCTTCTGGTCTCAAATTCATATTAAGGTTCGCACCTTCTTTCTGTTTTAATTAGGCAAGCTGAAGTTTTGACAAATCTCTCTTCAGCTCGTAAAGCTGGGTTTTAATACTGCTGTCAACCACTCTGTCGCCGATGCGGATAACAAGTCCGCCAAGCAGGGACGGGTCTACGGAATAGATCATCTCAAACTCCGTATAAACGGTTGTGGCCAGCAGTTTTTCTTTAATCTGAGCTTTCTGGCTTTCCTTCAGCTCCACGGCACTGGTAATGTAAGCGGTGCCGATCTTTTTATATTCCTTCACTCTGCCAATAAAATACTGGAAAATAGCAGGAATGTCATTCTGTCTTCCTTTTTCAACAATGATTGTTAAGAAGCCCATGAGTTCATTTGATACTTTACCGGAAAATATATTCTCCAGGATGGATATCTTCTCTTCCTTGACAATCTTAGGATGATTCAAAGTCCGTACAAGATCCGGATTTTCCTGAAAAATGACCTGCAGAGCAGACACTTCTTCATAAACAGTATCTATCATCTGCTTTTCCATGGCTGCTTCAAACAATGCATCGCCGTATACTTTTGATACTAGCTTTGCCATGTAGTCTCACCCATCTCCCTTAATGTCTCTTCCACTAAAGCATCCTGAACAGTAGTGTCAATGGATGCGGCAACCACTTTGCCTGCAATCAGGGAAGCAAGGTCAATTACTTCCTGTTTCATATCGTCTACTGCTTTCTTCTTCTCCATCTCGATCTCGCGGTTTGCCCGTTCAATGATTCTGACAGCTTCACCCTTGGCTTCATCAATGATCTCAGCTTCCCGTTTCTTCGCTTTCTTCCGCGCTTCTTCCAGGATTGCCTCTGCTTCTTTATTGATGTCTTTTAACTTCGCCTCATACTCAGCCTTCATCTCAGCTGCTGTTTTCTTATCCGTAGCAGCGTCTGCCAGCTCGCCGGCAATCTTCTGTCTACGTTTTTCCAGCACATCACGTACCGGATTAAACAGTAAATAGGACAACGCAAAAAACAGGATAAAGATATTTATTCCTGTGATGACCGCATCGGCCAACAACTGCGGATCAAATCCTATTAATCTATCCAAGGTCTCGCCTCCTTTTGCTGGTTATATTATTGTCTGATTAAGCGCCGAAAGGCTTAACAAACATTAAAATAATAGCAACGACAAGACCATACAGACCTGTAGTCTCGGCAACGGCCTGACCAAGTAACATGGTAGATGTGATATCGGATTTTGCTCCCGGGTTACGTCCTACTGCTGCTGCACCCTGTCCGGCTGCGATACCCTGACCTACACCAGGTCCGATACCGGCGATCATTGCTAAGCCTGCACCAATTGCTGAACATCCAAAGATAAAATCCTGTCCTGAAATACCATTCATATTAATTTCCTCCTGAATAATAATTTTTTAAATAAGTTGTTTTCCTTGTAAGATGTTCTTTATTCCATCTTATCATTGACATAAACCATAGTCAGCATACAGAATACGTATGTCTGAATACATCCTGAGAATAAATCACAGTATACATGAAGTGCTGCCGGAATACCGATCTTAACAAAAATCGGCATCATGCCGTACCATAATCCCATAATGATAATACCTGACAACAGGTTTGCAAACAAACGAAGTGATATAGATATCGGGTTTGCAAATTCACCGATCAGGTTGATCGGGAATAAAATCGGTATCGGCTCAAATAAGCTGGTGAAATGCCTGAATTTTCTGTTCTTAATACCCTGGTAGTTTACAATGAAGAATGTAAACATACCTAACAGAAATGTTACGGCAAAATCTCCCGTCGGCGCCCGCAGCCCAAACAATCCGCTCAGGTTGCAAAACAGTATGAACAAGAAAATGGTACCTATATAATTCATAAACCGTTTTGCGTTTGTTCCCAGAATTCCTTTTGTCATGCCTTCCAGCATCTCTAATGCATATTCCAACATATTTTGGAATGTGCCCGGGACGTCGGTGGCGTTTTTCATCGTCCGTCTTGCAAATAATGCAAATACCAGCAATGTGATAGTAATTATTGTCAACCCAACGGTTGTCGTAGACAGCCACAATTCCTGTCCAAATAATTCATACTGGACTACTCCATGAATCATGAAATCTGCTTCATTGGAGATCATCATTCCCATACACCGTCCTCCTTTCTTTTAGTTGTGCCCTCAATGCTTATCAAAGGCTTTATGAATGAACGGCTGAAGATAGGCTCCAGCTTTGAGGCCCAAAGCCCCGATGATGAATGCCACTATATTGATCTGGGGAATCCGCCAAAAAACAAAGATTAAGACTACAATTACCAGCTTTCTCAGCATGGAGTGCACAACCGTAGTCTTGTTTGCATAACTTTCGTCTCCCGTATCCAAAACACGTTCTGTGATGACGGCCATGTGAATCAGCATGGCGATATCAATAATTAAGCCGCAGAACAATCCCAGAATCACCGTAAATAACGGTGCGCCCAATCCAGGACCAATCACTGCCGCCCCAATTCCCAATATCACCTCATAAATCACAACTCCAACCGACATCTCCAGAATCAGATTTTTAGTTTCCCTGCTCATCTTCTTCCTCCCTGTCCGTCTTTTCCGCCATCTGTGCTTCCTTTCTGACACGGCTTGGCTGCTTAGGCTTACTTACTTCCACACGGTTTGTTCTTTCAGGCCGGTTCTGACGTTCCCTTTCGTCATCCCGCTTCTCCGCCTCCAGAGTTTTAACCGCAAGTACATAAGCGCATCTGCCGCCTGCCATGGCTCCAATGATAATCAAAAAAACCATGGACTTGGTGCCAAACCAGGAATCAATATAGTAACCCGCCAAAGTACACAAAAAGATAGGAGTAAGCACGCTGAGCCCCAACTGGGTTACCATAGCCAGGCTTCGGAACACACTTTTTTTATACATCCGGACTCCTCCTCTTTCTATACTTCCGCGCATATACGTCTTATTATAACCAATGTTTTTCATTTTGTCCATTATTCATGATAATTTCCATATTCTTTTAGGAAAGGTGTACAATTACGATTTCTTTGTATATTATTTTTATGATAAATTTATAACGAACTTACCGTTGTATGGAAATTATGGAATAAAAAAAGGAAACCTGACGGGATTATTTTCCGTTAAATTTCCTTTTTTATTCATCCTGGTTAGTCCGGAATCCGGTCCGCCTTTTTTGACGCGGCCAGTTTTACCGCGTAATCAATGGCATTTACCAGGCTCAGCTCATTGGCCGTTCCGAGCCCCGCCTGGTCAAATGCGGTTCCATGGTCCACGGAAGTCCGTATGATCGGCAGTCCCAGTGTGATGTTGACCCCTGCAACAGCTTCCCATTTTCCCTGCTGCTGGTCATATACAAATCCTACCAGTTTCAGCGGAATGTGGCCCTGATCGTGGTACATTGCAACTACAATATCATACCAGCCGCCTCTGGCCTTTGAAAATACGGTATCCGGCGGAACCGGCCCTTCTGCGCAGATGCCCTCTTCCTTTGCCGCTTCGATTGCGGGAATGATCTCTTCAATCTCTTCCCTTCCAAACATTCCGTTTTCTCCGCTGTGGGGATTCAGCCCGGCCACCCCTATTCTGGGATTTTCAATTCCAAGATTTCTCACCGCCTGATCCGCAATTCTGATAACCTCCAGCACCCGGTCTTTTTTCACGCGGTCACAGGCTTCTCTGAGGGAAACATGGGTGGATACGTGAACCACGCGGAGATTTTCATGAGCCAGCATCATGGTGTATTTTTTCGTTCCCGTAAAATCCGCATAGATTTCCGTATGGCCTGAGAAGTGATGGCCTGCCAAGTTGATGGCCTCTTTGTTCAGGGCATTGGTCACCGTGGCATCCACTTTGCCTTCCATCGCCAGGCGGATCACTTCTTTCACATATTGAAACGCGGCCTCACCGGCCGCTGCCGAAACCTTACCAAGTTCCAGTCCCTTTAAATCGGCCAGGTTTTTGTCGTATACATCGATTGCGCCGTACTCATAACACGCTTCCGACAGCTCCTGGACCGGATGGATTCTGATCTCCTTTTTTTGTACAATGGCCGCCGCCTGCTCCATCACCGCCGCATCCCCGATCACCAGCGGCCTGCACATTTTATATATCCCGGGATCGGCCAGGGCTTTTACCGTAATCTCCGGCCCAATCCCGGCCGGATCTCCCATGGTGATTCCAATTACTGGTCTTTCATCCGTAAATTCCATCATTCTTATACCTCGCTTTTTATTCTTTTCTTTCAGTTTTTAGCTTTCTTCCGAGCAATCTGATCCGCCAGGTCAGCCAGTAATGTCTCATTGCCAAAACCACCGGATTTTGTGATGATGTTGTGAAATTCTCCATCCATTTTATAGGAGGACAGGACGATTCCGGGAGCCAGTTCGCAGACCGGAGTGATTTCGTTAACCTCAATCTGTTTCATGAATCCCATCAGCGAATCGCCTCCGGTAATCATCACCGTGCATTCCACGCCCTTCTCCATAAAGCGTTTCAGAACATAGCCCAGATTGGAGGCGATCTCTTTTCTCATCATCTCACTGCTCATATTCTTCATTTGGGCATATGATGAAGTTTCTCCGCCGTCGGCCAAATCATTGGTATCGATGATGCAGCGTCCGGTATCTTTCAATATCTTCATCCAATTTTCGATTGCCGCTTCTCCTTCCGGCGTCTTCAGATATCCTTCCTTCAACTTTTGTTCCGGCGTCATGCGGATTCTGGTAAATCCGCATGTTTGTGCATAATCCAGCTGTTTTTGTGTCACCGGGTTCACGCTCCCGCACATTACCAGAAAGTTTTCATTCAGACATGGCATCACCGGCTCCTTGCCTCCGAGTTTTAGAAGGGACGGAAGAGCCGAGGCCAGCCCCGCGCAGCCTGCCGCCACATGCAGTTTTCCATTTTCCGTCAATTTTCTGCCAATCGCTTCCAGTTCCTCGTCCTGCTCCGCATCATACAGTATGATGGATGGAACCGCAGGTGACAAAAGTTCATGATGTGCATCGGACAAAAGCACCGGAACACCGCTCTGCATCCCGATAATCCCAGTCACATCCGAAGTGATTACAGGCTCAAATGGGTCCTTCCCAAATACGCTTTCATGAACCGGAACGCCATCTATGTAATGAATTCCTTTTTTTGTGATCCGATGCATCTTAGGGAAAGCCGGGATAAAATGAAGCGCCTGTTCGCCCGATGCGTCCAACGCAGCCGCCAGCTCGCTTCCGATATTTCCCCTCAGGCCGGAATCCGTTTTTTTGATGATACATTCCACCCCCGCCGCTTTTGCTTTCCGAACGATCTCATAAACGGCCTTGTATGCCTCTGCTGCAGTCATATGCCTGCTTTCTGCATTGACAACCAAAACCTCTTCTTTGCATTTCCCCATATAGTCAAAATCCTGTTTATCTCCAGTTACAACATTCGTAACAGCCCCTTTTTCTGCCAGTTTCACTCCGGTATCCAGCGCGCCGGTAAAATCATCAGCTATGATCAGCAATTTAATCATATAGTACCCCCTTTATATGATCTCATTTTACTAAATTGCCGTGTTTTCCTCAATAAACCAAACACGCATATTCGTTTTATTTTGCAACATATTTTTTATTAAACTTTATTTTTTATATTCGGTATAGTAAAATAGTTTTATATTGAAACATTCGTTTAAAAAAGGGGATCAGCTATGAACAATAGAAAAATCAGGATCTTAGGAATTGCTCCTTATGAGGGAATGAAAACCACCATGCAGAAACTGGCGGCCGGACGTGAGGATCTGGAACTGGATGTCTATACAGGAAACCTGAATGAAGGGGTTGAAATTGCAAAGCAGTATTTTAACACCAATTATGATGTGATCATATCCAGGGGAGGAACCGCGGAACTGATCGAAACCACCACCTCCATACCGGTTGTGGAAATCTCCCTTTCCGTTTACGACATGTTAAGGGCGCTGAAATTGGCGGAAAATTATTCCGACCAGTATGCCATTGTTGGATTTTCTTCTATCACCGACAGCGCCCATCTGCTCTGTGACCTTCTGCAGTATGATATGGATATCATCACGCTTCACAGCGGCGATGATGTACAAGCCGTACTGAAATCATTGAAGAAAAAAGGATGCCGTATGGTTGTCTGCGATATGATTACCAATACTACAGCCAAGAAGCTGGGACTCAACGCAATCCTGATCACATCCGGGGAGGAAAGCATACAAGCTTCTTTTGATATGGCGGTGAAATTGAGTCAAAGTTATGCGGGCATGCGGGAAGAAAATATTTTCCTCAATGCAGTTATACAAGGCAACGATACGGTTACTGCCGTTTTCGATTCCACTGATGCGCTTCGTTTCTCTACATTTGAAAAAAGCGGCCTGAATATGGCGGACAGCGGAAAACTACTTCGTTTTCTGAAAAAGGAATTATCCCTGTCTAAAACTGTGGATGAACGGAAAATTGTCAAAACAATAAATGGAATCTCCTATTCGATAGTCAGCCGGAATATCCATACCATGTCCGCTGAATACACCGCTTTTTATGTCCGTGAAAGCACCGTTTCTCCGGCCTCTAAACGGCGCGGCATCACGATTTCCGGCAAAATAGAGGAGGAAGAAAAGCTGGCCGGCAGCTTCTGCGGCATCACAGGGATCGGCGGCGAACTGGCGTCCAGGATTCAGCAGATGAGCCTGAGCAGCCAGCCTGTTGTGGTAATCGGGGAAGAAGGGACGGAGCATTCCTATGTAATCCGCAGCCTGTACTGTCAAAGTCCGCTGAGCAATAATCCGATCATCTCCATCGACTTTGCCCTCTGCGATGATAAGGGCTGGGATTTCCTGATGCACCGCTATAATTCGCCATTTACCGACAACAACAATACCATCGTCCTGAAAAATATCCAGGTACTTCAGGAATCCAAACAACAGCAGCTTTTATCCGCTGTCAGGGACACTTCTCTATACCGCAGAAATCGTTTGTTCCTCACCTGCATCTGCGGGCCCGGCGGGGAGGTTCCGGCTGTGGCTATGGAATATATTAAAACATTGTCCTGTTTAAGCGTCACGCTTTTGCCGCTCCGCAAACGGCTGCCGGAACTTCCCGATATGATAAGCCTTTATCTCGGAGCGCTGAATATGGAGATGGCAAAGCAGGTAATCGGACTGGAGGACAGGGCGATGGAGCTGATGAAGTCGTATCACTGGCCTTTCAATTATGCGCAGTTGGAACGTATTTTAAGAGAATTGGTTGTGATTACGGTGAAACCCTATATACAGACGGCTGATGTGGAGGAGGTTTTAAAGCGGGAAATGGCTGATACCGGCGAGGGTACGGCTGAGATAGGCAGCGTTGGGATCGATATGGGGAAAACGTTGGATGAGATTAATCAGGATGTGATTCAGATTGCGCTCAGGGAGACCGGGGGGAATCAGAGTGCGGCGGCGAAGCGGCTGGGGATCAGCAGGACTACGCTTTGGAGGCTGCTGAAGAAATAGGGGGGTACGCACGGAATCGGGAGGCGGAGCCGGAAGAGAACGGTCTGAGGGGGAATCCGGCTCCGCCTCCCGATTCCATGCTGGTTTTCGCTGACCTGATAAAAAACAACAGCTTAGAAAGAAGGAACCACCTAGGCACTACGGCCTGGGTGATCCCTTCTTTCTAGCTAAAATATACATATTAGATACTAATAATTCCGAACAAAATTCCGCAGATCAAGCAGATAATACTAACTCCCCAAATCCAGAAGAAGCAGTTCTTAATATGATCTTTGATCTCAACTCCCGCAAGGCCGACACCCAGGAAGGTTGCCGGTACAACCGGGCTGATAAAGGTTGCGAAGTTCTTACAAACAACCATTGCGATACCTGTCTGAAGAGGATCAACTCCAAACTGGCTGCCTACTTCGATCAGGATTGGCAGAAGGCCGTAGAAGTAAGAGTCTGTGTTGAAAATAAGCGCACATGGTACGGAAAGCACACCGATGATGAGCGGCAGGAATCTTCCCAGTGAGTGAGGGATAAAGGATGCCAGCACGATTGCCATCTGATCCATAATTCCGCTGTCTTCCAGGATTCCTAAGAATACGCCGGCTGCAAGGATTGTGGATGCCATCATAAGGGCCGGAGCCGCATGTGAGTTAATGATCTTTTTCTGCATTTTGGAGCCAGGATAGTTAACAAGCAATGCCAGTACGCAGCCGATCATGAAAATGTAATAAGCCGGCATTGGAGCAAAAATCAGTGTAATTACAATTGCTAATGTTAAAATAACGTTGAATGCAAATAATTTCGGTCTTGCAAGTTCATTTTTCTGCTCTTCACTCAGGCTTTCTTCATCGCCTTCACCATAGTCTACCACACGTGTGCTGTTTAAACCTGCACCCGCTTTTTTCTCTACAATACCCCAGAAGATTGCTGTTGCAAAAGAGATAATAATTCCAACAATCTGCATTGGGATCAATGATACCCAAAGAGCATTTGCTTCAATTCCCAGAACAGATGCGGTTCTCATGGTAGGTCCGCCCCATGGAAGCAGGTTCATAACGCCCATTGCTGTAACGCAGATCATCAGCAGGGTGGTCGGTCTCATTTTTAACTTCTTGTAAACAGGAAGCATTGCCGGGATCGTAATCAGGAAGGTGGAAGCTCCGCCGCCGTCTAAGTGTCCGATCATAGCGATTAAACATGTCATAACTGCAACGCCGACTACATTGTGTCCTACCCGTTTCATCAGCACATTGATAATACGGTCAAACATGCCTACGTCGGTCATAATTCCGAAGAATAGCACGGAAAAGATAAATAAAGACGCGGTCGAATGTACGCCCTTAACACCAGCTCCAATGAAGTCCCCTACTTCTTTTACGCTGTAAGTTCCTGTAAGGATTAATACAATTCCGGTAACAGTTGTAACGCCTATAAATGCCAGTGACGGTACGGTTACGTTTTTAAGTAACAGAACGATGATCATAATAATTGTTGCAAACCCTAAAAGTGCAAGCATTGTTTCATTCATTTCTTGTTCTCTCCCCTTTGTTATTTTCTTAAATGAAGTATAACAAGGGAACCTTAAAACAGCACTTTTACCATCTTAATATTTATTAACGTTAGCCTTAAAATACGTTAAGGTTTCTGAGCACCTCTAATATAGAAGCAACAGACACCGGCTTTTCAACGTAAGCTTCTATAATTCCTTTCTGTTTTGCCTCTAAAATCTCTTTTCTGATCTTATCAGTCATCACCAGCTTTATCATATGAGGATATTTCATGCGGACGGACATGCAGAAATCGATGGCGCTGGTATCTGCCAGATAATCATCTATGGCCATCACATCGTAATATTCCGTTTCCAAAGCTTCCAATGCTTCCCGGCTGTTTACCGCTCCGGTCATGGAAAGATTGATCTTCTTAAAGTTCTTTTCCAGAAGCTTCAGCACTTTGGCATTGTCGTCCACAATCAGAATCTTTTTCCGTCCCTGAACCGATGGAATCTCCTGTTCCGTCTCACTGAGGGCATTTTCATTAACCGGAAGGAATATGTGGAAAATGCTTCCCTTTCCCTGCTCGCTTTCCGCATAGATGTAGCCTTTATGGGAATGGATAATCTGCTCCACTAAAGACAAACCAAGGCCCGTGCCCTTACCATTTTTCTTCGTGGTAAAAAATGGGTCAAAGATCTGTTCCAGTACATCCTGATTCATTCCGCATCCCGTGTCTTTAAAATCAATCTGAACAAAATATTTCCACATATCGGAAACCGTGCTGCCCAAGGGCAGATTCAGCAGGTCTTCTCTCGGCACTTTTTCCCCGCTCACAGTAATCTGCCCGTCTTCATGGCCGATAGCATGAATCGCATTTACGCAGATATTTAAAATAACCTGATTCATCTGGGTTTCATTGCCTAAAATCCACTCGGTATCGAATTTTGTCTCATCCAGCAGGCTTACATTGGACGGACAGACGGAATGAACCATTTTAAGAGCCCGTTTCATCATCTGTTTCACGGAAATGGCTTTATAGGCCGTTTCCATGTTCTTGCGGCTCAGGGAAGAAATCTGCCGGATAATCTCTTTGGCCTTGACAGCCGCATCATAAATCTCCGCCACATCCTCAAAATACTCCGAATCTTCCGGCAGCTCGGCCATCATCAGATCCGCATACCCCATAATCGGGGTCAAAAGGTTGTTAAATTCATGCGCAATTCCCCCGGTCATGGTGCCCATAATCTGCAGTCTCTGCTGGTGGGCGATGATTTCCTCGCTTCGCTGGGTTTCTTCCAGAATTCCATTTAATTCTTTCAGATATGCGATCTCTTCCGAATCCTTCTGACGCTGAAACAGCAGCCTTACAAAATACCCCGCCGCCGCCAAAATGGCCAGGAACATCACGAGGAGCAGTGCGATGATCCTGATATATCCGTTTGCGATCGGCACATAGATGTCATTGTAGTCCATAACTGCGCTGATAATCAGGAAATCACTGCCGATCATCGCCGGTGTATACGCGGAAATTTTCTTAACCCTCGGCAGACTGCTGTCAGCCCACCAATAGGATATGTACTCGGAAACCCCGCTTTTTCCCTGATACTGATTTTGAAGCATATGTTCCAGGCTTTTTAAGTCCTGAACATTGTACATGGCCTTTCTGTCCCCGACAGCATCTATTCCCCTCTGCTCCGGCACCGGATGCATCAAAATGATTCCGGCCGAATTTTTAACCATAATATATCCATTGGTTCCCAGCTTAATATCGGAAATCAAGGTATTAAAATAACGGTCAGCGTCGATAACCTGGCTGATTCTGTCTCCGGATTCCAGCTCCTTTCCCAACAGGAAATAGATATTGCCGTCATTTCCCCTGCACTGGGTCATCTGGATTCCATTTCCCATATCTGTTATGGCAAACTTCTTTTCAATCTCAATCCCAAGGGTATTTCTGGTCACTGTCCCGTCTTTTTTGCTGACTATGATGCCTGTCACAAAGTTTTCCTGCTCATCAATATATTTTTGGAACATTTGATCTTTAAAATGCTTCATCTCCGGGTGTTTGGAAGTTTCTTCCGCCACCATGCAGAGCTGGTTCAGATCGGCGGCATTTCTCTCCAATGAGATTTCCATGGTTTTGGCAACTGATTCGGAGGTCAGCAGCATCTGATTCTTCTGCTGGTTGATTACAGTCATCTTATAATCATCCCAAATGCTGATTCCAATCACAACCAAACCGGCATTCATCAATATCCAGAGCAAAACGATCGCCCATACGGCTTTTTTCTTTGCCATTATGGATACTTTCTTTTTTATCTCTTTCTTTTCTATTTTGTTCTTTTCTGTTTTGATTTTTTCTATTTTCATATATCACCTTGCCCGTTCCTGCATTTGTAGCATTTTGTCATTTTGCGGATACCTCTGTTTGTAACAGTTCATCCTTCCCATACCTGCACCGGGTCCGGCCGTTTCCATAGCCGTTCCTATGACTTTGCAGGGTATTAGCGATTCTTAATGCGCAGAATTTTTCGTTCAAGGGAAATGTCCATCTGTTTGAGCGGAGCGAGTTTGGACATTTTTCTTGGTTTTTAGAAAAATCCTGCACATTTAGAATCGCTTATGCCCGAAACCGGAATAGGAACGGCTATGGAAACGGCCGGACCCGGTGCAGGTATGGGAAGGATGAACTGTTACCTCCATTTTCGTATTTAGGGGCTATTTGTTTGACTTGTCTATCAGTAACTATTATAATGTAATTACTATTGTAGAAACGAAATTCATATAATGCAAGGGATATTATATTATGGCGGATAAAGTTTTAATTGTAGACGATGATTCAGCGATCAGAACTCTTTTGGAAAAGGTTATGAAAAGCAATGATTTGGAGACAGCCAGCGCGTCCAGCGGTCAGGAAGCACTGGATCTGTTGAAGAACAATTCTTATGATGTCATTCTGATGGACATCATGCTGGGAGATATGGAAGGATTCGAAGTGATCAAGCTCATTCGGAAGCAGGGGATTCAGACTCCTGTGATCATAATCAGCGGACGTGATGAGGATTATGATGCTTTATATGGTCTTTCTCTGGGCGCTGACGACTATATCACGAAACCTTTCCGCCCTTTGATTGTAGGAGCCAAAGTAAAAGCGCTGATCAGACGGGATAAAGGCCAGATGATGAATATGATCACCTGCGGCCCATTTACTTATGATACTTCAACTATGCGATTTTATAAAAACGGGGAAGAACTGGTTCTCTCTTCCAAGGAAAGCAGCCTGCTCCTTCTGTTTTTACAGAATCCAAACCAGATTTTTACAAAAGAGGCGATCTATGAACACGTGTGGGGAGACACCATTGCGGTGGACGACAATACAATTATGGTTTATGTAAACCGCGTCAGGAATAAGATCGAAGAAAACCCGGCAAAACCAGCCTACATTGTGACTGTAAGAGGCCTCGGATACCGGTTTGTGGTCAAATAAATAAGATTGGAAAATCTTTATTTAGTGGACTAAGAAACGCCGGAAAGAAGGGGGAACCTGGGCGGGCGGCGGAAATCATAAGGAATAGAGGATTCGAGTTTCGACCCTAAGAGGTACTAAGGCCGGCAGAAACGGAAAAAGGCAGCGCGGCGCCATTCACGATGAACTCCTGATGACTTCATCGTTCAAGGGCGCCTCAACTACTGATTCGGAATTCAGTGTTTGTCTGCCTTTTTCCGTTTCTGCCGGCCAAGTACCTCTAAGGGTCTGCAAACGATCCCCTATTCCTTATTATTTCCGCCGCCCGCCCAGGTTCCCCCTTCTTTCCGGCTGTTGCTTGACTAGCTGAGGATAAAAAAGATTTTGGGGATGGGAAAGTAATTTTTTACATCAACCGTGAAGTCTTTTTCAGAAATGCCTTCATGATTTAATGTAAAGGGTGAGGTCTTTTCATGAAATGACTTGACGTTTAAAGTAAAACCTGAAGGCATTTCTGAAAATCCCTTCACGATCTATATAAATGTAGTGCTACATAAACACCTACGCACCAATATTGTTTTTAACCAGGCCAGCAAAAACCAGCCCGGAATCGGGAGGCGGAGCCGGGAGACGAAGGTCGGAGGGGCCGTCCGGGCCGGGGAAGTAAGATGCAGACAGATCGGATCGTATGGAACCCCTTTAGAACATCTTAGGCCCGTAAGGGCAGAACGAGGCAGGTAGAAACTGATTTCCGTGTCAGTTTCTAAGGCGCCCTTGAGCAGCGAAGTCATAAAGAGTTAACTGCGAATGGCGCCGGCCTGCCTTGTTCTGTCCTTACGGGCCTTAGTTGTTCTTAGGGGCGAATCCCGAATCCGATCTGGCTGCATCTTCCTTCCCCGGCCCGGATGGCCCCTCCGACCTTCGTCTCCCGGCTCCGCCTCCCGATTCCGGGCGTACCCCTTTCGTCCTCCCCGTTAAATAACAATACATCCTATTGGTTTTTCTTCTTGCTCTCGGCGAATTCTTCTTTTACTTTATCCATAAGTCCGTCTGTCATAATCAGATCATATGCCGCTCCGGCAATCGCTTTGGCACCATGAATGATACAGTTATGAGCAGCTTCCGTCTTGCCTGCGTCCACATATTCCTGGGAATGAGACGCGGTTCCTTCCGGGACAAAAGCCACGCGGATGCAGGAACCTGGAATTTCGTACATTACATTTCCAAAATCTGTGGAACCTGTTTTTTCTCTTGGCGGTGCCAGCTGAACTGCACCGGCCAGTTTTGCATTTTCCATCAACAGGTCATTTAAAAGGAGAACGGGGATCTTGTTAAAGAACGTGGTGCCTTCCACTGAATCATACTCCACTCCGCCGATTAAAGCGGCTCCCTTAATGATATCGTGGAAACGGACGGTTACTTCTTCCAATGTCTTTTTGGAGAAGGAACGGATCGAAAACTCTCCAACAGCTTTGGCCGGAACCACGTTGGCCGGTCCGGGAAGCTCTCCTATGGTATAATGCATTCTCACGTCATCCGGCACATGCTCTCTCAAAAACTCGATTCCCTGGAATGCGATCAGCAGCGCGTCCAAAGCACTTCTTCCCTTTTCCGGTGCTAAAGCTGCATGAGCTCTTTTGCCCTTAAATGTGATCGTAAAGCTGTTCTGAGCCAGACATTTCACATCGGTACATGTATTTGGAGCGCCATGCATCATGAATGCCACATCCAGTTCTTTGAAACAGCCGTTCTCTATCATCGCGCATTTGGAACCGAATGTCTCTTCTGCCGGCGTGCCATAGACGATCAGCTGAAATGGACGGTCGGTTTCCATATCCTTTAACGCCACTGCTGCGCCCAGACAGGAAGGGCCCTGCATATGATGGCCGCATCCGTGTCCCAAACCTCTCAGCGCATCGTATTCACAGAGAATACCGATCACCGGACCGCCTTCTCCATGACTGTAAGTCGCGCGGAATGCCGTTTTAAATCCGCCGACTCCCATCTCAACAGCAAAACCCTGCTCCTTCAGATAATCGGTCAATAAACCGGCAGCCATTACCTCTTCGCCTTCGTATTCCGGATTGTCAAATATGGTATCCGCCATGGAAACCAATCTGTCTTTCTGTTCATCAACGATACTAAATAATTTTTCTTTCACTTAATTTTCTCCCTTCAGACTGCGATTACTTACATAGGACCAAATTTCATTGCCTGGGCAATCATCAAAAGCACTGCTCCGACAGCCAGCCAGATTAAGAACATCTTCCACATGAATTTCATCCAGCGGTCATAAGGAATGTTGGACGCACTGATAATTCCCATAAGGGCTGTTGAAGTAGGAAGAATATAGTTACAGAAACCATCACCAAAGTTAAAAGCAAGGATTGCAGTCTGACGTGTCATACCGATTAAGTCTGCCAAAGGTGTGATGATCGGCATAACTGCTGCCGCTTGTCCTGAACCGGATGTCAGGAACACATTAATAATGGTATTGGCAATCAGCATAGCCGGCGCCTGAAGTACGGCCGGAACAATATTTAAGCCGCCTGCGAGAGTATGTACAACAGTATCGATAATCTTTCCATCTGTCATGATTCCGCTGATAGCCTGTGCCAGACCAATAATAATAGCTGCGGAAAGCATCTTTTTACATCCCTCTAAGAAATTCTTAGAAATGGTGTTTCCATCAAATCCTGCAATCACACCTACCACAATTGCCATTCCGATGAAGATAGCAGCCGTTTCAGGCATATCCCATCCCATCTGTACGCTTCCGTAAACGATGGCAACTAAAGATGCAACCAGTGTGAGGATGATAAGAATCTTTCTCAGATCGATGGTTCCAAAAGAATCCAAATCACTTCCCGTGTTCAGCTCATTGTCCTTGTCCAGGTCATACATCGGGCTGACGGTAGGATCTTTCTTCACTTTTAATGCATAACGGATCAGATAAATATTGGTGATAACGTAGTAAACTGCGAAGCAGACTGCTCTGTACACAATACCGGAATACAACGGAAGTTCAGCAATCTTCTGAGCAACAACCGTGGTACTTGGGTTTAATGTACCGGTTGAGAAACCGATCGCTCCGCCCAACAGGATGATCGCAGCGCCAGTGATGGAATCCAGTCCCATAGCGAGAGACATCATAACCATAACCGGTGCAAATGCGATAAAGATATTAACACCCTGTGTCGTACATACAAGACCGAAAATTAATGTCAGAATTGGAATAAATACATAAAGATTGTTAGAAAATTTCTTCGCTGCCTTTGCGATTACCGCCTGCAGTGCGCCTGACTCTGTCAGCATATGGAACGCGCCGCCTGAGAACAGAATAACCAACAGCAAATCCACTCTCTTGATAAATGCTTTTACGATATAGAGAGGAATCAGGAAAATATTAACCGCGCTTCTTGGTAAATAATTAAACTGTGTCGGATCAATGACTTTAATTCCCTGAGCGTTTTCCACACGAACATATTCACCCGCAGGAATAATCCATGTCATCAGAACCGCAGCAACAATAATTGAAAATACAATGACAAAGCTGTGCGGCATTTTAAATCCTTTTTTCTTTTGCTTCATAAGAACCCTCCTAAAATAGTTTGATGTTCTAAGTATACAAAAGATTTAATTCCAGCACCATTAGATAATTTTTAATCAATTATTAGTTTTTCTTTATACATTTTATGCATTTTTAATAATTACAGCCGCAGTATTCTTTCAGCAGTTCTACTAAACGCTCTGTATAAGGGTGAAATACAAACCCCTTTCTGTAAGCTATTACCAATCTGGAACAATAGGGTTCATCCCCTATCAGGTAATAATTGATGTGTTTAAATCTGTCCATATTGCCGATATATCCGAGCCTGTTAAATCCTATGCCCAGTCCCTTTTCCACCATGGACATAATCGTCTCAAAATTGCTGATCTCTATAATGCGCCCCGGTTTTATCTGGGCCTGTTCCATGATGCGCTCCGCGGTAGTCCTCAGGCTCTGTCCTCTTTGAGGAAGAATAAATGTCTCCCGGTCCAGGCAGGAAACATTCAGGTGCTTAAAGCGGCTTCCCGGTATCTCATAAGCGCTCTGATTTGCACTGTGTCCGGCCGGAAGCGCCGCCAGAACCTGTTCCTGCCCGATCTCAATATAATCAGAGCCGGGAAGCTCATCCTTATAGACGCCAACCATCATATCAATCGAATTATCCATATACATCTTAACCAGTTCCGCATGCCTGCCTTCCCGGAACGTGAGTTCAATATCAGGATATTCCTTTATAAAACGCTCCAGAACGTAGGGCACTGTGGTGATCGCCCTGCGCATCTGTATTCCTACTCGGATCTGGCCGTTCCGTTTTCCCGATGCCAATTCCACCAGCTCGTCAAATTCCGCTTTCATCTCCAGCATTTTTTCCGCTCTTTTTACATACTCTTCCCCGATGGGCGTGAGTATGAAACATTTGCCGGTCCGTTCAAATAACTTCATCCCTAAATATTTTTCCAGATTGCTGATATACACGCTGAGAGCCGGCTGGGAAATATAAAGTTCCTCTGAAGCCTTGGAGATCGTCTGACACCTGGCCAGCGTGCAGACATATAATTGTTCTTTCAAGTTCATGGAACTCCCTCCTTCTCCTGTTATCTTACCATAAATGACAGGAGAATCAAAGAAATCTATACGTCAATTTTATTCTGAAGCACACCGGCCAATGCCGCCACATATTTTTTACATTCGGGAAGCATCACTTGGGAACCTGTGCTGTATGAATCTGTTGTACAGCAGATCGCTCCTTCCGGAAGTTTTACCTTTCCCTGTAAGAGAGGATCCCGGGTTTCCTCCTGCCACCGGGACAGCCGCCCTCTCATCTCTTCCAATACGCTCCGGTACTCTTCTTTTCCAGCCAGATTATGCCTCTCCTGGGCATCCAGCATCAGGTCATACAGCTCCTCCTTTGCATTGGCCCGCTCAAAATATCCATACCTATGGAACACCTCCTTTGACGCACTGTCGTCGATATGTACAGGCGGCGGAAAATCGTATGCGTTATCACCTCTGAAGATATATTTGTATTGGTGGGTTCTTATACATCTGACCGGTTCATAAGCCACATGATAATTGATCTCTGAAGCCACCTGCTCATTGATCTCAGCCTCCTCACCGTCCAAAATCGTCAAAAATGACTTTCCCTGGAGCCAATCAGGCTTTTCCATGCCCATAATATCACAAATGGTCGGAAATACATCCACATGGGAAAGCAGGGCATCGCTGACACAATGCCTGCGCGTCATTCCCGGATATCTGATGAGAAATGACACTCCGGTTCCATCGTCATACAGGTTGCATTTCATCATTGGAAACGGAAGCCCATGGTCTGTGGTGAAGAAAATAACCGTATTTTCATATTCACCGGCTTCTTTAAGCGCACTGACAATATCTCCGCAAAGGCGGTCTATGGTATTGACGGAAATCATCATGGCAGCCATATCCCGCCTGATCTCCGGGTTATTGGGAAGCGCTTTCGGCACCTGCACATAATCAACTTCATAATCATCAGGCACCCTTGGATACTCCCTATGCGTACATCCAAAACCAACCGCCATAAAAAACGGCCTGTCCCCTTCTTTTCTCGCCTTTAAGTAGGAAACCGCATTCTCCGCCGCCATCTCATCCTGCCATGTGTAAAGATCGCATTGAGGCATATCTTTTCTGTAATACTCCTGCGGATTCAGGCATCTCTCATATCCCAGCTTCTCCTCTTCATGAAGCTTGACCTCATGCTGAACGCCGGAAATAACCGTTTCAAAGCCGCGTTCTTTAAAATAAGACGCCATATGATGACTGCCATCGATCTGAAATCCCCGGTGCGACAATCCGATCAGCCCGTTGTTATGAGGATACTGTCCCGTCAGCATAGCTCCCCGGCTGGGCGAACAGGTGGGGCTGGCACAATACATGTTGGTAAATGCCATCCCATCCTTAGAAAGCTCCAAAAGGTTAGGGGTTTTCACCGGATAACCATATGTTTCAAGATATCTGCCTATATCGTGTGTATTCAAATATAATACATTCATACCTTCCTCTTTTCCGCCGCCCACAGCGGCACTCTATTCACGGAGCTTTTATCTCCTTACCCAATTTTCGGATACTCTTTGGCGGTATTCCCGCTCCACCGCTCCGAATCATCGACCCCCACCTGCTTTTCCCAGGCAGCCATCCACTTTGCCGCCTGTGCACGGTCGGCCTGTTCCCGCTCGATTGCGGAAGCATTAAAGCCGGCTCTGTAATAATCCCTGAACTTTTTTGCCTCTTCCGGATAATCGTGAATTACATTCTCCGTCTCCTTCGGATCCTGTTCCAAATCAAATAAGATATCCCGGTCTTCATATCCGCTGTATACCATGTATTTCCACTTGCCTCTTCGGAGCATCAGACCGTAATGGGACCTTCCGCCGGTTTTTTCCAACATTTCACTCACAATCATGCGGTCAGAGCTCTGACCGTTCATAACCGGAATCAAACTTTCCCCATCCTGGCCCGGCACCTGCGAAACGCCTGCCCAGCTGCACAGCGTCGGCCCCAAATCCATAATACCCGCCAGCTCTTCAATCTGTTTTCCCTGAGGAATACCGTCCCCTTCAAACATCATCGGAATCTTAGCCGATGCCTCGAAAAATGTACATTTACCAAAAATGTCGCGCTCACCCACCTGATCTCCATGATCGGAAAGATAACAGAACAACGGCTTACTCCCTCTCTTTTTCGTAAATTCCCGGAACGCCTCCCGCACTTGACCGATCTTCTGATCCGTATATTCAATCAGAGCCAGATAGGCGGCCTGAGCCTTCAGCGCAGTTTCTTCATCCACTATATTCTTCCTGTTTTCCAGAACCGCATTAAAATAATCCGGGGTTTCGTGGAACATAGAAGGAAGCGAAACACGTTTTCTATATTTTTCATAGAGCGCCGCAGGAGCCACATAAGGAAAATGAGGCGCATACGTCCCCACCACAATCAGCTGAGGCTTTTCGTGATCCTGGTTCAGATAATCCAAGGCCGTCTGTATCACCGTCTCATCGTAATTCACAACAGGAGTTTCCCCTCCTCCAATCACCTTAACGCATCCCCGGGCATCATAAGTCCCGTTAAACACGCCCCGCTCCTCCTTCAGCTTCTCCACCGGCCGGTTCCAGGAAACGGGAGTCATATCTTTAGCAAGCCGTTTGGTAAACCCATGCCTCTGATCTTTTCCCACAAAATGCATGCGGCCGATCAAAACCGTCTCATATCCGGCCTCCACAAACGGATGCAGAAATGTCGGCATAATATCCGGAATCGTATCTAAATTAGTCATAACCCCGTTCTTAGACGGCAGTTTCCCAGTCAGCATAGACATTCTGGCCGGAACGCAGAGCGGGCAGGAAGTGTAGCACTGGCTGAAACTGGTGCCGGATGCGCAGACCTCATTCAAAACAGGGGTTTCCGCCTTCCCCCCTCCAAAAGCAGACCATAACGGGCTGTGCTGGTCACTGATAAACACTAATATATCCTTCATTCTTATCTCCTTCCGATAAATTACATAACAGATTCTTCTATCAAAATCTGTGAATCCACATAGCGCCTTTCCCTCTCCGGCATCTTATTGCTGATCAGGTAGTTGAATATCTCTTTTCCTGCCAGATATCCATGGCGATAAGGATTTTCTTCAATGGCAAATGTGATCTTTCCTTCTCTTAAATACCTCCCCACATTTTCGCGGTAACCAAAGGAAAATATAGCCAGATCCTGTCCCCTTCCGGTCTCCTCCGCCGCCTGATAAACGGCATCCAGATACCTTGTATGAGCGTACAGCGCCTGGACATCCGGATACTTTTTCAGCGCATCCAGCGTTTTTTTGTACACATCTTTGGCGTCTTCTCTGTACTCGATCACTTCCTGCACCGGAAAATGTTTCCTGTACTCAGTAAGATACTCCTGAAATCCTTTGATCTTCTGCACACGGGCCAAAACATTCTTTTCTATTGTCAGAATTAAAACGGATTCCAGGTCCGGAACGCATTTTAACAGCATATTGGCGGCCATGCGGCCTTCTTTCTCATGGTTCTGCCCCACATAACAGAGTGGGGTAAAATCTTCCAGCTCCGAGGTGCAGGTCACCACCGGAATACCCGATTTTGTCATCTCGCTCAGAAGTTCCCTTATCTGCGGATGATTCACCGGCTTGATAATCAGGCCGTCATACCGTCCTTCCGATACCTGCTTTATATATGCCGCCTGCCCGTTCCATGTCTGCTCCTTCAGATAAAAATACTCCATGGAAATATTATAATCCTTCCACTCTTCACAAATCTGGTCCAGGCCCTTTTTTAAGCTGAGCTGAAATACGTTTTCTCCCGGTTCCTCCATGATTACTGCCACTTTAAGATTCTTTTTTCTCAGCATCATCGCACGGGCCAGCATATTGGGTTCATAGTTCATCTGGCGGCAGATCTCCAGAATCCGGTCGGCCTTTTCCTTTTTAACATTGCCGCGGTTGTGTAAAACCCGGTCCACGGTGCCGATGGACACGTCCGCCATCTTTGCAATCTCCCTAATCGTAATATCAGACATCCTCTGCCTCCATCTAAAATTCCACGGTTATCACCTGGGTGCAGCTCAGCGATTCCTTATATCCCAGCATTCTTGTGCCCGGACGGTCTGTCAGGCGGTTTCCGGAGCCGTTATATCCGCTCCACGGCTCAATGCAGACAAACCCGGGGATTCCAGGCATGCTCCAAAGCAGTACATAAGGAAATCCTTTGCACTCCACTCTGACACGGCAGCTCCCATCGCATCGCTCCAGCTGAATCCACTCTGATTCCAGCTGTTCAAACAGAATCCTCTTGTTGTCAAATAAATTCTTCGTGACCGGCATCACATCGCTGCCCCGCAGCTCTCCCGCCTTCTGACAGCGGAACTGATATTGGGTAATATCTTCCCCCGGAATTAACGGACATGCATACCCTGTATGGAATCCCAACTGTGCGGGCATATCCCTCTGATCTTCATTGGTAATCGTGCAGGTAGTAATTATCTGACTGCCCTCCAGTTTATGAACCGTCTCAAAGGAAAAATCCCATGGCCACCGTTCCTCATTCTTCTTCCAATGAAACAGATATCTCAGCATATGATCTGACTGTTCCGCCAGCTCGTGCCCATACTCTCTTACAAAACCATGTTCTCTTGCGGAATATCGTCTCCCCTCCGCTTCAAAGTAACCGTCGTTGATCTTCCCGCACCACGGCGAGCACACCGGGGCCGTCCAGGGCCATATCTCAGGATCACAGTCCCATAATACGGATCTCTCTGGGTCCCCTTTTACAAGTATCTTCTTCAGTTCCGCTCCCCGTCTGTCCGCTTCCAGAATCAAACATTCATTTTCAATCTTATCCATCATAAACTCCCCCTATATCCAGACTGTGTACGTACACAGTTTTATAGTGTCAGCATATCACATTCAAGAATATATTTCAATTAAAACTTCCTATTGAATTTCTGAATCACAGTGCTATAATTGTTGTATGGAAGTATAGCTCAGCCGGGATGAGCGTTCGCCTCACACGCGAGAGGTCATGGGTTCGAGCCCCATTACTTCCATTTTTTATTGCGTAAATATAAGCAAAATGCCCCTTTATGCCATCATATTTTTATAAATGTTTTGGGAAATCATTTGATTGGCAGATAACCGTCTGCCAGACATGAGTCCCGCCCGAAAAGGCGGGGCTCCTATGAATTGATATTA
The DNA here is from genome assembly GCF_002899675.1 of Clostridium sp. chh4-2. Taxonomy (GTDB): domain Bacteria; phylum Bacillota; class Clostridia; order Lachnospirales; family Lachnospiraceae; genus CHH4-2. The sequence continues at coordinate 26,907 of NZ_PKUU01000019.1, read as the reverse complement.
TAGATTTAAAGAGTTAAATTGTATTTGTCCAGCATTTCTTTCCGGTAGGCTTCATCTGCCAGAAGGCGTTCTACCGGGTTTTCGATCCCATCTGCCATCATTCTGGTTATCAGGGTAAGCATGGCTTCCCCGCCTTCTTCCCGTCCCTCTTCCAGTATTTCGGTCCGGAGTTCTGCCATCTCATCTTCCATATATTCCGCTATGGTCATATACTTCACCTCCAAATTCCGATCCGCCTTCATTCGGCTGATTTTATCATGGATTTTTATAATTGTTTCATCTTTGGTTTCATTTGCATAAGAATCCGTGCTCTCCTCCACATAATGAAGGAAATGAATCAAAGCTTGTGAAACTCCATCCGAATCTTTTCCTTTGGTATTCAGAAAAATCTTCGTAACTTGGTCTCCTAGGGGCTTCCCAGTTTCTATACAGCGATTTTCAAATGTATAACAATATTTTCCATCTGCAAATGGATCGAATGTGCAGATAAAAATTACATAACAAGGCTTTAAATCACCAAAACTTTCACCCGGTTTCAGTGAAACAATATCCATCTCCGCCTGATGATACCGGCTTCGTTTTGCTAAATCTCCCCGGTCCTGAAATGTTTTCTTCTGTGCCATAATTCCTCCTGATTTTTATATGGCACTCAGGGCATTCCGCTTATAATTTGATTATATGGTTTTACAGAAAATATTGCAATATGTGGTTTTCAAAATCCTATACAGCTTTTACAGCTGTTCAGACATCATAAGGCTGAATCATTACTGTCTTTTACGCAACAAAAAAGCCCAGTAAATACTGGGCATAAAAAGAGCGCGAGACGGGACTCGAACCCGGTCTTATCTATGAGCACAAACTGCATAATACCGATATTCCTTGTAAATACGACATTCTTGATCTTGTATATGTCTAAACTTTCATATTAATATAAGAAGAAATATGCATATTTATATGGGTATGCAACACGGAAATGCAACACGAAATTCATTGTACAGATAAAGGCGAGGTCACCACAGACCTGCTCTCATTATTGTTCTGCTTTAATGTCTTAACAGGTATATTCTTAATTTTGTCACAATTTGATATCTTTCTTTATTTTTTTCTGATAGTTACATTTTCGTATTATTGTGATATAATAAACATGTATCTGTAATTAAATATTATTATATATAAGGAGAAGTGGGTATGAAAAAAACAAGTTTCAAAATCATGTTAGCAACTCTATTATTAAGTAGTGTTTGTTCATTCACCGCATTGGCAGGATGGGAACAATCAGAGAATGGCTCCTGGAAGTATTATAGTTCTGAAGATGGTTCAATTGTTACTAATGAATGGAAGCAATCAGGTAATGATTGGTTCTTTATGGATGAGAACGGCAATATTGCTGTAAATGCAATTATTGAAACAGATGGAAATTTTTATTACACCAATTCTGACGGGATTATGGTGACAAATCAATGGGTACTGTCTGATGATAACAAATATTATTATGCTGGTCCTGATGGAGCATTTTTAATATCTACTACAACTCCCGATGGGTATACCGTTGACCAGCATGGGGTATGGGATCAAAGCATTCCTCAACATGCAAATTCTTCTCAAACTACTAATGCTTTTGTTGATATACAAATACCTGAACCTACAGGCTATGGTACTGTTAAGGGAAATGTTACATGGCAATATAATAAATATATTGGCACTAAGGCAGATGTAGGAGCCCTCGTATATTTAATACCTTTAGATTATAGTATAAAAGGCGGGAATAATGAAAACTTATCCATGTGTATGAACACCAAAGGCGCCAACGGCGTATATTATGCAAAAGTTGATGGATTTGGACAATATATATTTGATAACGTACCTTGTGGAAAGTATCGGATCTTTATAATATCAGATAATACTACAGGTTCCAAAAGGTTTAAGGATGAGGCAGCTTGGGAAGAACGGATTGATGCGCTATTCGGAAATATTTTGACAGATGATGAACTTGAAACTTTTAAAACAATGCTTGGTTTTGATAGTTTTTATACAGAAACCATAGAAATTTTTAATGGAATGACAAATACTATTTCACATGATTTCGGATATACCTATATTTAGCATTGTCTCCATATTATAAAAATATTTCTTCACCGCTTATGCCAGCACATAATGAAATTATCAAATACACAACTGTAATAGTATGCTAAACTACTTTATTTGCATTAAAGAGCGAGGTTTATAGCCTCGCTCCTTTTTTTACTCTACCAGTCCCGGATACTGCAATGCTCCATCCTCATCTGGTGTCAATGTCACTGGCTCCGTTGTCATCTTACCCTCCTGATCCAGGTAATACCATTTTCCCTCGCTCTCGCGTAAACCTTTTACCATTGCTCCATCTGTGCCAAGATAATACCAGTCTCCTTTGTATTGATACCATGTATCCGACACCATGATTCCATCCCCATTAAACCAATACCATTTATCCTTATCCTTGTACCAATTATTTGATACATAATTTCCAGTATCCCCTAGATAAAAGCGCCAGCCGTCGTTTTCTTCCATCCAACCCGATTTCTTTGTATTTCCAACTCCTAATGCATTTTTAAACTCCATCCATGTATGGCTTGTTGTATTGTAAACATATGGATTTGGACAGATTTTACCCGTTACATCATAATGGCGAATTACATGGTCTGCAGAAACGTTGTACTTTGCCATCAGCTCCTTAGTCAGTTCAATCGCCGCCTGAACCGTGGCGTCCTCAAAGTACCAATCATGGCTCGTATCTGCCTGACTTCCTTTATTCCGAACACACATTTCAATTCCAAGACTATTCGCATTGCGGCACTCCGGATGCACGTATGTTTTTGCTCCACAATGCCAGGCAATGTTGTGATCTTCCACACTTTGCCAGATGCTTCCATCAAAATTAACATAATAGTGTGCAGAGGCATTGCGATCACCACCAGCATACCATTTACAGTTAGCTTCAGCGCTACCTGTAGCTCCTACATAATGGATGACAATATATTTGATCCTGTCAGCAGTTCCTTCCTTATGGTTATACGGGGTAAGTAGCTTTTTTATCTCCATCTTTTTTCCTCCTTGTATTATACTTACTGCCATTATAGTACTGAATATAAATAATTGTAAGTTCTTTGCTCATACTATTACAATTACTTTACATACAGCTTAGGAAACTTGATAAGGCTCGGATCTCTCCAGGCCCAAAAAAGGTGTGACATTACAACCGTTGCGACATCGCAACAGCTCCAGCTTAACCCTGTCGGCCGGGAGATAAGGGACCACCTCCTTTCAGGCTGGCTTGTCCAATTCCGGAAGGCCGGCCACAGATGTCAATAATGACAAGATTCCGGCCAATACAGAGGCAGATGCCACCATAGCCCAACTTACATCCCCGGTACTGCGGCCGTACCGATCGTAGCAACCGCCGTTTGTGCTACTGTTTTAACCGCGCGGATCCCCGCAGCTCTTAACCACTTTTTAGTCTTCTCACTCATTTTACAGTCCTCCTCTGCTTATTAAATATAAAATACCAGCTGCCACCGCTGTTCTGATGGAGCTGGTTATGGATGTGAAGAAAGACTTTTTTGTGCTGGACCCAGAAACCGGCGGCATCGGATTCCTTCTTACATAAAAGATCTGATTGATCGTGTTGATGTGGATGACTTAGTACCAATCAGCGGCAAGGCTTTATATCACCGCTGGATCAAGCTGCAGGATGATAACAGCATGGAACACATTACCTTCCATGACCTCAGACATCTGAATGCCTCAATCATGGCACTGCTCCGGATCCCTGACAAATACGCCCAGGAACGTGGTGGATGGAAGTCTGATAAGGTAATGAAAAAAATATATATGCAAACTTTTTCAGAAGAGCGGAAAAGAGTTGATAACATCACTGACACATACTTTGAAAATACGATGCAACACAACAACAAAAAAGCCCAGTAAATACTGGGCATAAAAAGAGCGCGAGACGGGACTCGAACCCGCGACCCCGACCTTGGCAAGGTCGTACTCCACCAACTGAGCCACTCGCGCATACACAAAATATAATATAACACGGATTTTAAAATCCGTCAAGCGGGTGATGGGAATCGAACCCACGTATCTAGCTTGGAAGGCTAGTGTTCTACCATTGAACTACACCCGCGTGGAACTCTTAAAGTATTCAATGCACTCCAAAAGAGTACAATGCCTTGGACCGGAATCGAACCAGTGACACGAGGATTTTCAGTCCTCTGCTCTACCAACTGAGCTACCAAGGCATATCCGCGACAGTGGTTATTTTACTTTATTATGCGGCATTTGTCAATATAGAAATTGAAAAAAAATCATTTTTTTATACAAAGCTCTGTCCTGTGCTTCCGTTATTTGGTATAATGATGCGTATACCTTATACTTCAGGCAAAAATGATTCCGATTGAAAGGATGTAAAATACTATGTACTGTTCTAATTGCGGCAAAGAATTGCCGGACGGCACAAAATTCTGCCGCCACTGCGGCCAACAGCAGGAGGATCTTATTATTGCCCCTCCGCCGGAAAAAAAGCCAAAGAAAACATTGAAAATAATCTTAATTGCCGCTGCATTTCTGATTGTAATACTGGCTGCGGTACTGATCACACCATTTTGTATGCAAAAATTCAACCAAAAACGGTATGATATGAAGCTTGCTGCCGGACAGCGTTACCTGGATGAGATGGATTATGAGCAGGCTGTTATCGCTTATCAGGCCGCCATTAAAATCGATCCTAGGAATTTGGAAGCATACATAGAGCTCTCCGACGCCTATTTGGGCCTGGATGACTCAGAGTCAGCCGCCAGGATATTGGAACGGGCGGTAGATATCGTCACTTCCGGATATGAAGACCGGGAAGATATCATCGGCGACAGCGGAGCTGTTATCACAAAACTGGCAGAAATCCGCATGGAAGATAAAGATTTTTCGGAAGCCCGCGATTTATACGAAATTGGTAAAAAATATCTCCCCGAACGTGATTGGGAGTCCGAAGAAGAAACGCTGACAGAAAATGAACGGAAACTTTACCAGAAATATATTGTTGAAACCCTGATCCCGGCTTATGGAACAGCGAAATTGGATAAAAGCATTTACGATTCCTATATATGGCAGGAGAATATGTGGGACCCTTCTCCATTTACAGGAATTGTAAGCATTGTAATTGATGATCTGAATAAGGATTCCTCTCTCGATATGGCAGTCGTGATCAGCCGCGCAGACGAGAAAACCGGGGGCGACGGCACTTATACCTACAGCGATAAATCCTTTGACCTCTGTCTGTACCAGCTGGAACATGGTGCTGTTGCTGAAAAACACATTGTAAAAGATGTGGGTACGCTGGAAGACCAGTGTTTCGGCTATATCGCCGCCATGAATTATATGAACGGCGATGACCGGTATCTCTGCATTAAAACCGGCGCCGACACCAATATGGAATATGCCTATAGTGAGATCCGGGTTTATCAGGTAATCGGCAGCCGTTTTCAGCTTCAAACAGGCTTCCGGCACAACTATTCCGAAAGCGAGCACCTGGTTGAGCTGAAAGATTCCGGTGAACCGGTCAACCTGCGTTTCATCACCCATTGGGGAACTGTGGACAGCGATGGAAGGGATTTGTCTTCGGATACAGGCAATACCGGGGAATATACCTCCATGACGGAAGCCATGAGCTATGCAGAACAGACTTTGGAGCAGTATGGCGCATTGATATACTGGAATAATATGAACGCTGATATGATGGCTGATACCCCCAATCTGTTAGGGGCTTATACCACCATAAAAGAGGACGTTTCCTCCTATCCTAATTATATTGTAAAAGTTTACGATAACAGCGACCTTCGCAGTCTGTTGGAAAAGAGCCGTTTAGACCGCCTGAAGGCCTCCACCTCAGGCCCCGCATACATAACAGAAAGTAAAATCACCAATGTCCTTAAAAATGACGCCGGCAATGATATCTGCTACATCGATATCTCTTACCCTCAAATTACACCAGCCAAAGGGCTGGATGGCGCCGGTAAAATCAACGAATTTTTTGAAACCACAAACAAGAAGATCAATGATGACATGATCACCTCCGTAACCAGTGATAATGACGAATACGATATCCCCTATCCATATGAACAGTCCTCCAGCTATTCCGTCGGCCTTAATACAGGAAAAGTTCTGGGAATTTGTGTGGACAGCTATGATTATTACGGCGGCGTTCACGGCTATGAGGCTCTTCTCTATTATAACTTTGATATGTTCACCGGACTAAGCCTGTCACTTTCGGATATCGCAGTTGATTCCTCACAGTTTCAATCATTTTTAAAACAGGAAATCCTCAACCAGATATGGGCCAACAATGACCAGGAAGCATTGTTCCCCGATTACCAGACAACTCTCCAGAATTACGATTTAAACACCAACTGGCTCCTGGACGAAACAGGCTTCACCTTTGTATTCAATGCCTATGAACTGGGCAGCTACGCTTCAGGAGGCTTCACCTATACCGTTCCATACGAAACCTGCACACCCTATCTAAACCAATACGGAAAAGCAATCACTTCAAAGTAAAATTGTTATTTAACGGGGTTGGCGGAAGGTACGCACAGAACCAGGAGGCGGAGCCGGGAGAGGCAGGTCGGAGGAGCCGTCCGGGCCGGGGAAGGAAGTATGCCGCCGTATGGGATTCGGGATTCGCCCCTAAGAACAACTAAGGCCCGTAAGAACAGAACGAGGCAGGCCAGCGCCATTCGCAGTGAACTCTTGATGACTTCGCTGCTCAGCGGCGCTTTACTGTGAAACATAACCTTCTGGGGAGCTAAAAAAGCGCAGACTACCCCTATCAAGCTTTTTCACATTCTTTTTGAACTTAGCTGAATGGATCAGGCGGTAGCTGCCGGGGCCTCCCAGCCAAGTGCTTTTAATTTTTTTAGGTACGCATTAATCTTGCGTTCCTTATTGAACCGGTTGTAATAATCGGCTCCTAAATCTTCGAAAACCACACCATCCTTCAGGATATGATAAATGGCTATCAGCATTGAATGGGCGACTGCCACATAGGCTCGCTTCTTTCCCCGGTGTGCGCTGATCCGCATAAACTGGGCATAGAAGTAGGAATTCTTGTTTTTTACCGCGGCATGAGCACACGTAATCAGGGTTGTCCGCAAGAGCGCATTCCCCTTTCTGGTTTTGCCTGCCTTCCTCTTTTTGGCACTCTCATTATCTCCAGGACATAATCCTGCCCACGAAGAAATATGCCGGTCTGTAGGGAACCGGCTCATGTCTGCACCAATAACCGCAATGGTTGCCTGGGCGCTGGTATTCCCGATCCCGGTTATGCTCTGGATCGCCTCGGCTGCCTGTTTTTCTTCCGGCTTCATAAAGTTATCAATCTCATCATCCAAATTTTTGATATGGATATTGAGCTCATCCAAATGAATCAGCAGTTCTTTCATCATCCGGCGCTGAAGAGGAGTCATAACACCATTAAGATCATCAATGATTTGTTCTTTTGATGCTTTGAGGCTATGAGAAATCAGATTCTTTTTATACATCCTGTCATACTGCGCCTCATCCATGGATTCTCCGGTAAGCAGAAACTCTAAAATGTGGCGTGCACTTTTCCCATTAATGTCAGCTACTGTGCCAGATAATTTGATGTTGGCACCTTCCAGCATTTTTTGAAGGCGGTTTAGCTCCCTGCTGCGCTCGCCGACAAGGCTTTTGCGGTAACGGACCAGTTCTCTGAGTTCCCGCTGGTCCTTATCCGGAATATAGCTTGGTTTAAGCAGGCCATGCTGAAGAAGATCAGCAATCCATTCTGCATCTTTTACATCCGTCTTCCTGCCTGGAACTGCTTTCATATGGTGGGCATTAACCACCATAGCTTTCAGTTCAGAAGATTCAAGGATGTTATATAAAGGCTTCCAATAAGAGGCTGTACTCTCCATAGCGACGATCTCACAGCCGCCGTCTTTGAGCCAGTCTGTCATTTCAAGAATCTCTCTAGTAGTGGCACCGAACTCATGAACTTCCTGCTTGCTACCTTTCCGAAAGCAGGCAACGATGAGTTTTTTGTGCACATCAATCCCACAACAATTATCGTAAATTTTTTCCATATGGACACCTCCAGGATAAATTTACGGCACGGTACTCTGTCAGTTATTATTTTACTGTACGTCCTTCTGCCGCAAGCGGCTAGACAGATGGTGGTGCAAATGAGAGTACCTAAAATCAGTTTAAAAAACGGGCTGCCAGCCCAAAAGCAACGCGATTTTTGCCGTTAAGTCCAGTATAGTCATAACTGATAATACAATCAATCCCTCACAGTCAAACAGTTTCATTTATGGTGGTGCCAGGTGTGAAGGCATGGGGGTTTAAAAACTGAGACGGAAATCAGTTTTTACCTGCCTCGTTCTGCCCTTACGGGCCTAAGTAGTTCTAAAGGGGTTCCATACGATCCCATACGGCGGCATACTTCCTTCTCCGGCCCGGACGGCTCCTCCGACCTGCCTCTCCCGGCTCCGCCTCCCGATTCCGTGCTGGTTTTCGCTAGCCTGGTTAAAAACAATATTATACATTGGTACTTACGTAAAGCCAAATTTACATAGATGATGAAGGGATTTTCAGAAACGACTTCAGGTTTTACTTTAAACGTCAAGGCATTTCGCAAAATGACCTCACCCTTTACATTAAATCGTGAAGGCATTTCCGTAAATACCTTCACCCTTGATGTAAAATTTACTCTTCCATCGACTAAATCTTTTTTCCTCAGCTAGCCAAGCAACAGCCGGAAAGAAGGGGGAACCTGGGCGGGCGGCGGAAATCATAAGGAATAGGGGATCGTTTGCAGACCCTTAGAGGTACTTGGTCGGCAGAAGCGGAAAAAGGCAGACAAATACTGAATACCGAATCAGTATTTGAGGCGCCCCTTGAGCAGTGAAGTCATCAGGAGTTCACTGCGAATGGGCGCCGCTCTGCCTTTTTCCGTTTCTGGCGGCCTTAGTACCTCTTAGGGTCGAAACTCGAATCCCCTATTCCTTATGATTTCCGCCGCCCGCCCAGGTTCCCCCTTCTTTCCGGCGTTTCTTTCTAAACTAAATAAAGATTTACATGTTTACTTCTGCAATTGCGCAGTTTAGTAGTGCCTTCATGTAGCCCAGGCTGTATGCAACGGAGGAATCTTCTCCGCCGCAGGACTGCGCATAGATCGGCACATGGTCTACGTGGATCAGGCCGTCGTAATCGCAGGATACGAACTGTTTCATTACTTTGTACATGTCCATATAGCCGTCCTCTAAAAGAGTTTCCTCGAAATACGGCACTGTGCCGCTGACGTTGCGGAAATGTACGATCAGAACTTTTTTCTGTTCTACGAAGTACTTGATGTCTTCCAGAACGTTTCCAAAGCCTTCTCCGCCTTCCAGCCAGCATCCGATACACATCTTCATTCCCAGATACGGGCTGTTTCCAGCCAGCTCGAATGCGTGTTTATAGTCGGCTGCGGAAGTGATCAGGTTGCTGATTCCCTTCAGGCAGGCCACAGGTGGATCGTTAGGATGAAGGGCAATCTTTACATTGGCTTCTTCGCAGACCGGTAAAACGCGGTCTAAAAAGTATTTGAAGTTATCCCACATCTCTTCTTTTGTAAATAATCTTCCATGGCTGTATGGATGTGTTTCCAATTCTTTAATATCCACAATTCTTCCGATTGCGCCCCTTGTATGTTCCCCTACGCCAAAACGCGTGGTAAGCACCTGGTTTGGTTCCCATGTCATATAGACAATACGGATTCCCGCTTTTCCCAGAACTCTGTTAAAATCGTTGTAGCGCTGTATCGCTTCATCGCGTCCGGGCAGAGCCAGATGCATTGCCGCATTTTTATAAATGGCGGTGTTGCCCGCATCTGTCGCTACCAAACCAAATTTATTCAGCCTTTCCATAAAACGCATAACTGAATCATAATCCGTATGCTCATCTTTAAACATTACATATACATATTTAACGCCCATCTGTGTCAAAAATAAGAGCTGTTCATCCGTATAATCTGAAACCACTTTGTGCTGTACACGAATTTTTGTTCCTAACATTATCCTGTTCTCCAATCTTTATGTATTGTTATTCCGCAATATACATTGCTTCCGGAGTCCACTGTTCCAGGTTCACACTGTAGATACCGATATCTTTTACATTTGGCTGTGCAAATGTCTGATAATATACAACGCTGAGAGGTGTAATCATTACATAGTCCTGAACTAAAGCTTTTGCTGCTTTCTGCAGATTTTCTTTCTTCTCTTCGATTGTCTTAGCTGATCTTGCAGCAAATAACGGATCTTCAAATTCTGCAGGGCGGAGCATGATGCCGTGGTTCTTAATTCCCTCTGAAGAATACAAACGGATATAGTTGTTTGTGAAGTCCATCTTGCTGGCGCCGCGGTTTGCGATGAATCCGTCGATATCGTCTTCTTTCTGCATAGCTGCCAGTGCGGAACTGTCAATGGTCTCTACTGCAGCATCGATGTTGATTAATTTCAGGCATGCCTGGAATGCAGTAGCTGTATCATTATTCTGTGATGTTGTATAGATCTTGGTGCTGAATCCATCCGGATATCCGGCTTCTGCCAGCATCTGTTTTCCTAATTCCACATTGTACTCATAAAATTCTGCATCCGGGCTGTAAGACCAGGAATCCTTGGTACAGAACAGAGGTGTTGCCTCGCCTAATCCGCCTGACAATGTCAAAGCTACATTTTCCCAGTCGATGCAGTGCATAACTGCCTGACGCACTTTTAAATCACCCATCGGATGTTTGTCGCTCTTGCTGTTCCAGATGATGTGCTTAATATCGGCAACGTTGGCATTTCTCTGGCCGATGCTCTCGAATCCTGCGGTTTTAATGGTGTTGATGATCTCGCTGTTCTCAAATTTCATGGCTACGTCCACTTCTTTATTAAGAAGAGAAGATACACGTGTATTTAAGTCGGAAATGAAGTCGATTTCCAGTTCATCCACATATGGCTGTCCTTCGATACGATAATTTTCGTTCTTTTTGTATTTAACAGAGTTGTCTGCAACATAAGATACGAATTCGAAAGGACCTGTACCTACACAGTTAATCTGGCACCATTCTACGCCGTTCTTCTCATATGCTTCTTTGGAGCAGATGAAAATGTCGCTGATAACATTATCCCAGTTATTAGCCCATTCGCTGTACTGGATCTTAACGGTAAGATTGTCCACAACCTCCACTTTTTCAGGGCTACCGATCTCGCTGGCTTTACCATTGTCGATATACTGCTGAATATTCCATGCAACCGCGTCTGCATCACATACGGAACCATCGTGGAACTTCACGCCGTCACGCAGTTTAATTGTAAATGTCAGTGCATCCGGGTCAGTTACAAATTCTTCTGCCAGCCATGGATAATAATTTCCGTCTGCATCCACACGTCCTAAAGATTCCAGAACAGGAGCAGCCGTAAAACGGTCGCCTGTAGAAGAAGACTGAGGCATAAAAAATGTGTTCAATGTCTGTGGGGTGGAGATTTTAATGCTTCCTCCGGTCTGTTTTCCCGTGGTTTCCGGCGCTGCGGATTCTGCTGCTGAAGATTCTCCGCCTGCCGCTGTAGTTGCTGCAGACTCAGCTGCAGGAGCTCCTGTGGTAGGAGCCGGGGTGGATTTTGAACATCCGGCCAATCCGGTAACCGCCATAGCCGCCGCCATTAATAGTGCCAATGATTTTTTTGTTTTTTTCATAGTAATCCTCCTTTATATTTTCATAACAGCTTTTGCTGTCATAAGTTCGTACCTCTCCTGATTTTATTCATATAAGAAACATGCTACCTGGTGTCCATTGCCGGCATCCCTCAATTGGGGCACTTCCTGCCTGCAGCGATCCGTAGCGCGGTCACATCTGTCATGGAACGGACAGCCGGTCGGGCGCTTTGTAAGGCTCGGCACCTCTCCGCGTATCTCTACTCGTTCCCTCTTCGCCTCTACCGCCGGATCGGCAACCGGAACGGCCGACAATAATGCTTTGGTGTAAGGGTGAAGGGTATTTTCATACAGTTCTTCACATTCTGCGATCTCCACAACACGCCCCAAATACATAACCAGTATCCGGTCGCTGATGTGTTTTACCACCGCAAGATCATGGGCGATAAACAGATAGGTCAGCCCCAGTTTTGCCTGCAATTCTTCCAGCAGGTTAATGATCTGCGCCTGAATCGATACATCCAGCGCCGATATTGGTTCATCACAGATAATCATATCCGGGTTCGAGGACAGCGCTCTGGCGATTCCGATTCTCTGTCTCTGGCCGCCGGAAAACTCATGAGGCACACGCCCCTTCAAATCCGGGTCTAAGCCTACGATGCGGAACAGCTCATCCACCCGTTTGTCATACTCTTCTTTATTCTTAACAAGCTTATGAAGCTTCAAAGATTCACCCACGATGGCCTCTGCCGTCTGTCTTGGGTCTAAGGATGAAAACGGGTCCTGGAAGATCATCGCGATCTTTGAACGGTAGGGCGCCAGCTGTTTATCCGTAAAGTTAGCGATATCCGTACCATTAAATAAAATCTCGCCTTCTTCCGGCTGGTAAACTCTCATAATACAGCGGGCAAGAGTGGTTTTTCCGCATCCGCTTTCCCCTACAATTCCCAGGGTCTCGCCTTTCCTTGCGTGGAAGGTGATCTCCTCAATGGCCTTTACTTCTCCAACTTTTTTCCTCATCATTCCCTTGTAAACCGGGAAATATTTCCTTACATTCTTCACTTCCAGACAATTTTCTGCCTGAATTACGGATTTCGGCGCTTTCTTGATCTCTTTCTTGGCGATCTCTTCTGCCTTCTGCGCCTTCTCCTCTGCCGTCAGCACGCATGCGCTGAAATGTCCCGGAGAAACTTCTGCTAATTCCGGCCTCTTTCCCTCTTTACACCGGTCCACCCGGTACTCGCACCGGTCATAGAACGGACAGTACTCCGGACGGGACGCCGGGTTCGGCGGCAGGCCGTCTATGGGGATCAGTATCCGGTCTTTCGGGTCATCCAGTCTCGGAATCGCACGTAACAGCGCCCTCGTATACGGATGCTCCGGATCTGCAAACAGCTCGCCTGCCGAGGTGGTTTCCACCACGCTTCCCGAGTACATGACATAGATCCGCTCCGCAAACCTTGCCACAATTCCAAGGTTGTGGGTTACAATCACAACCGCTGTATTGGTCTTCTTTGCGATGTCTCGGATCATTTCCAGCAGCTGCGCCTGGGTGGTTACATCCAATGCAGTTGTCGCCTCGTCCGCCACCAGCACCTGCGGCTGGGAGGACATGGCCATGGCGATCATGATCCTCTGTCTCATTCCTCCCGAAAACTGCTGCGGATAATAGTGGAACCTCTGCTCCGCGTCCGGGATGTTCACCATCTTTAACATCTCGATGGTTCTGGCTTTCGCCTCTTCTTTATTCAGTTTCAGGTGCAGCATGATGTTTTCCTGGATCTGGTACCCGATCGTCAGCACCGGATTTAAGGATGTCATCGGCTCCTGGAAGATCATGCTCACCTTTCCGCCTCTCATATGACGCATCTCTTCGCTCTGCGCGTCATATTCCAGCATGTTTTTCTCGCTTCCCTCTATGTACACCTCTCCGCCGTTCACCTTACCCGGCGAACTGATTAACTGGAGCATGCTCATCATCGTCACGGACTTTCCGCTTCCCGATTCCCCTACGATTCCTATGATCTCTCCCGGGTCCAGATACATGGACACCCCGTCCACCGCCTGAACCTGTTTTCCATCGGTACGGAAGCTGGTGCGGATTCCCTTTAATTCCAGCAAATGTTTCGTCATTCCCTCTTCCTCCTTTTAGATCTCGCCTCTGAGCCTTGGATCCAGTGCGTCACGCACTCCGTCACCAAGCATGTTCAGGCAGATAACAAGTATTGCCACGCAGATTCCGGGCGCCAGCGCAAAGGCCGGGCTCTGGAGCAGGAACAGACGTCCCTCGCTCACCATGCTTCCCCAGGATGCCGTCGGCGCGCTGATTCCAAGCCCTAAAAAGCTCAGGCCCGCTTCCGACAGGATCGTCGTTCCTACCTGCTGGGTCATCATTACGATGATCGGGGAAATGCTGTTGGGCAGGATATGTTTAAACATCAGCTGGAAGTTGCTGTTTCCCTGCAGCTTTCCGGCCATGATATAGTCCGACTGTTTGATGGAAAGCACCTGCCCCCTCATCATACGCACATAACCGGCCATGGACGATACTCCCAGGATAATGGCCAGGTTTTTGATTCCGCTTCCGAACACTGCCGTCAGAGCCATAGCAAGCACTACCTGAGGAATCGCACGGATTGCCTCGGTCATACGGTTAATCACGTCATCCACGATTCCGCCGAAGTATCCGGCCACCATTCCGAGAAAGGTTCCGATGGCGCAGGCGATGATAACCGCCAGCACGCCGATAATCAGACTGACGCGGGCGCCGAAGATAATCCGGCTCATTACATCACGCCCGTAAGAATCCGTACCCAGCAGATGAGCCCCCGACGGCTTTGCAAGATATGCTGCAAAGTCCGCAAAATTGGGATCATAAGGGGCGATTAACGGGGCAAACAGTGCGGTGAAGATAAACAACACCACCACCACAAATGCGAAAATAACTATCTTTCTGGAGAACATGGCTCCAAAAAACTTCCTGAGTTTTGTATTCATCATCGTTTCCTCCTATTCTGCCCCTTATTCCAAACGAATCCGCGGGTCAACCACTGCATAAAGGATATCGGTGATCAGATTGACCGTACATGCAACCAGCGCAGTCACCAGCACGCAGGCCTGTACAACCGGGATATCACGGGAGGTAATGGCTTTTACAAACAGGGAACCCATACCCGGAATGGAGAACACCGACTCCACAAACATGGAACCGCCAAGCATGGCGCCCAGCCTCATGCCCAGGATGGTGATAACCGGGATCAGGCCATTTTTCAACGCATGGATAAAGATTACTTTTTTCTCGGTCAGACCTTTGGAACGGGCGGTTCTAACATAATCCTGTCGGATGACTTCCAGCATACTGGAACGGGTCTGCCTTGTTACCGTTGCGATACCGCCAAGAGCCAGGCAGAACAGCGGCATAACCAGTTGCTTCATACTGGTGGAAAAATCCTCCCAGGGCCATGTGAAGCCGTAAGACGGGAGCCAGCCAAGCTTCATGGAAAACAGGTACATCACCAAAAGGCCGATCCAGAACTGAGGAAGGCAGGCGGTGATGTTGGCTAATAAGGTAACAACCACGTCCGCTGTCTTACCGCGTTTTACCGCACTGACAACTCCGAAAAATACTCCCAGCGGAATGCTGATTAAAAATGCTGCAAAGGATAAGAATAAAGTGATCGGAATTCTTTCCGCCAGCACATCGATCGTGTTTTTATGGAACTGTGTGGACATTCCTAAATTTCCCTGAAGGGCATTGAACAGCCAGCTGAAATATCTTACGATAACCGGCTTATCTAACCCAAGTTCCAGATACACTCTCTGGTATTCCTCCGGTGAAACCTCCTCACCCAGCATCGCATATACCGGGTCGCCGGGGATCAGGGAAACCAGCATAAAGATAAAAATGGATATCAGGAAAATGATTAAGATCATCTGTCCCGTTCGTTTCGCAATATAAGATCCCATAAACTTTTCTCCTCTCTTCTGTCCGCGTTTTTCTTCTTTCTTCCTTAATAATGCTTCTCAACGCTTTCAACTTCTGCTATAATAATCAGAATAAATATTTGTATATAAACCGCATATCATTATAAATTTTTATAGCTTTTTTCACTCCTCCTTAATACATCCATGTCGTTTTGCACAAATATCATATACTCATTATAGTTCTTATATATCTTTTATACAAATACTTAAAATTGATGTTTTGATCACTTTTTCTTATGTACCATACTTAAAAAAACTTATTAAAAGGGAAAATACGATGAATACGAAACAACTCACTTATTTTATAGAAATAGCAAAACAGAGAAATATGAATAAAGCGGCAGAGCAGCTGTTCGTGTCCCAGTCCTCTTTAAGCCAATACCTGTCACGGTTAGAAGACGAGATGGGAACCCCTTTGTTCTACCGGCAAAAGGGAAACATGACGCTGACTCCGGCCGGACAGCTGTACTTAGAATGTGCTCAAAAAATAATTGCTTTAAAAAATGAGCTGATCCGGGACATTGCCAGCCTATCCAGCCCAACTCACATAAAGGTGGGGATTAACTCCATTTGGGGAAACACCATGATGACGGTTCTCACCACACAATTTCGGGTCAAACATCCTGAAATCACAATTGAGATTTTCGAGGAAAACCACCGGGTTTTAAAAAAGCTGGTCACAGACGGAGAAATTGATATTGCCATCATAACCACAGATTCCATTGACGCACTGCAGGGATATGGTGAGATATTAAGATATGAAGAACTGCTTTTTGCCATATCAGGCCAAAATACATATTTTGACACTCACCCAAAGCCGGATGGGGTTGGACATATGGATTTGATCGATCTCGTGCGGCAGTTTGAAAAAGAGAATTTTATATTAACGAAACAGACTTCCAGCTTCCGCGGAATGATCGACCGGAATCTGGCCGCCTGCAATTTCACCCCCAGCATTATCTGTGAGATCAGCAACATGAATACGGTCAGAAATATGGTATCACATAATCTGGGCGTTGCATTTATCCCGTCCTCCTGCGCCGACGCCACGCTGGGGTTAGACATCTGCTACTATTCCATAACTCCAAGGTTAGAGCGGATTAATGCCATGATTCACAGTAAAACGCTGGCTTTCAGCGACGCCGAGGTGGATTTTATGAATTTAGTCAGGGAATATCCGCTTTTCAAAAAGAAGAATAGTTAGTGGCTTCGGGAAAAATAAATTGTAATATTTTAACCCAATTCTTAGAAAAAATCTTTAAAAATGGGACAAAAAAGGAAGACGAGCCCGGAAAATGGCTGTGTCTTCTTTTTTTGTCCCCTCTTTCGAACTTCCTTATACCAATAAAACCACATTTTGTTCCATAAGCTTCTTCTGAAGCTTTTTCCTGTCAATTTCCGCCAGCGGGATTCCGCTTTCTAAAGATAACGCCGCCGCCAGACCGGCGGCCTGCCCCATAGCTGCTGTAGTAGGCGTTGTGCGGATCGCGGCCTGGGCTTCGAAGCTGGCCGATACGCATCTTCCGGTCACCAAAAGGTTGGCGATCTCATCACAAAACATGATTTCATACGGAATGCTGTAACAGCCTTTTTCTCCCATTTCAAAGCAGCTGGAGGTGCCTGATCCGTCCGGATTATGGACGTCCACGGGATAGGCAGCCAGGGCTATTCTGGTATCGAACATGGTGCCTGACAGGATATCGGAGGTCTGTAATTCATATCTTCCCTTCAGCTGTCTGGACCCCCTCACGCCCACAGAAGGCCCTGTTAATTCCAGATATGCATCGGCAAATCCCGGAACTTCTCTTCTTAAAAAACGGTCCAGCTGGGCGCATTGTTTCCTGCCTTCCCGTTCGCTTTCGCTCAGGCTTTGGGCGTCGGTTCCGTCATTTCCTATTATTCTGGTCGTATTAACGATAAATTCCCCCGGACGGTCCGTTTCGAAAAAGAGAAGCTCTTCTCTTGGAAATCCCACCTCTTTGTCTTTTATTGCTTTTTGAAGCTGGTCTGCAAATCCGGCCACTGCCAAATGGCTTGATTCCTCTATCAGTTTGCGGTTCTCTTTCAGCCTTGGGAACTGATCCAAATGGTTCAAAAGATAGGTTTTCAACTCTTCCCGGTTTACATTGCCGTACTTCATGTTCATTGTCATTGGCTGGGAAAGGCCGTCTCCGGGGCGGCCTTTCTGCATGGGAGCGCCTGCCATATAGGCCAGATCCCCGTCACCGGTAGCATCGATGTAAACCACTGCTTTGATCTTTGACAGCCCGTCTTTGCTGCAGATTGTCAGAGACGTAATCTTTCCGTCCCGGCAGTCTGCCTGGGCGACGAAGGTATGAAACAGAACGTGGCAGTCCGCTTCCGCAGTCATCTCATCCAGCACAAGCTTCATCCCCTCAGAAGAAAATGGGGTGATATAGCTGACGTATTGAGTCGTATCTTTAATATGGCCGCAGCTATAACCGTCCCGCATCATCCGTACCACCATTTCTTCAAACAGGCCTTTAATTACCTGCTTTTCTCCGGCATGGGCAGTCATCATCGGCCCCACTCCGCAGGCGGTCAGACTGCCTCCGAGATAGCCGTTCTGCTCGATCAAAAGCACCGTCTTTCCTTCTCTTGCGGCCGCAACGGCGGCAAAGGTGCCCGCAAGCCCTCCGCCAGCCACTACAATATCATATAATTTGTTCATCTTTCCTCACAATCTGCAAAAGCTGCTGCAGCCTAACATGATTTTAAGCTTTATTTACCTCTTCAACGGCACAGTTTAAAAGCGCTTTCATATATCCGTTGGAATATGCAAATGAGGAGGAAACGCCGCCGCAGGATTCCACATAAACCGGCACATGGTCAACATGGATGGTTCCGTCATAATCATTTTTGACCAGCTGTTTCATCGCATGATACATATTCATATAGCCGTCTTCCAAAAGCGTTTCTTCAAAATATGGAACCGTTGCGCTCACATTTCTGAAATGAACGATCAGGATCTTCTTTTCTTTTGCAAAATAGTCAATATCCTCCAGCAGATTGCCAAAATGCTCTCCGCCTTCCAGCCAGCAGCCCATACACATCTTCATTCCCAGATAAGGGCTGTTTCCTGCCAGTTCAAACGCGTGTTTATAGTCTTCTGAGGAAGTGATCAGATTGGAAATTCCCCACAGACAGTCTACCGGCGGATCATTGGGATGGAGGGCAATTTTCACATTGGCTTCCTCGCATACCGGCAGAACCCGGTCCAGCCAGTATTTGAAGTTCTCCCACATTTCTTCCTTCGTATAAAGCCTGCCATGGCTGTATGGGTGGGTTTTCAGTTCCTCAATGTCCACAATCCGGCCGATGGCCTCTCTGGTGTGATCTCCCACCCCAAAGCAGGTGGTCAAAACCTGGTTCGGTTCCCAAGTCATGTATACCACCGGGATTCCGGCCTTTCCCAGAATGCGGTTGAAATTGTTATACCGTTCGATGGCCTCATCCCGCCCTGGAAGCCCCAGGTGGATTTCGGGGCTTTTATAGATATTGGTGTTTCCTCCGTCTGTGGCCGTTAAACCGAATTTGCGGAGGCGGTCCATGAAGAACATCACAGAATCATAGTCCGTGTGTTCATCTTTAAACATGGCATAAACGTACTGGATTCCCATCTGTTTTAAAAACAGCAGCTGTTCATCCGTATAGTCTGATTCCACTTTATGCTGTACGCGAATTTTATTTCCAAGCATTTTTCTTCTCCTTACTGCCAGTGCATTGTTTCCGGCGTCCACTGTGTCAGGCTGACATAATACATGCCTGTATCCACAAGGCCGTGCTGGCTGAATGAATAGTTGTATAATACGCTCATCGGGAACAGCATCACATAATCTTCCACCAGCATTTTGGACGCCTGCTGAAGCAGTTCTTTCTTTTCTTCCAGTGTTTTAGCCGCTCTTGCTCCGAATAAAGCGTCTTCATATTCTTTTGGGCGGAGCATGATGCCGTGATTTTTGATTCCCTGGGAAGAATACAGGCGGATATAGTTATTGGTGAAATCCATCTGGCCTGCGCCTTTTCCGATTACAATACCGTCAATATCGTCTTCCTTCTGCATTCCGGCCATAACTGAGTTGTCCACAGTTTCCACACTGGCTTTGATGTTGATCTGTGCCAAAGCTGCCTGAAGTGCAACTGCGGTGTCGTTGTCCCTGGCAATTGTATAGATCTTTGTTTCAAATCCATCCGGATATCCTGCTTCTGTAAGCATCTGTTTTGCCAGTTCCACGTCGTATTCATAGAATTTTGCATCCGGACTGTATGCCCAGGAATCTTTTGTTGCAAACTGGTTGGAAGCTTCTCCTAAACCGCCGGACAATGCTTTCGCCACATTTTCCCAGTCGATGCAGTGCATGATCGCCTGTCTCACTTTCAGATCTCCGGTAGGATGTTCCGGGTTTTTGCTGTTAAATAACACGTATTTTAAGTTTGCCATATTAGCCGACTCACGGCCTACATTTTCAAATCCTGCTGCCATAACCGTCTGAATAACCGTACCGTCGATGGTATTAAGGATATCGACTTCACCGTTTAAGAAAGCGGAAACCTGTGTGTTGGTATCCGGAATCACAACAAATTCAACGGAATCCACATAGGGCTGTCCTTCAATCCGGTATTCCGGGTTCTTGACAAATTTCAGCGAGCTTCCGGCTACATAGTTGTCAAAAACAAATGGTCCGGTTCCCACGCAGTTGATTTTGCACCACTCTTCTCCATTTTTCTCATAAGCGTCTTTGGAGAGAATATAGATCTCGCCCAATACGGTATCCCAGTTATTCGCCCACTCGTCATAATGAACGGTTACCGTCAGATTGTCATCCACGGTAACTTCTTTCGGATTGTCGATTTCAGCGCTCTTACCGTTTTTTATGTACTGCTCAATGTTCCATGCAACCGCCTCCGCATCGCATACGCTTCCGTCATGGAATTTAATGCCGTCTCTCAGCTTAATTGTAAATGTCAGAGCATCCGGATCGGTGATAAATTCTTCTGCCAGCCACGGCTGTGTGGTTCCGTCCTCTGCCAGCCTTCCCAAGGATTCCACAGCCGGTGAAGCAAACCAGCGGTCGCCGGTTGAAGATGACTGGGGAAGAAATAATGTGATCGGTCCTTCAATGGTGGATATCTTAACGCCTTTCTGCTCTGCCGCCGGCGCTGCCGTCGTTTCCTGGCTGTCCCCTGCCTTTGATTCCGCCTGAGTCTGAGCCTGTTCCGTCTGAGGCGCCGCCGTACTTCCTGTGCTGCCGCCCGACGAACCTCCACACCCTGTAATGCTTCCTAAAAGCATTGTTCCTGCCAATACCATTGCTGCTAACTTTCTCATGATAATCCTCCTCTTTATTTAAATTTGTTCTAAGTTTTATTACGGTCAACGCAGTAAATGCGCAGACCCGCTGAACAGTTATCATTTATTACTTATATATAGAAGCAAGCGACCTGGTGGTTCCCTCCCACATCCTTTAGCTGTGGAACCTCCTGCCGGCACCGGTCCGCCGCCTTATCGCAGCGGTCGTGGAACGGACATCCCTTAGGCCGGTTTGTAAGACTTGGCACCTCGCCCCGGATCGGAACCCGCTCTCTGCTCTCCTCAATGACCGGATCAGCCACCGGCACCGCCGCAAGAAGGGCTTTCGTATAGGGATGAAGCGTATTTTCATACAATTCGCCGCAGTCCGCAATTTCCACCACCCGTCCCAAATACATCACTAATATCCGGTCACTAATATGTTTTACCACGGCAAGATCATGGGCGATAAACAGATAGGTCAGCCCCAGCTTCGCCTGCAGTTCTTCCAACAGGTTAATGATCTGCGCCTGAATGGAAACATCCAGCGCGGAAATCGGCTCATCACAGATGATCACATCCGGATTGGAAGACAATGCCCTGGCGATGCCGATCCTCTGCCTCTGTCCGCCGGAAAACTCATGGGGCACCCGGTATTTTAACGCCGGATCAAGCCCTACGATACGGAATAATTCGTCAATCCTGGCATCGTACTCTTCTTTGTTCTTCACCAGCTTGTGAAGTTTCAATGACTCTCCCACAATGGATTCCGCCGTCTGCCTCGGATCTAAGGACGAAAATGGGTCCTGAAAGATCATGGATATCTTTGGCCGGAAAGGCTGCAGTTCCTTGTCCTTCAATTTTGCCACATCGGTACCATTAAAAAGTATCTTACCGTCTTCCGGCTCATAAACCCTCATCAGACACCGGGCCAGAGTTGTCTTTCCGCAGCCGCTTTCCCCTACAATTCCCAGCGTCTCGCCCTTTTTAACGGAAAAAGTGATGTCCTCAATGGCCTTTACTTCTCCCACCTTTTTCCTCATCAATCCTTTGTATACCGGAAAATACTTTTTCACATCGCTGACTTCCAGACAATTTTCATCTTTACATACGCTCTGAGGCGCCTTTTTGATCTCTTTTGCCGCTATTTCCGCCGCTTTATGCCATTTTTCTTCCTCAGTCAGAAGACAGGCCGCATAATGACCTTTTGAAAGTTCTGTCAGCTGAGGCTTAGAGGTGCATTTGCACCGGTCTTCCCGGTATTCACATCTGTCGTAAAACGGGCAGTAGTCCGGCCTGGTGGCCGGGTTTGGCGGAAGACCGTCGATGGGGATCAGGATTCTGTCTTTCGGATCGTCCAGCCTTGGAATCGCCCGGAGCAATGCTCTGGTATACGGATGTTCCGGTTCTGCAAACAGCTCCTTTGTATTGGTGGTTTCAACCACGCTTCCCGAATACATGACATAGATTCTTTCCGCAAACCGGGCCACAATCCCCAGGTTATGAGTTACGATAATGACAGCCGTATTGGTCTTTTTCGCAATGTCGCGGATCATTTCCAAAAGCTGCGCCTGGGTTGTAACATCCAGTGCAGTGGTCGCTTCGTCGGCCACCAATATGGTAGGTTCCGACGACATGGCCATAGCGATCATGATTCTCTGCCGCATGCCGCCGGAAAACTGCTGCGGATAATAGTTAAACCGCTGCTCTGCATCCGGAATGTTGACCATTTTCAGCATCTTAATCGTCCGTTCTTTTGCCTCTTCTTTCGATACTTTTAAATGAAGCATAATATTTTCCTGAATCTGGTATCCGATGGTCAGAACCGGATTTAAGGACGTCATCGGCTCCTGAAAGATCATGCTGACTTTTCCGCCCCGCATCTGGCGCATTTCTTCGCTGTTGGCACCATAGTCCAGCATATTTTTGCCGCTGCCCTCTAAGTAAACTTCTCCTCCGGTTATCCTGCCCGGAGAAGAAATCAGCTGCAGCATGCTCATCATCGTCACCGATTTGCCGCTGCCCGACTCTCCTACGATTCCGATAATCTCCCCCGGATCCAGATACATGGAAACACCGTCTACCGCATGGACATCCTTCCCATCAGTCCGAAAGCACGTGCGGATGTCCTTTATCTCTAATAAATGTTTCATCTCTACTCCTTACTGCCGCATAAGCAGCTTTTTCATCCAAAACTGCTGTTTAAATCTCCCCGCGAAGCCTCGGGTCCAGCGCATCTCTTATGCCGTCGCCGAACATATTCAGGCTGATAACCAAAACCGCCACGCAGATGCCGGGAGTCAGCGCAAATACAGGATTCTGGAGAAGGAACATGCGCCCCTCGCTGACCATGCTGCCCCAGGATGCGGTAGGCGCGCTGATTCCAAGTCCTAAAAAGCTAAGGCCCGCCTCAGACAGGATAGTATTGCCTACCTGCTGGGTCATCATTACAATGATCGGGGAAATGCTGTTGGGCAGAATGTGTTTAAACATCAGCTGAAAGTTCTTATTTCCCTGCAATTTCGCCGCCATAATGTAGTCGGACTCTCTTATGGAAAGTACCTGTCCCCTCATCATTCTCACATATCCTGCCATGGATGAAATTCCAAGAATCAATGCCAAGTTTCTGATTCCGCCTCCGAAAACTGCTGTTAACGCCATGGCCAGCACTACTTGAGGAATCGCGCGGATGGCCTCGGTAAGACGGTTGATCACATCATCCACCAGACCGCCGAAATATCCGGCCACCATGCCGAAAAAGGTGCCTACCGCACAGGCGACCACAACCGCCAGCACGCCGATAATCAGGCTGACCCTGGTTCCGTAAATTATTCTGCTTAAAACATCCCGCCCATAGGAATCCGTTCCCAGAAAATGCAGGCTGGACGGCCCCTGAAGATAAGCCGCAAAATCCGCAAAGTCAGGATCATAAGGCGCAACAACCGGTGCGAACACCGCTATCACAAGGAACAGCAGGATAAAAAATCCGCTGAACGACACTATTTTTCTGGAAAAAAGTGTTCTGGTAAATTTTAATAGTTTATCATATCTGCTTTTGCCCATCTTTTCCTCTCATTCCGCCGCACCACGGCTTTCCTCACCAATCTATTCCACCCGGATACGCGGGTCTACCACCGCATATAAAATGTCTGTTAAAAGGTTCACCGCACAGGCAACTACCGCGGTAATCAGCACACAGGCCTGAACCACCGGCATATCCCTGGACGTAATGGCTTTTACGAACAGAGAGCCCATGCCCGGAATGGAGAATACGGATTCCACAAACATGGAGCCGCCCAGCATAGCGCCCAATCTCATGCCGAGAATGGTGATAACAGGAATCAGTCCATTTTTCAGCGCGTGAACGAAGATGACTTTCTTTTCCGTCAGACCTTTTGACCTGGCCGTTCTCACATAATCCTGCCGGATCACTTCCAACATGCTGGATCTTGTCTGTCTCGTGGTGGTAGCAATTCCTCCCAATGCCAGGCAGAACAGCGGCATGGCCGTCTGGCGCATGCTGGCCGAAAAATCGTCCCACGGAAATGTAAATCCATAGGAAGGAAGCCAGCCCAGCTTTAAGGAAAATACATACATCACCAGCACTCCGATCCAGAACTGAGGCAGACAGGCCGTGATATTTGCCAAAAGCGTCACCACGTTATCCGCCGCCTTTCCGCGGAATACCGCGCTGATAACCCCAAACAGGATTCCAAGAGGAACGCTGATAATGAATGCAATAAACGACAGATATAAAGTGACGGGAACCCGCTCTGAAAGCACGTCCACCGTCGGCTTATGAAACTGGGTGGACTGGCCCAGATTTCCGCGAAATGCCTTTGTCAGCCAGCTGACGTACCGCACCATCACCGGTTTGTCCAATTCCAGTTCATGATAAACCCGGTCGTATTCTTCCTGGGAAACTTCTTCCCCCATCATCGCATAAACCGGATCTCCTGGTATAAATGACATGAGCAGAAAAACAAAGATTGAAATCAGCAATAAAATCACTGCCATCTGGCCCACGCGTTTGACTATGTAATGCCCCATTTTAACTCCTCCCGTTTCTATGCTATTGCTTTTTTTATGCAGATTGATATAATATAAATTACCTATATACAAGATGCACAACTTTCATAGGCTCATTATACTATAGCGACGTGAAATTCACCAATTGGCAATTATTATCGTTTTAATAATCCACGCCTATTAAACATCGAAAGAAAGGACTCCTAAATTGGACACCCGATATCTATCCTATATCATAGAAATTGCAAATGAAAAAAACATGCGCAAGGCCGCTGAAAAGCTCTATGTATCCCAGCCCTCTCTCAGTCAGTACCTGGCCAAACTGGAGCAGGAATTGGGCACTCCTCTGTTCACCCGTGTAAAAGGAGAACTGATCCCCACAAAAGCAGGGAACATGTACGTGGACTGCGCACAGAAAATGGTGGATATGAAAAACGAACTGTACCGCAGCATTGCGGAAATCACCAATTCCGGCCATATCAATGTTGCCACCACATCCATCTGGTCCCTCAAGATGGTGTCCGAACTGATTCCTATTCTGAAAAAGGAATTTCCTGAAGTGAGTCTGGAATTATTTGAAGGAAACCTGACTCCCACGGAAAAGCTGCTGGAAGAAAAAAGCATCGATATCGCTTTTGTGGCCACCACTTCAGTCAAGAAATTTGAAAACTGCAGCGAAATTCTGGGACAGGAGGAGATCTTATTCGCAGTTCCCTCCTCCCACCCCTTCTGCACGGAAGAAAACAAGAAAAAAGCCCTGACATCATCCATGCTGTCCGAAGCTTTTTCCGGCGAGAATTTTATTCTGCCCCGAAAAAACTCTACGGTCAGCAATGCGACCAGCGGCTTTTTAAAAGAATGCAATATTAATACGGATGCTATCTGCTCGGTCAATCACATGACCACAGTAACCAATATGGTGGCAAACCAAGTTGGCGTGGCATTTATTCCCAGCACCTGCATGAGGCCGGAACTGCCCATCACTTATTTTTCGCTTTCGCCCAGAATCCACAGGCTGAGCGCAGTGATCTACCGGGATGACAGGCCGCTCAGCAAACCGGAGATAAGGCTAATTGAGATGGCCCGTAATTATCCCTTGTTCCGATCGTAAATCTTTATTTAGTGGACTAAGGTACGCCGGAAAGAAGGGGAAGCCCAGGCGGGCGGCGAAAGTAATCGGCGAAATGGGATTCGGGATTCGCCCCTAAGATGTACTAAGACCCGCAAGGACAAAAAGAGACAGGACCGCGCCCATTCGCAGTGAACTCCTTATGACTTCACTGCTCAAGGGGCGCTTAGAACCTGATTCGGAATTCAGTTTCTACCTGTCTCTTTTTATCCTTGCGAATCTAAGTACTTCTAAGGGGTTCCATACGATCCCATTTCGCCGATTACTTTCGCCGCCCGCCTGGGCTTCCCCTTCTTTCCGGCTGTTGCTTGGCTAGCTGAGGATAAAAAAGATTTGGTGGAGTAGTGAGTAAGTTTTTACATCAACCGTGAAGTCTTTTTCAGAAATGCCTTCATGATTTAATGTAAAGGGTGAGGTCTTTTTGTGAAATGCCTTGACGTTTAAAGTAAAACCTGAAGGCATTTCAGAAAATCCCTTCATGATCCATGTAAATGTAATTCTACATAAATACCTACGCACCAATATTGTTTTTAACCAGGCCAGCGAAAACCAGCCCGGAATCGAGATGCGAGGAAGGGAGAGGCGGTCTTTACGGGAACCCGGGTGGGGGAGAATGAAAAAAGGACAATTGGGATCGTATGGAACCCCTTTAGTGATTCTTAGACACGCAAGTACAGAAAGAGACAGGTAGAAACTGAATTCCGAATCAGTTTCTAAGCGCCCC
>NZ_PKUU01000018.1 GCF_002899675.1 Clostridium sp. chh4-2 | reverse complement strand
GTGGACAGCTCTTCATGGTCTGCCACGTATACTTTATCCGCTCCATAGGCGAACAGTTCGTCTGCCAGGCCTTCCACTCCGCTTCCGCAGAGAACTGCGCACAGCTCACAGCCCACTTCTGCTGCCAGCTTCTTGCCTTCTCCAAGCAGTTCGATTACCACCGGCATGATCTTTCCGTCTCTCTGCTCTGCGAATACCCATACGCCTTTATATGCGCTTAAATCTTTTACTTCTTTTTCTTCTTCGACCTTTTCAATTGCCTTGAATGGACATTTCTCCACACATACGCCGCATCCGGTACATGCCGTTCCGATCACTGCCAGCTTGTTTTCCATGGTAATTGCGTCAAAAGGACAGTTCTTCACACAGATGGAACAGCCTTTACATTTTTCTTTAATCACATTTACTGCCATTTTCTATACATCCTTTCCTCGTTCTCATTCGATCCTTAAATGTAATGTTTTTCTTTCAGCTTTCCAACTAAGCATGCGCTCATATCCTGAATGCTTCCGCTTAACATCTCGCCTTTTCCCTTTGGCGGCGGTGTGAAGGAACGGAACACCTGAGTCGGGGATGCGTTCAATCCGCAGTTCTTCGGGTCTAATTCTACATCGTCATGGTTCCATACGGTGATCTCTTTCTTGTATGCGTCTACGATTCCTCCGATACTCATGTATCTCGGCTCGTTTAATTCTTTTACGGCTGTCAGAAGGCATGGGGTCTGCACTTCGATCACTTCATATCCGTCTTCCATCTGTCTCTGTACGATGGCTTTTCCTTCTTCCAGTTTGATCTCCTGAACATAGGTTACTACCGGAAGGCCGAGTCTCTGGGCTACCTGAGGTCCTACCTGTGCGGTATCTCCGTCGATGGCCTGACGTCCTGCAAAGATCACGTCCACTCCGCCCACTTTACGGATTCCCGCTGCGATTGTGGTGGATGTCGCGCAGGTATCTGCTCCGCCGAATGCGCGGTCGCTCAGCAGGTATGCTTCGTCTGCTCCCATTGCAAGGCATTCTCTTAACATATAGGTTGCCTGTGGCGGTCCCATGGTTAAAACTGCAATCACGGTATCCGGGTCCTGGTCTTTGATCTGTAATGCTGCTTCTAACGCGTTGGCGTCATCCGGGTTTAAGATACTCGGCACACCGTCACGGATTAAGGTGCCCTTTACAGGGTCGATCTTTACTTCATTGGTATCTGGTACTTGTTTAACACAAACTAATATCTTCATTTCTACCTCCGCTCTGCCGCAATACGGCATCTATATTCATGTGAATAATTGTCCACATAATTTACGTCTTATTTTTTTAATAATTTGCCTGCGATTACCATCTGCTGTACCTGAGAAGTTCCTTCGTAGATTGTGAATACGCGGCAGTCTCTGTACATGCGCTCTACCTTGTAATCCTTGATAAAGCCATATCCGCCGTGGATCTGCACTGCTTTTCCTACGATCTCATTACAGGTTTCAGCTGCAAAATATTTCGCCATAGATGCTGCCATGGATGCGTCCTGATGGGTATCCATCAGATAAGCGGTTTTATATACCAGCTGTTTTGCTGCTTCCAGTTTTGTTGCCATATCGGCGATCATGAAGCTGATTGCCTGGAAATCACCGATTCTTCTGCCGAACTGTTTTCTCTCTTTTGCATATTTGATCGCTTCATCCAAAGCGCCCTGAGCCACACCGATGGACTGAGCCGCAACGCCCATACGTCCGGTATCCAGAGTCTTCATCGCATTGCTGAATCCTCTTCCTTCTTCTCCAAGAAGGTCGCTCTTATGTACGCGCACATTGTCCAGGATGATATCGCTGGTTGCACAGCCGATCAGTCCCATCTTATCCTCCGGTTTTCCGCAGGATACGCCCGGAAGCTTCATATCCACAACAAATGCGGAAATGCCTCTGGTTCCTTTTGTCATATCGGTCTTTGCATAGATAACCGCATAATCGGAAAGAGGAGCCATGGTGATGAAGGTCTTACGTCCGTTCAAAATATAGTAATCGCCGTCTTTTACGGCTGTTGTTGTCATACCGCCCGCATCGGAACCTGCGCCCGGCTCTGTTAAAGCAAATGCCAGTTTTTTCTCGCCTGTTACAACGGGTTTTAAATATTTTTCCTTCTGCTCGTCATTGCCGGATAATAAAAGAGGTCCGCCGGATAAGGAGTTAGGGGAAGAAACATATAAGCTGGCTACGCCGCTCACTCTTGAAATCTCTTCCATAACAATTACATAAGAGCGGGCATCTCCGCCCTGGCCGCCCAGTTCTTTCGGAACCTTAATTCCAAAAAATCCTGCTTTTGCCATTTTCTGAAGAATCTCTTCCGGGAAAACTTCCGTTTCCTCCACCTGGTCCAGAATTTCTTTGGTCAGCTCTTTTTCTGCGAATTCTCTGGCCAGTTTTCTGATCAAGTCGTGCTGTTCTGTAAAATACATGTTTTAATTTCCTCCATTCTGCCGTTTCACCGGCAATTTAATCAGGTTTGTTTTCTTGTTCTAATCTATCGATAACCTGTTTTTTTAATTCAGATATCAATACTTTTCCACTTGCAGTCATGGGAAATGACTGAAACTGCATTACATGGCTGGGAATCTTATAATGGGCCAGCCTCGGCTTCAGATAAGCCAGAATCCCCGGTTCACTAAATGGGATTCCCGGAACCGGAATGACGCAGGCCACTATCTTTTCCTGAACCACATCGGCTGGAATGCCGATCACCTTTACATCCTGTACATTGGACAAATCTTTAATATAACTTTCGATTTCCTGAGGGGAGATATTCTCTCCCGCCCGGATGATCATATCCTTGCGCCTTCCCACCACATGCAGATAACCGTCCCGGTCCAGATACCCCAGATCACCGGTTCTCAGCCAGCCGTCTTCCATAATCACAGCTTCTGTTTCCTTTTTCAGATTGTAATAGCCCTGCATCACATTATAACCGCGGACCTGTATCTCGCCGATCTTGTCATGTTCCAGAATCAGTCCTGTCTGAGTTCCATAGATTCTCAGTTCCACATGGCTGATCGGCTTTCCTGCGGTTTCCGCTTTTCTTCCAAAGTAGTCTTCCCGGTCCGCTATGGTTACACAGGGAGACGTCTCCGTCTGCCCGTAGGAGGGGATCAGGTCGATCCCCGGAATCCTCTGGCAGATGGATATATATTCTTTCGACGACAGCGGCGATCCCGCTATGATGCCGGAACGCAGGCTTTTCAGTGAATATTCGGAAAAAGCCGGGTTGCGTATTATGGCTAAAAACATGGACGGCACCCCGTTTAACACGGTGCAGCTGTATTTATCAATGTGATCCAATACCTTTTTTGTCTTAAAATATTTCATCAAATGAATGGTGCATCCGGCGTGAATGCTGGCTAATAAACCGGAGGTGATGCCAAAACAGTGAAACAGGGGAACCACTAAAAATAACTTATCGTTCTCATTCCACTTCATACGAACCGCGGTTTCCAACGAATTATTTACCAAATTGTAATGGCTCAGCATAACGCCTTTGGGAATGTTGGTGGTACCTGACGTAAAAAGCATTCCGGCAATGTCTTCAGGCTGTACCTGACGTTTTACACGGGCCAGTTTGATCATCTCTTTTTTGCTCTTTTCAGCAGTAAAAAAGCTTTTTTCCGTCATCCACTTGCCTTCGCCGTCGCGGCCGATGGGAATCCACCGTTCCACTTTGCACCAAGCTTCTCTTTTCACCTGGTCGATCATGGTTTCGTACAGAAGAGACTTATAACCGTCTCCGTAATACATGTATTTGATATCCGCATACCGGATGATGTCCATCAGTTCATGTTCCAGATAACAGGTGTTAATGAGTACCGGAACCGCTCCGATCTTCAAAAGAGCCAGAAATGTCAATACCCAGTTTGGGGTATTCACACTCCAGAGTCCCACGTGATCGCCTTTCTTCATGCCGAAGGAACACATCCTGACCGCCAGATAATCCGACACCAGATCCACTTCCGACCAGGTATAATTCTTATCCCAGTATTCGATTGCTATCTTGTCGGGAGACGCTTTCACCCGGCCGGCTAAGCAGTCTCCTATGGTCTTGTTGACCAGTTCCATCTCCATCTACCGCACCATACCGCTTTCTTACATGGATAAACCGCCCCATGTTTCCATAAACATCTTTTCATCCATCAGTTTTAAATCGGGAGAAACTTCCGGAACAAAATCCATCTGGCCGATAATATCTTTCTGAAGGTCGATTCCGGGAGCGATCTCGATTACAGTCATCTTCCCGTTAATCAGTTCAAATACGCACCGTTCCGTCACGTAAAGAACTTCCTGGCCGGATGTGGAAGCATATTTGCCGCTGAATGTGATCTGCTCCACTTGTTTTAAGAATTTCCGTCCTTTTCCCTCTTCTATAATCACCAGTTTGCCGTCCTGAATCTCTTCCTTGCATTTATCAGCAAACATACCTGCAAACACAACTTTTTTCGACGCCTGGGAGATGTTGATAAATCCGCCCGGCCCCGTAAGTCTTGGAATCTTCTTAGTCGGATCATTCTTGTCCGGAATGTAGAACTTGCTCACATTGATGTTTCCATCTTCATCCGCCTGGGCGAGTCCCAAAACAGCCAGGTCACAGCCGCCGCCGTCATAAAAATCGAACATGGAGCCATGATCCACATTGGCTTCCGCATTATACGCACTTCCGAAGTTTGGAAGTGCTGCGGGCACGCCTCCGAAAGAACCGCTCTCCGTTGTCAGCATGATGTCATCTATGTATCCCTCTTCTGAAACGATACTGGCCGTCTCAGACGGAATTCCAACGCCTAAATTGACGATATCGCCTTTTTTCAGTTCTGCCGCGCATCTTCTTGTAATCACCTTTCTCGGTGACAACGGGATTACGGGAAGAGCCTTTAACGGCTTCTTAATATTTCCTGCAAAGGCCGGTTCATAGTAGGTTCCTTCCGTCTGCCAGCAGGCGTTTGGATCTGTGGCTACTACGACGTAATCCACCAGAGCGCCCGGAATCTTCACATCTTTTGGATGAAGGGTTCCCTTCTGAGCCGTATACTGAACCTGGACAATTACGATTCCTCCGCTGTTTTTCGCTGCTTCTGCAACCGCATATCCTTCATTGATCGGTCCTTCGTTCTCAAATGTGATGTTGCCGTTTTCATCCGCTGTAGTGCCTCTTAAAAGGGCTACATCCAGCTTAAAGGATCTGTAAAACAGATATTCTTCTCCGTCCAGATGAATCAATTCCACAAGATCTTCCGTGGTAACCTCGTTCATCTTACCGCCTTCAATTCTCGGGTCCACATAGGTTCCAAGTCCTGTCTTTGTTATAAGACCCGGACGGTGTGCTGCAATCTCTCTCCAAAGATTGACGATAACTCCCTGAGGCAGACAGTGGCAGGCCATCTTGTTGGCCCGTACCAGATCGTTCATGGCAAATGCAGATCCGATATGCGCTGCCGACCACTTGGTAACAAGGCCTTCGATTCCAAGTCTGGTCATGCCTCTCTCTTTCCAGTCGCCCATGGCGCTTCCCTGTTTCATGGTGAGATCACAGGGATGTCCTGTTTCCTTGTAGTTATCAGCGATTGCCACAGCAACCTCCTCCGCCCAGCCTGAAAGCCCCATGCCAGCGACTCCTACGGTTGCGTGATCCGGAATCAATTGTGCCGCTTCTTTGGCAGTAATAAATTTTGCCATGATTTACTCCTTCCTTAATCGCTTATGTTATTTTCTTAACGCGATTATATCATATTAATCCAAACATGTAAATATAGACAGGTTTTATTAGACCCATTTCGTGAGTTTTAATGATAATTCTCATCATTTTTTGTGTACTTTTCACAATGATTTTTTTTGGGGGGATTTGACGAGGGGGGGTACGCACGGAAAGGGGAGGCGGAACCAGGAGCGGAAGGTCTGAGGAGGTGACCGGGCCGGACAAGGAAGATGCAGCCAAATGGGATTCGGGATTCGCCCCTAAGAGCTACTAAGGCCCGTAAGGGCAGAACGAGGCAGGCCAGCGCCATTCGCAGTGAACTCTTGATGACTTCGCTGCTCAATGGCGCTTTAAAAACTGAGACGGAAATCAGTTTTTACCTGCCTCGTTCTGCCCTTACGGACCTAAGTAGCACTACAGGGGTTCCATACGATCCCATTTGGCTGCATCTTCCTTGTCCGGCCCGGTCACCTCCTCAGACCTTCCGTTCCTGGTTCCGCCTCCCCTTTCCGTGCTGGTTTTCGCAAGCCTGGTTAAAAACAATGTTTTTGTGTCGGTTTTTACATAGATTTTCACATAGATCCTCAAGGCTTTTTAAGAAATGCCTTCACGCTTTACATTAAATCTTCAAGGCATTTTCGGAAATGCTTTGACGGTTGATGTAAATCTTTTTTTGTTCTCAGCCAGCCTAGCAACAGCCGTAAAGAAGGAAAAGCCCGGACGAACGGTGAAGGTAATAAGCGAAATGGGATTTGAGATTTGTCCCTAAGATTCTATTTCACTTATTACCTTCATCGTTCGTCCGGACTTTTCCTTCTTTTCGGCGTATTTTATGCCATTAGAATCATTTCGCAGCCTTCGGGCTCCTTATCATGAAATTGCAGAGAAGAGCCACTACTGCAGCGCCGATCATCAGCATGAATGTGCTGACAAAAGACCCGCTGGCATCGTATAACGCGCCTGCGATGGTTCCTCCGAAGGAGGAAATTAAAAGGTTCATGTTGATAATTGAAAAATTCACCGGATAATTTTTTCTGCCAAAGAACGCGCTGATGAACGCGGAGTTGGTAGGGTTGATTCCTCCGTAGGAGAAGCCGGTGCAGATAAATCCTGCTACAATTAAACCAAAGTTTTTCTGGGTGAGGGCGATTAAAACCACGCCCACTGATAAAATAAATGCTACTGTAATCACTGTCATCGTTTTAGCCCGGCCGATTTTATCGAATAATCCGCCGAAAATCAGACGGCCGATGCCGTTGAATACGGAGATTAAGCCGACAACGGTTGCAATGGTTCCCGGGTTTACATCCGGGCCGACTTCGGTTGCAACTCCGCTGGCCTGAGAAATAAGAGCCAGTCCTGCAGCGCTTAAAAGAATCGCCCATACGAAATACAGCCAGAACGCTGAAGTTTTCAGCATTTCACTTGGCGTTGCTTCCAAACCGCTTTCATTTTTCTTTGCCTTTCCAGCGCCGCTATCGACTTTGATGCCGGCCAGGTCTTCGGCTGTAGGCTTAACAAAAAAGAAACTGCTGACAACCAGAACAACCAAAAGTACAACGCCGAAAACGAAAAATGAATTTCTCCAGGCATCGATTCCCGGTCCTGCCGGTGTTGCCGCCTGATATACTTTTCCGATGATGAAGCTGCCGATTCCAAATCCCATCAGCAAAAGCCCGGAAACCAGACCCTGTTTATCAGGGAACCAGCCCAGCACGGTGCTCATCACCATGTTGTATACAAAACCGGAAGCGAAACCACAGAACATTCCGTATCCGATATAGAGTGTGGATGGGCTGCCGCTCTTGGATGCGATAAAAAATCCGACGAAAAACAGCACAGCGGATATCCAGACTCCTACTTTTGTTTTAATCTTGTTGGACAATAAGCCTCCAAACAGGCCGCCCAAGCAGAAAAATCCCATGCATATGGTGAAGGTCAGGGACAGCTGCGCTTTTGTCCAATCGGAAAAATAAGCGGCTATCGGTGAAGAAAATACGCTCCACGCATAGACCAGACCTGCTAACAACAATACAATGATTCCAACGACGGCATATGTCCATCGATTTAATTTTCTATTCATACCTTACTCCTTCTCAGAGACTATTTTAAAATACCAGCCTCTTTCCCTTACTTTTTCTCACTGCTTTTTCATATTCTTCATGCTGCCCGCAATTCCTGAAATGTTTTTTCAAATCCCCTGGATCGTAAAAAACTCAGGTATGTAATGTCATCACCCCTCTTTTGTTGATTCTCATTCCACTTCATAAAAGCTTGCGGTAAAATTCATTTTTCTCGCGGATGACTGCAGTTATCACCGCATTTTCTCAGGGCAGCTTAAAAACCAGATCTTCATCTGCCTTTTACAACTGGCTTAACGAGATTATAGCACACTTTTGGAAACATATAAATTCAGACATGTAGATTCATACATTTTTGTAAGTTTTTTATAAGTATAAGTTCCTTTTTTTATTTACATTTCACAATATTTATAAAATAATTTGTTATTTTTGGAATTTATGATAGAATCAACTATAAACGATTTACAGATTTCATCCATAAAGGAGAGTTCCTATGAGAACATTAAAATATGCTATTTTAGGCCTGATTAACCGGGAACCCATGACCGGATATGACATTACGAGGGAGTTCAACAGCAACAATCTGGCCAATTTCTGGTATGCAAAACACAGTCAGGTATACCCGGAACTGAGCCGGCTGATGGAAGAAGAACTGGTCACATGCCAGGTTGTGATTCAGGGTGAAAAACTGGAAAAGAAGCTCTATACCATTACGGAAAAGGGACGGAAAGAACTGCTGGAGTGGCTGATGGAGGACGATCCTTTAGGGCCGACTCCGAAGGATGTGTTCCGCCTTCGCCTCTATTTTTCCGATTTTATGACTCCTGAACAATTGAAAAATCATCTGCAGGAGCAGATAAAAAAACACACCTCTAAACGCCAGTATCTCTCCGACATCATGGAGCAGAATCATCAAAATACACCGCCTCCTGCCGGAACAAAGGAATGCGGCGATTTCATGGTTCTGGAAGGCGCTATTATCAGGGAAACGTCTTATATCCAGTGGCTGAGAAACTGTTTGAAACGGATGTAAATTTTTGTGAAATCCAGGCAAGAAAGAAAGGCCGGAGCCGTCAGACCGATATGAATCGGCTGATCCGCTCCGGCCTTTCTCAGGCTCCGGCTCTCTTTTATACAAACTATGCGGCCGGTAAAACGGATTCCTTATCTATTTTCCATCTCCGGGTAATCCGCTCCGAACCAGGTGGCGATAATTCCATATGGCGTTTTCGGCGTCACTTTGCTGACTATGATCATGATAATCGTGGAAATCAGCGTTGCCACGATGCAGGCGTTCATTCCAAGGCTCCACGGAAGGACTCCTTTATCGATTAAAAGATACAGCGGAATTCC
Source organism: Clostridium sp. chh4-2 (assembly GCF_002899675.1). GTDB lineage: Bacteria > Bacillota > Clostridia > Lachnospirales > Lachnospiraceae > CHH4-2. The sequence continues at coordinate 139,744 of NZ_PKUU01000018.1, read as the reverse complement.
GGTTACGATGGCTGCAATGGCTCCGTACTCATTGGCCCCTTTCCAGTAATATCCCAGCAGCAGCGTGCTGGTAAATGCTACGGTCAGACCTCCGGTGGAATAGGTGATCAGCGTAGCCAGCAGCGCCGGCGGATTCAGTGCGAACAGGAAATTGATAAGGGAAATTACCACAGTGGATATCAGGGATAATTTCTTTAAAGTTTCCGGTTTCGCTTTCGGCTGAAACAAGGTCTGGTAAAAGTCTTTTACAAAGCAGGAACTGAGCGCTACGATCATACCTCCCACAGAGGACTGAACAGCGCCGCACACGCCTGCCAGCACCAATCCGGCAACCCAGGACGGAAGCACGGTCACGGTTAAAAGCGGAATTCCCATATCCGGTACGGCCAGTTCGGGGAACAAAGCCTTAATCGGAAAGCACAGCATGTTCAGGCATACCAGCCAGATGAAAACGATCACCAAGCCTACTTTTATGGCATTGTGAAGCACTTTTGTATTCTTGTAGGTCAGGGCCGACATGGTCACATGCGGCAGGGTAAAGGTGGTAAATCCCCAGAGAAAAGCGAATGAAAATACCATCTGAGGCTTCCAGGCCGGCATGAACCACTCCGGCTGTGTATCGACCAGATTTTTCACAACTTCTCCGTAAGGGCCGGCTGCATTGCGCCCCATCAGAAACAAGACCACAACGGAAATCGTCATGATAATTCCCTGAATCACGATCGCGGTTGCCACTCCTTTTACCCCGCCGGAAACAGCGGCTATAATCACCAAAATGGTGAATATGGCCAGGCCTACCCAATAAGGCTGTCCCGTCATAACCTGGAAGATTCTTCCTCCGCCCACGATGGTGGAAACGGCGAAGCCGCCTAAGAAAATAAGCAGTACCACGGCTGCCAGAAAACCGAATACTTTATTGTAGTTATACCGGTGCATCAAAAGGCTGACAAATGACTGGGCGTCAATTCTCCGGGCCACAATTCCCGTCTTCTTGCCTACCTGGCCGAGAACCATGAAGTTCATGGTGGTGCTCCAGAAACAACAGAGCATCCACACGCTGCCCAGGGAATAGATATAACCCGGAACTCCCAGGAACACTCCGGCTCCCGCAACTCCTGCCGATACCATCATGGCGATCATCAGCATTCCCATGCCGCGCCCGCCGGTATAATATTCATTCACATATTTATCCACTGCCGTTGACTTCATGGATTTTCTGGAATAAAGGCTGTAGAAAAATAAAACTGCCGTATAAAGTGTAAATACAATGATAATAACGGACCGTGCTCCGCTTGAAATACCAAGATCCATATGCTTTCCCCCTGTAAGAATTACTTTTTCTCTTTCTTTATCAATTTTCCTTTAGGCGTTACGTCCATATCCATGAATACATGATCGATGATGAAAAAACATGTGATAATCATGACAACAAATTCACAGAGTTCCAAAAACAGCCACAGCGGAAGACCCAGCACATATGTATATTTGGACGGGTCCGCTCCCAGCGTATACAAATTGATAATCAAAAGCGCACAGTGAACAATAAATACTCCGATCACGACCCAATACTCCTTCATGATCTGCACAAATCTCTCGTCCGGCTCAATGTCGCTGAATTCATAATTCCGGCTCATCGGATCGATTTCATTCCTTTTTCCCTTTGTTTCTCCCATAAAAAATCCCCCTATTTCAGATCCACAGTGCTGTTAAGTTCTTTTGCCATCTCCTGCCATCCGTCCATTCTGCGTTTTAACTCCGCCTTGCTCTCCTCATCTTCCCGAAATGCAATTGCGGTCCAGTCCATTTCCTCTAAGGACAACACCACTTCATCGATTTTCTGATAAGGGATTGCGATCATCCGAAGTCCCGGCGGATAAGCTTTCCTTCTCTTCAGGCCGTGATAAAATCCGGTGGTGATGTGATTCACTTTTCCCGATATCACCGGATAGGCGTACATCCAGGCGCAGCTCATCACAGGCGAAGACTTGGACTCCCAAAAATCCCCGCTGACATAGCTGGTAGCCCTCATCAAAATGTCCGCTTTCTCCACATCGGCGATGCAGACGATCAGATCCGGATCAAAATCGCATTCACTCACCTGTGAAAAAACGACATAATTAACGGTTCCCGGCACGATGACCGGCAGTTCCTGATACAGTTTTCTGCAGGCCGCTTCGGTCTTGTACATGCCGAAATCTTTGCCCGCCTGTCCGCTGGCCGTCACCGGCGGTTTTTCAATCATTCCCAGAGATACTTTCCCGTAACAGGCATCATTTTCCTTGGTGATGTAGAACTTTCCCCCTCTTTTCTGGGCTTCCCGCACATACTCACAAAAAGCGAAATGTCCATCATAATGTTCTACCCCCTCCGGTTTCACAACGCAGTATTTCAAGGCAACCGGAGCGTATTCCAGTTCCAGCCTGGCAAACAACTCTTTTGCTTTTTCATTTAACATCCCTTCCATACCTCCTTTTTAATGATATAATTATAACAATTAAGAGGTTGTGGAGGAATTGAAGAAGCTAATGATCTTCTCTGGAAGAAATGTGAAGATATGTGGAAAGACTAGAAGATTCCTGCTATTTTATCCTCATTTTTTCTATATTTCCGGCATATTCCGACCATTTTTTCATATTATTCCATTAAAACAGGCAGAATATTTCCGCTTTTGAAAACGAAAACTGCCTAAGAAGCTATATATCGATTTATTTGCCTGAATTATCAGAATGTGATATACTTATAGTTATTAATCTAACAAATACAGACGTATCAGAACGCGCAAAGGAGTATACATTATGCCGCAATCCTTGTTAAATTGTGAGTGGTCTTTTCTCTCTCAAATGATATACCGGATCAATCAATGCAGTACCTACGAGGAGTTTGCAGAAATCAGTTTAAAACAGATTAAAACCATGATTCCTTACACAAAGGGAATTATGTTTCAGGCGGAGAATAAACAGGGCATGATTCGCATGGTCTGTCCCTATGCCATCAGCCCTCCCGGAAATTCTTTTGACGAAAACCGCTACATCGAAGGCAATTATTCCGCAAAATGGTCTGATTACATGTATACCCCATGGAGCAACGTATTCCGCCACTCCGATATCAGCCAGGAAACCGATTGGACAAAGACTCCGATTTACCAGGATATTCTGGCTCCTCAAAACCTTCATTACGGACTTTACACTACCTTAATTCACAACGACCGTCCGTTAGGCGCCATTGTGCTGTGGAAGTCAAAGGAATCCGGGGATTTTACAGAAAAAGAGATGTATATTATGGACGTGATGAAGATTCATTTTGAATTAAAACTGTACTATCTCCTGACAACCCAGGTCACGCCAAAGGATTCTCTCCCTTCCGCATTCGCCAAGCCCATCACCTCATTCTCACAAAACTACGGGCTCACGAAAAGGGAAGCTGAGATCACCCAGCTGATCTATTACGGCAAAACAAGCGAGGACATCTGCCAGGGACTATACATCAGCGATTCCACGCTCCGAAAACATATTCATAACGTATACCGCAAAGTCGGCGTAAAAACCCGGGTCCAACTCCTCAAAGAACTGGAGCAGTTTACCTAATCTTTATTTAACTGGCGAAGGTACGCCGGAAAGAAGGGGAAGCCCAGGCGGGCGGCGGAAGTAATCGGCGAAATGGGATTCGGGATTCGCCCCTAAGATGTACTAAGACCCGCAAGGACAAAAAGAGACAGGACCGCGCCCATTCGCAGTGAACTCCTTATGACTTCACTGCTCAAGGGGCGCTTAGAACCTGATTCGGAATTCAGTTTCTACCTGTCTCTTTTTGTCCTTGCGGATCTAAGTACTTCTAAGGGGTTCCATACGATCCCATTTCGCCGATTACTTCCGCCGCCCGCCTGGGCTTCCCCTTCTTTCCGGCTGTTGCTTGGCTAGCTGAGGGTAAAAAAGATTTGGTGGAGTAGTGAGTAAGTTTTTACATCAACCGTGAAGGCATTTCTGAAAATCCCTTGAAGATCTATGTAAATGCGGTTCTATACAACTACCTAGGTACATCTATTGTTTTTAACCAGGCTAGCGAAAACCAGCCCGGAATCGAGATGCGAGGAAGGGAGAGGCGGTCTTTACGGGAACCTGGGCGGGGGAGAATGAAAAAAGGACAATTGGGATCGTATGGAACCCCTTTAGTGATTCTTAGGCACGCAAGTACAGAAAGAGACAGGTAGAAACTGAATTCCGAATCAGTTTCTAAGCGCCCCTTGAGCAGTGAAGTCATAAGGAGTTCACTGCGAATGGGCGCGATCCTGTCTCTTTCTGTATTTGCGGGCCTTAGTATCACTTAGGGGCGAATCCCGAATCCCAATTGGCCTTTTTTCATTCTCCCCCGCCCGGGTTCCCGTAAAGACCGCCTCTCCCTTCCTCACATCTCGATTCCGGGCGTATCTTTCGCCAACTAAGTTAAATAACAATTTTTTACATGGATAAGTTTCCCCAGGTTTCTTCGAACATTTTTGCGTCCATCACTTTAAGATTTGGTGATATCTCGGGGACGAAATCCATTTGGCCGATGATATCTTTCTGGAGGTCGATTCCCGGAGCGATCTCGATTACGGTCATCTTTCCGTCGATCAGTCTGAATACGCAGCGTTCCGTTACGTACAAAACTTCCTGGCCGGTCTTGGCGGCGTAGTGGCCGCTGAATGTAATCTGTTCCACTTTTTTTAGGAACTTTCTTCCTTTTCCCTCTTCTAAGATAACCAGTTTTCCGTCTCTGATCTCTTCCTTGCACTTATCGGCAAACATGCCTGCGAAAATCACTTTTTTAGATGCCTGAGAGATATTGATAAATCCGCCCGGGCCGGTAAGTCTTGCGATTTTCTTAGACGGATCTTTTTTGTCCGGAATGAAGAATTTGCTCACATTGATGTTGCCCTCTTCATCCGCCTGGGCCAGACCCAGTACGGCCACATCGCAGCCGCCGCCGTCGTAAAAATCGAACATGGAGCCGTGGTCCACATTGGCTTCCGCATTATAAGCGCTGCCGAAGTTTGGAAGTGCTGCGGGTACGCCTCCGAAGGAGCCGCTCTCCGTGGTGAGCATAATATCCTCTGTATGGCCTTCTTCCGAAACAATGCTGGCGGTCTCAGACGGGATTCCCACGCCAAGATTGACGATCGCACCCTTTGTCAATTCGGCCGCGCATCTTCTGACAACCACTTTTCTAGGTGATAGCGGAAGAACAGGAAGTGCGTTTAATGGTTTCTTGATGTTGCCTGCAAATGCCGGTTCATAATAGGTTCCCTCTGTCTGCCAGCAGGCATTTGGGTCTGTGGCAACCACTACATAATCCACCAAAGCGCCCGGAATCTTCACGTCTTTTGGATGAAGGGTTCCCTTCTGCGCTGTATACTGAACCTGGACAATTACGATTCCTCCGCTGTTTTTCGCAGCTTCCGCCACCGCATAGCCTTCATTGATAGGCCCTTCATTTTCAAATGTAATATTGCCGTTTTCATCCGCGGTGGTTCCGCGCAGAAGGGCAACATCCAGCTTAAATGACTTATAGAACAGATATTCTTCTCCATCCAGATTAATCAATTCCACCAGATCCTCTGTGGTTACCTCATTCATCTTTCCGCCTTCGATACGGGGATCCACATAGGTTCCAAGACCTACTTTGGTGATGAGGCCGGGACGGTGGGCGGCAATCTCCCTCCAAAGGTTGACGATCGCGCCCTGCGGCAGGCAGTGGCAGGCCATCTTGTTGGCTCTTACCAGATCATTCATAGCGAATGCGGAACCGATGTGGGCGGCGGACCATTTCGTAACCAGGCCTTCGATTCCCAGCCTTGTCATGCCTCTCTCTTTCCAGTCTCCCATGGCGCTTCCCTGTTTCATAGTCAGATCGCATGGATGACCTGTTTCTTTGTAATTGTCTGCGATTGCTACCGCTACTTCTTCCGGCCAGCCGGAAAGTCCCATTCCTGCAACTCCTACGGTTGCATGATCAGGTATTAATTGTGCCGCTTCTTTGGCTGTTACAAATTTTGCCATTATGTACCCCTTCCTAATCGCTTTTTTCTTGTTTTTTGTGCGATTACAATCTATTTATCTAAATATAATACAGATTACTCGTTAAAAGATTTCAGGTGATCCTGGGCCTCCTGCACCGACCGGTACCCGTATTGCCGGGCCGTGGCCTCCATCACAAGGATTCCCGGATTCTCATATTCCTGCTCTAACTGTTCAAAACGCCGTTTTAAAAGCCTGAGGGTTTCCACCGAATAAGTCAGCAGTTCTCCGTGAGAATAGGTCTCCAGCGAGGTTTCTAAAACAGCGCCGCTGTCATGTCTTCTAAGAGGACGCCCCCGTTTTCCTAAATCCGGATACTGTTTTCTGAACTGCTCCATCCATGCGACCTGCTTTTCCGTCAGTTCTTCGGACAATCGTTCCTTTTCCTCCGTCACTTCGGGAAGCAGGTCCTTTATTCTATCAAATTCATTTGGCGCGGTGTCCGCCATCATATATCCGTATTTCTCCGTCATCAGATTTCTGCCGGATTGCCGGGCCTGTTCCAGATCGTTTAAGTAAGATAAGAGACATTCCCTGTTCCAGATAGAAAACTGGCTTTTTCTCATAATATCAAACGTGTCCCTGTCGTCCTGACAGGCTGCGCGTCCGCCCTCGTTGGAAACGTTGGTAAACATCTCCCACTCCCGGTCCAACAGGTTTTTAATCAGATCTTCCATATCGCTGATGTCCATCCGCCGCCCCTTTCTTCTGCCTCTTAATCAGGCTCTTTTTATCCCTGCAGCCAGTGCAGTTTCCTGATCTGGGGATCTTCAATCTTCTGCATCATAGTATCCAGATGGCTTTGTAAAAATGGCTCCTCCGTTTCAACCAGATGCTGTTTCTTTAATTCTTTGACTATTTTTTCACAAATTAATTCGACAGTTTCCTGCTTTTCTTTTTCTGTGACCATCGGATCGGTCAGATCCTGAAACAGATTCCATGTATCTTCTAAGAGATCCAGTTCTCTGAGACCTCTGTGCATCCACTTATAAAACGGGGCGTACCTCCGGTTCAAAAGATAGATCATAGAGATTCCGCTTTTTATAAATTCTGCAAGCGCCAGTTCCGCCGCCACCGGCTCCCCTCTTTTTCTGCATCTGGGATAATTATACTGGCCTGACTGTGACATAACGGCAGCCCGGGCCACCATCTTTTTGATTCTGACATCCTCCGGATAGCCGTTTAACAGATACTGCCGGATCTCAGAAAAACGCCCTTCATCATCCCGGAACACCTCACCGTTCACGGCGACGGCCAGATAGCTTTCCGGAAGGCGCATCCATTCCATCATGGTCTTGGGAACTCCATGGATCATCAAAAAATGCCGGTAAAAATCCCATATTTCCCAGACTCCGGTGCGGTGCCCTCCAATCCGGTTATCGCGCCTCGCCTTGAGCCCGCCGTACCAGAGAGGAAGGCGGCTGTATTCCTCCTGGAGGCGTTCCCCAATTTGTTCCATCACCTCAGCAGGAAGCCACATGCAAAAAGCAGGACCAAAATCATGATCCTTAGAGTATTCGTCATCATAACCGAAACACTCGGAGCCCTCTCCCACCAGACCGACAGCGATCCGCTGTTCGAACCCGGGAAATTTCTCATGAATCATCGGACGGCCATACGTTTCATAATATCCTTTTGCCAGTTCCATTCCCTTCATCGGCCATTTTTCCTTCCTTGTCCATCTGTTGTCTGACAGTCTCAATGTTGCGCATGATCGTGCCGTATTCGCAGTTGCCGCCGAACAGGCGGTACATGATCCCGGCAGCCTGTTCCAACGCATTTAAGGCCTTTTCGTATTCTCTCTGTTCATAGAAACAGCCTCCCAAAGCGGAAAGAACAGACGCATAATGGGAATTATTCATTTGGTCTAATCCTTCATATAATTTCAGCGCCTGATTGAGGGCTTTTTCCTCTTCTTCACGGCAGTTCTGTTTTCCATACAGCAGAGCCAGGTTGGTATAGGTAATTGCCGCTTCTTCCCTGCACTCCGGTTTACCGTCAATGATTTCCAAAGCTTTTAATAGTGCAGCCTTCGCATCTTCCAAATGCTCCATCTCCTGATAAACCAGGCTTCTGTTATTATAAAGGCTGGCAATCTGGTAACTGATATCCTCATTCTGAGTCCTGTTTCTCATAATGGCTTCGGCCCTGTCATACAGGTTCAAAGCTTCTTTAAAACGCTTTGCCAGTCTCAAAGTTCCCGCCAGATTGATGAGAAGGACGCCAAATGAAGGAGTATCTGTTTCCTCTCTTTTTTCCGCCAGTTTAACCGCATTGCAAAATGCCTGTTCCGACTCTTTTAACCGGCCGCTTCCCCGGTAAAATCCTCCCAGCTCGCTCCACAGCGCAGCCAGCACGGTCTCCCGGTTTTCATTGTCTGCTTCCTCAATCTTTTCTTTCAGCCACGGCTCCACTTCCTCAATGCGCCCTTCGGCGAAAAAGGAATCCAACTGCCGGAATAATACTTCTAATTCCTGCGTGTGATCTCCCCCTTTCTGTCGTGTTTTTTAACAAAAAGCCAAGGCATGCTTCGTTGCAGAATCCTTTGCCCTGGCCTTTTGATCTTCACTTTACTTTATTTAACGGTAATGCCATATTCCCTGATTATCTGCCTCAGCGTCTCCATCTCTTCTTCCGAGGGCACATGGGTATGAAACTGCGTCTCCTCATATTCCAGCTGGTCCCGTTTTCCCTCTCCCAATTTGTGATAGGGAAGAAGGTTTACTTCCTGGCAGGTGGGAATCTTTTGGGACAGGAATTCTCCCATAGCTTTCATGTTTTCCGGCTGGTCGTTATATCCCGGAATTACGGGTGTCCTGGCGATGACCGGAATTTTAAGTTCATTGGAAATACGGTACAGGTTATCTAAAATCCGCTCGTTTCCAACTCCGGTGCCGCGTTTATGGGCTTCGCTGTCCATATGTTTCATATCATACAGGACAATATCCACAAACTCCATCACCTCCCGCACAGCCTCCCATGGTGCGTATCCGCAGGTTTCCACCGCTGTATGAATCTTATTATCATGGCATCTTTTCAGAATATTTCTGGCAAATTCCGGCTGGGACAGAACCTCTCCTCCGGTCAGCGTCACTCCGCCTCCGGAAGTGCCGTAAAACAGTTCATCCATGGCGGCTTCCTGATACACTTCCTCCACCGTCATGGTGCTGCCCATGATTTCCCGGGCCTCGGCCATACATGCGGGCACACATTCCCCGCATCCGGTGCAGAGCTTCCGGTCATTTTTGACCTTGCCGCCTTCCAATGGAGTGATCGCATTGTTTTTGCACACCGGAACACAGGAGAGACAGCCTGTGCATTTATCCGACAGATACATTAGCTGCGGATGAACTGCATTGGATTCCGGGTTTGCGCACCACAGACATCGGAGCGGACATCCTTTCAAAAATACGTTGGTCCGGATGCCTGGACCGTCATGGATACAGTAATGCTGAATGTTAAATACGATGCCGGACTCTCCTGAATTCATACGCCTCACCTCTGTAAATTTATAGAATTAATATTAACATTTCAAAAAATAAGATACAATATTTCTAAATGCAACAATATTTTTTCTATGCACTATGCACATATTTCGCATTTAAAATAGTGCAGTCATCCCATATAAAGCGCCTTAGAGCTGATGTTCCGTGCGGGCGATGACCTCTTCCTGCATCTGCGGATTCAGCTGTACAAAATAGCAGCTGTAGCCGGCGATTCTTACTACCAGTTCACGGTAATCCTTAGGGCGTTCCCTGGCCGCAATCAGAGTATCCTTATCCACAATATTGAACTGGATATGCTTTCCTCCATGGGTCAAGTAAGTTCTGATCAGGCCCGACAATTTGTGAAGATCCTCGTCTGTCTTAACAGCCGACGGATGGAATTTCATGTTCAGCAAAGTGGCCTGCCATCTGTCCTGTCCCACCTTTAACGCGCTGTTCAGTACGGAGGTCGGGCCTTTCTGATCCACTCCGTGCATCGGAGATACGGAACCGTCTGCCAGTATCTCTCCCGCTTTTCTTCCGTCCGGCGTCGCGCCCGTCAGCAGGCCGCCAGGCTGGTGGCTGGTGATGGAAATTCCGGTTGGAACGTGTTTTCCGCCGGTAATCGTGGGAATGGTGTCGCAGATATCTTCAAACGCCTGATAACAGCGGGCCACCATTTCATCCGCATAATCGTCGTTATTGCCGTATTTGGGGGCGTTTAAGAAATCCTTCTGCATGGATTCGTACCCTTCCCAATCGGCCTCTAATGCATCATAAAGCTCTTTTAAGGTATACTTCTTATCTTCAAACACCAGTTTTCGTATGGCCGTCAGGGAATCTCCCACATTCACCATTCCAATCGGATCGATAACCGCCACATTTTCAAAAGGCATGGTGCGGCAGAACGTATCCTTTCCGGATTCGATTCCCTCAAACATGAGAGCGGAACGTAAGGGATCGGGAAGGAGCTCCTGGGTGATCTTAATCTCCACGTTATTCTTTTGTCCGACCACATTCATGCAGTACTCCATCTCTTTGATAAATGCCTGATAGAGGTCTTCAAATGTGCTGAATTCCGTAAATTCTCCCAAATCAATTCCGCATTTTCCGTCTGTCTTCACATCCACACCTCTGTGGCGGAACAGATCAAAAATCAGAGGAATCGTAACCATAGGAACCGGGCCGGTTCTGGATTTGCCCGGAAGGTTGGCGTCTAAACAGCCGGTAATGATATAATCCCTGGCGTCTTCCACCGGACAGCCCCGCCCGGTAAAAAATTCGATATAGGATTTATCGCTGATAAATGCAGGCAGTCCAAGACCTGCTCTCACCACCTCAAGGGCTTTTATCATCAATTCTTCAGGAGTATCTTCGCTCACGCGGACCGTGATGGTATGATGAGGCGTCTTAGTGATCAGCGCCGCATCCAACATCATGTAGGAGATATCATTTGTTCCGTCCGTTCCGTCCGGTTTGGTGCCTCCGATCAGGAAATTGTGCCATTTCGCCATTCCCGCATTTTTCTTTCTGTTATTCTTCCCTGAGGTCCGGTTCAGCTCCATATCCTTTAATCTCAGACAGCAAAGCCATTCCGTAGCCTCTTCCCTGGTAATTCTTCCGGCTTCCAAATCCGCTTTATAAAATGGATACATCATCTGGTCAAAACGGCCTCCCGGCAGGGTTGTGGACGGGCTCAGCATTAAAAACTGGAACCAGAAGCACTGGATTGCCTCTTTAAACGTTCTGGGCGCATGGGCAGGCACCCAGGCACAGCTTTCTGCGATCTGCAAAAGCTCTTCTTTCCGTTTTTCATCCTCTTCTTTTTCAGCCATTTCCGCTGCCAGCTTGCTGTAGCGCTCTCCTAAGCGGTTCATGGCTTCCAGGGACATGATTACGGCTTTGTAATAGCGGAATTTATCCACTCCGTCAGGGGTATGGAAACTCACCTGTTTCATCTCTTCCCTGGCCTGTTCGATCAGCTTCAGCGTGCCGTTTTTCAGTATTTTGGTATAATCCACCCCTAAAAGGATTAACGACGGTCCCAGGCCCAGGCCCGACTGGGCATAGCCGCCGCCCACGCCTTTTCCGGCCGCTTTATCTTTCCAGGGAGGCAGGATGCATCCGGCTTTTAAAAGGGACAGAATATGTTCATTTTCCGGTTCGTAAAATATATCTCCCATCATGCCGATCAAGGTGGCAGGATCGTGTTTTTTATTCAGTTCCTGAAGATCTTCCACATCTTTAGGGTCCATCTCGTATCCGTCATCAATCAGGGATTCGATCTCATCCTGAGTCCAGATTCCATAGTGGGGATCGATCTCCAGGCCCATGGGTTTGGAAGCTCCCAGACCTACAATCAATTCATCCGGTGCGATGGCGATGGGCATCCGTTCTACCGTTTCCTTTAAAATCTTTGCCCTCTGGATAATCACAGGATCATTGGGTGTTTTTTCAATCACATCCAGCGTAATTCTGTATTTCTCTATGCAAATCGGATAGTGGTCGATGACTACCCTTTTTTTAATCCGTTCAATCCGTTCGTACATAATTTCCTCCTGTCTCCGGCAGCGCCGCCTCTATTCTTCGTCTTCAGCTTCAAATACTGTGCAGAACCCATGTTCATCAAACATATAGAACTCTTCGAAGGTGATCACCGCTCTGTTTTCTTTCTTTTCTATCCTTATGTTGTTGGAATAACAGGTTTCGATAAAATTAAGCGTAATATTGAGAACCCCGTCCTTCCAGTATCCGGTGGAAAGCACCTGATCCGGCAGCTCCGGATGACCCGGCACCTTAAAATGTCCGATCCGGTATAAGCCGTCCACTCCCACTCTGGTCTGATAACTATGCCCTTTCACCTGAAGTTCCAAAAGGAAATCATTTCCCGTAAACTCTTTTAAGCTCAGGCGTTGGACGCCAACCGGGCCGTCCGCCGTGGTGCAGAGCACAAATTTTTTAAGCGCCGAACTGTATACGCCCGGCAGCAGGGAGATTTCATTGTCCGTAAGCTCATACGTATGTTCAAAAAATTTGGAAGCATGTTCCGGCAGAGGCGCCGACAGAACTTTCGGACGGCTTAAACAGTCCAGATACCGTTTTAATTCTTTCTCCGCCTGCTCATTCTCCATAAGCGGATCATCACCCAGAGACTCACCGAATGAGATCAGAAGATTCAGCACGATCTCTTTCATATCCACAACCTTCGGCTTTCTGATCTCGCCCGGTTTCGGAAGCACTTCCACGATATTCTGATTTACGGCCATAACCAGATGTTTATCCGGCATTACCAGAACATACTGTCCGTGTGCGCCGGAAAAATAGTAGGTTCCCGGCCTCTTTGTCATCCAAATCTGGAATCCATATCCGGAAGAGCTGTTATCCGTGTATTCCGGCACGCCCGACCGTTCGTTATTATGCGTCTGTTTCGACGCAGCTTCTTTCACCCATTCCTCGCTGAGAATCCGTTCTCCATCCCAGACGCCGTTTTGCTCATAGAGCATTCCAAGCCTTAAAACATCCTCTAAGGTTGTAAATGCTCCTCCTCCACAGTAACAGTAGCCGTCCGGATGTTTCACCCATTTGATCCGGTCCGTATCGATACCGATTTTATCAAATACCCTGGTTCTCAGATATTCCAAAATGCTGTGCTGCCCGGTGATCTTCGATACAATGGCTCCGATGGCCGATGTATTCGTCCCGTCATAATGGAACACGGTTCCCGGTTCGTCTTCAATCTCCTGGGCAAAAAATCCTTTCAGCCAGTCTTCCTTACAAGCCGGATACGTCTTCCGGCATCCGCTGGTCATCATCAGCATATGGCGTATGGTAAGCCTTTTTAATGCCTCCGAGGGATGATCCGGCATCCACTCCGGCGCCAGGTCGCATACTCTGGAATCGATATCCAAAAGACCGTCTGTCACCAGCGCTCCAACGGCCGTAGCCAAAATCGTTTTAGTCATGGATTGAAGGCCGTGAACCAGATTGGGTGAAAATGGGGCCCACCAGCCTCCTGCGCATACCTTCCCATATCTGGCAATCATGATTCCATGCATTTCCGTTCCGCATTGGTCCAGAGCTTCCACCAGTTCTTTAACCGCTCCGCTGGGAATCCCGACAGATTCCGGCGCTGCATAATTCAGTTCTCTTCTGCTCAATATTACCCCTTCCTTTCTCACCGTGCCTAAGCGGCTCCGTTATCCAACGATAAGCGACGATCTCCGCATAAAGTTGCTGATGCAAAGACCGTCCTGTTAAACACCCGTTACCCCATATCCGGTTTCAGCGCTATGCCCCGATGGAAAATACTCCGAGCGCCGATAAGATACAGGCCGCTGCAGCCATGCCGACTGCAGTAATAACCATCTTGTTTATCAGCTGTGTCTGCACTTCCTGGGTCGATCCAATCAGATTCTGCACTCCGCCGGATGAGAATGGGCTGAAGGAAGTAACCGCACAACCGATCAGCATCGGCACAACCATAGCCGGTATGGAACATCCTGCCGCAGAAGCCAGAGCCGGCACCATCGCAAACAAGAACGGCTGAACCGCGCTGGCGGAAACAACGAAGCTGAGGGCTGCCGCAACAAAACAGATGGCGGGAGCGATTACGAAAGGCGGAAGAGATTCCAGCCATGTTCCAAGGGATTCTATGACTCCCATCTCTTTTGCAAGTCCGCAGTACATGGCCATACCTGCAATGGTCCAAACTGCATTCCAGCCCACTTTTTTAGCGCAGATTTCTCTTAAATCACCACAGTGGGTAATGCATAATATGGAGATACCGATTGATGCGGTCACCGGCATGGTCAGATTGCCTTTCATCCATTTAAACAGAGGGTTTGGAGCGAACTGGCCCACGATAGACGGAATCAGCAAAACTGCAATACAAACTCCAATGATCGTTAACGTACGTTTTTGTTCGCTGTTGAATTTTTCCGGTTTATCCATGGATGCGTCATTTACTTTGACTTTCCAGCCTTTATTAATCACAAACATAACCGCAAACGCCGCAACAAAGAACAGGATATGATAAATCGTGATGCGCAGCAGCAGGGAAGCGGAATCCACTTCCGGGAAGTACTGGGCAAAATAACCGCTAAACATGGAACCATTGCTGGTCCAGGCCGCAAATCCCATGGTAAGGGAACCGGCCCATGTACTGAATGGAATTAACAGAGGGCTGATGCCCGCCTGCATACAAAGTTCCCAGGCTAAAGGAGCCATAATCAGGGAACTGCTTAACCCAGCGCCCGTTGCCGTAATCAATGCGGTAGCTAAAAATATTACAATCGTAATCGCCCATTTTGCATGGCGGAATGTATATACTATGTTTTTGCCGAACACCGCCATGGTTCCGTTGGCATTGGCAAAGCTGTAAAATGTCATCGGCATAACGCAGTTCCAGAACAAGGTAGTAGGCCATAAAGCGATAAATGCCTTCGATTGTGCCCCCAGCACGATCCAGTTAAGCAGAAAACCGATTAAAATAGCCACAAAGCCAGGATTTACTTTAAAAAACTGTCCAACTGCAATTGCCACCACAAATCCTAAGAAAAAAATCAGTACATTCGTCATATCACTTTCTCCTTATCATCGTAAACTAAAATCTATTCCCCCATTTTTGTTTATCACCGGCCTTAATGTATCGATTTTACGTCTCCTTTCTTTTTGAATTTAAAGCGATTATTTGAACTTCGACACATTATTGTCAATCAATTCAAATTGTGATAAACTTAACTTAGTTTTTATTTTATCATTCAATTTGTACAGTTAATATGGTTATCATAACCATTTCGTCAGTCAAACTATACAATTTTAAGGAGTAGCCGCTCATGTTTCTGCTAAATTTTATCAAGGTCGAATTGTCCCAACACATTCTGTATTCTTCTATATTGCAGACCCTGGATTCCGACAGCAGGGGAATCCTTCTGCTTGACCAAAGCACCGAGATTCCCGCTGATTATGTCTGTGTGGGCACAGCATCACAATTTCTGTCTCTCGCAGACAGCTCCGCTCAGGAACCGGTGGGCACTTATTTTTTAAGCGGCGGAGAAAATGATATTTCAAAATTAAAAGCTTTTTCGTGCAATATTCTGCTCAGCGGTCTTTCGCTCAGCACGCTGTACAATAAGCTTTTCGAATGCATTTCTTTATGGAAAAAATGGACCGGACTTTTAAATAAAAGCCAGGATACGGGATTAAAGCAGCTGCTTCAGCGGAGTTCCCGCCTGATTGACGCCTCCATCAGCATCATGAATTCCGATTATAAGATCATAACCGCCAGCATCCGCCAAAAGGACGGCCAGCTCTTTGAAAACTGTGACGATATGCCGGTCACCGCTCAGGAGATCATCGACCGGCTGATCGAAAAAAGGGAAGCTTTTGAGGCTCCGGCTTATTTGGACCAGCAGGACGGGTATATTTATTGCCTGGTGCCGGTTTCCATTGAGCACGAATTTTTTGGTTTCTTATATGGTTGTATCCAGGACGATGGAACGCCTCTTCAGCAGATGATGTTCACGTTGGCCTATGAACTGTCCATCCGGCTTCGCGACTCCTCCTCGCAGAACTCGGCTCTCTCCTTTCAGGAGATCGCCAGACTTCTTTTTTTGGAGCCGCCTGCCGATTATGAGCATATTCAAATCATGCTTCAAAATCTTCCGAAACCGCCTCATAAGTATATGAGGATTATTTTGGTTAAACCGGACGTACCCTTAAACGGGGAAGCTGAATTAAAACAGCTTTACGGAGAACTGAATTGCCTTTTTCCGGCACACCATATGGTGATTTTGGACGATACAATTCTGATCCTTATCAGCTCCCGCCTCGCCTCCTGCGCCTTCCCGGCAGAGGAAGACGCTGTGGAAAAGATTTTGGAGAGTTACCAGTCAACTGCATTGATCAGCCATGCCTGCATGTCAGCCAAGTCACTGAGAATCAGTTATTTAAAATGTAGGCAGCTTTTGCCGATTATTCGCAACGTGAGATCAGATTCCTTTAACCGTCTCTCCTATTTCGGACGTTACAGCTTATATTTGATTGCAGATCTTTGCGCTAACCATATGGAGGAACATTTTGACAGCGATGACATTATTTATCTCTGCTCTCCCGCTGTTCTTACACTGACCCGTTATGATCAGGCCTTTGACTGCAATTTAAGGGATGTGCTTTTTACCTATTTATTAAACGGCAGAAACATAGCGGAAACATCAAAAGTTATGTTCATGCACAGAAATACAATGATTTATAAGATCAATAAAATAAAAGAACTGATTCATCATTCCCTGGATGACCCTTATTACCGCTTTCATCTGATGTTTTCCTGCATGTTGATCCGATATTATGAAAGGTATCAGCATCATTCACTAAACTTATCTCCCTTTATCCGGGACGATTATAAATGGAATTAAAAAGATTTGCGCCCTTCCTATCTTGGGATCACAGGCAGAAGGATGTGGGATGGATATTGCTCACTGTGTAAGATTGTCTGTCGGGCCGTTACTGCTTCTTTTCCATATCCCATCGGTTCGGCCGTATTTAGATTTCTGTCATACTCCGGGAAATCGCTGCTTGTGATCTCTATACGAATTCTGTGCCCCTCTTTGAATACCAGACTGAGGGCTCCGATTTTAAAATCGACGGCGTATATTTCACCCGGTGTCATATAATGGGGTTCGTAAAATCCGTTCCGGTAACGCATTCGAAATACTCCTGATAAATAGGCGTGAGCCCTGCCGTCCGGCAGCACATCCACCAGACGGATGAAGAAATCCGTGTCCACGGCAGAGGATTTCACGAACAATCTGGCTTGAAGATAACCGGTAATTTCGATTTCTTTTTCCAGCGGTTCCGTGGTATATATCAGCATATCTTCCCGCTGTTCTTTCTCTCTCCTGTCCACAATCATTCCTTTATGCAGGTCACTGTCCGTATTGTCACAGGGATTTAACGGATCATAATCGTATTCATCCGCCGGACTCATGTACGGTTTTTTAAAGCTGAGAATTCCGTTCCCATTAAGCGATCTGGCATCCCCCTGACTGTCCAGATAGAGTTCTGTATACCGGGTCCGGCCAAGAGGCCACTCCTGTTCCTCTCTCCATACATTATCACCCATCACATAAATCCTGACCGGAGCTTCCTTACCGGATTCCTTATTTCCTTTCAGATGCCGGTCATAAAACTGCATGAAACTGCGGTACATTTCTTTCGTATAGCCGGAATTGGGCGGAAATCTCACTTCTCCGTATTTTATTCCCGAATTGGAACCTGTGCTGACTCCGTATTCCGTGGTGTGAATCCATGGGCCCAGCACCAGTCTGTGACTGCCGGCTAATTCCGGATCATCGGTTTTGTGGCTCAGCAGTTCAAAATTCTCCGCAACTCCGGTACACATATAGTCAAACCAGCCCGTATAGAAGAAACACGGAACAGTGACCTTTTCGATCCCAAGAGGCTGTCCCATCTTTTCCCAATAATCTCTGTTATTGCAGTTATCCACCCATTCATTAAAAAATTTACGGATCGGCACGCCTTCAAATTTGAGAATATCCGCGTCCAAAAATGGAAGCACATAACACTCTTTCTCATTTTCGAACTGCATGATGTGCTCAATTTCCGCCAGTTTTTCTTTCTGCTGTTGGGGGGCAAAACCGCATTTTCCGCTGATAATCGCATTTCTAAGCTGTTTCATATACCAGAACAGACTGGTCCGGTGAGAAAGCACGCCATACATCAATGTAGGCAGAAACCGCCCGCTGGCCCCTCCCGGAGCGGCAGCGGCTAAAGACGGCGGATTGGTGGAAGCGGCCAGTATCTGCTGGCCTCCATTATAGGAATAACCGAATGTTCCAACTTTTCCGCTGCACCACTCCTGGGTCGCCGCCCATTCGATCGTATCATAACCATCGTTCCGTTCATTGGCAAAGGGAGCGAACTCCCCATCCGACTGTCCGCCGCCCCGCACATCGCATAGGAGAATATGGTATCCGCGAAAAGCCGTCTCATTTACCGCATATACCTCTTTTGTATAAAAGCTTTCTTTTAAATAAGGGGTTCTCACGATCAAAACCGGCAGCGGTTCATCACAGACCGGCTTTATATGGTCCGCCCTGAGAATGGTTCCATCCCGCATGGGAATTTCAATATTTTTATGGATTCTTACTTCCGTTATGTTTTTCATAGCTCCTCCTTTAATTGTCAGCACTGCTCATCCAATACGGCGGTTAAATAAAACTCGCCTTTCTTTTTATCCACCGCACATCCCGGAACCGCAAGAGCCGGGGTCTTTATGTACAAATGCAGCCTGTTTTTATCAAATCTAAAATCAAACTGGTCTGAAGCGACCCGCCCCAAACTCCGGCCGTACACCAAAAGCCTGTTCCGGTCTGTCCATGCCCCGCTCGCCATATTTTCCGACGGTTCTTCTCCGTCAATAAAATTTCCATGTGTTAAATTGGGAGGTATCACGATATAATCTTTGGTTACCGGCCACGTTCCCGCCATGCCGCATCTCAGGCGGTGGACGGCTCCGTGTTCCGTTGTGCAGATTTCCAGTTCCTGTTTCGCCTTGTCAACTAAAAAGCAGACCGATTCGCAGCCAAAGGAATTGGCTTCAAACGTGAATGTTTTGCCCGCTATCCGTTCTTCCAGACCGCTTTCATCACTTCCATGAGGCGCAAGATTCCACTGTGTCAAACAGTTCTGAAGCCGTTCATATGCCTGCGGGTTAGGCGGAAGCGGCCGGCCGCTCATCTTTAAATATACAAGATCATAAAATGTTTTCTGTATGCTGAAATCGCCCTTAATCTTGTTATTTGCCATACAGGAAAACACCATATCCGCTTCTGTGAAAACACAGGAATGATTGTCGTTTCCTCCGGCCAGTATAAATCCTTCGCATGGCATTTTCCAAACCTGATATCCATATCCAAAATTACGGAATATCTTGGGATGGCTTGCAGTAGAAATGTGGAATTTCCCGTATTCGTCACAAATCTCAGGGCTGATCAGCTGTTTTCCATTCCATTTTCCACGTTTCAGCAGAAGATATCCGAATTTAGTTAAATCAGTCTGTCTCACACAGACGGTAGACGGTTCCCTCTCCTTCTGCTTATTATATCTGCACAGCACTTTCGCTCCGATGGGAGCTAAAAGGCGGGGTTCCATATAGGAAATAATATCTTCTCCTGTCTTTTTCTCCACAATGGCGGCTAGCACATGAGGAATCCCATTGTTATAGAAGAAACGGCTGCCTGGTTCATAAACGGGATCGATGGACAGGAACGTTTTAATCCAATTATCGCTTTTAAACATATCCACGCAGGAATCCACATCCTGCCCGCAGCTCATGGTCAGCAAATGGTATACAGTTACCTTCTTTATCTTTTCGCTCAGATTATCCGGCAGATTATCACTGAAAATATCAGCCACTTTTTCATTGATATCCACCTTTCCTTCCTGAACTGCAAGCATTACCCCTAATGCGATAATTCCTTTGGCGGAAGAATAGATTCTGTGAAAGTTGTTAAGGGAAAACGGCTTTCCAGCTCCTTCCGCAATGATGTGGTCATGACGGATCACCTGAAAACTGTGAAGATCTACCGCATTATCTTTATTATTGTTCCGGACTGTTTCAAAAAAGTCCAGCAGTGATTCTGAAGATATCCCCTGCTCTTCCGGTGTGCTGTATCTTAAACTTTCATTATCTAATATCATCTGTTCCCTCCTTATTTCCATGAAAATGCGTCGCCCCTGATTGTGGAACTCTTAGAAATCTGAATATCATTGAGCCCGGAATTATATGCTACCAATACACAGGTGGATGACAGTGCATAATACGGAACGTCCTGACAGATCAGTTCGGTCAGATACATGGTATTATCATGGATCAGGTTCTCATCCGTACTGTTGACGGCTTGTGCGGATTTCGCCGCCCCCTCTTCATGCACATAAGCCAGATTAGGAATTGTGAAGCAGTAAAGATTGATTAAATCCAAAGAGCTTCTGCTGCCCGCCGTGTTCATAGTGTTCATACACATGTCCCAGCCGCTTTGATGATCTTTTAAGGTATCGTCGAAAACAGCCGCTTCCACCTGTTTAAGGCTTGCATTTAAACCAATATCCTGCAGGGACTGCTGTAAAATCTCAGCCGCCGTGGTCTGGGCTGCATCCCCGCTCTTTACATTAATCGTCACCGTTGTTCCCTGAGCGATTCCGGCTTCCTGCAAAAGGGCCTTTGCCTTATCAGGATCGTAGCTGTAATAGTCTTCCGGCATATAATTATCCGCCATATTTCCCGATTTAAGAGAACAGCAGGTGGTGCACACCTCTCCGAATCCTCCATAAGCTGCCGCTGTAATTCCAGGCGCATCTGCCGCATAGGCGATTGCCTGCCGGACCCTGGCGTCATTGCAGATGGAATATTCGGAACAGTTAAACTGGACGGCGTTGATTTTATCGGTGAATATCTCCATACCTGCAAAATTACCTGCCAACAGAGAATCATAATCAGAGGTCAGCACATTATAAGCGCAGTCCACCTCTCCGGTCTGCAGGGATGTGGTCCTTTGGGAAGCTTCCTTTATGAAGACAATTTTAAAATTTTTAATAGCCGGAGCTCCTCCCCAATAATCATCTCTGCCCTCAAAAACAGCATATGCGCCTTTGACATATTCTTTCAGAACATATGGTCCGCTTCCAATGGGCTGGGTTGCCATCTGATCCGGGCTTGCCTCAAAAGCTTCCTGATAGAATAAATTAACATTTTTCAATGTGACAATAGCAAAAGCGTATTCCTGCTGAAGCACCAGCTCCACTGTAGTCTCATCCAGAGCTTTGGAGTTCTCCGTATCGATGTATTTCACCCAGGTTCTGCTGCTGGTGTCATCATAAGCGGTGGCCAGAGAATAAACCACATCCTCTGCCGTAAGTTTATGACCATCGGAAAATGTCACATCATCCCGCAGGTGCAGCTTATAATGAGTTCCGTCCACTTTTTCGATCTCTTTGCAGACACCTGGTTTAAAATTGCCTTCTATATCATAGTCAAACAGCGCATCATATACCTGATAAGAGATATCGCCGTATCCTGTTTTAGGACTTTTTAAAGGGCAGAAGGTTTCAGGATCATTAGGATATGCGAACACCACCGAATCCTTTGTCTGTTTGCTGCCCTCTGATTTAGCTTCCGCCCCCTGTTGTGCCGAAGCCTGTCCTCCGCCTTGGGAAGGATCTTTCGCCCCTCCTGACGAACAGGCCGAAGCCGATACGGCCATGGTCAATGTCAATAAAAGCGCTGCTAATTTTCTACCTTTTTTCATACTGTTCTCTCCTTTCGCCGTTACATCGGCTTCATTCCTTGATTTCCCTATATCTGCAGCATGACACATAATGGTCCTGCCCGATTTCTTCCAATTGCTGCGTCTCTTCACAGGCTTTGTCCGCATAGTCACATCTGGCCGCAAACCGGCAGCCAGGCTTGGGATTTATAGGAGATGTAATCTCTCCTTTTAAGATAATTCTCTTTCGTTTTGCATTTACTTTCGGAACAGGAATCGCCGAAAGCAACGCCTTTGTATAGGGATGTTTCGGATGATAAAACAGCTCCTTTGCCGGCGCTTTTTCCACCATCTGCCCCAAATACATAACACAGATATCATCCGACATATGCTTAACCACGGAAAGGTCATGGGTGATAAAGATATAAGTCAGGCCGATCTGGGCCTGAAGATCCTTCATCAGGTTCAAAATCTGGGCCTGAATGGAAACATCCAGCGCTGAAACCGGTTCATCACATACAATAAACTGGGGATTCAGCGAAAGGGCCCGGGCTATACCGATCCTCTGCCGCCTTCCTCCATCCAGTTCATGCGGATAAGAATTGGCAAACCGCTGGGCAAGCCCTACGATGTCCATCAGTCTCTCCACTTCCCGATTCAACTCATCCTTTGTCAGGCCGCCTTTTCTTTTCAGAGGCTCCCTGATGATCTCGCTCACCGACATTCTGGGATTCAATGAAGAGTAGGGATCCTGGAAAATGATCTGCATATCTTCCCTCAGCTTTTTCAGCCGCTCCTTCTCCACCTTAGTAACATCTTCCCCCTGAAAGAAAATCCGTCCTCCGGTGCTCTCATGCAGATGCAGAATTGTTCTGCCCAAAGTGGATTTTCCACAGCCTGATTCCCCTACCACACCAAGAGTGGTCCCTTTTCTGATTTTAAAACTGACATCGTCTACCGCATGCAGGTCCCCTTTTTTCGTCTTAAAATATTTTTTCAAATTCTGGACTTCCAGTATTGTTTCATTTCCCAACATCATCCGGCCTCCTTTGCTCTCAGGCATTTCACCATATGACCCGTTTCCACTTCAATGCCTTCAGGATTCTGAACTTTACATTCTTCCATACAATAGGGGCACCTGGTATGGAATTTACAGCCAACCGGAAGGTTGGTCGGATCCGGCATCAGCCCTTGTATGGGGCTTAACCGTTCCACGTCTTTATCCAGGTCAATGATGGAACCGAACAGCCCTTCCGTATACGGATGTCCCGGATGATTGAATACCGCTTCAGCCGTTCCATACTCTATGATTTCTCCCGCATAAACTACCCCCACCTTCTGTGCCATTTCGGCAATCACGCCCAAATCATGAGTGATGATGATCACCGATGTGCCATAATGGTCTTTCAGTTCGTTCATCATCTGCAGCACTTGAGCCTGAATGGTCACATCCAGGGCGGTTGTGGGCTCATCCGCCAAAAGGAGCTCCGGATGGCATGCGAGAGCCATTGCGATAACCACTCTCTGCTTCATGCCGCCGGAAAACTGATGGGGATAGTCGCCATACCGTTCGGCCGGGATTCCAACCTGTTCCAACATATCCACAGCCCGTTTTTCCACCTCGGCTTTTGACAGCTTTTCATGCAGTTCTATGGCTTCCGCAATCTGGGCGCCCACGGTGCGGACCGGGTTTAAGGAGGTCATAGGATCCTGGAATATCATGGATATCTTTTTCCCACGGATCTTCCGCATCTTGGATTCCGACAGCTTCAAAAGATTTTCCCCGTCCACCAGAATCTCTCCATTTTCCACCTTAGCCTGGGGATTTGGAAGAATTCCCAGAACCGCTTTGGCTATAGTGGTCTTTCCGGCTCCTGTTTCCCCTACCAGACCAAGGGTTTCTCCTTTAACCAGTTCCAAATCCACATGATTGACGGCGCGGACCTTTTTTCCATCTGAGAAATACACCACGCTTAAATTCTTTATTTCCAAAAGATTATTATCCATCATCAAGTCCCCCCTAATTTTTCAGTTTCGGATCCAGCGCATCCCTGAGCCCGTCGCCCAGCAGATTGAAGGACAATACTGTGAGCATGATGCAGAGGCCGGGAAACAGGGCCAGATATGGGTAGTTTCTCAGATAATTTCTTCCGTCGGAGACCATAGCCCCCCATTCCGGTGAAGGCGGCTGTACGCCCAGTCCCAAAAAGCTTAAAGTTGCCGCCGCCAGAATCGACTGCCCCAGACTCATGGTGATCTGGACAATCAGAGGAGAAATGGCATTGGGAAGAATATGTTTAAAAATAATCTCAAAATCATTGGCATTGGTAGCCACTGCCGCTTCCACATATTCCTGATCCCTGCATACCATGAACTGAGACCTTAAAATCCTGGCATATATGGGGATTGTCGTAATTCCCAGCGCAATAATCGTATTCCTTCCGCTGGCTCCAAGGGCTGACGCCAGCACCATGGTCAGAAGGATGGACGGAATCGACTGATAGATATCCAGCAGGCGCATCAGCAGATTGTCGATCATACCGCCGTAATATCCGGCCACGGCCCCCATAATAATTCCAAAAAATGCTGCCATTAAAACGGACAGGAAACCGATCTTCAGCGACTCCCTTGCTCCATAGATCAGGCGGCTCAATATATCTCTGCCCACCTTATCGGTGCCGAACAGATGGATTTTGCCCGGCTTACAAAACGTGTTCATTAAATCCTGCTGGGTATAGCTGTATGGCGCGATAAAATCCGCAAGAACTGCCGCAAGAACCATAATAACGATTATACCCAGGCCGATCATGGCCAGTTTATTCCTGCAAAGCCTTTTCATAACACCGGAAAAACTGCTCTCTTTTTTGGATTTTTTACTATTCATGAACGCCCTCCTCCCTCATCGGCTGCTTCTGTACTGTGAACGGATTCTTGGGTCTGCTGCTGCATAGACTAAATCCATGGCCAGCATGCACAGCCCAAACCATAGGGAAATTACGAATACTCCCGCCTGCACCACCGCATAATCCCTGGAATTAATGGCGTTAATCAGGTAACTTCCCATTCCCGGAATGGAAAAAATGGATTCCACCACCATGGAGCCGCCAAGCGCATGGGCGAATCTGGCAACTACAACAGTAATAATGGGCATTAAAGCATTCTGCAGCCCGTGTCCGTAAATGACTTTTGATTCTTTCTGCCCCTTAGCCCGGGCAGTTGTTATGTAATCCTGGCGTATGACTTCCAGCATGCTGGACCGGGTCTGCCTTGCCAGGCTGGCAGTCGTGCCCAATGCCACAGAAACGCATGGAAGGATGTATCCGGTCCAATGATCCACTCCTAACGAAGGCAGAATTCCAAGTTTCAGCGCAAAGAGCATAATCATCATCAATGCGAACCAGAAATTAGGCATGGATACAAAAAACAGGGAAAAGAACATGGTAAGGTTATCCTTTGCCGAATACTGATGTGTCGCCGCCAGCACCCCCGCCGGAATTCCGATGCAGATGGCAATCAGCAGGCTTATGACAGAGATCCGAAGGGTATACGGAATTCTGAACAGAATCTGGTTCCTGATCGAATCTCTGGAAGTGTAGGATTCGCCAAAATCAAACTTTGTCGCCGCGTTATAAATAAATCTGCAGTATCTTTGAACAAAGGGATCATCCAATCCCAGTTCTTCCTTGAGCGCCGCTTTACTTTCATCTGTCGCTTCTATTCCGAGAATAATTGTCGCCGGATCTCCCGGAGTGAATTCCATAATCGCCATAATCACCAGCGAAACCCCTAAAATAACCGGAATCATCCACAAAATTCTTTTTCCAACATACTTTAACATATTTGCGTGTTCATCCTTTCTTTAATAGTCGGCCATTTAAGGCCTTTGCTGTACCCAATACTGTAACTTCTGCCACATATTCTCTTTTTTTATACATGTCCTCCTTTTCCAAGCAATAATCTGCTTTTTTCATCCATTGTGTATAGCATAGCATGAAATATAACCGCCATCCATATGAAAATTGAACAAAATTCAAAATTGAATTTTGTTCAATTTTCAACTTGTTATCTTGCCATCAATCTTTTAATATTATATTTAGATGATTATCAACCCGTAATCTGGAAATTTTATGCAACATCCAGTATAATAAAGGAGACTATTATGAATACAAAACCAATCACGTTTCTAGCTACCGGCGACATAGGTATGAACCGTTCCAATCCGGATTCCATTTTCGACAGTGTCAGAGGAGAATTATCCGGCGCCGATTTATTATTTGGCCAGCTGGAGCCCTGTCTTGCCGATACCGGCAGCCCGGCCTGTCAGTGCCGCCTTCCCATGCGCGGCCATCCTGACAGCGGCCGCGCAATCAGAAAGGCCGGTTATGATGTAATATCCTTTGCTACGAATCACTGCATGGACTGGGGCCGGGAGGCATTTTATCAAACTCTGGATGTACTGCGCGATAACGGAATAGTTTCCATAGGAGCAGGAAGCAATCTGGCCGAAGCAAGAAAACCGGCAATTTTAGAAATTAACGGAGTTCGTTTCGGCTTTTTGGGGTATAATTCCATCCTTCCCCAAGATTACTGGGCTACAGATGAACGCCCGGGCTGCGCGCCCATGCGGGCTCATACGGTTTATGAACCGATTGAGCATGACCAGCCTGGTACACCGTGCCGGATCCATACATTTCCCTGCCGGGAAGATATGGAAAACATGATTACGGATGTAGAGGGGCTTCGCTCTCAGGTGGATATTCTTGTTTTTTCGATTCATTGGGGAATACATTTCATACCTGCCGTACTGGCTGAGTATCAGAGGGACATTGCCCATGCCGCCATCGATGCCGGAGCCGATATCATCCTGGGGCATCATACCCATATTCTAAAACCAGCAGAGGTTTACCACGGCAAAGTAATTTTCTACAGCCTGGCCAATTTTGCACTGGACCCTCCTCAAGCTTTTGATGAACATCTGAATGAAAAAGCCAGCCATAAACAGATGGTATCCCTTAACCCGTCCTGGGAAAACAACGGCAGGAATATGCCTGATGATTCCTACAAAACCATACTCTGCCGCTGTACGATTGAAGATAAAAAAATCAGTGATGTTGTATTCCAGCCTGTCAGCCTTGATTCCAATTCCAATCCCAGAATCTTGGAGCCGGATGAACCGGAATTTATAGAAATTGTAAATTATATGAAGGAGATTACTGCCAGCCAAAACTTGCCCACCGGCTATATAATTGACGGCAGATATGTCCGACCGAGGTGAAAATATGCCAAGAAAAAGCACTTACAACAAATCAGAGGTAACCCGTGAAAGCCTGAGGCGCACTGCTCTTCTGCTTTTCAGTGAAAAGGGTTATTCGAAAGTTACAATCCAGATGATCTGCGAAGCCTGCGGAGTTGCCACCGGGTTATTTTATTATTATTTTCCGTCCAAAGACGCGGTAATTGAAGAATCCAAGAAAATAGGAGAACCGCTTTTCGAAGAACTTTTACAAAAAGCAAAACTCCCGGAAGAAACAGAAGAATATATCAGGACTTACTTTGAGATTTATTCAGAAGTGAATCTCCAATTGGGTACGGATATCTTCATGCGTGTAACACCTGAACGCGGTTCCGGCTCCCAAAACGAAACCACCCGCCCCACCCATATCCGTTTGGAGAATAAGATTAAAGAAGCGCAGGAAAAAGGGCTGTTCCGCACCGAAACGGAACCTGTCAAAATCGTCCAACAGCTGTTCACCTATGTCCGCGGCGTAATCATTGACTGGTGCCTTTCTTCAGGAAGCTATGACCTTAACAATGCCATACAGACCATGCTGACACCCTATCTGTACTATTACATTTTAAAACCACAGAATGAGGAAAATTAATTGTTTCCGGTGAAACGGGCCTATAGCTATACACTTCTTCACAACCGTCAAAACACTTAAAAGAGGAGTGAAACGGATCAGCCGTTTCACTCCTCTTTTAAGTATTTCGATTAAAACTCATTTAAATATGGAAAAATCCAAACAACCCGATCGACGCTATAACCGCACACATAATCGGTATAATGACGGCTACCGGAATCATCCAGTTAGAAAGCTGTTCTTTTACCTTCGGGTCCGGGCATCCGGCGATGGTCATCGCTCCGCCTGTGGAGAACGGAGATACGGAAGAACTCATGGCTCCTACGAAAATACAGGAGAACAGCATAACCGGGTTCAGTCCCAAATTGGTGGCAAGACCTTCTACCATCGGATATAACAGCGGACATACAACTCCTGTGCCGCTGGAGAAGAAGCTCAAGAACGCCGCAAATCCAACTAATGCGGCCGGAACCAGTGCCTTAGGAATATTGTTGCTCATGATATTGGCAATGGCGTCTGTCATGCCGGACTCTTTTGCCACGCTTAACAGCATATACATACCAGCAATCAGAACGATGGTGTTCATCGGTATCTTTCTGATAACATCTTTTTCATCGCCTAATTTCAGGAACACGGATATAATCGCTGCAAATACCATAACAGACTGAGGCTGTGTCAATGCTGCAAGGCGTGAGATAAATGGGTTTTTAATCCATGCGTTGAGAATTGCCGGAATTACCATGGCAGCCAGCGCAATGAGAAGAAGCCACAGCTGTTTTTTCTGTACGTCGTTAAACTTTTCCGGTTTACTCACTTCTACTCTCTTCGCTTTATATCCTTTAAAAATCAAATAGCAGACTGCAATAACGAGAATCTGTTTAAAGCAGGAATTAAACCAAACATAATAGCTGATCTGATTGGCGCTTTCCATATAAGCGGTTTTCTGGATCAGGCCGTTGGAAACCACGCCTCCGAAACCGTTAATAGGGTTATCGCCGCCAATTGTGGTGGCACAGGCTACGCTGATCGCAATCAGAATCGGATGTATTCTGGCGTTTAAGCCGATTGAGAACGCCAGAGGTCCGATGATTGCAGGTGTGGAAGCTCCTGCACCTAAAAATGCAACGATCGCACAAACGATTGAAATCACCCATGGAATCAGTTTTGCATTGCCGTTTAAGCCATAAAGCAGGTTTTTCGCAAGCAGATCCATAGTTCCGTTGCCTGTTGCATAATTAAAGAATAATGCGATCGCAAGCAGATAAAACACGATGCTGGTGGGCCAGTAACCGATTACGGTGGACACCTTGCCTCCATCCACCAACAGCACTTCAATCAAAAACGCAAACCCCATTGCAATGATACCTGCATTAATTTTAAATTTCCAGCCTAAAATAATCGCAACTACAATAGCGAGTAAAGAAATTGTCAATGCCATAAAAATTATCCCCCTTTGCGCCTTTAGACGCAGTCTCTAATGTCACAATAACGATGTAAATTCTTTTATACTGCTTATTTCTTCCATGCCGCATACGGTATCGATGATCCGGTTCAGTTCCTCCTCTGATTTGGGAATCAACGCATGGCGGGCACAGGATTTCAGTTTTAGTTTAAGTTCGTCAAATGATGTCTCTTTTTGGGCTTTTCCGGTTTCCGTATAGAAGTAATGGAATTGTCCCCGGTCTGTGTAAATGGTCACATCCGTGTTCATCCCTTCGGCTTTTCCCCAATTTTCATTGGCTTCATATGTAAACTTTGATGCCAGCTTTAACACTTCTTTATCCTGAAATGCATCCGGCAGGAAATCGTCCAGGGTCACATCGCCTTTTATAAGGGCTACAGACGCCGTATATGGAATGCTGAATTTTCCTATAATGGATGTGGTCGGAGCCTTTCTGATTTCCTCCGGTTCCACCAGCATCTTGTTTCGCTGAGATGTTATCACATGAATCCGGGTGACCTCTTCCGGATTAATCCCGTGCTCTTTTGAAAGCTCCCTGACCGCCGTGATGGCCGGATGGATTCCCGCACAGCTGGGCCATAATTTAAAATACAGGTTTCCGGCATAATAGGTCTTTCCCAAGCCTTCCACAACCCGGTCCAGATTACAGTTATCCCTTGCATACGCATGATAAAATCCAAGTTTTCCCTCTAAGGGTTCTTCAAATCCGTTCAATCCCTTAGCCGCAATCTGTCCGCTCAGCACCGCATTTCTGGCTGAAAATGCTTCCCGAACCGACCGCATCACGGTCTTCGAGTTATTCATCAGCTCCGAACTGCAGGTAGTCTGGCAAAGATTAAAGCTGAAGGCGTCCACAATCTGCTTTGGAGTCAGCCTGAGCAGCTTGCAGACGGCTGCGGTGGCTCCAAACGACGTATAGATTGTAGGCATATAGTAACCGTACTTTTCCAGGTCTTCATTTGCCCCAAGAGATATCCGGCAGGCGGTCTCGCTGCCCAGCACCAGTGCGGTCAAAAGCCGCTTTCCGTCCACATCTCCCAGCTTTTCCGCCACGGCTAATGCGGCAGGAAATGTGGATGCGTTGGAGTGAACCACGGCGTCCATCTGGGTGTCGCCAAAGTCCAGAGAATGAGCCATCGCCGCATTGGCAAATGCCGCCCACCCGGCAGGAAGCCGTTTATCAAAACCGATTACCGCCGCTTCCTGCCTGCCTTCGCAGCTGTTTTCCACGGCCAGATCCACAAACTCCCGGCAGCCGTCCCCTAACGTTGCCGCCCCAAATGTGATTCCAACCGCATCTAAAATTGATTTTTTCTGGGTTTCTATTACGTAAGAAGGAATATCTTCAAACTCTGTTTCCGCTATAAATTTGGCAAGTTCATAGCTGATTCCCATGTAAACCTCCATTCCGCCGTCAGAAACGGCACATCACCTTACCAGCTGTGTCCCATACGGTCAATCACTTCGTTCTGAATGGATTCAGGAAGCCTTGTAAAGTAAGCGCTGTATCCGGCCACGCGAACAATGAGCTCCGAGTGATCGTCCGGGTTAACCTTTGCGTCTTCCATCTCTTCTTTATCCACAATATTGAACTGAACGTGTTTTCCGCCGTGTGTCAGATATGTCTTGATTACGCCTGCCAGTTTCTCCAGATCCTCTTCATTTTTCATGGCACTTGGATGGAACTTCATGTTCATAAGGGTTCCCTGATAAAGATCCTGATTTACTTTCATCGCGCTTTGGAATACTGCTAACGGCCCGTGAATATCCTGGCCGTGATCCGGTGAAAGGGATGCGTCCGCCAATATCTCTCCGCCTCTTCGTCCGTCCGCAGTCGCTCCTGTAACAGCTCCTCCCGGCTGATGAGCCGATATGGAAATAGCATTCGGCTGAAGAGTTCCGCCGTAAGCGCATGGAAGGCTCAGACAGGTTTTCGCATGATTTTCATATACTTCAGCAACAAGGGAATCCACATAATCTTCGTTATTGCCGTATTTAGGAGCATTTTTAAAATCTTTCTGCATCTCTTCATATCCAACCCAGTCGGCATCCAATGCCGCCAAAAGCTGAGCCATGGTGTATTTTTTCTCTTCGTAAATCAATTTTTTAATGGCTGCCAGCGCATTGCCTGTATTAACTCCGCCTACGGCGCCAAGAACCGCTCCGTTTTCAAACTCAAAGGTCCGGTTGAACATATCCTTTCCGGCTTTTACTCCGTCTTTCATAAGGGCGGAGCGGAAAACATCAGGGAACAGCTCGCGTTCTGCGATCAGCTCCACGTTGATCCTTTCATTCGCCATTTCCATCAGGTAGGCAACCTGTTTAAACACAGCTTCTTTAAATTCCTCAAAGGTTTCCATCTTTGTTACATCGCCGGTCTTCGTTCCTACCATCTCTTTTGTAAATCGGCAGTATCCGTCATGCAGGCAGATGTCCATGGCCTGTGGAATGATGAAGAAAACCGCCACCTGAGTACGGGTCACCGCCTGCACGTTGCCGTCCACGCATCCGGTTGCGCAATAATCTCTGGCCGCCTCAACCGGAAGACCACCGTTGGTAAAGAATTTAATGTAGCTGTTATCTCCGATAAATGCGGGAAGACCGAGGCCGCTTTTTACCACCTCAAGAGCCTTCACCAGGAACTCTGTAGGACTGTTTTCGTGCACCCGGACGGTCAAGGTGTGATGAGGAAGGTGGGTATCCAAAGCCGCGTCCAGAAGCAGATAGCTCAGTTCATTGGTGGCATCCGTTCCGTCTGCCTTAACTCCTCCGATGGTCCAGTTATACCATTTTGCCATTCCGGCATTTTTCGCCCGGTTGGCTTTTCCTGATACGCGGTTGATCTTCATCACCTTACAGCGCATGATTTCCAGAATCTCCAAAACCTCTTCCTTATTGATTTTTCCCTCGTCCATATCCTTTTTATAATAAGGATACATGAATTGGTCAAAACGTCCTCCTGTAGAAGTCGGGGACGGGCATACCATCAGGAAGCTGAACCAGAACGCCTGCATCGCTTCACGGAAGGTTTCCGCCGGCTCATAAGGCACTTTGCGGCAGATCCTCGCCATCTCAAGCAGTTCTGCTTTTCTCTTTTCGTCCGTTTCCTCTGCCGCCATCTTTTCGGCCAGGTCCGCATACCGGTTTGCAAAGCGCACCCACGCTTCAAATACCAGGATCACTCCCTCCCAGTAATAGCGTTTTTCCAAGGAATCCGCGGAATCATATCTCAAATCTTTCAGGCACTGTTTTGCCTCTTCGATGATGCCCTTTGCCCCATCTTTCAAAATCCGGGAAAAGTCTACGGCTACCAGGGAAAAACCAGGTCCGAGGCCGTATCCGGACATGGCGAATCCGCCGCCTGAACCTCCTGATTTATCTTTCCATGGAGGAAGGATACATCCTGATTTCATAAACGGCCAGAGCCGTTCATTTTCTCCCAGGCTCTTTCCCATGGTCTCAACCAGGTTGCTGTTTAAACTGTTTCCGGAAAATCGTTCATTTAAGCGGTACAGCTCTTCTTCGTCTTCCGGGGTGATGGTATAGATTTCGCTTTTTAAGGATTCCACCTCATCTTTTGTCCATACTCCATATTCGTACTGCATCTCCAGACCAAACGGTTTGCTGGCTCCTGAACCGCAGAGCAGATCGTCATCCTCGATAAAAATTGTTATGTTATCCAAAATATGTGCGTGCAGTTTGGATCTGCGGATCAGCATCGGCTCTCCGGCCGTCTGCTCTAATGATTCGTTGGCTAGGCGGAACAATTCCACACATAATGGATACTTGCTGACCTTTAAGCTTTCTTTCATACGTTTTACGCGTTCATTCATACAATTCCTCCATTCTGGGTCGTGATTACTTGTTAATTTTTTATTTATCATATCATTTCGGGTAAACATCAACAATGAATTCACATTCATCGACAATAATCTATGCACAATGCACATCCGTTTTTTTTAATTTTGTGCACGGATTCCATTTCTCTTATGATGACAGCAGGGGAATATCTCTGTGGACGCTCATAGCCCAGGCGGCATCTGCCGTGTGTTCAGATTCCGGCAGTTTGCAGGATCGGGTTGAGTTCTTTTTTCTTGCTTAATTTTCCTTTCTTTTGTAAACTATAGGTATCTTATGGATTAAGAGAGAGAGGTTTTGACATGTTGGACATTACATATATTCTTCAGACATTGGATAAGACAATATTAGAAAAACAGATTGGGTTTCAGAATTTAACTGAAGTTCAGGGAATTATTTTGCTGAAAAATCAAAAAAAGCTGCTGGATAACTATCTCTATGTGGGAAATTATTCCGACGGGCTGAAGCTTTTAAAATCATGTGCTCCAACCGTTCCCGTGACCATGTTCCTGTCGGCCGAAGATGTAAATCACACGGCTCTTCCGTCCGGCGGATGCCACAATCTGATTGTTTCCACATTAGACCTCATCGACATCTATAACCGGATTAATATCATTATACAAAACTACCGCCATTGGACGGATTCCCTAAAGGGCGCTTTATGCAGCGGCCAGTCCCTTCCCCAGATTCTTACCATGGCTTCTGAAATGATCCGCTCACAGATTTTCATCCTCAATTCCGGATATAAAATGATTGCCGGAAGCCCGACTCTTTATTTTGAGGAACCGTTAAGCAAAGAGCTGATGGAAACCGGTTATCTGTCCTTTGAAAGCTCTCTCCAACTGTCAGACCATTTTTCGTTAAAGGAACAGGACGGCTTTTATAAGCTGATGGTTCAGGGTGACTTGCGCTATCATCTTTATGAAATCAAACACGACTCTTATGTGCTGGCCACCGTCCTCCTCGCCTCCAATTCACAGGCAAAGGGGATTGATTTAAAGCACCTTCTCATCGACCTTTCGGACACGATCACCAATTTTCTGCTCAACGACCAGCAGACAACCTTAAATCAGGACGCCCTCTGCGCTGCATTTATAAAGGATATCGTGGAGGAAAAATTGGAAGTGGCCGTGGAAATCCAGAATAGAATCCGTTTTCTGCCGAACCAGTTAAAAGCGTTCTGCTGCGTTGTGCTGATTCATTTTGATTCCGTTCAACTGCCTGACCCTCCATATGGATACATCATGCAGCAGTTAGAGGAAATCTTCCCCCACACCAATATGGCTGTATATCAAAATGATATCGTTGTCCTCCATACCCAGGAAGGCCGTCCTCAAAAGTCCATGGATTTCGACTATGAGAAGCTGGACAAACTTTTAGAACGTTACCACGCATATGCAGGCATCAGCAATGCCTCCCGCCACCGAATCCGCATCCGCACCATGTATCTGATCGCATCCGCCACAATCCGCCTGGGTCAGTCCCTGCGCAGGGAAACTCTGCCGGAGCGTATCTTTTCCTATGAAGATTACAGCATGTACTATATCGTGGATCTGTGCGCCAAACAGTATATGGAGGATCATCACCACAATGATTTGATCTACCTGATCCATCCCTCCATCATCAAAATATGCCGCTATGACGCCAGTCATAAAACGAATTTAAGGGATGTGCTGTTCTTTTATCTTCTCTGCGGCTGCAGTTTAAACCGCACTGCACAGATCATGTATATGCATAGAAATACTGTGTTGAATAAGCTGAATAAGATTAATGAAATTGCGGAAATACCGTTGGAGGACGGATATACGCAGCAGCGTATGATTATGTCTTGTCTGGTTATGCGTTATTATGAGGAGTACATGCATATGACCATACGCCTTTGAATTGATGAAAATCTTTCTTTAGTTAGCGGGGAGGGGTACGCCGGAAAGAAGGGGATGCCCAGGCAGGCGGGGAAAGTATTGAGCCAAATGGGATTCGGGATTCGCCCCTAAGATGTACTAAGACCCGCAAGAACTAAAAGAGACAGGGCGCGCCCATTCGCAGTAAACTCTTGATGACTTTGCTGCTCAAGTGGGCGTATCGCTCAAAGAGCGCTTAGAAACTGATTCGGAATTCAGTTTCTACCTGTCTCTTTTAGTTCTTGCGGATCTAAGTACATCTAAGGGGTTCCATACGATCCCATTTGACTCAATACTTTCCCCACCTGCCTGGGCATCCCCTTCTTTCCGGCTGTTGCTTGGCTAGCTGAGGTTAAAAAGATTTGGTGGATGTGAGTAATTTTTTACATCAAGCGTGAAGGCATTTTCAGAAAAGCCTTCACGCTCTATATTAAAGTTTCTGTTCCGACCGTTTAATAATCTCTTCCTGAACTGCCGGAGTTAATATGGTGAAATAGGTGCTGTATCCTGCCACACGTACCACCAGGTCTTTATAATCTTTTGGATTAGCCTGGGCTTTTCTAAGTGTCTCATTGGAGACCACGTTAAACTGAACCTGTTTTCCTCCATTTAAGAGGTAGGTCTTAACCAAGGCAGACATTTTCATCAGATCGGACTCTGTCGTCATGGCAGACGGATGCATCTTCATATTTAAAAGCGTTGCCTGGAATTCGGACTGGTTGATCTTCATGGCGCTTCTGAATACTGCCGTCGGTCCGTTAAGATCCGTTCCCTGTGCAGGTGACATGGTTCCGTCGGCCAGCGTTTCCCCTGAATGACGTCCGTCAGGCGTAGCACAGGTGTAGGCTCCACCAGGCGCATGGGCTGTGATGGAGATTCCGGTAACTTTTGGCGGAACTCCGTAGATTGTGGTCAGTTTCAGCGCGCTTTCTGCCCAGAAATGATACAATTCTCCGGCGATCTCATCCACATATCCGATTCCGTTTCCATATTTAGGCGCATCCGCACACATTTTCTGAATCTCTTCATAGCCTTCCCAATCGGCTTCGATGGCGGAATAAAGTTCTTCCATCGTGAATTTTTTTTCTTCAAATACCAGTTTCTTTATAGCGGCAAGTGAATTGGCTGCATTGATCATTCCCACCGGGTTTAAAACAGCGGAGTTTTCATATTTCATCTTCCTGTCGTTAATATCCCGTCCTGATGAAATGCCTTCATAGGCAAATGCGGAGTGAACCACATCGCACTGGGTTTCACGGGTCAGGGAATTGAGGATGTTATGTTCTTCGTTATACATGGACTGGAAATAGGCCAGCTGGACCTTAAATGCATCCAGAAAGTCTTCATACGTTTTGAAATCCTTCATTTCGCCTGTCTTCGGCCCCAGCTGCTCTCCTGTCGTCGTTAAAACTCCGTTGTGCATGGTAATATCCAGAACTTTTGGCACGATGAACATGCCGATGGCGCCGATTCTGGATTTGCCGGGGATATTTAAATCCAGACAGCCGGACAGGGCGAAGGAACGGGCCGTCTCTATATCCATTCCGGGTTCCAGCATGACTGTGGATATGTAATTGTCTTCCGATATAAATGCCGGCATTCCAATTCCCGTTCTGACCAGTTCCATTCCCTTTTTCATCAGTTCATCCGGGGTATCTTTTCCAACGCGGATTGTGATGGTAAACTGTGGCGTTTGAATTTCCTGGGCGGCCTCTAAAACCATATAAGAAATGTCATTTGTCGCATCTTTTCCGGTCTTTGGATCACATCCGCCGATCACCGCATTGTGCCAGCGGGCCATTCCCGCCCATTTGGAACGCTGGGCTTTTCCTCCGCTTACGAAATTGAACTGCATGATCTTAATTCGCAGGCATTCGATCAGTTCAAGGGCCTGGTCATGGTCCATCGTTCCATTTTCCAGATCTTTTTTATAATAGGGGTACATAAACTGGTCAAAACGGCCGAGGGGCGTTGTTCCGTGGGCAACCATCATCCAATAGAACCAGAAGTTCTGCATGGCATCCCTGAAATCTCTGGAAGGATGGTCTGCAATCCAATGACAGGTATCCGCCATGCGGAGCAGCTCATTTTTCCGTTCTTCTGAGGCGGTTTCTTCCGCTTTTTTCTCACATGCGTCCCCATAGCGGTGATACATTCTCACCATGGCCTCAAGGGCGATGATAACGGCGCGGTAATAGTCGGCCTGTATAAAGGATTCTTTATCATTATACCGGACAGCTTCCAACGCTTCTTTGGCGTCTTCCAGGGTCTTTGATATTCCTTCGTTGATGATCTTTTCATAATCAGGAATGAACAGAGAATATCCGATGCCCAGACCCCAGCCAAAACCGGCTCCGCCCTGGCCTCTTCCCTGTTTTCTGTCCTTCCATGGCGGACAGAGAACGCCGGAACGGATAAATGACCACATGCGGTCGCTGTCGTAAAAACGGCCCTGCCACTCATTCATTGTACGGCCTTTGTCCTTCCAAAATGCATCGCATTCCCGCCATTGTTTCCGGTCTTCTTCGCTGATCTCTACGAGTCCGTCCTTTAAGAACTCGTCAAAATCTTCATCCGGCCAGGCTGGTCCCCATACCATTCCTTCCATTCCGTTAGGCTTTGCAGCCACATTTCCGGCAATCAGCTCGTCCTCATCAATATAGATGGTTCTCTGATCCAGATAGTCCGCAGTAGCATACGCACGTTGGAGAATCATCGGAAGACCTTCATGCTTTTCCACCGATTCCTTATAGAGAAGAGGTTTTTCAATGCAGATTTTCAGCTTGCCGTTGTTGATCTTTGAATACATACGTTTGATTCTGTCGGTCATTTTTCTCCTATCCTTTCTGATATCTTATATTTTGTGCCGTTGTTTCTCAATTACGTACTATAATTGTATGATTTCAAGCCTTATTATTCAACATTTTCACCGCGGTCCAATCATCCTTGTGCAGGGATGCCTAAAGTTTCCGATCCGGCTCAGCATTCCTGCACTTTCTCTTCGCTTTACGTGACATTCGAGGGGAAACTTGATATACTTGAATTTAGGATTCAGATGTACATATGAAAAGAGGTGTCGAAGTTTGTCTCATATTTCCTATTGGTTGGAATGCGTAAAAGCCGTTCCTGAACAATGCTGCATTTCCTTTCAGCAGCTCCCTTTTATTGATTCCATCCGCTTTGTGCGCAATGCGGACTGCTTTTCGGCCGATACCATTTATATTGGAACGGCAGAGGAATTATCTGCCCTCTTTTCTTCCTCCGAAAGGCCATCCGGCATCACGTTCCTCTGCTCCGGCTGTGACAGCCGTTTGAAAGAGCAGGCTTCTGCATGCAGTTCCAATCTGATCTGTTCGGACAAAGATCCGTTTCTGCTTCATGATTTGGCTGAGGAGATGGTCCGGAAATACCGGAACTGGAAAATCCGTTTTCAGGAACTGTCGGAACCGGGGCATTCGATTCAGGATATCGTAAACTATGGGGCGGATATTACGGGCTTTTCCATTTTTCTATTAAATACGGCTAACCGGGTTGTATTTTCCAATGTTAATCCGGCGGTTCCAATCACTGTTATTGATCCGTTTTTTGAAAATGATATGCTGTCCTCTGAAACGGCCAGACAGCTGATCGATCCCGTTGCCCAGTCCCGGGTGGCTTTAAAAGAACTGGGAAACGGCTGCATTTGCTGGGTTTATAAGGTTATGAAGGAGGGAACAGCCATCTCCAACATGATCTTCGCCGCCCCGGAAAAGGATCGGAAATTTGACGCTTACACGGTGATGGAATTGACCCGTCAGGCAATTCACCGCCTGATGAATACATCCGACGGGCTTCCTTACTGGGCGGGGGAAGAATTTAAACGATTGTTAAAAGAGATTGTAGAGGGGAAAATTACCGATGAATTTGAGATCAACCAGCGTTTTTCCATGATCTCCTGCGGATCGGGTATCTTTTGCAGTTTTATAATTATCGAATTCACCAATATGGAGGATCTGACTGACAGGCCGCTTCAGGTGCTGACGGAGCTGGAAGAATTATTCCCGGACAGCAATACCGCCATTTACGACGGTTCCATCGTTTTGCTGCTTTCCAGGCCCAACCGGGCATTTCAGCCCAGACCGGTATTCGATACCTGTGCATTTACCAGTCTTCTTCAGAGATACGGCGCATATGCTTCGATCAGCAATGCCACCAGCCGCCGTTCCCTGCTTCGGACCCATTATATTATGACGAAGCGGATTCTGGCGCTGGGGCGCAAGCTGTACCCGGATTCCAGGGACAGAGTTTATTATTTTGAGGATTTTGCAGAGTATTTTATGATTGATCTTTCCATCAGCAGTTTTAATAATTTATTTGGTCATGATGATATTGTGCTGCTCATGCATCCTGATGCGGTGAAACTGGTTAAATACGATGCGGAATATCACTCAAATCTGTTGGAATTCGTTTACCATTACTGTCTCAACAACTGCAATATCGTGCAAACGGCTAAAAGTGCATTTATGCACCGCAATACGGCGGCAAGCAGGCTGGCTAAGGTACATGAGTTGATTCGGGCGGATTTGGAAAATGGGGAGATTCAGCAGAGGATGATATTTTCTTATAAGGTGCACCGGTATTACAGCCGATGCTCAGATATGGATTTGACGAAACGGTTGGAACGAGGGGCCAAGAGGGAATTTTTTCGTTGATTTACATTAAGGGTGAAGGCATTTCGCGAAATGCCTTCACCCTTTACATTAAAACCTCAAGGCTTTTTCCGAAATGCCTTCACCCTTTACTTTAATTCACCTGATAATCGTACTGTCCATCCTGCAGCGTCCCATAATAATCCGCAAACGACAGCTCAAAAATCCTCTCTTTCTTATCCCCCAGCTCAATCTGATTTTTAATCAGATACTGGTAAATTCCGGAATAACTGATATCCCCCTGCAGCAAAATACTATCCAGCTTCCCATCTCTTATAATAGCCCTTTTATAACACTTCCTGTCTTCCCAAACCACCACTTCATCTCCATCTTCAGCAACACCTCTGCCCAGAGACAACGTAGTCAGCCCAAAGAAATTAATCGTATTTTTCATACAATACCGGTCAAGGTACTGCTGTTTTATCCCGCACATATTGCTGCCGGCAACAGTTCCCTGTTTCATAGCGTTGGGCCAGATGCCCGCAAGACCTGTCACATCGCCTGCCGCATATACATTGGGGATTCCGGTCTGCATATATTCATCCACCGTTATGGAACGCTCAGCCGGGATGCCGCTTCCATTGGTGCAGGCAACGGCAGGGCGGACGCCTGCTGCTACTATGATGAGATCGCAGGGAATTTCCGTATTGTCATCTAAAACCACGGTGGTAATTCTGCCGTGTTCATCCGAAATGGTCTTCACCGCTTTTCTTCCCAAAAGGAAGCGGCAGCCTGCTTTTTCAAATAACTTCTGGTATTCGCTTCCGGCGCATGCATCCAGCTGGAGGGGGAGAATCCGGTCTGCCATTTCCACTACGGTAACGCGGCGCTTCTTTTCAAGAAAGCCATAGGCGGCATCCAAGCCTACTAAACCGGCTCCGATCACCAAGATGTGTTCGGCGTTCTCTCCTGTTTTTTTGATCGCCTGGGCGTCTGATAAATTTCTTAAACCGAATACATTTCCTGCGGTTCTGAAATCTCCCACAGGGGGAATGAAGCTGTCAGCTCCGGTGGCGATTAAAAGCTTGTCGTAATGGATCTTACTTTCATCGTCCAGGATCACGTTCTGCTCCTTGGTGTCGATCTGTTCCGCTTTTTTACCCTTGATCCAGTAAATGTTCTGTTCCTCAAAAAAGTTATCCGGCACAAAATTCAGGGTGTTTTCGTCTCTCTCGCCGCTTATGTATTTGTGAAGCATACATCTGGAATGGACGTATTCATCGGTGGAGATCATAACAACAGCAGAATCTTTGTCATTTTGGCGGATGGTCTTTGCGGCTGTTATGCCTGCCGCTCCGGCGCCTAATATCACATATATCATTGTTATACCTCCTCTACATAAATTGCTTTTTTCGGACAGGATTTAACACAGCTTGGCTCTCCGCCCTGATCCTTGCAGAAATCGCATTTGATCACTTTGGTGCGGGTTGCCGTATCCGGTTTTAATACGCCGTAAGGACAGTTCATCACGCACATGAAGCAGGAACCGCATTTCTTTTCGTCATAGAATACATGGCCGCTCTCCGGGTCTTTTGCCAGGGCTCCGCTCATGCAGGACATCACGCATTCCGGCTGGTCGCAGTGGCGGCAGAAAATCGGTTTATATGTGCCGTCTTTCGACGCTACAATATGGTTTCTGGACTCATTTCTGATATCCGTAAGATCCAGATCATAAGCGGTGCCCTGATCCGGACGGTGAGCCTGCATACAGGCCACCGTACAATTCTTGCATCCGTCGCATTTTGAATAATCAATCATGATCCTCTTCATAAGCCGCGCCTCCTATATCTGTAAAGCAGAGCGTTTTTCCAGAATGATCTTTTCCAGGATGTCGGCACTGTCCTTAGCGTCTGAGTTGATGATTACCTGACCGCCGGTCAGCTGTTTCATATCTTCTGTCAGCACCTGAACCGCAACTTTGCTTCCCGTTACAAATGGAGGCAGGCCCAGATGAAGCGGTAATCCCAATGCCAGACCAAATGCGCCGTCGGCCAATGCCTGTTCTTCCAGCCACTGTGCTGCTGAAAGCACTAACGGCAGCTTAGGCAGATCGACGCCCAATTCCTCCGCAATCTCTGTCGCAACGATTTCCAGCCTTCCGATGGCCAGACATGGACCAAAGTTGAGTACCGGCGGAATGCCCAGTTTTTCACAGACTGCTCTTAACTTAGGTCCGGCAAGAGCCGCCGCTTCCGGCGTCATCAATCCGCAATTTTCGATTCCGCCTGAAGAACATCCGGCGGTCAGCACGATGATATCTCTGGCAATCAGCTCTTTTGTCAGTTCTACGGTGAGCACGTCATGACCGCCTGCGGTCAGATTGGAGCAGCCTACCACTCCGGCGATTCCCTTGATCTCGCCTGCCACGATCAGATCGATCAGCGGTTTCCAGCTTCCGCCTAAGAACTCTTTTAAAGAGCCTTCGCTGACGCCTGTCAGGGTGTTGCTGTTGCCGTGTTCCGGCATCAGGTTAAGGGGCACCTGTCCGCGGCGCTCTTTGTAGGCCGCCACTATCTTATCAATGATGATGCCACTCTGTTCCTCTCTCTTTGAGAAGTCAAATTCCATCATCTCGGCATTTGCTTTTTTCGCCACGCTGTCCAGACAGATCTGTTTGATCTTCAGCTCATCACAGATCGGCTCGATTCCTGGAAGCGTGCAGTTAAATTCAGATAACACGGCGTCAATTCCGCCTGTGGCCAGAATCGCTTCGCTGGTGTAGTTATTGCCTGCGTGGCCGTCAAAGATATCCGTATAATGGCTGCCGCGCAGCTGTAAATCCTGTCCGACGCAGGTACAGCCAACCAGCTTAAAGCCTTTCGCTCCCGCCTCATTGGCTTTTTTCACCGCATCCGGCTTTGTCAGGCGTTCCTGTAAATCCACGAACATGGTATGCTGATGGCCTGTGATCATCACATTAATGTAATCGGGATCGATTACTCTAAGGCCTACCGGAGCCAGACGGAGTTCCGGTTCTCCTAACAGCACGTCGTTTAAAAGGTTTGTCAGCGTAAGGCCGTAAACTCCGGTTGAGATACCGAGGCGGAGGCAGTCCACCAGCATATCCACCGGATCGGAATTCAAGTTGGTTGAGCATTTAACGACGCCTTTGAATACTTCCGATTTGGCTCCGCCAGGCATGATGCCAAGCTCTTTCCAGCGTTCTACTCGAGGCCTGTAAGCCACTTTTTCGACCAGGTCCATTTTCACATATTCCGGTTTATAGAGGTCGGCCAATACGGCATCGGCTACCAGTTCGGCTTTTTTATAGACGTCCTCCTCTTCGATCCCGAAAATCTTGCAGAGACGGTCTAATGCATGAAGTCCTTTTAATTCCCCTTTTATCTCGGCAGTGTGTTTTAAGTTCAATGCGGTATTTTCCACAATGTGAATGTAGCAGCCTGAACCTGCTGCCACCGCGCGCAGGAAATTGCGGGTCACAATCGTGTCGGCGTTTGCGCCGCAAATCCCCCTCGGCGCTTCAGGCGTAATCCGGCAGGGACCGTTGGAACACAGGCGGCAGCAGACTCCCTGAAGTCCGAAGTTGCATTTCGTCTCCTGGGTATGTACTCTGTGATGGGAAGTTTCCATAGGCAGAGAACGGATAAAATTCTCCAGCGGCTGATCCGCACTTTTACAGGTATTACATCCAAAACATTGATTCATAATT
The DNA here is from genome assembly GCF_002899675.1 of Clostridium sp. chh4-2. Classification (GTDB taxonomy): domain Bacteria; phylum Bacillota; class Clostridia; order Lachnospirales; family Lachnospiraceae; genus CHH4-2. The sequence goes on along the minus strand of NZ_PKUU01000018.1, from coordinate 96,485 downwards.
AAAATACCTCCTTGTTTTTATACTGCACTATTTTAGTACAGATTAATTTAAAATTTAAAGTACGCATGATACGTACTTTTGTTCATGATATAAAGTAACTGTTACGTAATAAATAGTTCAGACAGCGGCTTTGATCGCAGTTCCCGGACAAGCAGATTCTGAAGTCTGCTGAACTCTCCGTGAACCAGACAAGGATGCTTTCCCGTATTCCTGGAACAGGAATAAGATGCGCCCGTACATTCCGTAATCAAAAGATCCGGATCAATCACTGTGAGAACATCGTATAAGGTGAGTTCCCCGGCCGGCTTTTTCAATGAATATCCGCCGTTAGCTCCCCGGTGGCTCTCGATCACTCCGGCTTTTTCCAGTTTTCTTGTGATTTTATAAGTAATGGAAACGGTAATATCTTCCTGTGCGCAAATTTCCTGGACACTGACAACTCCACCATGGGATAATGCCCGGACTATGCGGACAGCGTAATCGCACTCTCTCGTAAACAGCATCACTGCACCTTCCTTTACCTATATTCTATAATACTGTACTATTTAAGTCAAGTTTTATTGAGAAATTTTTATCAATTTTTAATCATTATCAGCAGGAAAAATACGCAAAAGAAAAAGCAGGTGCAAAAAGGGACGGAAAGCCCGCCGGCCTCCTGCCCCTTTTTGTACCTATTTTCTCTTTTTTTCCGTATTTTTCAGGTTTCGCATCAAATCCGGCGAATTTTCCGACGTCCCGTGCAGACAGCTGAGAACTGTCCTTCCGCTCTTAAACCGGATATACCAATACGCTCTTACCATCCTCTGACCAAGTAAATCCGGTATTAAAGTCCATATCATTTGTCAAATTTTGAACAAACTTTAGAATTTCCTCTCCTCCGTTGTCCCGGTCATAGACCTCTACGCATCCACGGTCATTAATTTTGCATGGAATAAATCCCACATCCACAATCCCGTCTTTTCCTGCCGAGAAGCTGGCGATCATCGTCAGCCTGGTCTCCGGGCCCCATGGATAATAAGGAGGATCATAGGAAGCCCGGCCCCGGCCTTCACGCACACGGCGTTCCATATAGGCTTTCATCTCGTCGGTTTCATTATATCCGGGTGTCATCGCATAGGTGACCGTCACAAAATTTCCCAAACCGTGAAAAATCGGTTTTCCTTTATAAAATTCGATTCCCTTCAGCATATGGTGATGATGTCCGATTACAATATCCGCCCCGGCGTCCACGGCTGCATGAGCCATCGGCACCTCGTAGCTGCAGAGCCATCCCGGATTAGGGCCTTTTCCCGCCTGGCCTTTATGGAATGCGGCGATCAGGATATCGCATTCCTTTTTATATTTCTTTATTTCTTCCCGGAGTATGCGTTCCCCGTCCGGCGTCATATAGGAATAGATCCGGCAGGGGGAATGGGGCATATCCATAACCGGCTGATAAGAGGTTTCCACATCAATGTAGGAAGCGCCCGGCTTAATGGACGTGGCCCAGCCCAGCTTTGGGCCGGCCGCATTGAAGCTGAGAACCCCGATGCGTACCCCCTCTTTTTCGATAACGGCAGGTTTTCTGGCTTTATAGAGATCGGCTCCGCCTCCTGCTGTCCGGATTCCAAGGCTCTGCAGTTTTTCCACGGTATCCACCACGCCGTATGGGCCGCAATCATAAAGATGATTTCCCGCCACAGTGGCAATATCAAATCCGAGTTTTGAAAGCACCTCCAGATGCTCCGGCTTGGACGGAGGCGCCTGGATATCAATACAGGAAGGCAGATAACGGTCTGTATGGGGAACTTCCACATGTCCAATCATCACATCCGCCTTTTGAAGTTCTCCTTTGCATAATTCAAAATACGGCTCCATCGGTCCCGGCTCATCCAGGATCAGATCTCCCACCGCATAAATGCTGATCTTCTTTTCCATCCTTCATCCTTTCCGCCATGGCTTTTCCCATGATCAGGAACCGGAAATCACAACCTCATCTCCGTCCCATTCAAAGGTTCCATTGAGCCCTGCGCCTTTTGTGATCTTTATCATATAGTCCAGAACTTCCTGTCCGCCGCTTTCCCGGCTTACCACTTCAGGCACGCCCTCTTTATTAACAATCATCGGGATAAATCTGGTTTCCACGATCTTTTTATCCCGGATCACGCATTTTGCGATCAGAGAATAGATGGATTCCGGGTGAAACGGATAGGTCGGGTAGTCCATCAGCGGAACGAAGCCAAACCGCTCCATTCTCGTTCTCGCCCATGCTTCCGGGTCAAATACCGCTGTGGCCTTTCCGCTTTTCCGCTTCCAATGAGGGCCAAGGGAGGGAACCCAGGCGATCAGGTTGCAGAGACCGTGGTAAATGGTCTTTCCTTTGTAAACCTCAATTCCATGCATGATATGGGAATGGCCTCCAAATACCACGTCAGCTCCGCTCTCGATCGCCGCATAGGATACCACCCGCTCATAATCCGCCAGCTTCACCGGTTTATGCACAAGTCCTTTATGGAAATATACGGAGACAATATCGCATTCCGCCTTTAATTTCTTTATCTGTCCTGCCATTTCCTCAAGCGCGCTCCATTTGGGAAACGTATAGATCTTTTCGGGAGGGCCTCCCGGGTTGGCTACCTGTTCCAGATCGTAATGGGTGATAATTTCGAGGGGAGCGCTGCCCGCCTTGTCTTTTCCGGCAAACTGAGGAGCGCCGCCCACACAGTTATAGTTTAAAAAGCCAAATCGGATTCCATCCTTTTCCATGATCAGCGGTTTTTTCGCCTCTTCCAGGTTCATGCCGCCTCCCACATGAGGCATTCCCTTTTCGTCCAGCCATTCCAGAGTATCTCTTACTCCCTTTTCTCCCGCATCATAAATGTGGTTTCCGGCCATGGTAACCAGGTCAAATCTGGATAACAGCGGCTCCAGGTTTTTCCGTTCCCGGTCCAGATCCTCAAGCTCCGGCGCATCGTCGCTGTAGGGCACTTCCAACTGTGTCAGCACCAGATCTCCGCTTTTAAGGACAGGATCGATGCTTTTGAAATAATATTCCGGGTTGGCGCCTAATATGGTGTCGCCTCCGGCCAGCATTACAAAATCCTTTTTCATACTTCCTCCTTTCTATGTTCCCAATAAAACTCCCTGGATTTACAATATAATATTTCCCTCAGAGCGGGGTGTCTGTTGGCTGCGAACAGCATATTTTTATCGGGATCAAGGCGGGCTAAACAGTTGTCCACCCATGTTTCCACTTCCTCTTTCGTCATGGACGCAGGCAGCTTATCATCGATGGTAAAAATCATTTTATCACCGTATTTTTTATACAGAGCCCATTTATCATTGATCTCCTGGCCTCCCCAGCTGTCCATTCCGGCCTCGATCATAACAGGAACCAGAGTTTCTATCTTGCCGCAGCTATGGAAATTAAACCAAATTCCTCTCTTATGGCAGGAATCCACGATGCGCTTCATGTAGGGAAGAAGCATTTCCTCACACAATTCCCTTGAATAAAATGCGCTTCTTTGAGAGCCCCAGTCATCGTGGAAAGTGATATGTTCCACATGGAAATATGTATGCAGTTTATCAATTAACCGGTCGTAGAACAGGGCCAGCCGGTCAAACAGCCGGTGTACGCTCTCCTGCTCGTCCGGATCGATCAGGGCAACCGCCGCATTTTCAAAGTCGCAAAATGAGATCAGACGCTCAAACAAGCCGGTAAAAATTGTAGTGCCCGTCAGGCGTTCCGGGTCCTGCAGGCATTCGTTTTTCGCCCCTTCTTCTTCCCAGTTAAGACTGTCTAAATCGGGAAATTCCAGATATTTTTCCCATTCCGTGATATCCGGAATTTTCGGGGCTCCGGGCTTTACCATAGACCCCCGGGTCAGGCTGTCGTAAATCCAATGAATCCCAAACCAGTCCTCTCCTCCGGCCTGGCTGATATCAAACGGCTCCACCTCATTTACCAGTCCTCTGGCAATGTTGTCCTTTACTAGCTTCGGATGAATGGTGTTAATATCGCTTTCCAGCCAAAGGGGACGCTTCCGGCTCAGAATCCGGATCATGTTTTCCTTAGGCGTAATCGGGGTCGTATATCTGGTAACTGTTTCATTTCTTAAACCATAAAGGTAAGTCCCCCTTGAAGCCAGTTCCTTCTCCCTGTCAAATGGGTATGATTCCATATAAATCCCTCCCAATCATTTTTTAATTTTCCCTTATAATTCACAAAGGACGAAGGTATCAATTCTGCCTTCGTCCCAAGTGAACCTATATAGTACTTTAGAATGGAACAATTCCCAGAATGCCCGCAAAGATAGTTGCCAGGACACTCATACCGAAGATCCATTTGAAACAATATTTTAAAGCTTCTCCCATCTCAACACCGGCAAGGCCCAGCGCCAGATATGGAGACGGTCCGATCAGACAGATACCTGCGGACAGACATGCGCCCACTAACAGGGATGCGCAGAGAGCCATCAGAGAACCGCCTACGGTTGTAATTACAGTTGCAAGTACAGGAGCTAATACCAGATATACGGTATCGCTTCCTAAGAACATGGATAACGGAACGGACAGCAGTGAAATAATAAATGTCAGATGGGAACCCATGCTGTCAGGCAGCAGAGCCAGACATGCATTAGCCATGCCGTCAATCATACCGGTTCCTTTCATAATACCTACTAAAACACCGATTGCAAAAATGATAACTACCATGTTAAGAGCAGTTCCGCCGTACTGTTTGATCTTGGCAGTCTGTTCTTTTACGTTTGGATAGTTTACTACAAGGGCAATTGCGAATGCCAGCATGAATCCGAGATTGGATTTTAATACGCCTGCCAGCATCAAGCCGAGGATCACTAATGTAAGAATCATATCAAACGCGATAACGCCTTTGCTGACTGATATTTTAGCCGGCTCGTCGATGGTCTTTTTCAGTTCTGTGAACTCTGCGTCCGTCATGCCTGCGCCGTTCTTGCGCTCTACTTTGGCAACCAGGAACGGAAGGATGAAGGACATAACGATACAGAATACCTGCAGCGGAAGGATGAATCTCCATAATTCCTGAGGATCAACACCGGTTGCTGAGGTAAGACGAAGTACGGATGAACACCAAGGTGTCATGTTCATGGCGCCGGATGCCGCAACTGCCATTAACAGCATTGCAACCGGGCGGATCTTCATCTTTTTGCAGATCGGCAGCATGGTAGGAATCGTAATCAGCATGGTAGTCGCACCGGAACCGTCCAGATGAGAAATACATGCAACGATTACTGTCATGAGCAAAACGATCTCAACCTTGTTTCCAAGGTATTTCATAACTTTTTTAACGATTACATCGAACATGCCGACATCGTTCAGGAAGCTGAAATACATAACCGCAAATGCGAAAAGCGCGGCGGTATTGAGCACTGACGATAAGCCGTCACCGATAAATTTATTGATGTCATTTAAACTGAAACCTAAAATTAAAGCTGCAATAACCGGTATTACTACGAAAATTGGAGCCAGTGTGATCTTTCCTTTCAGCAACAGGAAAACCACGATCGCCATCATTATAAAACCAACTGCTGTTACCATAAAATATCCCCCTTTTATAGTACTTATGTGTACCTGACTGTTAGATCACTTTTTTAGCTTTTAACTCTTCCAGTTCTTCTGCCGATACGCCTAACAGGTCTTTATAAACTTCTTCATTCGCCTCGCCCAGTGCAGGTGAAACTTTATATTCCACATGATTTTCACTCATTCTCGGTGCAAATCCAGGAATAATCAGATTGCCACGCTCCGGATGTTCTACTTCCAGCATCACGCCGCGTCTTCTGTAATATGGATCTTTTGTAATGTCGTCACAGTCCAGAACAGCACCGCATGGAATGTCGGCTTTGCACATAATGTCCATAGCTTCCTGTTTCGTATGCTGTCCGGTCCACTCTGAAATAATCGGATTTAAAACGTCACGGTGCTGGTAGCGGGAAGTAGGCGTAGCCATTCTCTCGTCTTCCAGAAGGTCTTCTCTGCCGATCACTTTGCAGAGGTTGTCAAACTGCTTGCTGCCCGGATGTCTGGAGCAATAGATATGTACGTAGTCATTTGGTCCAAACGGCTTACACGGATACATTCCTGCCGGAGCCACATCCTCTAACGGCATACCGTTTCCTACACGTTTAGGCGGCTTGCCCTGACGGTAATACGGTTCCCAGTTGGAACGTGAAAAACCGATCATAACTTCCTGCATCGCCACTTCAATCTTCTGGCCGATGCCCTGTTTTTCTCTCTGAAGCAGCGCTGCAATGATGGAAAGGGCGCACATATATCCGGAACCGGAATCCGCCACGCTGATACCTGACTGGACAGGCTCTTCACCCGGCTGTCCGGTAACGGCTACCATACATCCTGTAGCTGTTGCAATCGGGTTAAATGCAGGATATTCCGCATATGGGCCGTCCATACCGAATCCTTTGATCTGCGCATAGATGATCTTGTCATTTACCGCTTTGCAGTCTTCATAGCTAAGGCCCAGTTTGTCAATGGAACCAGGTCCCATGTTTTCTACCAGCACATCCACTTCTTTTAACAGCTTCTTGATTAACGCAATGCCTTCCGGGGATTTTAAGTTACAGGTAATGGAACGTTTATTCATGTTCATTACCACAAACCCAACTGAATCCTTATCCGGTTCCGCCACGGAATATCTCCCCAGCTCGCCTTTTACCGGACGCTCCACTTTCAGAACTTCCGCTCCCAGCCAAGCCAATGTCTCCGTACATACGGTTCCTGATTCAAACTGGGTCAGGTCTAAAACTTTGTAGCCTGTTAATGGTCCTACACCTGCCATGATTTATTTTCCTCCTTTATTAATGATTCTGTTTTCAATAAAATCTTCTACCAGCCCGGTCATGGTGTCCCGATTCCATTTTCTCGCATCCACCGGATCGGCTTTGAAAATCAATACCGGAATACCGGCATCTTCCAATGTTTTCTGAATGAAGTAAGAACCTTCCACCGCCTGCATACAGTTTTCGGGAACCATGTAAACGACTCCGTCTATCTTGTTATGCTTCGCTTCTTTTAAGAACCACTGTGCATTCCACGGAGGCATATGAAGGAAATCTTCCATTCCGATATATCTTGCAGCTAAAGCCCTTAACGGATCTTCTTCCACATGATAGCGGCGGTATGCGTCGGCTCCCATGGCTAAATACATGCTCCATACAAAAGCGGCTCCGTATTTCTTCTCAAAATTCTGATAGAATGCGAAATCATGCCAAAGTCCTCTTCCCAGCCACATCAAGCGGTATTTTTCATTGGGAACAGCCGTATGGCCTTCATCCACCATGGCCTTTATCTCTTCATACATGCTCTTCGCATGGTCAGCAGCCCATCTGGTACCGCGCTGCCACTGCGCCTGCATTACTGCATTGATGGTATCCACCACGGTTACAGGAGCAGGACTTGTTTCTGCGATCAGATCGCGGATTTTCGTATACCATTCTTCCTGTTCATTGATCAGGTTCATGACCTCTTCCAGTTTATTGATATCGAACATCTTTCCTGTTTTCATCTCCAGGTAGCGGATCAGCTCTTTTAATTCTTCTACCGCAGTGTCGAGACGTTCCGTATCGTACAATTCTTCCCAGTCATTTTGTGCCAGATCCCACCAGTTTAACGGAACCTTTCTTGGAACCGTATTTTCCATCGCATAGAAATCAGCGCCGTGGTTTTTCGCGAACAGCTGGAAGATCTTTCCCTGGCAGTCGCAGGTCAAACGGGTGATGGCGATGGTTGGGTCCGGAAGACCTCCCCATGGTCCGCTTTCCTTATCTTCAGGGTCCATGCTCTCTGCAAATGCAGTAGCGCAATAGGAGCAAAGATCGTCCCTGTATCCTGCATCTCTTAATAATCCGTAATACTTAGGCGCTTTACGTTTTGCCGCGCAGATGGCAGCCCACCACTGGTTTACCACAAACGGGATATCCATGGCTCTTAACACTTCCATCGGAACATCGGCATTTAAATATCCGAAATCTTCTCCGCTTTCCACCCGTTTCCTAAGGCCGGCGAACCATTCTTTCTGATAAGCGCTGGCCGCGCCCGTAGCCTTCAAGGTTTTGACCGCACGAGGCGGGTCCTGTTGTTTTTTCATCTCTTCTGACATCACTGATTCCCTCCTTTCAGGCTGTTGACAAAATCAGCAATTTTTTCTTTCAAACCTTCGTTTTTATCAATCGGATACTGCAGCTGTACAAAGGACGCAGCAGGGATTCCCTTTTCATCCAATGACTGTTTCTGGGAAGGATAATCCCAGGATGCAGCTTCTTCATATTTATTGGTGGCAAAGATCACTGCCTGAGCTTTTGAAGCCTCCACCTCACGGTCTAACGCTTCCACTCTCTGTGATACAAACGCCTTTTTCGAGCTGAATTCGCGGAGCATATAGCGGTCCACAATGGCTCTGACCGGATTGTAATCCATATTGTAATCTCTCTCAAAGTAACGGTCGCCCCAGTCATGGTCTTCGCTTACGATCACAGCGCCCGTATCTTCGATCATATCATAGAAGGAGGTATCTTCCTGTCCGCTTCCTGTAAAATAAACTCTCGGTCCGTCAATCACCGGCCAATTGGCAGCGTCTTTCGTCACCTCTTTTACAAGCTTTGTATGTTCTTCCCTGTCCATAAAGAATGCCGCGCCGATGATAACAAGGGCTTCCGAACCGTTAATATGTACTTCTTCGTCGTGACGAAGCTTAGCCATCTCACGGAGCGCCTGACGGTTTTCATTGCAGACAGCCGCAGCCTTTTTAACATCCTCTTCCGTAATTTCTTTGCCTGCCCAGCTTTCTACGGCTTTCCAGAATATACGGATGGTATCTTCATTTCTCACCTGATGCATCCGGTTTCTTGTGAACATCCAATCGATGAATTCTACCGGAGGAAGGTTCTTTCCGATTCCCTGGCGGTGCATTTCCCTCAAATAGAGGTAGATTCTGATGATTACGTCTGTAGAGTTGGAAACTACCAGGTAATCAATCAGATCGCCGTAGGTTCCGTCCACAATCTTTTCAAACTGTGCTCTGACAATGGGGTCAAATGCATATTCCAGATATTTGTCGGTTTCCGCCAGAGGCTTTTTCGGATCTGCATAAACATGAACCGGAAACAGCCCTGCGGCCAGCAGCAATTCGTCAGGGACGTCACAGCCCAGCTCGCCGACAATGATTTTTCCGTTTTCTTTCTGTTTCAGCAAAACCTTTTCCCGGTTATCGTAGATATCCTTTAACGCCTGAAAAGCTTTGCTGTCAAGAGCTTCTTTTCTGATACTCACATAAACACCTCCTGATTATAATCAAATGCCTGTTAACTTTCGTCGTTCTTTTTCTAGCTTAACTATTTTTTAACAATTTTACCATATCCATTGCGCCCAAAACTTCGCCTCGAGTTTATGTGCACAGTGCACATATCATTTTCTGACGATTGTTTTTAAATAAATACAGATAAAAAGTCGTATTTTATCGATATATTCTAATTAATCATTGATTTTTTCCAACTTACTATTTATACTGCATAATAACGGCTTATATGAAAAATAAAATAAATGTATTATCTGCACATTACTTTTTATCAGGATATAAAAAGAGACAGACGCTCATTTTTTCGTTTTTCGTTAAATATTATACAATCTTTTTAGTTGTTCATAGGGCGGAACTATGCCCTCTCTGAACAGCTGCCAATTTTCTTAGAAAGGAATAACTGTTATGCTGACTACATCGATTCTGCTGCATCCTCTAACGCCTTATATTATGCTGTCCAGCATTCCCCATTCCTCGCTGGAATCCGTCCAAAACATCCTGCTTCTCAACGGACAGACGGAACTGGACTGCCGCAATATCTATATCGGCACTCCCGAATCCATATTACAGGCTTTGGATCACGCCCCTTTTTCAGAAACGGTCACCCTGCTCTGTGCCGCAGGTAAGGACTGCCAGGCTCTGCCTGACCTTCCTATGGGGGATTATAATCTGGTTATCTTAGCTCTGGATTTTATCGACCTCTACAACCGGACATCCCAGAGTTTAAGCGGTTATAGGAATTGGCTTTCCCGTCTGGCACAGGCGGTAAAACAGAATGCGGATCTGAAGGTCATAACCGATTTGGGTTACGAAATGCTCCGCTACCCCATCCTGATCCTGAACAATGCCTATAAAGTGATCGCCAAAAGCCACATCCGCCAGTTTTATGATTTTTGTCTCCACGAGGCGGATACCAACGATTATCTGTGCTATGAAACCATACAGACCATTCATAAAGAAACCGTATTAAACACCAGCTTCAACTCCGTACACCGGGAATACATCTCTTCCTATGATAAGCATTACACGGTTGTCCGCCTGGTCCGCTACAAAGGCATGGTGGCCGCCCGGGTATCCGTAACCATGCCCAACGACCGTCCCAATTCCTTTATCACGGATTTATCGGCCGACTTCGTTTCCTTTATAGAGGAATACATGATCCATAACGAACAATTGGGCTACCGGGTGGGAAATGAATTTTCCACCTTAGTCGCCGACCTTTTGGACCAGCGGCTCACAAGCCCGGCGGAATTGGAACAGAGGTTAAAAATGATTCCCGCGCTGGCGTTTCAGAAATATTATCATATCATTGTGGTCACATTTGAGCAAACTCAGGAAAATATCCCCTGGAACTTTATCATCAACCAGTTAGAACAGGTTCTGCCGTCCAGCAACATGGCGGTCTACCACCGGGAGCTCATTATCCTGACAAAAAAAGCCCACCACCAGCAGACTCTGACATTCGACTATGAAAAATTTAACGGAATCCTTCAAAATTACAAGGCATATGCGGCCATTGGAAATTATTCCAAATTCCTCATATCCCTTTATTCCCTCTATATACAGACAAAATCCGCCCTTCCTCTGGGCATGGTGTTTCGCCAGTCAGAGGAAGAACGGATCTTCCAGTATGAAAAATACAGTATTTACCACATGGTTTCCTTGTGTGCGGATTCCTTTTACAACACTTACCATAACCAGAACTTAATCTATCTGTGCCATCCGGCTTTGATCGCCCTGGAACGGTATGACAAGAAATACGGCAATAATTTAAAGGACGTTTTATACCTCTACTTAACCAATGACCGAAATTCGGCAAAGACGGCAAAGGACCTTTTCATCCACAGAAATACCATGCTCTATAAAATTAATAAAATAGAAGAAATCATCGGCCAAAGCCTGGATGACCATCTTTTAAGAGAACGTCTTCTGTTTTCCTTTCACATCCTGGAATACATAGATAAGATGCTCCACCGGGACCCCCTCGTGTTAAAACAGGATGAAAAGCGGCCTGAATCTACTTCAGCGGAAAAACAGTCATGATCCATCCCACGGATACCACGCAGCAGATGATGCAGAGTATCCAGGACTGTTTAAACATGGATTTCTGGTCATAGCCGCCGCATTCCATCATATAGGGAATCGCTGCGGTTGCCATCGGAGTCATGAATGCGGATAAACATGCGGCCTGGATCAATATCATCAGCCCAACTGGGTTGGCGCCAATGGAGGCGCAGGTGGCAATTGCAATCGGATGAAAGATCAGCATCGTCCCCCGGTTCTGCATCACCTGTGTTAAAGCAAACGGGATGACGAAGAAAATGAAGCCGATGATATAGGAGTTGCCTCCCACCGCATCCACAATACCGGCGATATGGCCGCCGATCAATTCTCCCGCCCCGGTCTGGCTGAGCGCCCCTGACATCGCCAGCGCGCCCACGATCAGGAATAACATGCTGAATGGGATGGAAGCTGTGGCTTCCCGCGGTTTTAACACGCCGAACATGACCATTGCCAAGGCCCCGATCACAGTAATTTCCCAGTTCTCCATTCCAAGCTGTTTCGCAAACATCAGCGCAAGGGCGTCTGCAAAGAAAATAACGATCCCCGCATATTCCTGCAACGGCTTCAAAGGTTCTTTCGACGCAGCTTTTGCAGAAACAGAGGACGGCTTCAGAATGGGTTCATCCGGCGCCAGCTTCGTGGCAAAAAAGGCGCAATAGATCACACAGATCACCAGGAGCGGCAGACGTCCGATCATCGGATCGAAAATCCCAACCATATGATCCAGATAGCCGTAGCTTTCCAGATAACCGTTCAGTTCAGCCGCCACGGTAGCTCCTGCTCCCACCGGAAATGTACAGCAGGTTACAACCGTAACCACGCCTAAGGGAAACATTACCTTGCTGGATTTTATCCCCATGCTCTCCGCAGAAGCCATAAGCATGGGCGCAACGATGCCCATAGCCACAACGGGGCTCTGGATAAACTGGCTCAGCAGCATACCGATTAGCACATATCCAAACATCAGCTTATTCAAATTCCCCTTTGCCACATGGGAAATTCTATCCGCCACATTGGTGCAGAAACGCGTTCTATTGAAACCGGCCGCCACCACACACATTCCGCCGATCATCACAACGTTATTATTGGAAAAATACGCCAGCCCATCCTTAGCCGCCAAACAGCCGGTCAGAACCAGCGCCATCATGGAAATAAGAGAAACCGTTGCCAAACTGTATTTCCCACTGCAGAATCCAATGACCATAACTGCAAAAATAATCAGACATATCGTTAATTGACTCATTGTAACCCCCTATAATAAATTATTCTTCTGTTATTCCAATCCCCAATCCGTACCATTTCCACGCCTCAGGATATAAAAGCGTACATCCCGGTTCCAGCTTTTCCATCTCTTCCTTCACCTGCATAAAATAATCCGCGGTCTTTTCTTTTCCCCATCTTCTGCACAATACATCCATATGAAATGGAACCACCACCTGAGCGCCGTATTTTACGAACAATTGGGCCAGTTCTCCGGCCTCCACCTGTCCGTCTGAGAACAAGTCGCCGCCTGATTTTCTCACCCCGGCCTGCCGTAAAACCACATTGGGCCGCTTTTCCCTGCTGATATCGAACAAATCACTCCATACGGTCTGTCCCGACGCCATCAGACATCGGAAGTTTTGGTTTGTCGTAATCAAATAATCCAGAGATTCTATGGAGCCCATAGTATCACATTCAAAATGCCCCTCTATGCCAAGCTCCTTCTTTGCAATATCCTGCTCCGGCGAATAAATGCGGCCTCCTGACGGATTGTGCTTTGCCTGCCACGCTTCGAGAGTGAAATCTTCCAGCGTAAATTTCTGCCCCGGAAAGACCGGATACAGATCATCAAAAGGAATCCGGTGGTATTTCATAAGAGCCATAGCCGATAAAGCCCCCGCAAATACCTTTGGCCGGAATTTCTCCACAAAATATCCGAGATCAATTTCATGGTCAAAATGGGTATGAGTCACCAGAATATAGTCCACCCGTTTGATCTCTTCCCTGTTGTGTTCCTCATTTTCACTGTCCCGGAAAAATGGATCAATTAAGATCACGTTTCCGTTTGGCAGCCGGATTTCATGGGCCCCTCCCGCATGAAATGAACGGATTTTTAAAGCCGATACGATCATATCCTTCTCCTCCTCATTATTTTTTCCGGCGCAGTTTTTCCACCACGTGATCCCCGGCCTGGCCGGTCGTCGCATTTCCTCCCAAATCCGGCGTCAGCACCTGTTTTTCAACCAGCACCTCTTCAATAACATCCAGCACTTTCTTCCCCCAGTCCTCATGGCCGAAGAAATCGAGCATCTGGCTGGCCGCCCAGATAGAGGCCAGCGGATTCGCCTTGCCCTGTCCTGCAATATCCGGAGCCGAACCATGAATCGGCTCAAACATGGACGGGAACTTTCGTTCAGGATTCAGGTTCGCTCCCGCCGCCAGCCCCATTCCGCCGGCAATCGCTGCTCCTAAATCCGTTAATATATCTCCAAACAGGTTGGAAGTCACCACGATTTCAAACCGCTTGGGATCCTTCACCATAAACATGCTGGCCGCATCCACCAGATAAGAATGGGTTTCCACATCCGGGTATTCCTCTCCAACCTCTTTAAAAATCTGATCCCAGAACACCATGGAATAGTTTAATGCATTCCCTTTGCTGATGCTGGTTAAGCTCTTCTTCTTCTCTCTCGCCAGATTGTAGGCATATCGTATGATTCTTTCACAGCCCACTCTGGAAAACACGCCGTCCTGGATCACTACCTCATTGGGTTTTCCCTTAAACAGCCAGCTTCCGCTTCCTGCATACTCCCCTTCGCTGTTTTCGCGGACAAAGATCATATCCACGTCTTCCCGATTTATATCCTTCAATGGGCAGGGAGCTCCTTTTAGCAGGGTCACGGGTCTCAAATTCACATACTGGTCGAAATTCTTTCGGATCACCAGTAAAAGATCCCAAAGGGAGATGTGGTCCGGCACCCCCGGGTATCCGACTGCGCCAAGATAGATTGCGTCGAACTCCTTTAATTGTTCTAAGCCGTCCTCGGCCATCATGCGGCCGTTTTTCAGATAATACTCACATCCCCATGGGAAATAAGTGAAGTCAAAAGAAAAACTGCCGTCCAGCTCAGATGCTGTCTTTAATACTTTAATTCCCTCCGCTAAGACCTCCGGTCCGATTCCGTCCCCTGCGATTACCGCAATTTTATAAGTTTCCATGCCGCTTCTCCTCTCATTTTTTTACATTGATCGTCAAGGCATTTTCAGAAATGCCTTAATCCTCTATCTAAATAATAAAAGAATTCAATCCATATGTAAAATATCTCTTTTCTATCTTTCAATAGCTTTTTCCTATCTCAAAATGTAAAAAGAATCCTGCTTACAGGATTCTCCGCCTGCGGCGGGTCGCTTCAGCGACATTATACCTCACCACCGCAGTGCGTTCCTGCCCGGAAGGCTTTTTTATATCATAGGAGCACTTCCCTATGATGATTCGGGTGTCAAAAGGTCTTGCCCCTGCAAATTGTCTGAATTGTTTGCATGTGCAGGAATTTAGGAATCCTTAGACTGCCGGATTTTGCGTTGAGACGAAAATGACAGCATGTCTGAGCGTAGCGAGTTCTGCATTTTCGTCTCGCTTTTAGCAAAATCCGACAGTCTTAGGAGTCCTTAATTCCGAACCCTGACAAACAATTCAGACAATTTGCAGGGGCAAGACCTTTTGGCACCCGAATCCTATGATATAAAAAAAGAAATGACCGACTCCCCATCAATCATTTCTTTTCGCAAACTCATTCGCATATTTTAAAAACTTCGCCGAATCACTAAACATATGGTGATTCTTCTTCCAAATCAAACTGATCCTGATCAGTATGGGATCATCCATCCCAATCCCCACAATTTCCGGCACCGTACAGGCAATATCCCGGAACATAAACCCAGCCATAATTCCCTTAGCGATAAACTGTTTAATCGTATAAAACTGCCCCGAATAATGAATGATATTCGGCGTTTTCCCATAAGCCGCATATCTCATCTTAATCACTTCATTCTGATAAAAGCCGTCGTTAAACATAATAAGAGGCTCATCCTGTATCATAGGCACCGAAACGCTTTCGCATCCTGCCAGCGGATGATCCACGGATACGCAGAACACCGTCTCTGTCCGCGTCAATTCCAGCATGCAGTAATCATTGGGCGATAAATGGTTGCTGGGAACGATGGCGAAATCCAGCTCATTCCTATCCAGCATTTCCAACAGTCCTTTGGTCCCGCTTTCCAGGGAATTCAGTCGTATCTGCGGATATTCCCGCATAAATCCGGTATACATATCGGGAAATAAAAATGTGCCGATCATGGGCGGAACTCCCAAATTGATCTTATTGCGCATGCTGCCCATATCACACATCATCTGGCTGAGGGCATCCGCCTGCATTAACAATTGTTCCGCCCTGTCCCACAGATATTTTCCCTCCTGGGTCAGCACAAATCCCTTGTTCATCCGGTGCATTAAGGTTACCCCGAATTCCTCCTCCAGCTCTTTAATGGCAGCCGAAACAGAAGGCTGGGAGATATGCAGTTCCTGAGCGGCCTTTGTGATATTATTCAATTTGCAGGCAGCGGTAAAATACCGCAGCTGATTCAATTTCATCCGCTGTTCCTCTCTTAATCCTTATTGTTAACCTTCCGGTATTGCTCCGGAGTGATTCCCTTTATCTTTTTAAACAGCTTGGAAAAATACGTGCTGTTTTCAAATCCCAGGATATCCGACACCTGGTATACAAGCATTCCTTCTGAAAGCATCTGCTCTGCGGCTTCGATCTTTTTTCTGTTCACATAGGGAATGAAGTTTTCCCCCATAGTCTTTTTAAAGTAGGTACTCAGATAAGGCTCTGATACCCCGATATACCGGGCCGCTTCGTTGAGCTGGATTACGGAAGTCAGATTGTCATCAATATATTGAAGCACCTGTTTAATCAAATCCGAATCCGTACTCTTCTGTCTGGCAGCAAACTTCCTGACAAACTCCTCTGCAAACAGGAAAAACCATTCCTTCATATCGTCAAAATTGGTGATATGGACAATCTGCTGATAGTGTTTATAACTTCCGAACACCACCAGTTCCTCCACCGCGCCGCCTAACTGGGAAGCCCGTTCCGAAAAGCGGCTTAACAGCTCAATCATCAGCTTTTTCACCAGATTCACGGAAAGATATTTAGAACTTGAAATCCGGTCAAAAATCTGCTCCAGAATATCCATGATCTGCGCCGAAGATATGACCGACAAGGCTTTATCAATCTGTTCATAGTATTGGTTCACATCGAAGGGATAAGAGGTCTGTATCTCCACCGGCTGTCCGATCTCCACGATCCAGTCCGACGCCCCGTAAAATCCGATGATCTCGATGGTATTCACCATTTTCAGGAAGAAATGATCCGACATATCGGAGATATCATAAGACGTAATCCCGGCATAACATTCCGATGTGATGAAATGACGGATCTGCTTTAACAATGTCTCGATCTCGCTCCGTTTCACGCCCTTTTCTTTTCTGAGCAGCAGAATCTTTCCTTCAAATATCTTGATATCGATCTCTTTCCCAAGCCCGTGGTAGAACTGGCTGCAGATCGTTTCCACAATCTTTAAATCCGCCATTTCATCCGTATGCTTCCAAAGCATGCAAAGGCAGATACAGGTTCCGCTCTCAAAGCCTTCCGGTACCTGCTGCACCTCTTTTTTCAGTTCCCGCCTTTCCTGAGCTGCCGATTTGCGCTCATTTAAGGTCAGGCGGATCTGAGGGTTATCCACGATATTGGACAGCGTATTGGTCAGCTCTTCCTTGCTGAGCCCGAATTTTCTCACATAATCCAAGGCCCCCAGCTTCATCGCCATCTTCACCGTGTCAAAATCATCGTAACAGCTGATCACAACCGTCTTGATCTCTAATTTTTCATCCTTTATAATTTTAAGAAGTTCCAGGCCGGAGATAATCGGGATATTGATATCCAACAGAAGAAGATCCGGGTGATACTGGTGTATCCGGTCCAATGCCTCCTGCCCGTCCTTCGCATCTTCCAACAGCACAAATCCAAGTTTTTCCCATTCCACAAGAGAATGAAGCCCGGCCCGGGCCAGCAGCTCATCCTCCACGATCAATGTCCGAATCATTGGTGCATCCATCCTTATGTCTCCCCCTTCATGATCTTAGGAATTTTAAGTGTAATACGGAATCCGATCTCCACCGACGGGTCGATTTCCAGGCCATATCCTTCCCCGAAGAGCGCCTGCACCCGTTTGTGGATATTGGACAGGCCGATTCCGGTAATCTTATATTTTTTCGGAACCTGGTCTGCGGTCAGAAGCGTATCCGGAGTCTGCTTCTCCGCCCCTCTTCCATTATCCGTCAGCGTCAGTTCGATGTGGTCTTCCACCTGTTCCACCCGGAGCACAATCAGCCCGTCCTCCACATGGGTCATGCCGTGAAGGAAGGAATTCTCGACTAACGGCTGAAGGCAGAATCTCGGTATCAGGCATTCTTCCAGACCATCCTGAACCGTATAGAAAAAGCTGACCCTGTCGCTGAATCTCACCTTCATGATCTTAACATAGGCGTCCAGCACCACCATGGACTGACCGATGGTTCCAAGTTCACTGCTGTGGTCATAAGTTTCATATAAAAGCACGCTCAAATCCGACAGCATGCCGGAAACTTCCGTATCGTCATTGAGGGCCGCTTTCCACTGGATCGCATTTAAGGTGTTAAACAGGAAATGGGGATTAATCTGGGCCTGAAGCGCCTCATAATAGGCTTTTTCCTTTTGTTCCGTCTCCGCTCTCACATCTTCGATCAGCTTCTGGATTCTCTCACGCGCCCTGCGGAAGCTGTTTTCCAGCTCTAAAATCTCGCGGAAGCCGTGTTTTCCGGCCTTCAGCTGGGAATCGCTCTGTTCGATAAACTGCATGTTCTTGACCAGATTGTTGATTGGCTTTGTGATGTAATTAGATACTTTAATTACGCTGGCCATGATCGCAATCGTGATTAAAACCATAAAAAACATCGTGGTTTTGCTGATTTTAAGCGGCCGTTCGAAGATCAGGTCATAATCTCCCATATATAAAAGAATGGCATTGTTGGAGCTCAGACGGGTGGCCATGCAGTAGGAGCTGCCTGCGTACTTGCTTCCTAAAAACTCGTCGGTTTTCAAAGCGGACAGGTTCATATCCCTAAGCACCGTAAGCGCCTGTTCCGCCTGGGACTGGGCTTCCACGCCGGAGAGAATCCTGCCGTCCTCAGACATCATCACCATGCTGCCTTTGCGGAACCCCTGCTCCTTCACATCATTCCAGAAGACCTTTTGGGGAATCCTGACCAGCAAAAGCCCCAGATTCTGATTTTTATACTTCTGTACAATTCTTCCGAATGTAAATGCGTCTTCCTTTCCATTTAACACTTCTGCCAGAAAACGGTTGATTCCCATATCCCAATAGGGAAACTGGCCGAATTCCACGGCGTCTTCATACCAGTCCGAATCATAATATTCGTCGGGAACCTCATAGGAAGCGTTGGAGCTTAAAAGCTTTCCATTTTTCGTGAGCAGAAACACTTCTCCGGAAAATCCGGTCAGCACGCTGACCTGATCCTTTTGAAGCACTCCGATCAGCTGGGTCTGCGCCCGGTTGCGCTCATAGGCATTTCCGCTTTCATACATGGTGCGGAGCAGAGCCAGGTTTTTATCATCCGTAATAAATGCGCTGCTGGAATAATTGGCGATTTCAATAACATTGTCAATCTTGTCCGCCTTTTGCTGGAACATCATCTGATAGGATTCCCGGATGTTGGAGGACATATTTTTCTGCAGCAACACAGAAAGGATAATCAGAGCGATAAACAAGGGCATCAGTACATACAATACAATCAGCAGAATCATATTGGATTTAATACTTAATTTCGATACCTTGTTTTTCATTCTGATTATCCTTTTCTTTCTATCCTTTTACCGCTCCGGCAGAAAGTCCGCCCACCAGATTATCCTGAACCATTACGAAAAAGATCAGTACAGGGATCAGGCTGAGCACAACAGAAGCCATCAAAGGCCCCCACTCGGTCGAATATTCACCCACATAATCACGGATTCCCACCTGGATTGTCTTCTTCAATGTAGAATTGATAAATGTATTGGCATACATGAACTCATCCCATGACAAGAGGAAGCAATAAAGGCTGGTGGCTGATATACCTGGTTTGGCAATTGGGAAAATAACTTTTGTGAAAGAGTTAAAACGGTTGCAGCCGTCAATCAGCGCGGATTCTTCGATCTCCCATGGAATCTGGGTGAAGAAGGTACACATGTTCCACACCGCGAACGGGAGCGCAAATGAACAGTTAATAATGATCAGACCCAGATGTGAATCGATGAGTCCCATATTTTTCATGATAACATAGTAGGGAATCGAAAGCAAGACGCCCGGAAACATTTTCGTGAACAGGATTCCTAACTTCATCTGGATAGAACCAAAGATTTTGTATCTGCAAAATCCGTAAGCAGCCGCGATGGAAAGCAGCATACAGATGGCTGTTACAATCACGGATATATAAGCGCTGTTCCAAAAATATCTGACGAAATTGGAATGGAACAGAACCTGTTTGAAGTTGTCAAATGTAATATAAGTCGGTATGATCTGGCTGACATCATAGATCTGCTCGGATGATTTCACTGAGGTAAAAAGTACCCAGAGAAAAGGAGCCGCTGCCACTACCACTATGATCACTGCCAAGATATATAATATAGTTAAATCTAATTTCGTCCTTTTCATAGTTTCACTCCTTGTTCTAAGCTTTAATCATCTTTGTCAGCGCCGATCATTTTAACGTAAATAACGGTCAAAATAGCAATTACGATGAATATTACCACGGAAACCGCCGCCGCATAGCCGAATTTATGGTCCACAAACGCCTGGCGGTACGCATAAGTATACATAATTTCCGTACTGCCTAAAGGTCCGCCCTGGGTCAGCAGCCAGATTGCATTAAAGTTATTAAAGATCGAGATCGCATTCAGAATTACCGCCACCGCCATGGGTTCTTTAATATTCGGCAGTGTAATGTAAAGGAATCTCTTGAGTTTTCCCGCACCGTCAATGCTGGCGCTCTCGTACATATCATGGGAAACTCCCTGAAGGGCTGCCAGGATAAAGATCATCAGAAACGGCGTGCTTTTCCAGATATTTGCCACAATTACGGACGGCATCGCCGTGCTCACATTGCCAAGCCATGCCACCGGCTTATCGATGATTCCGAATTTCAGCAGAATAACATTGAAAATACCGATTTTCGTATCATATAATGCGCTGAACGTCAGAGCGCTGATGGCTGCCGGTATGGCCCATGGAAGCAGAGCCACGGTTCTGAATATGGCCCTTCCCCTGAGTTTTTCATTCAATACAAGGGCTACGATAAGGGCAAAACTGACCTGAGCCGCTAAGTTTACCAGGGTCCAGATAACGGAATTGCCTACCGACTGGCGGTATTTTGCATTGGAAAACACCACCGCATAGTTTTTCAGCCCTGCAAATGTACCAAACAGCGGATCGTTGGCCCGGGTCATATCATAATTTAAAAAACTGATTAAAATACCCCGGAGCAGAGGATAGACGCTTAACGCGATAATTGCGATCACGGCAGGAGCAATCAACAGATACCCATTCAGGTTATGCCTGACCGTGTATTCTTTTGGCATTGTATTTTTCTTGTTTTTCATCGACACCCCTCTTTTCAGAGAGGCTGCCTGCAAACCCTTCCGGTATCTGCAGCAGCCCCACCTTCACTTCTTATTCGTTCAATTGATTAGTTGTAGTTTTCTTCTACGAATGCATTCAGTTCTGCTTCCAGTTCAGCCAGAGCTTCATCCGGTGTCATCATATCGAAGAATACCTTCTTAAATGCGTCCACAACTTTTTCGTCTACCGATGCAGCGTTTACCACACGAGGTCTTGGTGTTGTGAATGCCGCTTCGTCGATGAATACCTGATAATCCGGGTTGATTTCCAGGATCGGAGCATAATCAACGTCGGTTCTTCCAGGAATACGTCCCTGTTCGGTCAGGACGAAGTCGCCTTCCTTACCGGTTAAATACTCTACAAATGCCCAGGCTGCGTCAGGAGCCTTGCTGTTTGCATTGATTGCCAGGTTATATCCGCCTAAGCAGACCGCTTCTTTTTTGCCCTTTGGCATTGGTACTAAACCAAACTGAAGATCCGGGTTGCCGGTTGCGATGTTTTTGTATGCCCAGTCACCGCAGATGAAGAACAGGCAGTTGCCCTGTACAAATGGTGTGTAAGCTTTATCCCAGCTAGTCGCTTCTTTCATGCTTTCCGGGAACGCTTTGTATTTGGTATGTAAACCTGCGTAGAAATTAAATGCTTCTTTACCGCTTTCATTATTAACCGTAACCACCGGTTTGTCGCCGGTTGTATCGATTACCGGGTTGTCGTTCTGGAAGAAGAAGTTAAAGATCGCATATCCGTCAAGTCTGGTAGCCAGACCTTCGTATCCCTTTTCTGTGGCTTTCTTAATGCAGTCTTCCAGTTCTTCCCATGTAGCAGGAGGATTTGCAACTCCGATGTCCTCCAAAATCGTCTTGTTATAGTAAAGACCCGTGTTGTTGAAATACCATGGTACGGAATAATACTGTCCCTGATACATACCGGAATCTAAAGGTCCCTGAAGATAATCATAACCGCTTGCTTTGATCTTGTCGTCCAAAGGAATGATAAGTCCCATTGCCGCTAAATCAATGGGCCATCCTGCGTTATCCAGAGCAACCACGTCAGGACCTGCGCCTGCCATCGCCGATGTGGTATATTTGGAAATCAGTTCGCTTCCGCTCAATCCTTCGATCGTAACCTTTACATTTGGATTAATTTTCATAAATTCATCAGCCGCGCGGTTGATAGCCGGATCATTGGAGTTGGTAAATGCATTGTTAACCAATACGGTAATATCTCCCGACAGATCAGAAGCCGCTGCCTGGCTTGTCTCAGCGGATGTCCCCGCCGCCGTCGTGGTTTCTGCCGCTGCCTTTGTCTCCGCCTGAGTAGCAGCCGTTGTTTCCGGCGCCTTGCTTCCGCCGCCGCATCCTGCCAGGCTTCCTGCTGCCAGAACTGCTGCCATCGTTAACGCTAAAGTCTTTTTCATAGAATAACCTCCTTGTTTTTCCCTGTTGTTTGAACTGTCTTTATTATATTTGGTTATTTAGCATAACTCAATAAACTATTTTTCCTCATTTTTAAGCATTTTACATTAATTTTATCTTGTAAAATATTTAACAATTTTAAAATATGCACAATTTTAATCTATTTTTCTTGTGCATATTAAAAATGTGCAGACTTTCAGGCCTGCAGGCGGAAAAAAAGCAGGAACTATGACCAAAATTAATCTTACAAATTTTAATCACAGTACCTGCTTCATTTTATCAAATGTCTTATCAGCAAACTAAGATTTCTACCAATGCATTTAACACAGACGGTTCAAGCTCCATCGCTGAAATTGAGGAAAGTACGGATACCGGATCATCGGCCGATACAAAATACTGGTACAGATCCCTCTTTAAGTTATTTTCAATCTGCATCTGATCCAAAAGCTCAAATGCCCGCTCTTTCAGATCGTGATTGTCATACACCAGCTGCTCTCCCTTTAAGACAACCCGGATCTCCTGATCCGCCGAAGCCTTCGGGAACGTTAAAATCATGCTTCTCGTCTCTTCACAGTAAGCTTTTTCACAGGAGCAGTTGGTTTCTATCTCCGAAACTTCATTGAAACCTCTGAAAATCAGTTTCCAGCTTCTGTTCTCAGGAATCACGGACAAATCTCCTTCCGGCTTCAGACAGAATTCCGCCTTGCCCTCGCTCCAATCCAGATTCATTCTGGTAAATGCACATTTTCCTTCTAAGTATTCCTGTCCGTCCCCTTCGTCTTCAAACAGATCAAAGCTTCCGGAAGCGCCCGGGAAGATCACCACTTCCATATCCTCTGCATTGTCCAGGCTGTTTTCTCCCTTCACATGGGCTGCCATCGGAACGATACCTCCTGCCCGTCCAAGTACCGGTTCTTTGTCTATGGTGCGGTTGAGAACCGCCCGTTTTCCGTTTGCTCCTCCATGATAGACAAATCCCGTGTAAAGATCCGTCCAAAGCCCTGCCGGTATCCATGCTTCCACAGATGCCATGGAGGTGTCTTTATGGGTCGGGCTGGTAATCGGGCATACCATCAGCTCGCTTCCAAAGAAATACTGGTTCTTATAAACATAAGTTTCTTCCGAATCCGGATAGTAATAATAAGTAGGTATAATAACCGGCACCAGATCATTATGACACCGGTAATTCAGGGTATAGATATATGGAACCAGCTGGTGACGCTGCTTCAAGATATCCACCATGATGCCGCAGTAAGGTTCCGGGTATCTCCACGGTTCTTTTCCGCAGAATGGGTTGCAGTTGCTGTGCAGGCGGTTGATAGGAGAAAAGATACCAAACTGCATCCATCTCACCACCAGCTCATTGTCCTTATACCCGCCCATATGGCCTCCGATATCATGGCTCCACCATGTATATCCCACATTGGACGCCGTAGCTGTAAAATAGGGCTGGAACTCCAAGGATTTCCATGTCACAACCGCATCCCCTGAAAATCCGATCGGATATCTGTGGCTGCCCAAACCGCCGTATCTGGACAGCAGAACGCCCCTCTTTCCGTCTCTTGCAAGATCCAGTACGTGATAGTGGTTCAGCATCCACAGCGGGTCAAGACCTTCCACCGCGCAGTTTTTGCCCTGCTGCCAGTCCATCCACCAGAAATCCACGCCCATCTCTTCATTGGGATGATGGAGATATTTAAAATATGCCTCTAAAAATTCAATGCTGGTCACATCAAAATGAACGGGATCGTTATTTTCAATATTCACGCCCAATTCCCTGGCCATATCTTCATAAGCGTCCTCAAACGGCATCACTCCGTCCGCCGGATGAAGGTTCAAGGTGATTTTGTAGTTATGGTCATGGAGCCATCCCATAAACCGTTTTGGATCAGGGAAGAAATCCTTATTCCAGGTGTATCCGGTCCAGCCGCGGCCGTATTCTTCCGGCACATCCACGATATGCCAGTCCATATCCATAACCACCACGGAAAATGGTACGTCCATGGATTCAAACCTCTTCAGAAGCTCCATATAGCTCTGCTCCGTGTATTTCCAGTAACGGCTCCACCAGTTGCCCAGCACATATTTCGGAAGCATCGGCACCGCCCCTGACAGCTGGTAAAAATCGTGGATCGCTTTAAAATAATTTCTTCCATATCCTAAATAATAATAATCGACAACCCCCTTCTTCCTCGGGTGAACCCATCCCTCTTTATCGATCAGCAGGGATTCGCTGTCATCAAAGAACGTTCTTCCGCTGGTATCCAGCAGTCCGAAATCCAGTTTCGTCGGCCCGTCAATCCGGTCCAGAGTTCTGGCCGTTCCTTTCAGGTTATGCTCTCTCGGCGGATTGCCGTATTCGGTGGCTCCGAACAGCCAGCGGCCCCCGTAGTTGGTATACGCACATTTTACATCGATATACAGGTTATTTGGCGTAAACTCCTTTTTGTTGTAAACCAGATGAAATGCTTTCGTGGAAATCTCCAGCCGTCCCTCCACATCGGTCACGGTAAATTCCGGTTTGTCAAAATTACGGTTCCATACGACCTGAGTGGGCGCATCCTCAAATTCTCCGTCCTCTGAGTATTCCATACGCACCATCTCCGGCGTAAGGATGGTAAAACGGTAATGATCTCCCTGTACCACGCACTCCGGGTTACAGCTTCCGTCCAGATCCAGACGGAATTGTCTGCTTAATTCAGCCATAATAATATTTCCTGCCTTTCTGTTATTTTCTCGTTGATTCTCTGATTATCAGTTTCGTTCCCACCAAAACCTGTTCCATGGATTCCGGCTCTTCCTTTTTCTTCTCGATCATCTTTAAAATCTCTTCCACCAGTTTTGGAATGTTTTGTTCGATGCAGCTGAGGGGCAGTATACAGACTTCCGGCGGCAGAATATTGTCAAAGCAGATTAAAGAAACGTCTTTTGGCACCTGCTTTCCCGCCTCTTTCAAAGCCTGATAAACTCCCAGCATGGAATATGCGTCTCCGGCCATGGCCGCGTCAAATTCATATCCCTGCTCCAATACCTCCTTACACCGCTTATAACAGCTCTGATAGCTGCTCAGCTCCATCTCATAGTAATGCTCCGGCTCAAAGGTGGAGCCGTATTGCAACAGGGTATCCCTAAGCCCCTTGATTTTCAGTTCGTTGCTCACAATATTTTTCGGTCCGCCAAAATATGCGAATCTGCGCATTCCCCTGTCCGCCAGATAGGAAGCCGCCTCGCAGACAGCATGGTAAATATCGGAATTGACAGAAGCCGCTTCCACTCCCCTGTACCTTGTTCCTATGAAAAAGTAAGGAATATGGTTTTTATCCAACAAGTCTAAATACTCCGGGTTTGGGTTGTCTTTTATCATGGGATAGATGACCGCGCATTCCACGCGGAAGGAGATAAACTGCTCAATCATCTCTTTTTCATATTCCCGGTTGTCCCCTGTGGTGGCTAATATCATCTTATAACCGGATGCCTTTAAAGCCGCTTCAATCCCCTGTACCAGGCTGCTGTAAAATACATTGGTAATATTGGGCATCAGAACTCCGATCAGCCTGCTGCTCTGGCCTGCAAGACTTCTGGCATTGACGCTGGGATAGTATCCCATCTCTTTAGCCAAAGCTTCCACTTTCTTTCTGGTCTCCTCATTCACTCCTGGCCTGTGGTTGATGGCCAATGACGCCGTCCCTTCCGAAACTCCTGCCGCTTTTGCGATGTCCTTTAACGTTACTCCCATATTACCGCTCCTGTCCTTTTATGCGAATCTATAGATCCTGGCCTCATAAGGAGAAAGCTGATCGGTCTCCTGGTTTTCATAGTTGGAGAGCAAAAGTTCTCCCTCTTTTACCAGCTCCGAAAGCCCGACTGTCCGTTCTTTCTCCGAATAGTTGACAGCCACCAGCCATTTCTCTCCCTCATAGCTTCTGGTATAGGCGATCACTTCCGGATCGTCCTGCCACAGCTGCTCATAAGTTCCATATACCATGACGGGATACTGCTTTCTCATGGATGTCAGGGTTTTATAATAGTTCAGCACTGATTTTTTACTGTTTTCTTCATGTTCCGCATTGATCTCTATGTACCTGGGGTTCAGATGCATCCACGGTTGGCCTTCCGTAAATCCGGCTTCCCTGCCGGAATTCCACTGCATCGGCGTTCTGGCATTGTCCCTGCTCATCATCTTTAAAGAATCCAGAGCCTCTTTTGGATCTTTCCCGCTTTCCACCATGGTTTCATATTTCCCCACCGTATACTTTTCATTATAATACTCAATGGACGGAAAATCCACATTTGTCATGCCCAGTTCCTCGCCCTGATAGATATATACGGTTCCCGGATGGGTATGTAAAAGTGTGGCCAGCATGGTGGCGGACTCATACCGGTATTCGGCGTCATTTCCAAATCTGGACACCTGCCGCGGCGTATCGTGATTGCTCAGGTACTGGGTGATCCATCCGTGCTGTTCCACCACATGATACCATCTTTTCTGCACATCCTTATATTCCAGCGGAGTCACCAAAACAGGATTCTTGGCAATTTCAAAATGGAATACCATATTGATCTCTTCATGCTCTTCTTTTACATAATCGATGGCAATGGCCGCGTCCACGTTCCCGGTCTCTCCCACCACCATGATATCGTATTTGCCGAATACCCTTTGGTTCAGTTCATGGAGCAGTTCATGGATTCCCGGCTGGTTGGCGCACATGGTCCGGTCCACCACATATCCGTGAACTCCCACCGGAGGAGTAGGCGGATTAGGGGAATCAGGCAGACCCTTAGGCTTAACAAGGCGGTTGATGGCATCCATGCGGAACCCGTCCACGCCAAGATCCAGCCACCAGCGCATCATCCGGCACATATCCTCTTTCAACGCTTCATTATC
The DNA here is from genome assembly GCF_002899675.1 of Clostridium sp. chh4-2. GTDB lineage: Bacteria > Bacillota > Clostridia > Lachnospirales > Lachnospiraceae > CHH4-2. The sequence goes on along the minus strand of NZ_PKUU01000018.1, from coordinate 69,034 downwards.
CCAGTTTAAATCCGGCATCTTCTTCGAATAATTGTGCAGATAATATTCTTTCGTCGCCTCATCATATTCCCATGCCGAACCTTTTCCTTCGTAGAAATAATTGCCCCAGTTATTCGGCTCTTTTCCGTCCTTTCCCTCTCTCCAGATATAATAATCCCGGTATGGGCTGTCCTTTGAAGACCTGGAATTCACAAACCACTGATGTTCATCCGACGTATGGTTGAGAACCATATCCATGATCAGCTTCATGTCCCGTTTATGCACTTCATTAAGCAGCTGTTTGAAATCCTCCATGGTTCCATACCGCTCGTCAATGCTTTGGTAATCGGAAATATCATATCCGTTGTCCACATCGGGAGATTTGTAAATGGGATTGAGCCAGATCACATCCACACCTAACTCTTTAATATAATCCAGCTTTCTGATAATTCCCTGCAGATCACCGATCCCGTCGCCGTTCGTATCCAGGAAACTCTTTGTATAAATCTGGTAAACGACGGCTTCCTTCCACCACTTCTTCATTCGCGTCCTCCTTTTTAAAGCGCTTTAAATACTTGTTGTTTATATACTATCACTTTTTAAAGCGCTTTACAAGAGAATATTTTTAGTGATTATGTACAATTATTTTTGTTATAAAATTACAACTCCGGATTATCCAAAAAAGGTAAGTACTTCATTAGTTAACGCTATGGTTACATTTTTACAATAAAAATATTGTTTTTTAATAATTTTATAACTAATATCTGGTATTTTTTTCTTATTGTGATAGAATGATAGTGCATATTGTCGTATTTTTACGATAACATGCAGTCAAGAACCTTAAAAAAATGAAATTAATAAGGTTCTAATATTTTTTTACTATATTAGGAGGGTTACAGTATGAAACACCAAAGCAAAAACAGACGGAAACACCGTCGGGCCATTTCGTTGCTTCTATGCACTTCTCTGCTGTTTTCACAGTTGGGATTTGCATCATATGGCGACGAGGTTACAGAAATTGAGGAGGAAGATCCTCTGGAACACGTCCATACAAAAGATTGTTACACGGAAAACTTAATCTGCGATTTTGATCAGATTTATTCCGCCACCGGAAGCAATGCAGAGCACGTTCACACCAATGAATGTTATGAACTGTCATGCGGATATGAATCGTTTGATGATGATGAATTGATTAATGACCTTTTGGACGATACTGTTCCGGACGATAATCTCTTGAGTGATGATCTTTTAGAAAATGATCTTATTGATAATAAATCAGGCAATGACAGCTTAACGGAAAGTATTGTTGACAAAGAAACGCCGCTTCAAACAAAGAACGTAATTTTGATTACGGAATTCATGGAACTGGATGAGGATGTGCAATATCGTAACGTTGAAACATGGACGGGTATGGAAGCGTTGAACCTCCCCGACAAACTGGAAGCCATGGCATCTTTCTCAGATGAAGAACCGGAACAGATTGTGATAAATGGAATCAGCTGGAAACTGTCCGACGATAACGGCGAATTGGACGGCGGCGAGGAAGAGATTAACGGATCGTTTACATTTACTGCGGTTTTGCCGGAGCATTATTCTATTGTTTCAGGGGGTGATGCGCCGGAAATTTATGTGCAGGTGGGGAATGCGGAGAGACAGCTTTTTGCAGTCTCAGACTATTATGAAAATGATTTGACAGCATTCAGGGCATTGCTAAACGCACATCCCTCTTTACAAGAAGGGTTGAAACCAGATGATCCTTCCACATGGGCTGGAACAACTGGGTATAATGGAATAGTGAAATGGGATTTCTCTGGTAAAAGAATCGATAGTCTGGATTTAAACAAAAAACAACTGAATGGCACATTGGATATCAGTGGATTTGATTATTTATCCTCCTTAGACTGCTCCAACAATAATTTAACTAACCTTACTGTAGATTGCGCTAGGCTTAATACTATAAGCTGCAGCAATAACTCGCTAACTGATTTGAGTATTTCCGGCACCTATGGATTGCTTAAACGACTTTACTGCTCCAGCAATCAATTAACCAGTCTGAATATGGCTGGCTACAACCAATTGGAATATTTAAATTGTTCCAAAAATAAGCTGACATCCCTAACATTGAATTCAGCCCTTACTGAACTGGACTGTTCCGAAAATGACTTATCCACCTTGAGTCTAAACGCGAAGATGAAAAACCTATATTGTTCCAGTAACAACTTAACAGTGTTAAATACAAGTGCACTTAATCTCACCAGACTAAATTGTTCTGATAACAATCTGAGCGAATTAAATTTAACGAATAGCACTAGCCTAATTACTCTTGATTGTTCTAACAACAATATAAGCCGTTTAACTATGCCAAACAAGATTACAGTCACCCTCAACTCCTCAGAAAACGGAACATCCCAAATAACTCGCGCTGGAGAAAGTAATTCTCAGTGGATCGTTTTTTTTAAAGCAGATCCGAATGAAAATTACAAATTATCTTATTGGAATTGCAGTGGCAGTACCCTAACCGAACAAGAAAAAATCTCTAATCCACTTTTCTTTGCTCCGGCTTCAAATACTACTATATCAGCGGTTTTCACAGAGGATCATACGTTTCAGGATGCCAAGGATAAAATTGAAAGCCAGGCTCCTTACACAGTAAGCCAATCGTCCGCCAATACCCAGGATACCGTTAAAACCTGGCTGGCCGGACAGATTAATGGAATTGCAGGCATGAGCGACACCGGAATAACAGTTACCTCCGACAATATTAACATCAGCAGCTTCACTCCTGCTATGTCCGGTAATGCTGATAATGCAAACGGAACCAACGGAAGTTTTACATTTACTGTTACTTTAACTAACAATGGCTCGACCGAAACGACCAAAAGTATTAACGGAGTCATCACTGCCACCGCTTTCAGCGGCCAGACCAATGCGCAGATCGTAGCCGCTGCAAAATCTGCTGTAGAAAGCGGGAATTACCTTATCGATCAGGCCACTTCCAACACACAGGATGGGATTATAGGCATTTTAGTAAATAAAATTAACAGCCTGACCGCTTTATCCTCTTCCGGAATTTCGGTTGCAGCTGGCGATATAACAGTTACAAATTTCACAGCCGCCAAGAACGGAGACGCCGATACGCCGGACGGAGTGGACGGAAGCTTTTCCTTCACCGTTTCATTGAAAAAAGGTGAGTCCTCTGTTACGACCAACAGAATCTCAGGAACGATTACAGCCGCTGATTTTGCAGGTCAGACCAATGCACAGGTTATAGCCGCTGCGAAAGCTGCCATAGAAGGCGGAAACTACCTCGTCGATCAGGCTGACGCCAACACGCAGGATGAAATTAAAGGCATTTTAATAAATAAAATTAACAGCCTGGCCGCTTTATCCTCTTCCGGAATTTTGGTTGCAGACAGCGATATTACATTTGCTGGTTTCACAGCCGCAAAGAATGGCGATGCAGATACACCAGCCGGAGTGAATGGAAGTTTCTCCTTCACCGTTTCATTGAAAAAAGGTACAGCACAAACGGTAACCGCAAACATCACCGGTACAATTACTGCCAAGCAATACGTCCCATCCGAAACCCCGGATGATAATAAACCTGACAACAAACCGGATAACAACAAACCGGAAGACAACAATCCGGATGACGGCAAACCAGATGATAACAAACCGGACACCAATAAACCGGACACCAATAAACCGGATAACAGCAATCCAACTCCCGACAATTCCGGTTCCAACGGTTCTTCCGGCAATAACGGTTCATCGAATAACAATAACTCGTACAACAGCGACGATTCCGACAGCAACGGCTATTATTACGATACTCCTTCGCTTACAGCCGAATCAACGCCTGTAACTGCCGAAATCATTGTCGGACAACCGGATAATACCGGAAATATCACCATTACAGCAATCCAGATCAAAGATGCGCTGAACGCCGCCAGACGCGAAGCCCGTCAAAAGAAAACACTGAGCAGCGGAGTTACCGTCACCGTCAGATTACCGGAAGGCATAACCCAGGCATCCATTGATTCAGACGGATTAAACCACTTGTCCGCCGCAGATGTTACATCAGTTTGTTTTGATTACAAAGGCGTTTCTTTCACCCTTTACCAGGATACCCTTACAGCCATGAGCGGACTGGCGGCCGATTCCGTTGTCTTTGCTGTAAAACCAATTTCCGGCCTGACCGGCAAGGCTCTTACCGCAATTAATACTCATCCTGTTTACGAACTGAGCGCCGCATATAAGAAGAACGGAATTCCGATGCCTCTGACCACCGTTGGTTCCATCAATGTTGCCATCGCCTATACGCCAAGCGCATCAGAGGATATCAGCGCTTTACATACCGTATCAGTAGACGGCTTAGGAAACGCTCACAGAATTCCGGATTCTAAGTACAATCCGGCAAATTCGGCCGTTTGTTTTACCATCAACAATTTCTCTACATTTGGCATCAGTAATTTAAAATAACAGATCCATCAATTCATGCACAAAGCGCCGGTTCCACCATATCGGAACCGGCGCTCTGCTGCCTTTTATTCATTCATCCACTGTGTTCCCGAGAACTCCAATAACCACTCTTCCATCTGCGAAACGATCTCCGCCTTTTTCCGTGATTCCAACTGGCGCAGAGGATTTTCCCAATCCCCGTCCTTTACAACAACCAGCCGGAAAAATCCCTCCGGATCTCCATCCGGATACCATCCTAAATCAATGCCCAGCTCATGCTCATATACTTTATGATCCTTTTTCCTCGTCCGTCGGTTCCGGATATAAAGAATATCCTGTACAAACTGGAAATTCCAGATTTCATCTGCTGTTTTCGGCACATCGTCCGGTTCCAGTTCCGTTAAATTATTAAATAAAACTTCCCAACCGCTAGGGATTCTGATTGGCTGTAATTCCATATAATATCCTCCGATCTGCTTTATGCCACATCCTAATCAAATTAACCTTCTACTCCAGCTGTTCCGGCCCAAAGCTCTCCGGCAAAAGCTGTTCCAGAGTAAACACCTTATAATCATCCGGCGATTTAGGAAGAATGATTTTAAACGTTTTGGGATTGCAAAATTCCCTCATCACCTGACGGCAGACCCCGCAGGGCGCACAATAATCGCTGATAATTCCATCACGTCCGCCACATATTACAATTGAATCAAAGCTTCGTCTGCCTTCCTTGACAGCATGGAAAAAGGCGGTTCTTTCCGCACAGACGGTGGCTGAATAGGAAGCGTTTTCTATATTATTTCCTATATAAACGGTTCCGTCGCTGCATAATAAGGCTGCTGACACGTGGAAATGGGAATAGGGCGCATAGGAGGCCGGAAGGGCGTCTATGGCTTGTTGAATTAAATCCTTTATCATATTGCTGCGGGTCCTTTCGTTTTTTTACATTAAGGGTGAAGGCATTTCGCGAAATGCCTTCACCCTTTACATTAAAACCTTTAGGCATTTCTGAAAATGCCTTCACGCTTCATGTAAATCAACTACGGATAGTATACCTCAAAATCCCCCATCAAACAATACACACTTCCAATCAATTTACATATCTTTTAACCCCTCACATCCATCTCTCATAAGCGCGCCTGTTCCCCCGCACTTCTCTCCCGCGGATCATTCAAAAAACCTTCTCCATACACCTCTTTCGTCTCAGAAACAATCACAAATGCCCTCGGATCATAATGATCAATAATCCGCTTCACAATATAAAACTGCTTCCTGTCCACCACGCACATCAAAGCATTCCCCTCAATCTTACTATACGCGCCCTGGCTCTTTAAAAACGTAGCTCCCCGGTCCAGCTGCTTCATAATCTCCCCCGCAATCCGTTCATTTTGAGAAGAAATGACCGTCACCATCGTCCCTTTATTCATACCGTAAAGAATCGCGTCAATCGTCTGAGTGGTGCACACCAGGGAAATGATTCCATACAGAGCGGATTCAATATCCCAAAACACAATCACAGAAGCCGTGATGATCATAATATCGATAATCATCAGCGAATACCCGGTCTGCATATAAGGAAACTTTTTCTGAAGAAGCTTAGCCAAAATATCGCCTCCCCCGGTTGTAGACCCGCGCATAAATACCAGCGCCAGCCCAACGCCCACAAAAATGCCGCCAAATGCCGAAGAAATCAGCCGGTCTCCCATATACTGAGGGAACAATGGGCTGACAAATGCATCCAGAACCACGCTCATGATCACAACTGTTTTAAGCGTCTTCAACGTCATGCTTTTTCCTAAAAAAATATAGGACAGAATAAGCAGCGGAATATTGATCGCAAATGTCAGCGCACCGATCGGCAAACCGCTGAGATAATTGATCAGCAGCGCGATACCCGACGCCCCGCCGGGAGCGATCATGCACGGTTCTATAAAGCAGTGCACCCCGACCGCCTGGACAAATGCGCTGGCTGTATCATATAAAATGTCCTTACCAAATTCTTTTTTCATCATTTCCATTTTCTCCACTCCTTTTCTGAGTGCAGGCCCGGGGATTCTTTCCTTTATGACAGAACACATTTCTGCCAACAAAAAAAGCAAGGAACCGAACATACCCGGTCAGCCTTGCTTTTATGATGCACAGATTAACCGAATACCGATATAATCCGTGCTTGCACTTCTTTTGATACTTTAAAATCAAGTATACCATTATTTTCTAAAAAATCAATCCTCCAAACCGTTGATCAACTGATAAACCGTGTATTCTTTTTCGAACACATAGCCCAGCTTCTCCGCCAGCACCACCGACTTGGCATTCGCCGCATCCCAGTTTGGATAGATGCCCCGTTTCAGGCATTCCAGCACCAAAGCCGCGCTGCACGCGAGAGCAAGCCCCTGACGCCTGTAATCTGGTCTGGTTCCTACTTCAATCTCCAACATCCCTGAGCTGACTCCATAGGCGGAACAGCCTGACACCAATTCCCTGCCCTTAACAGCCACAAATCCCAGTCCATCTGTTACAAAATGCTCCGCATCCTCAAAGTTAGAACAGAAGTCCCTGCTCCACTCTTCCTTCAGAGCCTTTTTATACAACTTCTCATCAATCTGTTTGATCTTTATTCCATCAGGCACCTGTTTCACATAACGCTCTAAGGTATCCGTATCAAAATGCTGCTCGTCCTTTTTCAGCGCATATCTGGTAACCTGCCTGAATTCACCTAAAAATGTATCCTCAATCCAGTCGGCCCACAATTCATTCTGAGGCGTTAAAAATGTATGTCCGCAGCTTTCGTAGATCTGCTCTTTTAGCTCCAGCGCTCCGCCGGACTTTGGGGTAATCCCCCGGACAAATGCAAAATCGCCTAAGTTTATCAGGCAGAACGGTGGTTTTTCCATCTTGGGAACCCATACATGCCCCATTCTTCCTTCAACTGCCGCACGAACCAGCACTTCCCTGCTCTCCATGCAGATAGGTTCTACGATATTCAAATCTTCCCGTTTCAATTCTATCATGTGAATACCTCCTTCTCTGTCATACAGACCAATGATTCGTATTAGTATACCACAAAAAAGAATGAAACTGCCATTTTTTTGAATTATTTCAGGAATCTTTAAGATTTAGCCAATAAATCCATCCTTTTATAGAAGCATTGCGGACAATTCTTCCACTGTTTCAGCGATATAATCAGCTCCGGCGCTTTCCAATTCAGCTCTGTCCCCATATCCATAGAGCACTCCGATGCATTCCACACCGGCCTCCTTTGCCCCCTGGACATCGTGTTTCCTGTCACCGATCATGATAACGTCTTCCAGATGTTCAATGCCGTTCTTCTCCAGCACATAGCCGATCACATCGGCCTTTCTCACCCTGGTCTCTTCCATATCCGCTCCGCCGATAAAATCAAAATAGTGGTCCATTCCAAAATGCTTCAAGATTTTCACGGCGAACAGCTCCGGTTTCGAAGTAGCCACCATCAGATGTTTTCCGGATTTTTTTAACGCATCCAGCATCCGGTCGATTCCCGGATATTCTTTATTCTCCATCCAGCCTTTTACAGAAAAATACTCCCTGTATTTGTATACTCCGTCCTGAGCATCCTTTTCATTAAAACCGTAAAATTCCATGTAGCTGTCCTTTAAAGGCGGTCCGATAAATGGGCATAATTTATCCAAATCCTCCTCAATGATCCCATACGCCTTTAATGCATACTGAACCGATTTGGTGATTCCTTCTTTCGGATCTGTTAAAGTTCCGTCCAGATCAAATAACAAATACTTTTTATCCACGTTTTTCTCCGTTTCTTCAAATAATTACAGCAAATCTTTTCGTGCAGCAATATTTTCATATAATAGCATTTTTTATGTAACAAAAGCGGCTGACTTTTCAGCCAACCGCTTTTTATTATAGCATAATTATTAGTTTAATTCATCAACAACTTTCTGGATTGCTGCTAAAGCATCATCAGGAAGTTTGTCATAACCGTCTTTTTCAACTGCAAATGCTTTGATTTCATTTACACGGTCATTCATACGAGCTTTTAACTGAGAAACGTACTCAGGATCGTTCATGTTAGGAACAAATCCTTCCCAATCCATGATTTCGATATCAGAGAATGGTCCCCACTGTTTGAAGTCAGCCTTTTTCTCAACGATAGCTTCCAGAATGCCTAATGTATCAGCAGGTTTAACTTTCTTGCCCATGAAATCGCCTGTGTTGATGATGTAGCAGTCTACATTCTTCTCAGCAACTAACTTTTTGAACTTCTCATAGTCGTTAGCTAATGGATAGGTTCTGAATGGGTTAGCGTAAGGTACAACAACCAGTTTGTTTGGATCTACGCCTTCAGCAAGTCTCTCTGCAGAAGATCTCTTGGTAGCCAGAGTAGCGCCCATTACGGAAGCTAAAGAAGCACCTTTTAATTTAACTACTGGTGGAATGGTAGGATCTTTCATAATCCAGAAAATAGCGTTAACTGGAGATTCGATCTTATCCACACGGTTTGGAGACCATAATTTAGATTTGATGGCACGTCCGTTACCGTTACGGATATCTTCAGTAACTAACTGAACTTTGCCCTCTTCATCTAAGGTTACACCGTTGTTCATAACTGTAAGAAGATATTTGTTGTCTTCACAGCCTGTTGGGTAATCCTGTGTTTTATCAAAGTAGGTTGGCTCTAATGCTACAGATGCGCATGTATCTGTGTTGATGATGAATGCGTCGTCATGAAGAACTTTGATGCCGTATTTGTCATTGTGTTTTGCATGTGTCAGAGTGGATTTACCTGATCCTGACAGACCGTATACAGATGCAACATATTTTGTTCCGTCTGCTAATGTGTATTCTTTCTGGCCGCCGTGGCAGGAAGCATAACCGTTACGGTTAGCAATAGCCCAAGCCATAGTTAAAGTACCTTTCTTATGCTCGCCGAAGTATCTCATACCTAAGATACAAGCACAGTTCTGCTCTGTATTGAAATAGCACAGAGTCTTAGGATCGCTCAGGCAGCTCAAGTTAACGCCCGGACGGTCGGAACCGTTCCACTGAGGATCGGAGAAAATATAGATGTCTGCTTCTTTTCCATCGCCTACCGGCTTAGATGCTTTGTACATTTTAACATACTCTTCTGACATATACTGGAAGTTGAGCATCCAGGAATACATGATGTTCTCTTCGCCTTCCGGAATTAACAGATGAGCTTTTACCATAAATTCTGGATCAAGACCTACATAAACTTCTGCATGATACATGGTTTTCCAGCGTGCTTCATATACAGCATCCATAGCAACCTTGTCAAGTTCAGCACAGTTAACTCCTGGCTCACCTGCGATACGGCGTGCTGCTGCATAACGGCCTGTTATTGCACCATCGTTGAATAATAATACTTTTGCGTCTGCATCCAGACCAAATTCGTCACCTCTGTAAACAGGCATGTCCGTAACAACGGTACCTGGAGAGTTTTTTGCGAGTTCGTATGCTTCTTTTAAAGAAGTCACTTTAACAACGTTATTTCCGTAAAACGCACTTTCAATAATTGTTCTGGTTTTTGAAAAACCAGGCTTGCCAGCGCCAATTTCATTAATTGGGTAAAATGCTTTAGTTGACATCTAAAATCCTCCTTATGTAAATCGAAATTTGTTCTTATTATCTCACTTTGTGAATTAAAAGTCAATATTTTACTTGCAAAAATATAAGAAAAATAATATATTGGGTATAAGTTTTGAATTATGTATACAGTATATAGAATGCATCAAATAGTTTCAGAAAGAGAGATGAGAAAATGATCCATATTTCCAAAGGCGGCGGCGGCGATTTTTCTACTGTTCAGGCAGCTCTGGACAGCATTCCTGTGGATAACAAAGAAGAAATGATCCTTTTTATCCACAAAGGCATTTATGAAGAACAGATCACAGTCAAACCGCCCCACATTACATTCATCGGAGCAGGTGAAACTCCAAACGACACGGTTCTTACATACGGGCTCAGCGCCAGGCAGCTGATGCCCGACGGAACAAAACGCGGGACCTTCCGCTCCTATTCCTGCCTGATTGACACTCATGATTTTAAGGCATGCAACCTGACTTTCCAAAATACCGCAGGAAATGCGGATGAGGCCGGACAGGCTCTGGCTCTTTATGTGGACGGCGACCGGCTTCATTTTCAAAACTGCCGGTTCCTAAGCGGCCAGGATACGCTCTTCACCGGTCCGCTTCCTCCCAAAGAGATCGAGCCAGGCGGCTTCATCGGACCGAAACAATATTCGGAACGGATCAACGGGCGTCATCTGTATGACCATTGTTATATAGAAGGGGATATTGACTTTGTCTTTGGAAGCGCAACCGCTTACTTCGATGAATGTACCTTTCATTCCACGCCGATTGACCGAACGATCAACGGTTACGTGACAGCCGCCTCTACGGCACAGGGGCAGGCATACGGCTATGTGATGAACAACTGCCGCTTTACAAGCGCCTCCTGCCCTGCACACAGCGTTTATCTGGGGCGTCCATGGCGTAATTTTGCAAAGACGGTATTGATCAATTGTTATATGGGGCCGCATATTCATCCTGAAGGATGGCATGACTGGAATAAGCCTGAAGCCAGGGATACTGTTTTTTATGCTGAGTATCAGAGTTATGGACCGGGAGCGGATATGGAAAGAAGGCCGGACTGGGTGGTGCGTTTGAAGAGCGAAGAATTGTGTTATTATAGTAAGAAGGCTGTTTTATCCGGCAGGGAAGGCTGGAATTTAAAGTAAAGGGTGAAGGCATTTCTCAAAATGCCTTCACCCTTTACTTTAAAACAAGAGGTCACAAAAATCAAAAGCAGCCGCCCACCAGCGACTGCTTTATCTTCCGCAAGGTGCTCACGCGCATACGCCCGCAAACACCTCCACAGATTAAATTCTCTTATTTTTCACTAATCTTTACAATTACCTTCTTAATCGGCGCCGGTTCTCCATTGGCTGCCTTTGGTTTATGTCCATCCCAAGGATTGAAGATCATGTACTGTCCTGCCTTTACAACGACCTGAAGTCCGGGATTGGCATTGTCATAAAATACAACGTCCTTATCCGGGTTATATGGAACTTTCACATTCAGTTCATTGATCGGTGCATAGCTCATCACTTCTGATCCCTCAATCACATACTGGATATCGGTATAATTCTCATGAGCTTCGAATTTAGCCTCTTCCCAAGGAATTGTTGTGTACTCTACAACGCTTGCAAATACATCTTTTCCGTCGATTTCATATTTACCAGGAGCTAATGCAGCAAGGTCTGTATTCTTCAAAAACTCAATTGCCTTGGCATATCTGTCGCCAATTCCTAAATCTTTGTAAAAATCTAAATTCTGTGCCAAATCAAAAATCATGTCTTCATTCTCCTTTTCTATGTATAAACTATCATAATGATTATACACCTAAAGCAGAAATATTCTCAATCATTTATTTAAAAAATTCATGTCTTTCATGTTGGAACAGATATGTCAGGTGTCTGTCAAACCAGCTGACTGCGCTGGAACGGGAACCGTTCCGGTACATAAAGTATAACGCTCCCTCCGAATAATCCTCTCCCGCAAGCGCCCGGTCCACGCAGTCGATTGTCTGCGCGCTAACCTTGACCCGGTTGATCGATCCATCGGATACCGGAGAAAACTGTGATCTCTGGTATACAACATCGGTGATATTATTAGGAAATTCCTTATCCTTCACGCGGTTTAAAATGACATTGGCCACAAGAATCTTTCCTCTTTCGTCGCAGATTCCGGCCTCTGCCTGTACGATCCTTAACAATACCTGATAATCCTCATCTGAATAGGATACCACTGCCGCCGCTCTCTTGGCCGCTTTTTCTTCCTCAATTTTTCTGGCCTTTTCCTTGGCCTGAGCTTCCATTACCATCTCTTTTTTGATCTTTTCGATCTCAGCCTGAGCGACTAACTGGCTTTCCTGTTTTTCCTGAATTTCTTTCGTCAACAAATCTCCAACTACTAATTGTCCCTGTCGCCTTAAATCAGTAAGTCCAACTTGTATTTTTGCTTCCGTAGCAATGAATGTTTCTTCAGATTCATCCAGGATCTGATTTTGTTCTTCCTCCGAAACAGGATTCTTCGAAGCCGCAAGCGCATTTCTTCCGCTTCCGCCAAAACCATTGGAATTAAATGTGATCACAGTCACAACTGCCAGGCCGGTAACCAGCACAGCTGAATTGCGGTACATTTTTTTCGTAACATTTACCACTAATGATTTAACAAATCGGTAAATACCCTGAAGAAACGATTGAAGTGTAAGCATAGATACTCCTCTTTTCTTGATCTTCATAAAAATTATGGCGAATTATGGGGTTTTCTCCCACTTCGCTGTATATTTCCGGGGTGACTTCGGTAATTATATGGGACGCGATAGTCGAAAGTCAATAAGTTTTTTTCAAATTTGTTAAATATTTCATACCTCCAAAAACTTCCACTTCAATTCATTATCTATTTTTCACTATTTATCGTAAAAATATTATACGTAAATTATGTACTTTTTATACAAGTTCATTACAAAAGTGTTACATAATTGTTACTTATTACACCACAAAAAGCATGTCGCTTTTTGGCGCCATGCTTTTATGTTAACTCTATTCTATAAAAATGCCATTAATTCTACGGTCAAACCAGATTTTCTATAACAGTCCCGCAAAAGATGCTCCCACGTATTCCGCCAGTTTTTCCGGGTTAATAATGATCTGTTTTCCCCGGATTCCCGCGCTGACCGCGATCTTGTCGAACAAAACTGCCGTTTCTTCTATATAAGTAGGAAACTTCTTTTTCATGCCTATGGGAGAACATCCTCCTCTTATATATCCGGTCACGGAAAGGAGGTCTTTCATAGGGATCATCTCCACTTTTTTATCCTTTGCAGCCTTTGCCGTTTTTTTCAAATCCAGTTCCTCTGAAACGGGAATACAGCAGACCAGATAGCCTGTTTTCTCCCCTTTTAAAACGAGGGTTTTGAACACGCTTTCCGGGTCCTGTCCTAATTGTTCTGCCACATGGACACCGGAAAGATCATTTTCATCCACTTCGTATTCTTTCACGTCATAGGGAATTTTAGCAGCGTCCAAAAGCCGCATAACATTGGTTTTTTCCACTTATCCGCCACCTCTTTTACCCGGGAATTACAATCTTTCCTGCCACAGCACAGGCTGCCGCAGTCTTAGGGGAAGCCAGATAGATCTCCACCTTGGAGGTTCCCATCCTTCCCAGGAAATTGCGGTTGTTGGTTGCCACAACACGTTCTCCGTCGCTTAATATGCCGCCGGTTCTTCCGCAGCACAGTCCACAGCCCGGGTGGGTGATGATAGCGCCTGCCGCCGCAAGGGTTTCGATGGCTCCGCACTCCATGGCCTCTCTATAGATCTTTCGGCTGGCCGGGGTTACGATCAGCTTCACATAAGGAGCCACCGTCTTTCCTTTCAGCACTTCTGCGGCTGCCACCAAGTCCTCCAAACGGCCGTTGGTACAGGAACCGATGAATACCTGGTCGATCTCTGTACCTTCCAGCTGGCTGACAGGCTTTATCTTGTCAACCTGAGATGGACATGCCATCACCGGCACCAGGTCTTTGGCCTGATAGGTGAGGGTTTTCAGATAAACGGCATCCGGGTCCCCTTTCAGGCTTCTTTGATAATTATTTAACTGAATTTCGCAGTATTCCGCCGTTTTTTCATCCGGGGTGAACAGGGCGCATTTTGCTCCGGCCTCAATTGCCATATTGGCCATAGTCATGCGGCTGGCCACACTCATCTTCTCCACCGCGCTTCCGCAAAATTCCAGCGCACGGTAGGTAGCTCCATCGGCGCCCAAATCTCCGATCAGCCGGAGAATCATATCCTTTGACATCACATTGTCCGGGAAGTCCCCTTCTATCACGACTTTAATGGTTTCCGGCACCTTGATCCACATGGTGCCCGTTCCCAAAATGCTGGCCATCTCCGTATATCCGATGCCGGAAGAAAATGCGCCCACACATCCGTATGTAGTCGTATGGCTGTCCGTTCCGAACACCACATCGCCCGGTTTTACATATCCTGCCTCAGTCATCAGCTGGTGGCAGATTCCGTCGCTTCTGTGGACATTCTTCATGCCGTGTTTGGCTGCAAATGCATCGCCCACACGAAAATGCCTGGTATCGTCCAATTGGCTGGCCGGTACCAAGTGGTCATAGATCAGCACCACTTTATCCGGGTCCCAAAGCTTTGTAAATCCCATCTCATCAAATTTTTCCGCCACAAATGGTATAAAAATGTCATGAATCATCACCCGGTCCACATGGACGGTCACAATATCGCCCGGCTTTACCTGGTCTGATCCCGTATTATGCATGATAATCTTTTCAATGATTGTATTTCCCATCTCGTCCTCATTTCCACCGCTGCCGCGGCTTAATCTCCTTAATCCAGCCCGTTCAGCTTTCTCATGGCCTTCACCAGCCCGCCTGCCTCGATGATATCCACCAGATTCTGCGGGAGGGAAGCGATCGGATACTGTTTTCCCTTATAATCCACCTGCTGATTGACCGTCACCTCGATGGTATCGCCCTCTGTCATATCATCATACAGATCCGGCTGTTCGATCAGCAGCAAACCGTTATTAATGGAATTGCGGAAAAAGATCCTGGCAAATGATTTTGCGATCACGCATTTAATTCCAAGGGCCTTGATGATCTCCGGAGCCTGTTCTCTGGACGAACCGCAGCCGAAATTCTTGCCCGCAACAATGATATCCCCCTCTTTAATCTGTCCGGCCAATTCCGGGCGGAGGGGACTGAAACCATACTGCTTCATATCCTCTATCGTCTTGAGCGCCAGATATTCCGTCGGAATGATAATATCCGTATCGATATCGTCTCCCAGCACCCATACTTTACCTGTAAATGTTTCCATATCCCTATTCCTTTCCCCTACTCTGCAGTCGCTATCTTTCCGGCAATGGCGGAAGCCGTAACGGTAGCCGCCGATCCCAGATAAACCTTGGAAGTTGGATGTCCGGCTCTTCCCTTAAAATTACGGGTTCCCGTGCTGATCAGCACTTCATTTTCACCGATGACGCCCTGGCAGCTACCCCAGCATACGCTGCAGTTGGGATTCATCACAATGGCTCCTGCCTCCATGAATATATCAATCAGGCCTTCGCTCAATGCCTGTCGGTATACGTCCTGGCTAGCCGGCACCACTAAGAAGCGCACGCTGTCAGCCACCTTTTTCCCTTTTATTATCTGCGCTCCCACCCGGAGCTCCTCGATCCTTCCGTTGTTGCAGGACCCTAAAAATGCTTCGTCGATCTTCACGCCCAGCACTTCATCCGCAGGCACCACATCATCCACAAAATCAGGGCGCGCCACCACCGGACGGATCTTTGAAAGGTCAAATGTATATTCACGAGCATAAACCGCGTCTTCATCGCTCTTATAAACGGCCTTAGGCTGGCGTCCATGGGCTTTTAAGTATTCCATAGCCGCTTCATCCGCCTCGAAAATTCCAGTCTTTGCTCCCGCTTCCACCGCCAGATTACAAAGCACCATGCGGTCATTGACGCTTAATGTTTTCGCTCCCTCTCCGGTAAATTCCATCACCTGATAATTGCAGCCGTTGGCCCCGATCTCTCCGATAATGGTCAGCATCAGATCTCTCGGATACACGCCTTCAGGCAGCTTTCCAACCAGGTTGAATTTCACCGTTTCCGGCACCAGAACCCAGGAAGTGCCCGTCACCATGCCGTAGAGGAAATCCGTACATCCCACGCCGGTTCCAAACGCTCCCAGCGCCCCGTATGTACAGGTATGGCTGTCCGCACCGAAAATCAACTCGCCCGGGCAGACATAGTGCTCCATCATGATCTGATGGCACACGCCTTTTCCCTCCCAGAAATCGATGTTGTGCTCTTTTGCAAAATCCCGCATCTTCTTCTGGGACGCGGCCGTCTTGGGGTTATCCGCAGGCACATTGTGGTCGACGATGAAAACCAGCTTCTTCGTGTCCGCAATGCGCGGATGTTTTAACTGGTTATGGTACATATCAACGGTCAAATGCGTGGTTCCGTCATTGCTCATCAGACGGTCTAAAGTTACTGTATGAATATCTCCCGGCTTTACGCTGTCGACTCCCGCAGCAGCCGCAATAATCTTTTCCGCAATTGTCATTCCCATGGTTTATACTTCCTCCTTATTCAGTGATGCGATCAAGCCGCCCTGGTTTAAGATATTCTGCATATACTCAGGAAGTTTTGTGCAGGAATACTCTTTTCCATTGGCCCGGGCAACTCCTTCGGTCAGAGACAATTCCATGCTGTCTCCTGTTTTCACTTCATCCGGAAGTTCCTTGCATACGATCACAGGAAGACCGATATTAATGGCATTTCTATAAAAAATCCGGGCAAATGACTTTGCAATCACAGCCTCAACCCCCAATGCTTTCAACACGCTGGGCGCCTGCTCCCTGGATGAACCGCAGCCGAAGTTCTCCCCTCCAACCACAAAATCCCCCGGCTTCACTTTATTCGGAAATTCCGGGTCCAGGGACTCAAATGTATGTACCTTCATCTCTTCAATCGTTGGCAATAACAGATACTGGGAACCAATAATCTGATCTGTATCCAGATCGTTATGAAATTTAAAAATGTTTCCGCCAGACATAAGATAACTCCTCCTAATATGTGTATCATGTTCTTCTATTTCTGTCTTTACATTCTACCACAAGCGCTGATATAATAACAATACATAATATGAATATTTAGTATAATAGGAGGTTATATGGAACAGCATTTGTCGCAGTATAAAATATTTTATGAGGTTGCCAGAGCCGGCAATATCTCAAAGGCTGCAAAAGAGCTGTACATCAGCCAGCCGGCGATCAGCAAAGCGATCAGCAAGCTGGAGGACAGCTTAAATGTATCCCTTTTTGTCCGCAATTCCCGGGGTGTCCATCTGACCGACGAGGGACAGCTACTGTTCGAGCACGCCAAATCCGCCTTCGATTCCCTGTCCCGGGCGGAAAATGAGCTGAAACGGATCAAAGAATTCAACATCGGCCATATCAGAATCGGCGTCAGCAACACCTTATGCCGCTATATTCTCCTTCCTTATCTGAAGGGGTTTATCGATAATTATCCGCACATTAAAATCACCATTGAATGTCAGTCCACCGCGCACACGCTGGCTCTGTTAGAGCAGCAGCACATTGATATCGGGCTGATCGCAGAGCCGCCTGCAAAAAAGAACCTGACCTTTATATCGGTGATGGAAATCGAAGACATCTTCGTGGCCACAAAGACCTATCTGAACAACCTGTACCTGAGGGAAGGGGCGGATGCAGATATCTTCCAGACCGGCAATATCATGCTCTTAGACCGCACCAATATGACGCGCCATCATATTGACGAATACTTAAAAGCCAATCACATTCAGACAAATCAGCTTTTGGAAGTGACCACCATGGATCTTTTAATTGAATTTTCAAAAATCGGGCTGGGGGTTGGATGTGTGATTAAAGAATTGGTGCAGAGGGAATTAGACGCAGGGATTTTGGTGGAAATTCCGCTTTCCGCACCGATCAGCAAGCGGACCATCGGATTCGCATTTCACCCGGGCTCACAGTCGAGCGCGCTTAATACGTTTATTGAATTTCTCTATTAAAAGACAGACCGGAACGGACGCAGAGGAAGGGCGGCAGACCGTCGGAAGAAACGATTGCATTCTTCCATCGGCCTGCCGCCCTTTTCCATTCTTTCCAAATTAATCTTCCCAATCCAACGCTCCCAGTCCAAAATAACCGGTCGATAAATTTTACTGTATCAGTTCCAATACGCCGCTCAGATTATCAACCACATAATCCGCACCGGCTTCCCGGTATCTTGCGGCCGCCCTATTCTTCAATGCGTTTTTCTCTTCGTCCGTAAGCTGCTCATACTCGGATTCTAAAAGGCCGATTTCGGAGCTTCCTTCCAGAACGCCCACTGTGACCGCTCCGGCGTTTTTGCCTTCCAATATGTCGGATACGGTGTCTCCTATCTTCATCACGTTTTGTACACAGGTAATTTTCAGGGTTTCCATGTTTTTGAATATCATATAGGGATATGGACGGCCCATATTTCCTACTGAATTAGGGCTGAACCAGATATCCGGCTGGTATCCCCGGGATTTTGCGCCTTGGGTGACGATGGACATCATTTCATCCGTATAACCTGTGGTCGAACCTATTTTGATCTTCTTTTTCCGTAGGGCTTCCACGGTTTCCAGAACGTGCGGTTTTGGAGTTGTGTAATTATGCAGGATTGCCAGAAGACTTTTTTCAAAATCCCTGTTCATGCGGTCTACGTCGTTTTCCGTAAAATCACGTCCGTACAGTTCTTTAAACTGAAGTCTGATGGTTTCCATGGAAAGGACGGTTCTGATGTGATCCCGTTTCAGCATGCCCATGGGTTTTCTGATTTCTTCAATGGTTGGGTTTAAGCCGCATCCTTTGAATATTTCCACAAATGCCTGTACCGGTGCAAAGCATCCGTAATCCACTGCAGTCCCTGCCCAATCCAGTATTACCGCTTCTATTTTATGCTTCATGTGCTGCCTCCTCAAAAAAGTCTTTGAATATTTCGGATAATTTTATAATGTCTTCCTCGTAAATTTCACCGATGTTTCCGATTCGGAACGTGTCCATCTCGGTCAGCTTTCCCGGATAGATGGCATAGCCCCGTTCTTTTATGTAACGGTACATTTTATCAAAGGAAAAGCCCTGTTCCGGATATAAAAAGGTGGTGATGATCGGGGACTGGTATTTCTCGTCTATATAGGAACGGATGCCAAGTTCTGCCATCTTTTCGATCAGCAGCCGGTTGTTGTGGCTGTATCTGGCATGGCGGGCCGGGATTCCACCTTCTTCTCTCAGTTCTTCCAATGCCTTGGAAAAGGCCAGAACCACATGGGTTGGCGATGTAAATCTCCATTTCCCGTCTTTTTCCATCCCTTTCCACTGGTCGTAAAGATCCAGAGACAGGCTTCTGGCCCTGCCTTTGCAGGATTCTA
The DNA here is from genome assembly GCF_002899675.1 of Clostridium sp. chh4-2. Classification (GTDB taxonomy): domain Bacteria; phylum Bacillota; class Clostridia; order Lachnospirales; family Lachnospiraceae; genus CHH4-2. Next base: position 49,534 of record NZ_PKUU01000018.1, on the reverse strand, counting down.
ATTTTTCGCGGCCGGCGATGATGAAGCTGAAGCCGGGAACTCCCTGGATGCATTTGTTGGAACTGCTGATGATAAAATCGATTCCCCAGTCTTTTACCGGAATATCCACTCCGCCAAAGCTGCTCATCCCGTCCACTATATAGGTGACTCCATGGTTTTTACATACCTTTCCCACGGATTCTATATCGTTTAAGATACCGGATGTGGTCTCGCTGTGAACGATGGCCACATGGGTGATGGACGGATCATTGTTTAGGTATTCCTCAATTTTCTCTGCATCCGGGATCTCATTGTAGGGGACTTCATACTGGATATACGCAATTTTATGGTATTTTGCCATGTCCACGATTCGTTCACCATAGGCGCCGTTGGCTGCAATCAATATCTTATCATCTTCTCCCACCACGCTGGATATTACGGATTCCACGCCAAAGGTTCCGCTTCCCTGCATCAGCACCGCAGTGTACTCCGGTTCTGTGACATGAGCAAGGTCAAGAAGCTCCTTTCTTATTTTCTGCGTGATGCATTTGTATTCATCATCCCAGGTGCAGTGATCCACCATCATCTCCTGCTTTACGGTATCCGTTGTTGTGAGAGGTCCCGGGGTTAATAATTTGTAATGGTTCATGTTCATTTATTCTCCTGTTCTTTTTATTTGCAGCTGTTTGAAAAATCAGTATGCTTTTTCAACAGATCTACGGTCAGAGGTTCCGGAAATACTTTCGGATAAGCGGATTTGGCCGAATCGTCGGCAGTCTCCCCTTCATAAACGGGAAGAGGGTATGTTTTTAAAAGATCGGTTCTGCCCTTTTGAATGATGCACTGGGCCATCTCCATTGCCAACGGATTGGTTTTATCCTTTTTATCAATTACAGCAATCGATTCGGTCAAAGAAAAGTTTCCTTCCCTGGGATCTACAAAATCAATGGGAAGGCCGGAAGCCTTATCCGCCGCAGCCTGGTGTCTCAGCCCGAAGCCGACGGCCACTTCTCCTGCTCTCACCTTTTTGATCGGGCCGGAGCCGGAACTTTCTATGTGGGGGCCTGCATTTTTAAAGATCTGAGACAGCACCTGCTTCCCTTCCTCTTCCCCATAAGCGCTGATGACAGCCTGAATCAACAGCCATGCAGTAGAAGAACTGGAGATATCGGTTACGGAAATCATGCCTTCGTAAACGGGGTCTGCCAAGTCCTTGATGCAGGCCGGCATAGGAAGATTTTCAGACTTTATCAATTCCGTATTCACAATAATTGCCCCCTCCTGAGCGGTAATCGGGGTGTAAAAAGACGGATATTCGCCGAGGGTCTTATGGTCAAACGTCAAATCCAAAAACATCTGATTTTGTGACTGGGCGCTGTCTATATAGTAAGAACTCATGGTAATCATATCCGCTTCCAGATTATTTCCCTCAGCCAGAATCTTACCGCCCAGCTCCGAAGTGCCAAAAGTCTGGAAAATGTATTTGTCTTTATAGCCGTTCTCGTCCAATGCCTTTTTCATGGCATCCACCGCTTCGTCATCCGCATTGGAATAGATAACCACCTGTTCCTGCTTTTTGCTGCATCCCATTGCGCCAAAAGCCATGGTTGATGCTAGTAAGATTGATAATGCACGTTTCATTGTCTTTTTCATAAAGCTGCTCCTCCATTTGCCGCCGCAGCGGTCTTCTGATTTTCTTCCCTTTTTTGAATTAATGCCGGTATCGCCTTTAAAACCCCTTTTGCCGCCAGATTCGTGGCTAAAATCAACAGGGACAGCACGAAGATTTCATCGAATTTAGCAAAATGCTGCAGTTCTTTTATTTTCGTGGTGATAACCATCGTTCTCGCTCCGGCTATGAAAATAACCGCGCTGATAGTGACCATTGCATTGATGAAATAATAACCAAACACTTCTAAAATGGTGGGCCCCGCATTGGGCGTCACCACGCGGACAATCGTTTTAAACCAGTTATCCCCCATCAGCATGGCCGTCATTTCCCATGAACTGTTCATCTTTTCCAGCGATCCCTTCATCATGAGATAAGGCGTTGAAAAAAAGTGAACCACATTGCAGACGATCAGAATCATAAATGTATTGTGAAGCGGCGTCCTGGAAAATGCGAACAAAAACGCGATGCCCAACACCATCCCGGGAATCGTATTGGTGATGAGTGCAATGCTGTCAACGACCGCTTTCACCCGGGCAGGCATACTGCTTCTTCCTGTCACCAAAGCAGCTCCATAGGCGGTGATTGTTCCTAAGCAGGCGGTCAGAACCGCCACCACAATGGAATTTTTATAGACCATAGTCAGGTTGGAGCCCTCCATGGTTTCCAAAAACTTATTAAAACTGAAGGCCATATCATAAGGCCAGCCTTTTATAAACGGAATGATAAATATAACCGCAAATATGGATAGTACACATCCGCAGACTGCCAGGGAGACCGCTCCAAACACCAGATCCCGGACCGCATTCTTCTTAATCTCAATCTCTGAAATCTTCGTATACCGGATGTTGTACCGTTCCAGATAGTTGAGAATGAGAATGCTCACCGTCGACGGAGCCAGCATGGTTACGGCAACCACGGCGCCATTTTGAAAGTTGGGAATGGCACCCAGCATTTCATTGTAAAGCGTGGTTGCCACCACATGAAACTCTCCGCCCACGGCGGCCGGGATTCCGTAATCCGTAAAGCTTAAAAAGAAGGTCTGCACAAATGCCGCAGCCAGCGTCCCAAGCAAAGGCCGGACAATGGTGATCCAGAAGGTTTTCGCCGGGCTGTCACCCATGATTCTGGAAACCACGATAAATTTTTTATCAATATAACGGAATGTATTATTGATCAGAAGAAATGCCACCGGAATGGTGTAAATCACATAACCGATCAGCAGACCGTTAAACCCATAAATCTCAAAGAACTGTCGTCCCAGCAGTTTTGTGATAAGCCCTTGCTTTCCAAAGGAATAGATGATGGCAAATCCGTAGGTGATGGTGGGAAGCAGCATGGGCAGGGCCGCAGCCAGCGATATCATCTTTTTAATCACCGGGCTCACATTGGTCTGATTGATGGTATAAGCCATAAAAAAGGCCAGCAATGTGGTGATTAACGAGCTGATTTCCGCTATTAAAAAACTATTCCCTAACGACTGTAAAAACCCTCTGCTCCCCCACATTTCCATATAATGAGCAACGCCCAATCCCCCGGAGGTTTCCAGTGATTTGACCAGAACCCTGAGCAGCGGATATCCCAAAAATACTGCGAACAGAATCAGGATCAACAGAAAGATCGTTTTTATTTCAACTGCTTTCCTATGCATAGCACTCACCAAACAGGCTGTAAATATTATTTCTCTTGATTTCCAGCTGATTTAAAATAAAGTTTCTAACAAAGTTATTGCTTGGATGATTAATAATCTCCTTTGGAGTGGAATACTGGGATATCCTGCCCTGATTTAAGATCAGTACCTGGTCCGACAGTGTCAGCGCTTCTTCCGGGTCGTGGGTAACGATCACCGTAGTCAGATTGTATTTCCTGGCTATTGTTTTAATTCTGTCCTTTATGGACTCTTTAATCACGCCGTCCAGCGCGCTGAGCGGTTCGTCCAGCAAAAGCAGCTTTGGCTTCATCACAAGGGTTCTGGCCAGCGCCACACGCTGTTTCTGCCCGCCGGACAGCTGGTCGATTCTCTTATTCAGATGATCCGACAATCCCAACAGCTCAATCAATTCTTTCACCTCTTCTTCCGTGGAAATGCCCGGTTTATTTTTCAGTCCGTATGTAATATTTTTATAAGCGTTTAAATTAGGAAAGAGCGCATAATCCTGAAATACAATGTTAAACTCCCTCTGTTCCGCAGGAAGACTGCTCACATCGTTCCCGTCGAAAATCACCTGTCCGCCGTCTAGCTGTGTGATTCCCAGAATTACATTGAGTAAAGTGGTCTTTCCGCTCCCGGAAGGGCCTAAGACTGAGACGATCTGGCCGTCCGGTATATTCAGGCTGATTTCATCCAATATGGTGACATTGTCGTAAGACTTCTTTATTTTTCTTAATTCCAGCATAGTTTTATCTCCTTTTTCCTCATACATGCTTTCTTTTTTGAATTGTTTCCTGATTCGCTCACATTTTACCAATTTTCATTCCCGGAAAACAACAAAATACAGTTAAAGCTTTTGTTAAGGGAATGTAAAAAGCCGCAGCTTTTTTGTAGATTTTCTACAAAAGCCACGGCTTCTATCAAAGCTCTTTTCCTTCCACCAGCTTACTGCTGATGTCCAGCTTCTTTATAAAATATTTGTAATCGCTGAGAATCAGTCCCACATACAGCATATCCACAAAGGCCACCTGAGTTGTCCTTGAAAAGATAGCATTTCCATAAACCTCCGAAGGCTCCTCACCCAAACAGATGGGAATATCCGCATATGCGAGAATGGGACTGTTTCTGTCACTGGTAATCGCAATGGTTATGGCCCCGCTCTCCTTTGCCAGCCGCAGAGATTCCACTGTCTGCCTGGAACGCCCTTTATAGGATATGGCGATCGCCGTATCTTCCCTGGTTAAATGACCCGCGCAGATATGCTGAAGATAGCTGTCCGAGAAAAACCGCGCGTTCAGCCCCAGATACAATAATTTATTCAGCAGATCAAAGCACGCCGTATTGGAATTTTCCACCCCGTAAATATCGATTACGCGGGCATTTTTAACCGTTTTCACCGTTTTCTCCAAATCGCTTGCAGATATGTATTTTAAAGACTTTTCCATCAGTTCCATGGCGGACAGCACAGCCTTTTTCGGTACCTCTTCCAGCCTGTCCCCTTCCGAAATCCGAAGCCCAAACAGAGGATGAACTTCCATTTCTCCCACCGTCTTCCTCTGGGCATTCTCTTTCAGCAGCTCCTCCCTGAAGTCCCTATACCCGTCATAAGACAACGCCTTACAAAACCTAATCACCGTAGGCTGACTCACTCCCGCCTCCCCGCACAACCGCACCAGCGAATATTCCTCCGCTTCTTCCATATGAAGCAATAAAAAATCCGCCACCAATTTTTCAGACGGCCGCAGCTTCGCATAGACACTCTGTATCTTAAACCGCATTGAATAATTCATTCTTCTTGTCACTCCTATTTTTCGTAGAAACTCTACAGTTTTTTATCTTTATTCATGCCTCTATTGTAAACGTTTCTGATCAATCACGCTTCTCTTTTAATGTTAAATCTTTGTAAGATATCCCTTAATCGTCGAAGTTGGTATTTGCGCAGAACTACAAATTTACATCAAACGTCAAGGCATTTTCGAAAATGCCTTCACCCTTTACATTAAATCCTCAAGGCTTTTCCTGAAATGCCTTCACCCTTTACATTAAATCCTCAAGGCTTTTCCAAAAATGCCTTCACCCTTGATGTAAATTTTTTAACCTTCAGCCAGCCAAGCAACAGCCGGAAAGAAGGGGGAACCTGGGCGGGCGGCGGAAAATGGAAAAAGATAGGGGATCGTGTGCAGCCCCTTAGTGATACTTGGTCGGCAAGAGCGAAAAAAGGCAGACAAATACTGAATTCCGAATCAGTATTTGAGGTGCCACTGAGCGATGAAGTCATCAGGAGTTCATCGCGAACGGCGCCGCGCTGCCTTTTTCCGCTCTTGGCGTCCTAGTATCACTTAGAGGCGAAACCCGAATCCCCTATCTTTTTCCATTTTCCGCCGCCCGCCCAGGTTCCCCCTTCTTTCCGGCGTTTCTTAGCCAAACCCCAAAGGTCAAAAAAATACCCTCCCCCGGCTATCAGCCTCAGGAGAGGGCATTTTTTTAATTGTTTAGTTATCGATCAGTTTGTTTCCGTCGTTCCAGCTGTACAGCTTACGAAGTTCAGATCCTGTCGCCTCTAACTGATGAGCAGCTTCTCTTCTTCTCATAGCGTTAAAGTTCGGGCAGTTAACCTGGTTCTCTAATAACCAGTTCTTAGCAAATGTACCATCCTGAATATCGGATAAGATCTTCTTCATGGTCTTCTTTGTCTCGTCTGTTACGATCTTAGGTCCGGTGATATAATCGCCGTACTCTGCTGTATTGGAGATAGAATATCTCATTCCTGCAAATCCGCTTTCGAAGATCAGGTCTACGATCAGCTTCATCTCGTGAATACACTCAAAATATGCGCTCTCAGGCTCATATCCTGCTTCAACCAATGTTTCAAAACCGGCTTTCATCAGAGCTGTTACGCCGCCGCAAAGAACAGCCTGCTCACCAAATAAGTCGGTCTCTGTCTCTTCTCTGAAGGTTGTCTGAAGAACGCCTGCTCTTGCGCCGCCGATTGCAAGTGCATATGCAAGTGCAAGGTCATAAGCTTTTCCTGTAGCATCCTGATGTACAGCGATCAGACAAGGAACGCCTTTTCCTTCTATGTACTGGCTTCTTACTGTATGTCCAGGTCCCTTTGGAGCGATCATGGATACGTCAACTCCCTTAGGGGGAACGATCTGTCCGAAGTGAATTGCAAATCCGTGAGCGAACATTAACATGTTGCCTTCTTCCAGATTCGGTTCGATGGACTCTTTGTACATCTTAGCCTGTTTCTCATCGTTGATAAGAACCATGATAATATCAGCTTTCTTAGCAGCTTCTGCTGCGGTATAAACTTCAAATCCTGCCTTTTCAGCTTTTGCCCATGATTTGCTTCCTTCATAAAGACCGATGATAACATTGCATCCGGACTCTTTTGCATTCAATGCATGAGCATGACCCTGGCTGCCGTAACCGATTACAGCGATGGTCTTTCCTTCCAGTAAGGATAAGTTGCAATCTTCCTGGTAATAAATCTTTGCCATTTTATTTCCTCCTCAGAATATGTATTGATACATTTTATTTGTTAAAGGCTCACGTGCCTTACGACCCTCAGTCCGTCTCTCACTTACGCCTCTAGCCTACATAAATTACGGCAGATATCTGACGTCATCTGCGCCTCTTGAAAGTCCGGTCAGACCGGTTCTTGCAAGTTCCAGAATCTCATAATCCTCAAGCAGATTAATCAAAGCATCCAGTTTAGACTGATCGCCTGTAAGCATGACTGTAAGAGACTCTTTTCCCACATCCACGATCGTCGCGCGGAAAATATCGGAAATCGCGCTGACCGCCTGTCTCTCGCTGGCATTGGCCCGAACCTTTACCATAATCAGTTCACGGTATACCGAATGGCCCGGCTTCAATTCTTTGATATCCCTGACATCCTCCAGCTTGCGAAGCTGCTTTTCAATCTGTTCCAAAATCTCCTGATCCCCGGTCGATACAACTGTCATACGGGAATACCTCTCATCGGCGGTCACTCCAACCGTCAGGCTTTCAATATTATAGCCGCGGCGGCTGAACAAACCTGCCACACGGCTCAAAACCCCTGATGTATTGTCTACTAACAACGATAATACAATTCTATCCATCGTATCTCCACCTTCCATATAGTACATTTAATGATAGCAATGTTGGTACTATTTGTCAACTGAATAAAAGGAATACATATTATACCCTCAGGTTATGTCTCGGGAATCCCAGCCCGGTTGGAGCTGCAGCCATTAGCTATGGGGCCGCTGCTCCAGCCGGGAAGGAATGAACTGCGTTCTGTCAGATTCGAATCATATCTCTCGTAATCTCGGATAAGGAGTGGGCGCCACACATGCCCATTGTATCTTCCAATTCTGCCGCCAGTTTTTTTATGTAAAGCTCAACGCCTTCTTCTGCGCCGCCGTAAACTGCTGTTACGAATGGCCGGCAGATCAATACGCCGTCTGCTCCTAAGGCCAGGGCTTTAAAGATATCGGTGCCGCAGCGGATACCGCCGTCTACCAGAATCTTCATGGAGCCTCCTACGGCTTTTACGATTTCTTCTAAGACTTCTGCCGTGGCAGGGCACTGGTCAAGAACCCGGCCGCCGTGATTGGAAACTACGATGGCTGCTGCCCCCGCTTCTTTGGCTTTTAAGGCTCCCTTTACTGTCATGATGCCTTTTACGATGAATGGGATTCCGGCCGCTTCAGCGATCGCTTTCAATTCTTCGGTTGATTTGCCGCCCGCCGGAGGGGTCATATTTTTCAGGAATGGAAGGCCGGCCGCGTCCACATCCATAGCCGCCGCAAATGCTCCTGATTGGTGAACCTGGGCCAGTTTTTCCTTGATCGTATCCATGTTCCACGGTTTAATTGTAGGCACGCCGATGCCTCCTGCCGAGGAAATGGCTTTCGTAGCGGCTGTCATAACGTCAGGATTTGTTCCGTCTCCTGTGAAAGCTGCGATTCCCGCTTTTGCGCAGGCGGATACGAGCACATTATTATAGGTAGCGTCATTGTATTTTTCCCCGTAATGCAGATTGACGGCACCTACCGGGCCGGCAAAAAACGGATATTTAAAAGTTTTACCGAAAAGTTCCAGAGAAGTGTCCACAGGTTTGTTTTCGCACAATGTGTCCATATTTACCCGGATCTCTTTCCATTTATCATAATTGCGGATCGCCGTATCTCCTACCCCTTTTGCGCCCGGGCCCGGAATCTGATTTTTGCAGACCCGGCCATTGCACACCGCACATCCTTTGCAGTATTTTCCAAGACAGGTTTTGGCCTCTTCCCATACTTCCTCGTAAGTCATCGTGTTATCCTCCTAAAATTATCATTTGTCGCTTTCCATTATATCAGACAACATTTCACATATCAATGATCCTTGAATATCTCATCAGCGGGTATTCCCCGTCATGAGACTGTCCCGGGTAAAATGCATCCGGCTCCTCTCCCGGCCTGATCCTCACCACACCCGCGCGAATGAGCAGGGCTGTGAGCTCTTTCCTGTCCTCAGGCCTGCACACCAGACTGGCAGTCTGTAAAAACCCCTTCTTACTCCTCAGTTTTTCCACAATCCGCCCTCTGGGCAGCAGTTTGACCCAGCAGTTCTCCAAAACATCCGACAGTTCCAGGGAATCGTCGGTGCACAGAGTGACGCTCACCCCTTTTCCCTTATAGATCTTATGTATGTTTTGATCCATTTCCAGTTCTCTGCTGTACAGTTCAAGGGTATGACAGGCGCGAAGCCCTGTTTCTCCCGGACACATTTTAAAAAATGCCGCTTCCAATATAGGAAGGAACACGGCGCAAAATGCTTCCGCCTCCTCCATGCTCTCAGTATCCAAAAATATACCCTGGCAGGAACTGCATAACAGCTGTTTTGTCCCGATTATATTTTCAGCCAGTCCGCGAAGCGCCTCATCCTGATATCCGTCTGCCGCAACATAGGAAAAACTGATTTTATGGCCCCATTCAATCAGCCTTACATTGGCTCCTGCCAGTTTCCGGATCCCTATAACCGCCTCTTCTCCGCCCCAGACACAGATTCCGTCCGACAGATCCATCATTTTTTTCAAACGCCTTGTATCCGTGGATGGAATGCGGAACACATAGATGTAATTTTTTAGAACCGGCTGTATTTTAACTAATTCGCCCAACAAAAATGTGTTGATTCCCTCGTCCTCTCCCGGCAATTTAAGAAGGTTGACATTGCCTGCCAAAAGACCTTCCACCACGCTGTAAGCAGCCAGGCCGTCCAGATTGGATGCTCCGATATGGAGAAGAACCCCGAGAGGAACCACTTTATCGTTTGGGAGTGATCCCAGCTCGCACTGTACTTTTTCTTCCAACGCCTCACGGCTGAGCATCCGGGCCGCCTGTATCAGTTTTGAAGGCAAATCGGGAATTATGGTTTCCATCTTCCGAACCATCTCTTCGTAAGCACCCGAAAGCATCTGTCCTGAGAGGCGGTCACATGCGTCGATCACCAGTTCCCTGTCGAGATACGGGCGCTCCAAAGCGGAAAGAACCGCCTGTTTCAAATCGCTCCATCTCATCGCCTATACCTCCTGCCGCTCTTTTATCAGTTGTCCGGCTCCTGCCGCACATGTCTTTATATCGGTAATCCCGGACCTTCCGATAATCTCAAAGTAAGGGGTTCCGATTCCGCATCCGCACTCATTTCCCCTATGTAAAATCCCAAGATCATCCGTTATTACGCTGACCACAGGAACGCTTTCCATCATGGGCGAAATCAGATTGACCAGACCGGTCTGTCCATAATCCAGAGGTTTTAGCGTGTCCACATCCCGGATGATCACTCTGCTGTAAGAAGGCACATGGAAATGATGGTTTTTGCAGTCACAGTACAAAGCCGGATGTTCCGCCGCCCCGAAAAATTCCCGGCAGTTTTCCTCCCCGATCCCGAGCACTGCCCGGACCAGATCATACAGCTCCTGTTTTTCCACCTGTTCTTTATAGTGCTGTTTCCATCCGCCACCCATAAGAATCATGGAATCCGCAGGGAGCTTTAAAGAGATTCCGTCTGCCTGCAGCTCTTTCAATAAAAAGTACAGATAAGACGGAAAACCGATGATGCGGACCGGATGGGACTGGGCTGCATAAGCTTTTAAAGCCCGTTTCATACCCGGCAGATTCAGCTTATAACCTTCTTTTTCGTACCGCAGCGCATATTCACAGGTCAAAGGCGGTGCAAAAAGCATGGAAGCCCTTTGGGTCTTGCTTATCACCGTATGATTGCTCTTATGGGGCTCGTATCCCAGAATCAGATAATTGGCCGGTCTTTTGGAAAACAGGCCGTGAAAACGCCCCATGCGGTACGTCATTTCCCCGGCATACCTAAGCCCCTTGAGTTCAAATCCAAGACGGCTCTTCTTTCCTCCGGTTCCTGAAGAAGTCGCTTTAATCACCATCTTCCACTCTTCCATGGAGCGCAGATCGTGGCGTTTAAAATACAGGGTGGGAAGACAGGGGAGAAGGTGCAGGTCTCCCGCCTGTTTCATCTGTTCCGTATAAAAACCCTGTTTTTTCAATATTTCATCATAAGGCCTGCAATGTTTTCTGTGAAACTCCACATTGCCTTTTACTGCCTCTAAAAAGATATCATCCGTATCCTTATGGTTATATACTTCCTTAAAGCGGTACAGCGGTTTTCTATAATCCATTTTATCCCTTTCATGCCGGAGCATTTTTGCGGAGACACTCGTTCAGAATGTTAGATTCTCAGCTGCGGTTCAAAGTTGTGTCTGCCGATTAATACCAGCGGACCATGGGCAGTTCATTGCAGATTCCCTTTGACGCCAGAATCTGATGCAGATCCACCACTCCATTTTTAAATGCGGCGGCGCAGGAACAGAGATAGAGCTCCCACATGCGCACAAAGCGGTCGTCAAACATCTGTTTCACCTCTTCTTTATGGTCTTTAAAATTCTTTTCCCAGCAAAGAAGCGTCTTATTATAATGAAGCCTTAAATCTTCCACATCCAGCGTATGAAACTGGTCTTCAGCCATTCCCGCCACCAGTTCCCTGAGGCTTGGAATCACGCCGCCCGGAAAGATGTATTTTTTAATCCACGGATCGCCCGGATGTTCTTTTAATCCGCTGATAAAATGAAGGAGGAACAAACCGCCCGGCTTCAGCACATGGTTTACACAGTCCACAAATTCCTGGTAATTCTCTCTTCCCACATGTTCTACCATACCTACGCTGACCACCCGGTCGAACTGGGTTTTATAATGTTTTAAATCGCGGTAATCCATCAGTTTCACAGTCAGATAGTCCTGCAGCCCCTCTTGTTCGATTCTCTTTTGAAATCCTTTATATTGTTCTTCACTCAGGGTGATTCCCACCCCTTTAATCTTATATTTTTTGGCCGCTTCAATTAAAAGGAATCCCCAGCCGCAGCCCACGTCCAAAAGCTTCATACCTTCCTTGAGATAGAGTTTTTTCAAAATATAATCCGTTTTATTGACCTGGGCTTCATATAAAGTATCCTCATCTTTCGAAAAATAGCCGCAGGAATAATTCATCGTATCGTCCAGCCAGAGCTTATAAAACTCATTGCCGATATCGTAATGGGAACACACTTCTTCCTTCTGGCACTTTTTTGTAACCGGGGTATGGAGCAGCTTTTTAAGTGCTGTTTCATTTTTCGAAAATTTTCCCATCTGGCTTAAAAAATAATCCAGAGCTCCATATAAATCCCCCTCGATATCCAGAGCGCCGTCCATGTACGCCTCTCCTAACGCCAGGGAAGTGCTGTTTTTCAACGCCATAAGAGGAACCGGCTTTTTTACATTTACGGTAAAAACCGGGTTACCCTCTCCAATCCGGTATTCTTTTCCTCTCAATTTCACCAAAAAGGGATATTGGTCGAACCGTTTTAAAAATTGTATCATAGCATGTTCTTCTATCATTGATCTCATACATCCTTTTGCCATATTTCAGGGTTTTGAGCCGCTACAATTCACGGCCCAGAGGATCTCTGCCGTCCGGTCCGGCTCCGGCGGGTTATACGGCCTTTCCTGTGACTTTGCAGGACATTAGCACTTCTTAACGCGCAGAATTTTTCGTTCAAGGGAAATGTCCACCTGTTTGAGCGTTAGCGAGTTTGGACATTTCCCTTGGTTTTTAGAAAAATCCTGCACGTTTAGAAGTGCTTAAGTCCGAAACCGGAACTGGAAAGGCCGTATAACCCGCCGGAGCCGGACCGGACGGCAGAGATCCTCTGGGCCGTGAATTGTAACTTTGAGCCTGATATACCCTGCTATGATAAATATCCCCAAATTTACCTTTTTATATACCGCCCGCCGTTTTTTCTCAGCCAGGCTTGGTACTCTCTGTATTCCGGCATCACCCGCTCCACTTCCATATAAAAACGGGAGGAATGGTTCATCTCTTTCCTGTGTGCCAGCTCATGCACCACCACGTAGTCCAGAACCGGTTCCGGCATGAGAATCAGCCTCCAGTTAAAGTTTAAATTCCCCTTTCCGCTGCAGCTTCCCCATCTGGTCTTTTGCTCGCGGATCGTGATCCTTCCATATGTAACCCCCATCTTTTCCGCATAATCCTTTACTTTCCTATTAAAGACAGTTCTGGCTTCCTCGATATATCGGCTCTTTTCTTCTTCCGTAAACGACAGCCCAGGTTCTGTCCTGCGCTCTCTCTGCCGTTCTTTCACCTCTTCCGTCTTTCTGACGATCCAGTCTTCCTTTTCTCTGATAAACCCTTCTATTCTCTGTCTGCTGCACCGCATGGGCGCGCGGACGATCACCTGGCCTTCTCCGGTTATCTGAATGGCCAGAGTTTTGCGGCTACTTCTGATCAGCTGATATTCTATCATAATTTACCTCTTTAAATTTAAATTAACATTATCTTCTAACATAAATTTTTCCAAATGGAAGAAACTATTAAAAGAAAGGAGATGATCTCATGTGCCACAGAAAAACGCGGACACCCCAGCCTTCCAAACAGGATTCCCCTCGCGGAAATGAAACCGGTCCCGAAATCGATACGACTCACTATGAACAAACCGCAACAAATCCGATTCCCAATGAAATGCCTCAATCCGGCAACTCAAGAAACCTATAATAGAAGGAGGGTTCACCATGTCCTATATCGCACCGGCCGTACAGGCCAAATTTGAGACGCTTTCCATTGATTTAAAAAATGAAATTTTAAGCCGTAATGTCCAGATCAATACCATCTATGATCTGATCAACGTTCTTGAAAAAATAGTGGAGGAAGCTGAATAATCAGCTCCCTCCATTATCATATCATATTCTTTGTTTTCCTACAAACCAGTCTTTACAAAAACTGCAAAGCCATACTGAGCTCCGGTATGCGGTCCCATAAAACCATGCTCTCTGTCAATTTCCCCCTTATGGGCGTGTCAATTATCAAGTTTTTATTTTCCAGAAAAATGCATATGGATTTTCCGGTATCCTGGATCATCAGCCTGCATTCTTCCTTTTCTGTCCTATCCATAAGCTTTCTGCATTTCCTCACAAATGCCTCTGCCTCCGATTCTTTTGTCCCAGCATCCGCAAACAGGCAATAATCATTTCCCAGTCTGCAATTTGGACGAAGAATACGGCTCAGACCCTGCCGCTCATAAAAAGACGGGCTGATATGGGATTCAAACGCATCCTTATGTATTAAGACCAGCCGTTTATCCGTATCCTCCTTCTTCTCCAGCTCCATCCATACCCCGGTCATAATACCGACTTTCCGCTTATTCGTGGAATCATCCCGGTTATAGCAGACGGTCATATCGCACAGCTCTGTCTTCAGCCCGCCTCTTTTTCCGACAACTGCCAGACCGCAGGCAGCTCCTCCGCCTTCGGTACGGATTGGAAATAAGCCTTTCTCAGAAAGATAACTGCTGGTGATGGTTCCTTTGCGGGATACGGTCACTTCATCCATCTGTTTTTCGCAGAGTATTTTCATACTGATTCCTGCAAAATCCCGATTATACTTTTTGTCAAGCCCTCGCATCACAACGAAATAGAACACGGTTGTGATATTGACCAGTATAACCGAAATCCGGATATCCTTTAACAGCATCAGGATGCTGAAGATATACATGGCGATAACGCACCCATATCCTGCTTTTAACAACCTTTGTTCTCCTGCCAGCCATTTTATCTCCTTTTCCTGCAAAGAAACCACCGCCTTTCCTCAACTAAAAATTACTGCGTAAAAATTGGATCGCCTGTTTCGCCTGAGTATCAAAATCTGTGACGCCGGCTTCTATGCTCACACGGCCGTCATAGCCAATTTCTTTAAGAATCCCGATAAACTCTTTATAATCCCATTCCTCCATATCAGAAGGATAAAGCCGTCCGATCTCGCTGGGGATATTAGGATAAGCAAAATGAACGTGGCGCAAATACTCTTTTCCATATTTACGCAGTATCTTGGGGCTTTCCTTCTCCCATGTCATATGATAATAATCGATCAGCACCATCATGGTTTCATCGTCCACTTCCTTTGCCAGCGCAACGCCCTCTTCAAATGTATTGATGATGTTGCATTCCGGCTTGCGGATCGGCTCGATTACAATCGTGATCCCATTGGCTTTTGCCACAGGAACTATCTCTTTTGATATCTCGGCCACCTGGCGGTACGCCGTTTCATGTGAAAATCCTTCCGGCACGTTTTTTGCAGTTCCGCTGCCAAAAACCACAGTGCCAACCCCTAATTCCTTGGCTCTCGACAGGGAATCCTTAATATAAGCTTTAATCAGCTCCATATTGACTTCCGGTCCGGTCAACCGGATTTTGGCCGGGAAAAAGTTATTGCAGACCTCACATTTTATGCCCGAAGCATCCACTCTTTTTCTCAAAGCCTCAAATTCCCCATCGGACAAATCCATCATTTCCGCCAGCGGCAGCTCTATATAGTCATATCCGTATTGGGCGATGCGCTCCACAATTTCTATCCCAGTCTTATCCGGGCCTGAAGCCACTAAATTTCCACAACATCCGAATCTCATATCTGTAAACTCCCTTCGTTAATCAGGCACTAAAATACCATATTTACAATGCTCAGCAGAACAAATCCGCTGCAGGACCATATAAACTGCATCCCTTCATATCCAAAAATCTGGACATCCAGCTTATCCAGCTTAAAGGTACGGGTGAGCACCCAGAAAAAGCTGTCGTTATGCAGTGAAAATACCTGGGAACCGATACATGCCGCATAGGCGCAGAACATCATATTGGCGCCCGGAACCTGCATGAGGATCGGAGCACAGATCGTAGCCGTAGTGGTCATGGCAACCGTACCGCTTCCTAAAACCAGTTTTAAAATCGCTGCCATTAAGAAAGGAAGCAGAAGAACCGGCATATTCATATTGGTCAGGCTTTGAGCAATAACGTCTCCAATTCCGCTGGATTTAATGATGTTTCCAAAGGCTCCGCCGGCGCCGGTGATTAAAATTACCGTACCGCAGCTTCTGATTCCTCGTTCCAGACAATCCTGCACCTCTTTCCGTGACTTATGACCGGCCAAACCGTAAATTGCAACCAGCAAAGCGATAGAAATAGCGATGACCGGGCTTCCGAAGAAAGCGATCAGCTCTGTTACCATGTTTCCTTCCCCTTGATACACCATGCTGGTGACGGTGCTGAGCAGTATCAAAACAACCGGAACCAGGATTGGGGCAAATGACATAAATGCGGACGGATAGGTTTCATTCGGATCTAATTCAGGAGTGGTAGGTTTGGATGAATACTCGGCGTACTCTTTCGCCTGTTCCGGGCTCACATCGATGATTTCGCCGTTTTCATCCACGATCTTATACCATTTCTGACCCACGATACGGCCTGTAATTGCGATGATGATCATCAACGGAATTCCCATCACCAAACCGAACAATATGTAAGTTCCCAGATCAATGGTATCACCGAACTGGGCCACTACGGCCAAAGGTCCCGGTGTAGGAGGTACGGATGCATGGGTAATGTTCAACGCGCATGCCATGATCAGCCCTAAGCCTGTCAGAGATTTTTTCTTAGCGCGTGAAATGGATTTTACCAGCGGAGCTAAAATAATCAATGCAGAATCTGCAAAGATAGGAATTGATACTAAAAATCCGGTGATCGCCAAAGCGACCTCTTCATTTTTACCCTTCAATGCTTTTATAAATGTATGGGCCATTACCTTGGCCGCATTGGACTCTTCCATCACCTGACCCATCATACAGCCAAATGCGATAACCAGACCAATACCTGCAAGCGTATTGCCAAAACCGGAAGTAATCAGCCCCGGTATGGCAGCCAGGTCCACTCCTCCCACAATTCCGACAACGGCAGCAGAGATAACCAGAGCCAGAGCCGGGTGAATCTTTGTTTTCATGATCATAATAATCAGCACAACCATACCAACTGCAAGTGCAATCAATAAACGTGTTACATCCATTAATATATCCCCCTTTTTCTTTGTATGTATTTATATGCAGCCATTCTTTTTCAGCGCAACATACGTCGTCTTATACGCCTGCTCGATCACCCATTCCGGTGACTTCTGCCAGTACTCCGGCCGGAACGTTTCCACGGAAACCATTCCGTTATAGCCGCAGGCCTTTAATTCTTTTAAAAATCCATCCGTATCCACCGCTCCCTGGCCGCAGAAACAGCGTTTATCCTGTCCCCGTTCCTGTGCCGGGACGTCATCGCCGCTCATCAAATGGACGGCGAAAATCTTTTCAGGCTGTATCTTCCGGATATCCGAGAAATCATTGTTTCCTCCATTTAAATAGAGGTTATAGGAATCCAGCACAAATCCCACGTTTTCCCTTTCAACCGCTTTTACGATCTCATCCGCCTCTTTTATGCTCCGCACGCTGCTGCGGTCAAATCCCACAATCTCAAAGCACAGATTCACCTCATATGCCTGAGCCCGCTCAGACAGCTCCTTCAAAATCCTGACACTTGAACGGAAGGTATCCTCTTTTTTTCCTGCATAAGGGCCGCCTGCAGGATCTTTTTGAAGAAATGGAACGATAATCATATAGCGGCTTCCGATGGCCTGACAGGCCTCACACCCCAGCAAAAATTCATCCATCAGGGATGACTGCTTTTCCTTATCATCCTGTTCACTCAGAAACTCCGGATACAGGTAAACGGCATTGAGCGCGTGGGGGCGCAGACGGCTGTTCTTAAAAAAAACGGCCAACTCAGCCAGCGTATGTGTCTTTAAATACTCCTTCAGCATGTCCAGACGGATCTCGATACAGTCAAATCCGGCCTTTTCACATAATTCCAGATCTTTTTCCAAAGTGGAACAGTCCTTTGCACATGCTTCATTGTAAGATACCAGCATCTTCTTCCTCCTATTTTAGCGGCAGCCTGATAACAGCATTTTCCTTGGTACTGCGGTAAATAGCGGTAAACAGTTCGACCGTCCTGCGACCGTCTCTTGCATCCACTAACGGTTTTGTACCGTTTTGTACTGCTGTCAGAAATTCTTCAATCTGCTGCCTGTGATAATAATACATGGAGTCCACGCTCTGAAAGAAATCACAATCTTCCTGTTTCCATCTTTCCAGATTCTCCGCTTCACCGGGAACTGTCCACAAGTCATTGTAAGGCGGTTCTGTAATCTCGGAAATGCCTGCGATAAACATAGCGCCTCCGTCCGTCTGCACCCCAATCCCAGCTCCATTCTCACCAAAGATGTGCACTTTTCCATAGAGCGCCGGATTCTGACTATTGCTGACAACGATGTTGCCGATTCCGCCGTTTTTAAACTTCACAATTGCTGCGGCCGTATCCTCCACTTCAATATAAGGATGGTTCAAATTCTTCCATACCCCATATACTTCTTCCGCTTCGCCCATATACCACAGCAGCAGATCCAACTGGTGAGGCGCCTGATTCACCAGCACGCCGCCGCCTTCTCCTGTCCAGGTTCCACGCCAGGCGTCACTTTGATAATAAGCCTGATCCCGCCATCCGAACATATTCACCATGCCAAGAACCGGCTTTCCAATCTTTCCTTCTTCAATGGCATCATGAATCCTCATACAGGGGCGGTAGAACCGTCTCTGTACCATAGTTCCGATCGTTACCCCGTTCCGGTCTCCCGCCTCAATGATGGCGTCACAGTCAGCGAGGCTGGCTGCCAGCGGCTTCTCCACAAGCACATGGCATCCGCAGTCGGCTGCAGCAACTGCCGGGTTGGCATGAAGCGGATGGGGGGTACATACACTCACCACATCCATATGCTCCTGACGTACCATCTCCGCCACGTCTGTATAAGCCTTCACTCCATAACGCTTGCCAAATGCTCCTGCCCTGTCTTCACTGGCGTCACATACCGCGCAGAATTCACTTGACGGCAGGCCGGCATATGCTTTAGCATGAAAATCCCCAACCTTGCCGCAGCCTATAATTCCTGTCTTCAATCGTTTCATACTCACTTCATCCTTTCTGTTCTCTGTTATAAATTGATCTGCTTTATCCCCCTTTCTCAAAATACATCTGATGTCTGATGCTCATATGTTTAGATTATCATACTACACAAAAAACGTCAATAATAATCTGTTTTTTTATCGATTTTCACCTATACTATTTCTAAAATCTTCAATTTTTGCAGAATCTAATTCTGTAATCCCCGGCCCACAGCATTTTTATGTACAAATATAGGTTGCAGAAGTACGAGATTTTGTTATACTTATATAAAGCTTGGTATTATTTTGGAAAATGTAACTATTCAAAGAGGGCCTCTTCTTGCATGGCCTCTGAACAGTTACGGGAAAATAATATTTAGAAAATTTGAATAACAGGATGTGATCTTTTGCAGGATAATTTTTTTATTGACTCCCGTTCCCTTCCTGAACGTGTAGCCGATAAAATTGAAGAATTTGTAATAAACCGGAATCTAAAAACAGGGGAAAAACTCCCTAACGAGATGGAACTGGCCTCCACGCTGAACATAGGAAGAAGTACCGTGAGAGAAGCGATTAAGATCTTAGTTACCCGCAATATATTAGAGATCCGCCGTGGATCAGGGACCTTTGTCCGCGAAAGTGTTGGCGTTATGGACGATCCTCTCGGCTTTCGCTTTGAACACGACCAGAAAAAACTGGGGCTGGATCTATGCGAAATTCGTCTGATGATTGAGCCTCAACTGGCATTTATGGCCGCCTCCCATGCCACGGATAAGGATATTGTACAGCTTCAGGAGCTTTGCGATGATGTAACCCGTCTGATTAATCTGAAAGAAAATTATGGAAGTCAGGATATTAAGTTTCATACAAAAATTGCCGTCTGCACCGGCAACCGGGTTGTCCCCAAGTTAATTCCAATCATCAATACGGCGATCGGTACATACATCGACCTGACCAATTCCGCGCTGGCAGGGCGGGCTGCCATAACCCACCAGAAGATCGTAGATGCCATCCGCAGCCGCGATGCTTTGGCTGCCCGCGCAGCTATGGAAGAACATCTGCAGGATAATTACAATACGCTTTTATCAATCAACCAGCAGGCGGAGAATTAATATCCGCTTGCTAAAGGAGAGTCCCACATGACCAGCAAAGAATTATTATATGTTAAGACCGTGGCAGATGAAAAAAGCATATCACAGGCCGCGAAGAAACTGTTTATCGCCCAGCCATCACTGAGCCAGTCTCTTCAGAGAATTGAGGAAACACTGGGCACCCAGCTCTTCAACCGCACTTCAAGCGGATTGGCCCTGACCTTCGCAGGGGAACGCTATTATCACATGGCTTCTCAAATCCTTAAAATGTATGAGGATTTCGAAATAGAGATCAGCGATATCAATAATTTAAAAACAGGACGGATTCATCTTGGAATCACCAACCATTTGGGCACTCTGACCCTATCCAAAGTGCTTCCAAGATTCCGGGATATCTGTTCCCATGTGGAACTGCTCATTTCAGAAGAAAATTCCGCCACATTAGAACAGCTTTTACTCAGCGGAGAGCTGGATTTTTCCATCATGCATGCGCCCAAAGTCAATAACCAGCCGCTGATTCATTATGATAACATGAAGAAGGACCCGTTTGTCATCGCCATATCTCCCAATCATCCTTTGGTTAAAAAGGCAAAAAAAGAACCGGATTATCCTTATCCGGTTCTCGATATCAAACTATTAAAAAATGAAACCTTTCTCATGCTTCACAAACAGCAGCGAATCCGCCAGGTTACGGATTCCGTGCTGGCAAAGGCCGGAATCACCCAGCCAAAGATAGGGCTGACGCTGAGAAATTATGAAACTGCACAGCTTTTAGCCGCTCAGGGTCTGGGCGTAACCCTGGTTCCGCTCCAGTATTCGCAGATCGCGCCAAATGAATATCTGCCCACCATTTTATCCATCGATAAAAAGTACGACGCCAGCTGGGATATGTGCATCGCCACATTAAAGAACAGCTTTTTATCAAAAGCGGACCAGCTGTTCATCCGTATGGTAAAAGAAGCATTTGACTGCGGCAGTTCCGACTGAATTACCAAACGTTCATGATCCGCCGAACAGATACCCCAGGCCCCAGACGGTTTTTAAATAGACCGGATTTTTGGGGGCATCTTCTATCTTGTCCCTCAGACGCTTGATATAGACCATTATGGTATTATCATCCACTACCTGATTGTTCCACACCTGCTGGTACAGCTGTTCTTTTGTAAACACCTGGTTTTGGTTTTCCATGAAAAAACGGATCAGGGCGGTTTCCTTAGAAGTCAGAACGATTATCTTTCCATTTTTATACAGCTCATAGGTCTGAAGGGAAAACCTCAGTTCCCTGCACACCGGGTCCTGGCTCTGAGGCATATTGTAGTCCTGGCTCCGCCGCATCAGGGCATGGGCCTTTGTAGTCAGCATTGCGAGGCTGAAGGGCTTGGTCAGATAATCGTCTCCTCCCAGAGAGATTCCCAGAATCTTACTCTGCTCCTCCTGGTTTCCGCTGAGGAAGAGAACCGGGGTCATGATTTTCTGTCTGCGTATCACACTGACCACATAAAATCCATCCAGATCTCCAAGCATCACATCTAAAATAATGAGATCAAAGTTCTCTCGGCTCAACAGATCCAAAGCTTCCTGACCGCTGCCGGCCGTGCTCACCTGCATGCCTTCCCGCAAAAAAGCCATGGAAACGGATTTTCTTATCATGGCTTCGTCATCTACGATTAATATCTTTTTTTCCATTCCTGCCCCTTCTCTTAAACCGCACTAAACTCCGGAAACAAACTGTTCCCAGAGTCAGGCTTATTTCTTATGTAATTATAGCAGAAAATTGGCAGCTTATAAAGTGATGATTCCCATCAATAATCCGGCAGTCAATGTCACTAAAGAAACTCCTACCAGCCATTTAAAACAGAATTTGATATGATCCTTTAATTCCACATCCACAAGTCCGATGGCTAAGAAGGTTGCCGGAACCAGAGGGCTTATCATAAGACCCACATTTTTTCCGATAATCATGGTTAATGCGGTATTGAGGGCTGTTACGCCATATTTGGTACCCACTTCGATTACAAGAGGCATAATTCCATAGAAGTAAGCGTCCGTACCAACCATCATACCTAAAGGCAGAGCGAAGATACCAAAAATGATATGGATAAAACGTCCCAAAGGAGTCGGAATAATCCCGATCAGAGCGCCTGCCATCGCATCCAGCATACCGGTACCGCTCAGCACGCCTACCATGGCTCCTGCTGCGATCATCGTAGCGGAAATAATGAGTGCGGACGGCGCATGCGCTTTGATTCTTCCATCCTGTTCTTTTAAAGACGGGAAGTTTACAATCAGGGCAACGCTTAAAAAGATCATAAATACAACGTAAGATGTAACGATATCAAGCATCAGTGTGGCAATCAGGCCAACTGTCAAAAGCACGTTAAACCATAAAAGTTTCGGTCTTTTTAATGCGTCTTTTTTATCTTTCTCAACTGTATTTTCATTGGCTTCCTGAACGCTTCCTTTAACCAGTCCGGCACCCCTCTTCTTTTCAATGACGCCTAAAACAACACTGAGCGCAACCGTGGTGATTACACCGAATATCTGAATCGGAATCAGTATATGCCAAAGATCGGTCGCTTCCATTCCAAGGACAGTAGCCGTTCTGGCTGTAGGGCCGCCCCATGGAAGAAGGTTCATAACGCCCATGCCCGCAGCCACGATGCATAACAAAACCTGGGGACGGATGTTCATTCTCTTATAGATGGGATACATGGCCGGGATCGTAATTAATACAGTAGTTGCAGTAGCGCCATCCAAATGGGCGATTACCGCGATAATAGCGGTTACAACCGTTATGGCAATAACATTGGCCCCCGCTTTTTTAACAAGAAAATCCACAATGATATCAAATACCCCGACATCTGACATCACCCCGAAAAAGATTACGGAAAAAATAAAGAGAATCGCATTACTGGTGGTTGTACCCACGCCCTCTTTAATAAAGCCGCCGATCTCAACCACGCCGAATCCGGCCAAAAGAGCCGCTACAGCCGGTATAAATATCAGCACCACGATCGGTGACATCTTGCCCTTTAACAATAAGGCAACAATTGCAAACACCATTAAAAAACCAATTACTGCAAGATACATACATTTACCCCTCTCATTATATGTTTTTTTCATTTGATACTTATACTTTAAAGGGTAAATCTTACTATAATCTGACCCAAATCTTAAAATCCATTAAGAACTCAGTATTTCCTCAATTTCCTGAACCGAAACCGGTTTTTCCAACACAAAATCTACGATCCCATGGTCCAGATACCACTGCACATCCTGGTTTAAATTGCCGGAAATAAGGACTATGGTCTTACTGTATCCAAGACTTCTCAGTATCCCTGAAAACTCCAGCCCATTCATCACCGGCATGGAATAATCGGTTATCACCGCATCCCAGTTTGACACTTCTTTTTTCATCGACGCCAAAGCTTCTTCCGGATGGGTATAAGACACTATTTTCTTACATAACGGCTTTAAACTTTTATGTAATGCCCTGGATACCTTTTCATTATCATCCAAAATAAATATGCTCAGATCTTTCAGGCTTTCCGGATTTTTGTCCTCTCTGCTGTTTTCCACTATCCGGAACAAAGGCAGCACAACATCAAATCTGGTCCCCTTTCCTTCTACGGAAACCACATTGATCTCACCGGACACCTGATGAATCAGATCCTGAACCACCGAAAGGCCAAGTCCGGTTCCCGATCCGCTCTCTTTCGTGGTATAAAATGGGGTGAATATTTGTTTTAACGTCTCCTCCGGCATTCCCGGGCCGGTATCGCTGACCGTAACCGCATACTTTACATGCCCCTCTTCTTCCAGCATAATGCCCTTCACCGTAAGGCTTCCGCCCTTTTCCTGCATCGCATAGACTGCATTAGTGCAAAGGTTCACAATCACCTGATTGACCATGCCGGAACTGCCCATCAGCCCGTAACCGTCATCCGGCTGAAGGTTTTCAGTAAGCGTAATATTGTCCGGCAGCGTCTTTTTTATTATGGCCAGGCTCCTGTTAATTTCCTCCACCACATGAAGAACCATCTTTTTACCGCTTCCCGTTCCGCTGTGCCCATAGCGGGATAATTCTTTTGTCAAGTCTTTTGCTTTATGGGCCGCGGCCACCATTTCAGCCAGACATCCCTTGTTCTCCTCACTGATATCCGGGTCCTCCAACAGCATATCCCCATACAGCATGACAGGCGTCAAAAAGTTGTTGAACTCATGGGAAATCATGCTGGTCATAGTGCCCAAGGTTCTGATCTTATCATTGTGGCGGATCTGTTCTTCTCTTTTGTGCAGTTCCTCCCAAGCCGAATTCATCTCCAGAAGATGCTTCATCTCAAGTTCCATGGTTTTATTCTGATTGGCATTATTGATGATCCAGGCCAGAAGAATTCCAAATCCCCCGATTGTGACCACAGACACACAGAATACATACCACCTGGTCTTTACCAGCGGCTTATAGATCTCATTATAATCCAGCGTGCTGTTAATGATCCAGGTCTCTTCTCCTATGGAAGCCTGCGTATATGCCACAACTTTCTTGGTTTGCACCGGTTCCTTCCCGTCTTCCCACCAATAGCTGTTTAAAATCCGGCTGCCCTCCGGGGTCGTTCTCTGCTGTTCAACCCAGCTTTCCAAATCGCTGAGATCCAGATCATATTCGCTGTACTGCGTCTTTCTGCCTTCTACCGCGTCAATTCCGATCTGATTCACCGATTTATGCATCAAAATGGTGCCGTCATAATTCTTTACCATGGAATATCCGTATTGCCCGATCTTAATGGGTCTGACAATCAGGTTGTAGATCGATTCCATCTCCATGGAAGCGATCACGCAGGCATCTTTCCCCTCCCATCTGGTTTTTGCAGCCATAAACTGTGTATAATGGCGCTCCGATGTCAAAACCGGGGATAAAAGAGCTGCCTCTTCCGCCCCCTTCTCCTGATAAGCAGTGTACGCCTGATCCCAAAACGTTCCGTATTCATTGCCCTCATAAAGCAGCCTTATCCCATCGCCGCCAATCACACAGATCGACGAAATCTCCGGCTGCTCATGGAAAAACCGCAATGCCCTCTCTACATCCATGTCTCCCTCAAAGTAGACGGAAAAGTTGTTGAGCTCTCCATTATAATAATTTTCCAGATTATTGGCCACCGCCTTTGTAGTGGTCATCATATGATTCTCCTGCATGCTGATCAGATTGCTCTGGTAATTCTTAAAAATGAAGATATTAAAGATCAGCATAAATGCCACCGCAGCTATGCTGACGCCAATGATGATTTTATCGTAATGCCGTTTTTCCAAAATGGTCTGCTCCCTTTCTGATTTTCTCCCAGGTACCTCACATACTACTAGTTTACAACACCCCGCCCGATTTAACCAGCTGCACTTTCCGGAACATACGCCCGCCAAGCGCACATATATAAAAGAGGGACAGCATGCAGCCATCCCTCTTTTATCCATAATTTATCGGTTTCTGTTATAATTAATCAAGCATCCAGCTTTTACAATCTTCTTCTCATCCGGCGTCATATCCGCAATATAAAGGTTCAATTCCTTGATGGTATCGCCGATCACGTAAGCTTTGATGTCTTTCATATCTCCGTCCAAAGCTTCTTTCACATTAGGAACATAGATATAATCGCCAACTTCAAATTCCGGTTCAGCTTCCATCTGGAACGGCAGCATGCCCCAGTTCATAACGTTGGAACGGTATCTCTTAGTCGCATATTCCTTACAGATATTAGCGAGTCCGCCGATTACTCTCTGGCAGCTGGCCGCCTGTTCACGTGCGGAACCGTCTCCCGGCTTAATCGCATAGATCATGCTTCCGATCTCAGTTTCAGACGCTTTAATCTGCTCATTTCCAGGAATGGTTTTAATCTTATCGAAAACAGCCTTTAATTCCGGATCAACTTCCATCGGGCACTGTCCTGCTGCTCTCGCTTTTTCCATTTTATCCACTTCCTTGCTTCTGCCGACATACTGAGGATCACGTCTTGACAATGTGAACTCTGCCAGTCCAAGAGGATTGGAACGGTAGGAAGAGGTTTCTCCTGACGGAATCAATTCATCCGTGGTAGTAACCGGGTCCATGATCTTAGAACATACTTTTAATAAGATATTATCTGTTAACGGGCTCATCTCAGGCCAGTCTTTGATATTAGGGCCGTAAACCAGATCTTTTTCCGTGTCACCTGCCTGATATCCCTGATAAATTCTGCTCTTGTAAACCGTATCATCAAATTCATAATCCGGTACCTGATAATCGTCCACAACCTCAGTTGCAGAAGTCAGTTTACCTCCGTTAGCCGCCGTTGCAGCGATAGAGCGGGAATCCATCAGCGCAACTGCCGACATCTGTCCTACGCCAGGTTTTGAACCTTCACGGTTCGGGAAGTTTCTGGTGGTATGGCGGATGCTGAATCCGTTGTTGGCAGGCGTATCTCCGGCACCGAAGCATGGTCCGCAGAATGCAGTTTTAAGCACAGCTCCTGCTGCCATAAGATCTGAAACGGCTCCCTTTCTAACGAGATCCATATAAACTGGCTGTGAGGAAGGATATACGGATAATGAGAATTCATCCGCTCCGCAGTTCTTTCCTTTTAAGATATGGGCTGCTTCCATCACATTGGTATAGTTACCGCCTGCACATCCTGCAATAATTCCCTGTGTCACCTGCAGTTTGCCGTCCACAATCTTATCGGTCAGGCTGAAATTGATATCAGGATTGCCTGAAATCTTAGCCGCTTCCACTTCTACAGTTCTTAAAATATCTTCTAAGTTCGCATTTAATTCATCGATTTCATATGTATTGCTTGGATGGAACGGAAGCGCGATCATCGGTTTTACCGTGCTAAGATCCACATAAACCATTCCGTCATAGTATGCCACATCAGCCGGATTCAATTCTTTATAGTCATCTGCTCTTCCATGAAGCGCTAAAAATGCCTTTGTATCCTCATCAGTTCTCCAGATGGAGGAAAGACATGTGGTTTCTGTTGTCATAACATCCACACCATTTCTGTAATCCGTTGTCATGGATGAAATGCCGGGTCCCACAAATTCCATTACTTTGTTCTTCACATATCCGCATTTAAATACAGCCCCGATAATTGCCAGCGCAATATCCTGAGGTCCTACGCCCGGATTAGGTTTTCCGTCCAGATATACGGCAACCACGCCCGGATAAGAAACGTCATAAGTATCGCAAAGCAGCTGTTTAACCAGTTCTCCGCCGCCTTCACCAATAGCCATGGTTCCAAGAGCGCCGTAACGGGTGTGGCTGTCAGATCCGAGAATCATCTTACCGCCGCCTGCCATCATCTCACGCATATACTGATGAATAACCGCAATATGTGGAGGAACAAAAATGCCGCCGTATTTCTTACATGCGGATAAACCGAACATGTGGTCGTCCTCATTGATCGTTCCGCCAACCGCGCATAAAGAGTTGTGGCAGTTAGTAAGAACGTAAGGTACCGGGAATTTCTCCATTCCTGAAGCTTTTGCAGTCTGAACAATTCCTACAAATGTGATATCATGGGATGTCATCGCATCAAACTTCAATTTTAACTTGTCCATATCCCCTGACGTGTTGTGGGCTTCTAAGATTGAATAAGCCATTGTACCTTTTTTAGCTTTTTCTTTTGTTACTTCTTTTCCCGTTAAAGAAGCGACTTTTGCAGCTTCCTCCTCCGGAACGATCTCAGTTCCGTTAACTAAGTATGCGCCGCCATCATACAGTTTTACCATGTAAATACCCTCCTGAAAGATTTGTACTGTTATTTCTTTAATGTGTACTATTATTTCTTTGATGTCTCTAGTATGCCCTATTTTCATCCGATAGTCAAATACTATATATATTATATAGTCCATAGGTTTTTGCTATATGATTATACAGCACTGCACAAGCTATTTAAGAGTTTCAACCGGTTAACTGATTGGTGAAGGAGGTATTGTCACAGGGGTTGGTGCTGATTCCGGAGCCGCAGCCGACTCCGTCGACGGCTGCGAGGCCGGCTGAGTAGCCTTCTGTGCAGGATCGGCAGCCGCTGTTCCTTTATTCGCTTTGCTCTCTGATGCCGCCTTTGTTTCCACATCGTCTTTTGATTCAGACAGATAAGTTTTGTAAACATAGGCTTCGCCGCCATTAAACTTAATCTGAATCCAGCCATTTTCCGACATGCCGGTAACTTCTACTTCCTGTCCTGCCTTCAAACTGGACAATACCGCTGTGCCTGTGGTATAACCCTCTCTGACATTTACCGGCTTAATGGCATACATGGTCTTTTCCATAGGCTTTACTTCATAGACCGGCATTGCGGTGGTGGTCTCCGGCGTCGTGTTTTCTGCTAAGGCTTCTGTTTGCGCCCCTTCAAGCATTGACTGATCTCCGTTCCCTTCGGATGCTTCTGATGATGCGGCCGCACTCTCTTCCGATGAAGTCTCCGGCTCTGCCTGGCTGTCCAGTTCAACAATTATCTCTTTTGTCGCAGCTTCGCTCGGCTGGCTGGTCTCCGCATTCTTATCCGAACCGCTGCACGCTGACAATGCCATTGTCAATGCTAAACAAGCTGCTGTTAAAATTAGATATTTTCTCATATTACCTCCGGTTCTTTAGTTTTTAGTTCTTTAGTTTTTTATTTCTTTTGTTTTCTATTTCTTTATTTCTTTTAATAAAATATTTCTCGTATAGCCGCCATATTTTTCTTTGGTGGCTATGACGTGATATCCCTGTTTCAGTACATTGTTTTTACTGTAGTGATTATCTGGGTGTACGGTGCACATCAGATACCGGTATCCCCGCTGCCTGGCCTCGGCCTCGGCTGCCTGCATTAGTTTATTCTGAAGGCCGTGTCCCCGGTATTGAGGAAGAACAGCCGCAGAATCCATATGAGCTACTTTTAATAAATCTGTCTCTGATAAATTGATATCTCTTCCTAAATTCTCCTCTGATAGGCCGGGAAATACGAGCATGAAGATTCCGGCAAGGGCTTGTGATGTTTGATCAACTGCCTTAAATGCAATGCCTTGTCCGGATTCGAGCATGTGGAGGGTGTAATCATCGTTGTCGGCGGCAAACCAGGACTTTTGATCTAGGGCCTGCCATACGGTTTGGATTAGGCGGGCGATGGAGGGGTAGTCGGGCGGGGTGGCTGGGGTGATGGTGAAGGTCATGAGGGGTGGGGGCTCCTGTTTTGGGTGGGGGGATAGTGTTCTTTAACTATCCTGGGTTAGTAGTATTATTTTCCAAAAGTATAACATTTTTTGGGGGGGATTTCAAATTAATATATTCTAAAGAATTGGGGTGGAATAAGAAGAGATGGACGAGATGCTTTTCTTGAATCACAGTTATATCCGGGCAAACACGCTCATGAATGAATTGGAGCGGGCGAGGGCGAAATCGGAGTATCTTGAATCCGTCAACCAGCTGGCCGGACTCGACCTGCTGATTATAGATGACTTTGGGCTTATGGAGATAGATCTCGACAAATGCCGGGACCTATTTGAGGTGATTGACAGCCGGGAATCATGAAAGTCAACCATGTTTGTATCCCAGCTTCCCGTAAAAGCATGGTATGAGCTATTTGCTGACAGCACCTATGCGGATGGCGGATGCCTGTCTTGACCATATTGTACACAAGGCGTACCGCCTGGAGTTCAGTAGTCGGAACATGAGAAATCCGAATTCGTAAACGCCGGCGTATGCTTACTATCCACAGGACAGTGGCGTTTCACGCAGATTGGAGCGAAACACCACGCAGTTCCTGCGTGACGGCTACGCCGTTAAACCGAAATATGCACAGTTACAGACGACCACCTACAAAAACAGCCAAAAGCCTTGGGCAATTTTTATTCAAAAAAATCCAAATCATATATATACAACCTATTGTTAAAAATACCATTAAGAACCAAGAGATCCACATATCTAAATTCAGCCTAAAAAAAATGATTCTAAAGAATCGATAAAACAAATCGTGCATACAGTATAATAGCATTCCGCCATTTTTAATAAAATTGGGTAAAGCTTTAGGTTTTCCTGAATATAATAGTAAGCCAAGAATCGGGATTATAATTAAGTTTCTTAACACAATTTCTAGAACAGGCATTTCAATCAAGTTTATGTCCGAAATGCTCTTTGCCCACAGCGATAAAAGTACACAACTCAATAGACATATTATTGAAATTGCATTATTATGCTCTGTTTCGATTTTAATTTCAAAATTCTTTGAATAATGTTTCGAAATATATCCTCCCAACAAATAAATTGGTACAAAGAATAGAAAATCAAAATATCCTATATGCATAATGGCAATGTATGCATACAATAATATCTCAACTATATAAAAAAGTATTTTTCTTTTAATAATAAATAAAAATAGAGGTGCAAGAATTACATACTCAAGCAGTCTAAAAATGTACCACAACGGACCATTTGCTGATCCATATCCTCCCAAAAACAAATAATTGTTTCTAATGCCCCCCCAAATTCCACCATATAATACTTCACTTCCATTAATGGCCATGAAAAGAACAGCAATTGTGTTCCATATAATATACGGAATAAGTAATGACTTAGCTCTTGATTTCCACTTTATTGGTATATTCTTATAATCCGCTGTTCTAAAAAATAGATATGCAGAGATAAAAAAGAACCAAACCATTGCAATTCTACTGAGTGCAGAAAAAAAATCCATAAAAACCAATAAGTTATGCTCAGAAGTTTGATTTATATAGTTTCGTAGATTTGCATGATGTAATAGTATAATTATATTGCATATAAATGTCATCCATGAAATTTTATATGATACAAATCTATTCATTGTTATCTACTTCCTTTATTGGGCAAACTTTAACACATCTGTAACATTGTATACATAAGATATTATTGATTACTGGGTAAATAAAGCCTTCTTCATCTTCTACCATGCTAATTGCTTCCTTCGGGCAAATAGCGTAACAAGCTGTGCAACCGCAACATTCTTCTTTCCTATTGTATAATGTAGGTAATTCTTTCATATGCTTATCCTTTTATTCTATTCTTCATCTTTTTCATAATATCAAATAAATATCTAAGAACTTCGTTATACATAATGGCATGCCAAAACTGCAAGTTTTTTTTCTTAGCATTTTTATTCAACTTAAGTTTATTCAACTTTCTTCCAGACACCCTTTTAATCAAATAATCGCATCGCCCATCCCATTTGTTATCTATACAATGAAGCGATTCTTCATTTAAATAATACTTAACTGAATCTTCCAAATAATGAGATATGCTATTTTTAAATTGATAGCCTCCGATTGCATTAAGTACCTTACTATTGTCAAATACCATATTGGTCCCCTTATCACCAGTTAATATATCACTAAACTCTGGCATGTATTTGTTAATTTGATCTATGTCAACAGATATGATATTCTGCTTTCTCTTTAGAATCTTGCAATACTCTAGATACACATCTTTCCATGTTTGTGGAGAATTACTTGTAATATGAAAAGCCTCCTTGAATGCTTTGGGATTCAACAACAATTTATATAGTATTTCTGCAAAATCCTTTGTACTTGTTAGTGTGCAAATAGCAGATCCTCCATTATAAAGAAGTACAGGCTTGTTTTCCAAAATTCTAGCTAACAAGGTATAATTATATCCATCTGGAATGATCGGGAACGGAATGCGTGTATTTCCAAAGGTAACGTAAGGTCGTATTATTGTGTAATTAATGTCTTTTTTCCTTAAAAACTCTTCGCATTTTGATTTGTTATAAGCATACTGCCAGTTTTCATTTCCAACCTCGCTATTTTCTGTTAAAATCTCATTCTCCGATTTTTTCTTATAAGCAGTTGCAGATGATATAAACACATATTGATTAAATCTATTTTTTATAATAGCGAGTGTTTTTTTCATTTGGTCAACATCGAAAGTTAAGAAATCAACAACAACATCAAAGTAAATGTCCTCCAACTTGTTCTGAATTGTTTCTATATCATCTTCACGAATATCAGATATTATGCAGTGTGCATATTGTAGGTTAATATTACTACTGCGTTTTCCTCTATTTAATAAATAAAGCTCATCCTTTTGTAAAATTACATGCTTAGTGAAATCTGAAGATAGAATACCGCTTCCACCTATTATTAATATTTTCATACTTATTGTCCTTAACGTTTTACAATATTTCTAAATGTGTTAAAATTCATCATCGCAGCAGCTATAAAGATAGTACCTCTGATAGCATACGAAATAACATTTTCCGTATAATACAACATAAATGATATGACTACGAGTAATAACATTCCAAAAACTTTTCTTTTTTCAATGTGAATTGTAACAAAGCGTTTTGTATTTATCCATCTATAAATCAATGTTGCAGAATATCCAATTACTGTCGTCAAAGACGCTCCCAAGACCCCCATAAATGGTATCATAATAACATTAAGTAATATATTGATAACCGCTCCAATAACTGTAGAAATCAATGCACTATTTGTATTTTTAAACACAGTGTACAATGATCCTAGATTTCCATTTATCGCATGAATAACAACTGCCAAAACCAATATTGGAATCGAACGATAAGCAGAAGTATATGATTTTTCAAAAAGGAGGTCAACCATCGGACGAGCAACTACTAGTACTCCTAATACACCTACTAACATAATATTAATATACTTATTAAAGACACTAGAGTATATCTCATCTCTATTTTCATCATCTTTTGTATTAATTGCTGTTGTTTGCCATGCTTGATAAAAAATATTTTCAAATACGCTCAGCATACTTGGCAGTTTATTAGCTACTGCATAAATTCCCGTTGCCGCTGTTCCTGAAAAAAAAGAAAGCATATATCTATCTGACAAACTCATAATCCACCACATAACCGTGGTAGGCAATAGTGGCATACAAAATACAATGAATTCCCTTAAATAATTTGCTTCAAAATTTGCAAATGAGAACTTACTTTTAAAGTTAGAAATAATTAATAAATACAATGTTTCTGATGCAATTCCAATAAGATATGAATAAAGCCAACCTCTTAGTTCAAGACGAAATAAGACCAAAAATATATAATTACCTACTAATAAAAATAGCGAACATATTACACCAGAAATAGCAAACCCAAGCATATTCCCTGTGCCTCGTACAAATTGCTTTAATACACAATTAAAAGATGTTAGCAAAACACAGATACAGGAAATTTCAAGATAAAACGGCATTGACGCAATATGAAAAATAGCCGCACATAATAAGCACAATATAATTCCCGGAATGCACGCAACAATCGAAGTACTAAAAACATTTTCAGATGAATACTTTTTGTCATTAGAATATCTAAAAGTTGCTTCATAGATGTCAAAAACCACAAATGGAACTATCAGTGTTATGGTAGAAGTAATAATATCCATAATGCCATACTGAGAGACTGACATATAATATGAATATAATGGAGCTAATACAAACGCGATGATTTTACTTCCCAAGTTCGCAATGGCGATTATATATGTGTTTTTTTTAAGTTCTTTATAATTATTATTCATTATTTTTCATTTCCTAGGACTCTATCTATATAATATTTAACCCAACTCCATATTGTTGGTTTATAAATCGAATTAAGTGCACACATCGCACCTTCAGTTTTTACCATATTAAAAAATCTATCTCTTTCATTATTCGGACTAACACTTCTATATGCAGTCCAATTTCCATTCATAAGTATATTTGTATCATATTTAGTATATTTCAGTTTATCCTTTATATCTTCAAAAATCACTCGTGCTCTATCATTCTGAATCAGTAACGCTGATAAACCCTTATCATCATTAAGAGTTTTGTTCTCTTCTCCAATCCCCCAGCAATCCGATATGGTAAAGTCAGATATTCTGAATAATCCTTTGAATCTACATTCATAACACGATGGTCTTATATTACTGTAATTTAGATAAGACCTCATAAAACAATCCATCTTTCCCCTTACTTGTTTCAAATCTCCATTTTTGAAAAATATTTGAAAATACCATTTTTTCCATCCATGAGGCTTTCCTTTGAATATGATTTTTTCAATGTCACCTTTTTTTGACACTTCATGAATATATTCATTCCATATTAACGGTGATGCAACTCCATGACAAACAAAGTCCATAGTAAACAATTGATCATTACATGCCCCATTCAAAAACATTTTCAATCCATAAACTTGACACGGCGTCCCTGTAAAAAACACAGTTTTTCCTTTTTGTAAATCATTTTTTACCTCCGAAAATGTTTCATTTAATGCACTTTGAGGATACTTGGATCCTCTTAATTTTCCGATATCATGATTAGCATCAATCCGTATATGCTTAACCTGAAATTTTTCATCAAAGGAAGCTCCATATACTATGGCATTATTTCTATCAATAAAATAATCTGCAAGTACTGTAAAAATACCTCCAGAGGTACTATTTAATCGTATATCTAAATCTGCATTATACGCAGCATATGCTATTGGATACTCATTTTTCATAATCTAATACACCTAAATGACCTTCTGTTGCATTCGTTTTAGCATGAATAGTTGCAGGATTTCCGATAACAACGGAATGAGATGGAACATCGAAATTTACAAAAGTATTTGGTGCAATTAGAACATCATCTCCAATAGTAATATTACCTACTATTGTTGAATTAGCCCTAATGCATACTCTATTTCCAAAGGTCGGCGCACCTTTTCTCTTCCCTCGGATATCTCTTCCTATAGTCACATTATGGGTTATCATTATTTCATTACCAAATTTTGCGTTTCCATTAATAATAATTCTCCCCCAATGTCCAATTATTAATCCTTCTCCGATATTCGCATTTCCAAGAAATTCAATTCCAGTTTTAACAGCTTTTCGTTCTAATCTCCATCTATAAAAATAACCCCAAATATTTCCTATATTCACTTGATACTTTCTATAGAGTTTTACCGTTTTGTATTCAATCGCCTTGCGCTCTTTCTTTTTCAGAACTGTACTTCCATTTCTAAAAGTCGCATTAAAAATCTGATCTTTTCTTATTACTTCTAAATATTCTCTATAATTAAACATATAAAACTTTAGAGATAATATCTTTCCAAATTTCTTATAATTCATAATAAACACCTTTTTCTAGACACAATCAAGATAGCCAGAAATATAATCAACGCTATTTTTCCTAAATATATCTAATTGAGAAGATATCACTTTATAATCAATTTCATCTTGATGCTCTCTAGAAATTTCGTTAATATTTTTAATCACCCTATCTCGCAGTCCAATTTTCTCCAATATATCAGTTTTTCTAAAGTCCGATGCATTTTGCCCACATATAGAATAGAAATTCTTTTCAAGATTAACTGATAATATGGTTCCGTGATATGAATCTGTTATAATAATCTTTGCATTATAAATCAAATTCATAAATTCAACTGGTCCACATTCAATATGATGGGAAATACGATGGGATGTAGTTGGAATATAAACATATGGAGTAATAACCTTTAATTGAAAGTTATTATGCTTAGCATATTTGTCTAGTTTTCTAATTCTTCTTAGGTTTTCTTTGTAGCCTGCCAATGAATAATACAAAACATATGGTTTCTCTTGACATTTACATAGCTGCAATTTTTTAATCCACTCATCTTTACAAAGTAGAAAAGTAGGATCCACAACCCAAGGAATATTCTTATTTAACAGAGAACTCATAACCTTTGAGCTAGAAGGTTCGCGCATTGAAACAGCTGTAAATGATTTTAAATCATCAATCAACATACTAATCTCGCTTGTATCCATATTTCCGATTGATGAACCATATGATATTTTCATTCCTGTAAATTCAGAAAGCAAATATGGTTTCATGAATCTCCACTCATTCCAATTAAGCTCACACGAATGTTTATTCCATATTTGATCACTACCACTAATACAAACATCGAATTCGCTAGATATTTTTACAAAATCGTCCGGATTAGAAAATTGCTCTGTTTTCACAAAAAAGGAATCAAAAAAATCCTCAAATATGCTAGCTCTCTTTAATTTTTTTTTAATTATAGGAAGAAAAGTAACATCTTCTAGTAATCTTTTTTTCCCAAACTTATATCTAAAGTTTGAATAATACCTTTTTTGTTCATCCATTCTATAATTAATTATCTTACAATCGTAACCTAATTGTCCTATTTTCTCTTGTAACGCATACGCTTGTAATACAGATCCAAAATTATATGCAGCATGATATGTAATAATACCAATTTTTGTCACTGTCATCCCTCACCTTTCATATTTTTATTAAATGCCAGTGTTATAGCCACACAAATAACATTCATAGCAGGTCCTACTGAAACAATATATAGAACAGTATTTATTAACAAAACAAACTCTACTATAACCAATCCGTTCCATCGTATTGTTTCTTCACTTAATGCATTTTTACGTATATTTCCTATAGAAAGGAACAATGGCAATAAATAGAACCATGCAAAAAGCAGACCTCCATTTGATAATATGCCACCAAGTCCTGAACTATTTCCAGCCAACTTATTTTGCCACTTGACAATTGCTCTCATACCAGTACGAAAACGATCCATTGCTCTTGAGTTCATATACCCATTTCCTATAAATGGATGTGCCAAAAAGCTCATAATATTTGCCTTTAAATCATCTATTCTTATAATGCCAGAAATATTTCCCGTCATCAATTTGTCATATGCAATATATGCCACACCTCCTACCGCCACAATTAAAATTAATGGTATTGTAACAATCCGCAAAAACTTATTATTTCTTATATAATTTCTATATTTAATAAAAAGAAATATTACTAAAAAAATGAATCCCGTTGATGAAAGTGAAGTTATGATTGCACCAATCAAGATTAGCTCATTCTTAACGCTCGTATTATACAAGAACATTTCTGCGTACAAAGCCAGAATTAACAAATATACATACATTGGTGCTTCAGTGAATATCCCAATATTTCTTATCAATCTATAGCCAAAAATATCTGTATATTGGCCTTCATTATAAATATACCAATATACCTTGTAATTATAATTGCTCCATCCAATCTCTTCAGCAGTGAATATCTTACTTGGAGAAAACAAGCCTAAAACTGTACCAAAGAGATAAAAAAACAAGGAACATGCAGCAATAATAATCATTATATTCTTTAATGCACGTATAAGTTCCATGACATTTTGTTCTACGTTCCCCATAAAAAGCCATAAATATATTAATGTTACAAGAATAATATGAATCACTATAAAATAAGTATATTTGAAATCACCAAATACAACCAAAGCTATTACTGAAATGAGATAGAGTAGTAAAAAAGCTAAATACACCACGGATTCAAAAACAATCTTTGAACTTAATTTTAAAAATATTCCCAAGCTCACTATAATAATACAAAGCAATGTCATTGTATTATCTCCTGTAATTTTTGAAAGCAAGCTTTGACAGCTTAAAATCAGTGTTCCTGAAATCAAATGAGAGAACACCCTAGAAATAGATAATTTTACACGCATTTTTACTCCCTATAATAAATCAAAATCTTCTCAATACTACATATCTTATAATGTTAAATAGATAGAATCTAGATATTCGAAGTACCCTTACTTTTTTTACTTTATTCGTAGCTTGATATGTTACAAAATGTTTTGTCTTTATGTTTGCATCTATGGTCTTTAAATCACTTCTTGCTTTTTCCACATCTTCGCGAAGCAAATAGGCACTGTACATTATATCTGTAATTTTCAATATTTTCTTTTCAAGTATTTCTTTTTTGTTTCCACTAACTTCGTTCATGTTGGAATATGAAGAAAATAATTTATTTACTACAAGATTTGTGTCTTTATAATGCTTCCTTATCCCTTCTAGACTAACGCTTTGTCCTTCTACTCCGAGTCGATAGCAGTAAATTGGTTTATCAAACCTTGAAATGTTTTTTGCTACCATCAATGGTAAAAAAGTATATTCATTATCTGTATAAAAGCAATTCTCCGTTATTTGGATGTTGTTTTCCCGTAATAGAGATGTTTTAATCGTTAGTTCGTGCATCAATACATCGTTTTGGAACGAAACGTTCTCAATATTTGTCTCTTTATCTGTCAGACTTTTATGATTATCAACAAGCTTCTTTTCATCTGTGTTCTCATAAAATTCATAAAATGAGCTTATTATCAAATCTGATTTTGTTTTTTCAAGATACTGAACAAAACTATCTAGATTGATTGTCTCATACCAGTCATCACCGTCTAACTGTTTAAAATAAGTACCTGCGGCATGCTTCACAGCAGCATTTATCGTTGATCCGTATCCTCCATTCTGCTTACTAATGAGCTTAAATGTATCTGGATATTTTTTTTCATACTCAGCAGCAATTCTCTCTGTCTTATCCTTCGAGCCGTCATTTACTATCAAAACCTCGATTTTATCTTGATTTTTTATAACTAGCGATCCCAAAGTTTTTTCCAAAAATTGTTCCACATTATAAGCTGCTATCGAAATTGTTAACACTTTATTCATACATCATCACCTTATTCTCATTCCACAATTAGGGAAAACATTTCCAATAATTCTTTTTTTTGTAAAACCTAGTAATGCCATAGCATGAAAATATTTATTGTATAGAAGGTTCCAAGATAAACCCCTACTATATGACATTTTTTTTGCATTCTGGTAAGCTTTCTTATCAAATTCTATACTCAAATATCTCAATTTACTCATTCTTCTCAATTCATCTAATACTTGCTTGAAATTCATACCCGATGTCCCGGAACAAATCAAACTAAGAACAGACGAGATTTTCTCACCTAAATCCAAAAGCAGCCATTCATTTAAAGCAATATCATCATATGTGAAGCCTAAAGTTGAAAGCAAATCAAATTTCTTGTCAATAACTTTATATATAGATTCAACTCTATTATAGGAGTACCTTAACGTTGTACTGTAGCCTGAACGAATATAATGCTCATAATAAATGGAATCATTTACTACCATAGTATCGACATTATTGAATACTGAAAGATTAAAATCAACATCCTCATACCCTGTTCTAAATGTCTTATCAAAACGAATTTCATTATCTCCGTTGTTTAAAACTTTACGTGAATAAATTGCATCCCAAACAAATCCAAAATAACGTTTTGCATCTAACTCTGCAAAATTCTTCTTAATGTCAGTTCGGTCATAAATTCCCTGCATAAATTTATCTTCTTCCACAGAAATTATTTGTCCTTCCTCTGTCGTAATAATTCTTTTTCCAAATTTTACAACATCTGCTTCATTTTTTATGGCTAACATAATATTATCTTTTAGAAAATTCGGAAGAAAAATATCATCATTATCACAAAATGTAATATATTCGCCCTCAGATTTTTCCATTCCTGTGTTTCTAGCTTCGGAAATGCCCTTGTTTTTCTGGTGAATTACTTTTACACGACTGTCTTTCATTGCAATCCGATCACAATACTCTCCACTTCTATCTGATGATCCATCATCTACTAATATTAGTTCGATATTACTATAAGATTGAGATAAAATACTTTCCGTAGCACTATCAATATATTTTTCTGCATTATATACCGGCATAATGACGCTAATTAAAGGCTGATTTATCATTTCCTATTCCTCCGCGCATATAGCAAAGAAAAAATTTTTCTATAATCAATAGGTAACTTGATGAGTCTTTTTAGAAATCCAATTTTCCAAGGACTGTCTATAAAATCTTTTTTCAATTGTGAGATATGTGTAGTATAGAACATTACACTTTTAGGAGCTACTACTTGAACTGTTTTAGCACCAGTTTCGAAATAGAATACTCCCAAAGAACTTATATCCTTTGCATGAGGTTGTCCACCCAATTTCATTATCCCCTCTACTGAAGTTTCTATTTTTATCACCTTATGACCATATGTATTAAAATAATCTTTCACAAAGTCTAATGCGCCATCCTGAAGTTCACTTGTTATATTCTTGTTAATTATTTCTTCATTTTTATTTTTCACACTATTTGAAAAAATAACATTTCCTTCATTGGTATATCCTTCAACGGATCCCTGGGGAGCAGTAAAAAACATTTCTAATAAAGCGACATTGGCGGCAATAAAATTCCTCTTTTCTTCGCTGTCTTCATGATTCAGAAATAAACCTTTTGCTCTTTGTCCAATATGTGCATCTTCTCTAACGCCAAAATAGTAACCGTTGATTTCTGTTTCTGATATAGTTTCAAGGCACTTTTGCATTGTGCAACGCCAACCTATATCTACAACTTGAACTGCTTTTTTTATTTTCAGACTATCAAAGTAATTAATAAAATTCTTAGCTTCTTGTGCTCCTTTTTCTCGTATTATCGGCAATAAATCTTTTATTAAATCATATACCATTCTGTTTTCAAATAATGAATCTCTCTTTAAAATCATTTCAAGAGACAACTTTTTTTCTTTTATTATGTCATAAACATAATCAGACTGTATGTTAAGCAATAAAATCAAATCTCCAAGAGTAAATTCACGTGATGCAGATTTAAGAAAAAAACAAATATCTTCTGGATCCGAAATATTACTCATTGCAGGTGGCGTCAAGCTCTTCCTAGACGCTAGAAAATAGTGAAAATTACTATTCATACCCTGATTCAAAATCCGCATGGCCTTTTCGACAACATAACAGTCTCTTGCAAAAAACAAGACATCTTTTTCTGGAGATAAATGTCTACAAAGCCATTCTGAAAAGCAATACAAAAGAGGGCCATAAACCTCATATCCAATTCTTCTTATATAGGTTTCTTCTTTAGCTACTCGATTATTAATAAACGGATAGAGCTCATTCGAAGTATGAAAAAACTCGCAGTTCTTTTGTATTCTTGCAATATTTAATACCTGAATACCTAGCATTAATGGTTCTATAAAATCTCCCTTTTTACTATCTCCAATATGAATCATATTTCTTTTATTCAACTTGTTCTCTTGAACTACAACTTCAAATAACGATCCATTCGATTTCGTTTTACCGTATTCACTTGATACATATAATTTTTCAAACCCGACATATCCATTTTTCCTTAACAACTTTTCCAAAAATGCACTTGGCAGATACATGTCAGAAATAATATAGATGGTCTTATTTTGTTCTAAACACCAGTTATATATTTTCATAAATTCAAGATTAATCGTTGTTAGTTTTTCTTCTGTCGCAAGTTCTTCTTCAATTAATTGCTGTACAATTTCTTCTGTAATTACTATTTTCGACCCATTAAGTGTTAATGATTTCCCCAATATTTCTTTGTAAATGTCAAATATAGTAATTTCACAATTTTTATTCTGCTTTGCAAATTGTTCTGATTGTTTTCTGAGTTCGACAAATTCTATACTCGAACCAATATTTCTCGATATAGCCAAAAAAACATCAACTGGTGAATTGACATCCCTTTTTAGTAAGGTATCATATATATCAAAAGAAACTATGTCATAATCTTTTAATTTCATTATGATATTCTCAAATGAATATTGCGGATATCCATTAATTATTCTTTTTAACAAATTCATATCTATCTCCTAAAAAATCCCTAGCTAAATAAATCTTGAAAAGTAACACCCGCTTTTTCCCAAGTCCAATTATTCCTTATAAATTCAGCCGCATTTCTACCAAATTTTACTCTTTGTTCTTCATGATTTAGTAATTGACATACTGAATCAGCAAATTCTTTGTTCTCATCTGCAATAATCCACTCTTTATTGTTTTTTGCATCTATATTTTCTGCTCCTATAGAAGTT
This sequence comes from Clostridium sp. chh4-2, assembly GCF_002899675.1. Classification (GTDB taxonomy): domain Bacteria; phylum Bacillota; class Clostridia; order Lachnospirales; family Lachnospiraceae; genus CHH4-2. Next base: position 7,962 of record NZ_PKUU01000018.1, on the reverse strand, counting down.
GTAACTACAGGAAGTCCTATAGACATTGCCTCCAAATTTTTGGTCTTTATCCCACTTCCAAATGTCATAGGACAAACGAATACCTTACATTTAGTCAAGTAATCTCGAACATCCGGTACTCTACCAGTAAAAACTACATGCTCAGATGATAATTTTTTTAGTTTTTCTGAGGCTCCACCACCAATAATCATGAATTTTGTGTTTGGATTTTTATCTAATATATCCGGAAAAATATCCTCTATAAAATGACGCACTGCATTTTCATTATGCGCCACACTCATCGCACCAAGAAAACCAATTACGTCTCCTTCATTTCCAGTTTCTCTATATGAAAAATAATCAGTATCAACACCTATGGGTACCGCACAGGCCTTTTTTGTACCTATCTCTTGGTTGAAATCTTGTGCCTCTTGTGTTGCAACAAATACCGTCCTGTCACAAACTCTTCCTATTTCCAATTCATACTTTTTTAGTAGCGCTATCTCTGTCTTGATAACATATGATTTTATAGGCTTGAAAAGCATCACCTTTTGCATGAAGCTCGGAACTGTATTTATAAAAGTACCATATGGATTTATACCGTCTAAGTCACTATCTAATTGACGCTGATATCTTAGCGAAATACGATCATCGAGATCCGCAATTCTCAGAGCATTAATATCCTTAATATAATCCGTGCTACGAACCATATCACCTATTACAATATCCGGCTGTTCTTCTAATACCAGCTGGTCAATTATAGCTTTTGCTCTAGTGTTCCAAAACAGAGATACCTGCATAGGCTTTTTCTTCTTCAAAACAGAGTCAAATAATATATTCTTTATTTTTTCTTTTCCGGACGCGCCTGGAAGCACCTCTAATCGATCTATAAAATTCGGCTTTAATGCTGGATCATCTCCATCCTCCAGGAAAGCAGCTACAACTAGACGATATCCTAATTCTTCCGTCAATATCCTACAGTAATGATATAAAGAAGTCTTTCTTCCAGAGGATGCCGGAAAAGGAAGCCTTGGCATCACAAATAGTATCGTGTGTTTTTTGTCTATATTTTCAATTACTCCCACTTTCTCTCACGTCCTTAATTTCCCCAAAAATAATCTTCCAACATCAAGCACCAACAATGATAAATTGGCAGATGCAATTCCTGTATCATATAAGTTTCTGTTTCTGGAACCTTCACACATACATCTGCAACAGTAGAAAGTTCTCCACCTTTTGCTCCGGTAAGTCCGATTACTTTAATGCCACTAGCTCTAACAACTACTGTTACATTCATAACATTCTGACTGTTACCAGATGTGGAGATACCTAAGAAAACATCCCCTTGACGTCCATAGCCAAATAACTGCTGTGCAAATACACCGTAACCATCTTGACATAGGACCACTCCCTTACGCTCGGAGCGACATTGATTTCTCCCTCCCCCTCTGACCCTAAAGGTCGGGGAATCATTGTGGATTTCAATCGTATTTTTTACATATTTTCTTACCAGACTGCTATTGACCGCTACTATGCAGGTATACACTTCACAATTTTTGTTTTATCCTACCATTTTATAGAAGCAATAATGTTCCGAACCATATTTTGCTAAATTTTCAATCCTTCTTCCGTCATTTCACCCATACACTTTTATCCATTTTTCTCATATTTTCCACACTCTATATTTATAATTCTTACAACATTTAATGGGAAAAAATCACCTCTTTGCAGGTTACTTCATAGAGGATAAATTCTTGTATAGCGGTTCAGTCCCTTCACTATTACGAGCAAAAATTCATGGTAAATCACTTGCATCAATGGAATTATTACTAACTTTTCTTCGTTTCATTGCATTCAGCCAGAGGGTTCATACCCATGTTGGCGTTCTCCCCCTCTGGCCTCCTCAAATCTTTCCAACCCGTTTATAATCCCTAATCCCGTCTATTCCACACCGGATTACTTCTTGTAAACAATGCTGAATGATCCCGATCCACTGATATTCACAGTTATCTTCTTGTTTGCAACGTCCACATTGGCCGGATTAACCAGCTTCCATAATCCAGTCGCATTGTCATAGAACAATACCTGAACATTGTTCAATCCCTGAACCAGGTTTGGCACATACAAAGATACTGCCACTTCACCTGTTTTTGGCTGGTTTGTGTTCACATCTTTTGCCACAATCGCCTGCACGGATGTCAATGCGGAGTATCCGTTCAGATCCACATCCTTTACTACGTCTGCTAATGTGTTGCCTGCATTGATCGCATTGATCGCAGCTACGGTCTGTGCCGGAAGTCCTGCAGTTGCAGCCTCTCCCGTTGCAAAGCCTACCTGGATATCTCCAATTACTGCAGTTCCTGATGCGGATGCACCTTCTACTGACACTGCATTGGCCGACGTGGTTCCTGTGTTGCTTGCCGCACTACTTCCAGTAGTTTTACTGCTGGAAGTGGAATCATCGTAGTAGCCGTTACTGTCGCTTCCGCTGATGTTGACATTCGTATTTGGGCTTTGAGCCGCAAATGCGCTTGCCGGCTGGGCTGCCACCAGGGCTGCTGTCAGAAGAATACCGATCCATCTCTTTTTCATGTTACATCACCTATCCTTTCTTTTCTTTTTTATCAATAAACAGCTGGTTTGCTGATTATTGCCCTCATCTTAGTGCTTTTCCACATAAAACAGGTCCAGCACCATAGGCACCAATGCCTCCCGGTCCACATGGTATTCATCATACAGATCCGTCTCCACCGCCTCTCCCGGAACCGTTAAAATATCCCCGTCCCCAAGACTGTCCTGGCTGTTCAGCACCGAAAGCGCCATATCCAGGTATTGATCCTTCGCCATATTTGTCACCATATAGCTTTGCAGCTGGTTCATCAGGTCCGGAATCAGGCGGTCATTCTTTGCTGCCGCCGCTTTAGTTGCCTGCAGATACCCCTGCAGATACTGTTTCTGCCTTCCCATACGGCCAATTGCCGTCTGGGATTTTGTAGTGTCCCGGTAGCGGACAAAGATCTCCGCTTGGGCTCCGTGAAGAGTAACGGTTTCCCCCTTCTTTAACTCCGGATCCCGCTTTTCCAGCCCCTCGTCCCGGACCGTCACGGTTACTCCTCCCACCGCATCGTTCAAAATCGGGATTGCGCTGATATTGACTGCCGCATACCCATCTATCTTTAAGTTTCCAAGTAAATTGGAAACCGCCTCTGTCATCAGTTCACAGCTTTTCTCTCTTCCATCCCCATAAGCATAAGCAAGAGTTAAATGCTGGACGTCCTTTCCCAGCTCATTGCCAGACAGGTCAAACAACGTTATCTCTGTCATGCTGTCCCTTGGGATCATCAAAATTTTCACCCTGTCTCTGGCCGCGTCCTGGGCAACCAGGAACACTCCGTCCGCCTGCCCTCCCTGCCCCGATGCCGTATGTGATTCCATTTCCCCTTTGGTATCCACACCGATACAGAGGATGGCGCGCATCGCCGTATTCCTACGGTATGTTTTTCCCTGGAAACGGATTTCTCCGCATCCATTGTCCCGGCCTTCTTCCCACTCTGATACCGCGTCAAACGATCCATCCAATCCGGATGCTTCCTGCTCCTGATATGCCAGCAGCTTTTGTTTTGCCTCCCTGCTGGCCTGGTAGGACCGGAAGCTGAAACTTACAAACCAGCCCAGCAGTCCCAGCGCCGCCACGACTGCTGTCACAATCAAAAAAATTCTATGTTTCTGCCGGTTTTTCTTTTCTTCATGGCCTGTTTCTGCTCTCATGCCTTTTTTCCTTTTGCTGTTTCTTTTTCCTTTTTATATCAAGCCTGTTTCTTTTTTCTACCTAGACTTTTTTCTTTCTGCCCAGTTCTCTTTATTCCTGATTATTCAAAATCGTTACTTCCCATTCGCTTCTTCCTATTGCTTTCTCTATCAGGATGCCCCCCTGTGGAACAACACCACATAAACCGTCTGGATCAGAAGACGGATATCCAGCCAAATCGACCATTTATCGATATATTCCAAATCCAGGCTCACCACCTCTTCGAAATCATGGATATCACTTCTGCCGCTCACCTGCCATAATCCAGTTATGCCAGGCTTTAAGCTCAACCTCCGTTTATGATGCTCCTCATACTGCAGGAACTCATCCTCCGTCGGCGGCCTCGTCCCAACCAGGCTCATGTCCCCCTTTAACACGTTGAAAAACTGGGGGAACTCATCCAGGCTGGTCTTTCTCAGGAATTTCCCCACCTTTGTAATCCTGGGGTCATCCTTTATCTTGAACATCAGGCCCTTCATCTCATTCTTTTTCATCAGTTCCTTTTTCCGTTCCTCGGCATCCATGTACATGGAACGGAATTTATAGATGCAGAATCGACGGCCGTTTCTTCCAATCCGGACCTGCTTAAAGATCGCCGGACCCGGTGATTCCAGATGGATGGCCGGAACAATCACTAGACAGAGCAAAACGGTAACCAGGGACCCAACAATTCCTCCGACCACATCCATGACACGTTTTATAAATAGCTCTGTAGGTTCAAAGATCCGAGGGCTGTAGGTCAGTACCCGGTAAGCCCCCAGACGCTCAATCGCCTTTTCCTGATGATCGTAAGTATCCACCGCCACATGGGTTTCAATCCCCATCGTTTCCAAACGCACAATAAAACGGTTAACCTCTTCCCTGGTGCTGTATGGAAGGCACAAAAGCGCCTCATCAATCACCTGGTGTTTTAAAAAGTCCTTCAGGTTTTCCCCACTCAGTACAATCCGTTCTCCACGGATCCCCTGTTCAATCTGGTGGATGCGGATTTCCTCCCGGTTCCCTTTTTTTCCAACCTCGACGACTGCAATGACTTCATACTCAAACAGAAAGGAGTGCACAAACTTGTCGATTGCTGCAACCAGGTTTTCCCGGTTGGCGCAGATCAGAAGCTTCTTCCGGTTCCCGGACTTTTTATAGTAAGCACGCAGAACCTTCTTTAAGTTAAACCGCCCTATGTACATCAGGATTGTATTGGATACAAAAAACACAATGTAGACCGAACGCGGAAACAAGGTTCCCGCCCGGTTTAAATACAGGATCATCGCCAGCAGCAGCGCCATATACAAGTTGGCAGCCAGCACGATCTGCAGTTCTTCCCAGTTATTCCGCTTCATCAGCGGCTTGGGAGGCTGGTAAAACAACACCACCAGCACATAGACAAAGATCATCAAAATGCATCCAAACCATGCATCCGATATCATCCGCCCCTGGACAACCCGGTATCTTAAAAAGATTGCTAAAACAAAGGAAATGATGATCTCGCCAACATCAAGCAGCATATAAAATGACTTGTTTTTCACAAGCATAATTCATCCCCCCATTTCCCCTAAATATTACCTGTTACACATTTTATTTATTGTATTATCTGTTGCCCGCTGTACGCTATGTGAGTAGTTATGTAATCTTGCAAGAGCCCTGTTCTTTATTCCTTCGGCCTTTCCACTCACGTTTCCTTCGCATACTCATACTGCTTCCCATACTTCCCATATCTTCCATATTTCCCGTAATACCGGTAATACCCGCTGTGGTCCACCGTCACCTTATTCAGCACCGTTCCCAAGATACGGCAGCCGCTCTTTTCCAGCTGGGCCTTCACCTTCTGAAGCAGGCGGAAACTGATGGCACCGCTCTCGATCACCAGCACGGCCCCATCACATTGACGTGCAACAATAGCTCCATCGATCAGGTTCCCCATCGGGGGGGTATCAATCACCACATAATCATAAGATTCCCGGGCCCATTTGATCAGCTTTGTGAACATGTCCTCTTCCAAAAGCTCTGCCGGATTCGGAGAATACGGGCCTGCAAACATTACTTCCAGTCCATTGACATTGGTCTCATAGATTGCTTCTTCCTTGGATACCTGGCTGCTCAGGTACTGGGACAGGCCGTTAACTTCCTTATCTAACTGGTATCTGGACACGGTCACCGATTTTCGGATGTCCGCATCGATCAGCAGCACATTTTTCCCAAGCTGTGCCAATGACGCCGCCAGCTGGAAGGACGTTTCACTCTTCCCTTCATTGGGGATCGAGCTGGTAAACATGATGACTTTGATATTGCTTCCGGAAAACTGGAGATTGGTCCGCAGTGTCTTAATCGCTTCCACATAGTTATAATCAGCCACCTCATACTGGGAGAGACGGATTTTATTTTCCATTGGAACTACCTGCCTTTCTTCTTGAAGTCTTTCTCTTCTTCTGTCCCTGGATCTCCCCGCTGTCGCTGATGGATTCCTTGGATGGGATCACCGCCAGCACCGGAAGCTCCAGGTATTTCCTGATATCGTCTTCGGTCTTCACCGTGTCATTCAACACCACGCTCAGGGTAATGGCCGCACACACCAGAAACAGGGCCGCCAGGCCGCCGATCGCCGCATTCTTTTTCACGCTGGGGCTGGTCTTTTCCAGTGCCACCACGCCGTCCTCAATCAGTTTCGGCGGAACCATTTCCATGATCTCCCCAATGTAATCAGAAGCTTCTGCAGAAATATTGTCCACGATCTCCTTTGCCAGATAAGGGTCCGGATCTTGTACCGAGATCATTAGGATTCGTGTATTGTTCGGATTGTCTATGTTAATTTTCTTGCGAAGCTCCTTATAATTCATGTCCAGGTTCATTTTGCTGATCACACTCTGAAGCACCGGGCGGCTGTTGATCATCACCTTATAATCCTGGGTCAGCTGGCTCCCGATCTGCAGGTCTGCCAGGGACGTCAGAGTGGTTTCCTTCGACAACACATATAGGCTGGCACTGGACGTGTACTGGGGCGTTATCACAAAATAGCTGTAAGCACCCACAAGCCCTCCGCCCAGCACAAGCGCCGCCAGAAGCGCCCACCACTTCCGCCGGAATTCAAACAACAGTTCCCGTAAATCAATTTCAATCTCATCCTGACCTTCGTCAAATCTCTTTTCCATAAATGATCCAGTTCCTTTACTTAATTTCTATCGTTCTGTATTTTAAACGTTTCTTTTCCTAACGTTCTGTATTCAGTACCAGTTAATCTATATTCCAGCTCAGGTATCCAGCCTTTGTCTTTATCTTTATGTCTTTATCTTTGTGCCTTTATCTTTGTGCCTTTATCTCCAGCCTTCACCTCTATGCTTTGTTCCCAGCCTTCATTTCTATACTTTGTTCCCAACCTTCATTCCTGTCCGCTGTCTTTATTCTTCCGTAATTCATTCCAACGCATCCTTTCCATTCCTTCCCCTGAAAAACCCCTTAATTAATACCGGTAGGATTCGTTCCCTTTAACGACTTCACCCATCTCACATATCCCACTTCCCATATTCCGCTTTACGTATTCCGGCTTTCATCAACCCGTCCCAGCCATTTCCCCAATCAGAATCTCCACCGGATTCCCATACATCATCCGCTCCGCCCGTTCCTCCCCGCACTTCCTATTCATCCATTCCACATCCTTCTTAATCTCCGGCGGCCGGAAGTTCACCCGGTGCATGTCCGTCCCAAAAAACTGGATCTTCCCCTCCTGCACCATCTTCCTGCACCAAAGGCTTTCCTTTACCTTCCGCACCTGCAGGCTTCCCGCGCACAGGCTGCTGAAATTCATCTGCATATAAGCCCCGGACTTTCTTAACTCCTCAATCCTCCCAGGCGCTCTCAGGCACGGATAGCGTTCAATATGAGCCAGCACCGGCCGGTAACGCATCAGCGCCATCTGGCGGACCGCCTGATAGATGATTTCATAGGTCACATCCGGCTGAAATTCCATCAGCAGGCAGTCAGAGCCGGCCAGCGGCACCGTCTTTCCCGCAGCTACCGCATCAAATATCCCGTGATAGTAAATAAGCTCCTGCCCCGCATAGATCCTCATATCCGGAAACAGCCTGTCCGCCTCCGCCTGCACCTTCCCCGCCAGTTCCAGAATTCCGTCCGGGTCCATATAATGCTTTCCTCTGTGGTAATGCGGAGTCGCTATCACCCCGCGG
>NZ_PKUU01000017.1 GCF_002899675.1 Clostridium sp. chh4-2 | reverse complement strand
TGGAGAAAGACAGGGGATCGTGTGCAGACCCTTAGTGATACTTGGTCGTAACCCGAATCCCCTGTCTTTCTCCAGTTCCGCCGCCCGCCCAGGTTTCCCCTTCTTTCCGGCGTCTCTTAGTTAACTAAAAAAAGATTTACCTATATTTTTTCAAAACGTTCTACATCAGTAACAAAAATTGTGGCTCCTCCGAGCTCTACAGTCATAGGCATCATCATATATCCGGCTGAAATCGATCCGATATTAGGTGCAGGAACATTGCAGGTAATCTTCTGGCGCTTACCGCAGGTATCCTTGATCAGTTCAATAGCTTCATCTACTTTATCATCATCCGTACCTACCATCAGTGTGGAGTTGCCCTTTTTCAGGAATCCTCCGGTAGTTGCCAGCCTTGTAACACTGAAATGATGCTCATTCAGCACATCCGTCACTCTGGTACCATCGTCAGAACTTACGATTGCGTAAATAATCTTCATACCTATCACCTCTCATTTTTATATTTTCAATAATTATAAAGCTTTCGGGGCAAAATGTACACTATATTTTGTGAATCTTATAAAAATAGTAAGGAACTATCGGAATTAAAGCCGCAATCCAGGCCATCGGGTCCGCAAAACAGACTCCTGCGAAGCTGACTTTTCCGGATACAACCATGATCACAGCCGCCCTGGCGATCAGTTCAAATACGCCGCCCAGCATAGGCACCAGACCATATCCAAGTCCCTGAAGCGCATTTCTGTATAGGAAAATACTTCCCAAAAGCGGATAACACCAGGCCACTGTCCTGAAATAAATGCTGGCCGCTTCAATCACATCGGTTTGGGACGCAGATATAAAAATACGCATTAAATAAGTTCCCCAGAAATGAATCACCGCAATCATTGCCACGCTCCAGATCAGAATCATAATCTGGGTCTTTTTAACCCCTTCGTGCACGCGCTCGATCTTACCCGCTCCACGGTTCTGTCCTACATAGGTCGCGATAGTGGCTCCAAATGAAACAAATACCGTAGAAACAATATTCTGTATCTTACCGGCAGCTGAGAAACCGGCCATGTACACAGCACCGTAGATATTGACCGCCCCCTGCACAATAATGGTTCCGATGGCTGTGATGGAAAACTGCAGCCCCATGGGTATTCCAAGGCCTAAAAGTCTGCCGATGCTCTCCCATGAAAAACGGAAATCCGCTTTTTTCAGCTTTAAAATCTCAAACTTTTTAATAATATAAATCAAACAGAGCAGAGCGGAGATTCCCTGTGCGATCACAGTCGCATAACCGCAGCCCACAACCCCCATATGAAAGTATACAATGAATACAATATCCAAAATTACGTTAATTATAGCCGATATAATCAGGAAATACAGCGGGGATTTGCTGTCTCCAAGGGACCTCAATACAGCTGCCAGAGCGTTATAAGCGGCTGTAACAAACAAGCCTGCATAGATAACCGCCATATATGATCCGATATCGCCGATTATGTCTTCCGGAGCATTCATCAGCCTGAGAATCGGGTAATTAAAAACTTCCAATCCAATTGTCATCACAACCACAAATGCCAGGCACAGGTAGATGGACATGGCCATATAGTGTCTCATGTTATCATATTTTTTTGCGCCGAAACACTGCGCCACTAAGATTGCAAAACCACTAGTCAGGCCGTTTAACCACCCTATCACAAGAAAAATCAAGGATCCGGTGCTTCCGATTGCGGCAAGGGCATTGACTCCGATAAACCGGCCGGCTATGATTGAATCCGCCAGATTGTAGAATTGCTGAAAAATATTGCCCAGGCACATGGGGATCATAAAACTGATAATCAGCCGGACCGGATTTCCTGTGGTCATATCATTTGTCATAACGGTATCTCCTTAATACTCTGAAAATTATTCCATTTATTGCCATACAAAAACGCCAGATCGCAAAGCGAGAGCATCTGACGTTAAAAGTTACACCTTATTATAAGTGATATGGTAAAAATTGCAAGTATTTTTTCTCTAATTTTTACATTTTTGCGGATCAGGTTCTAACCTGTTTATCCATCCCGGCCAGCACCCTTCTGACATCATCAGACAGCCTGTCAAATGCCTCGACTATAGGGGTATGGCCGGACTGGGGATATTCAATCCACCTGCATCCGCCCAGATCATACCGTAACCGCTTCAGGGATCTTCGGGAGAGAATCCGGTCCTTTTTTCCTGTAATGAGCCAAAAACGGCTCTTCGACCGCTCCATCCTGAAATGATCCAAAGCCATCTCCGCCAAAAGGAAGGCAGCCGTATAAGGATCCGCTTTTCGGGCATCTGTGCTGATGAGATCGTCAATATCCTTCCAGTGGTTAATCGTAACCAAAGAAAAGATGCGGCAGATGAAACGGCTGACCGTAAAAGGCAGCAGGCGCAGCCCCCACAGTCCCGCCCATACCGCCGGGAGAAACAATACGGCCGGCAAAAGCTTGGGCACTCCGCCATAAACCGGATTTAATAAGATTACCGTATAGCCTCTGTCGGGCAGATATCGTTTCAGCGCCCTCAAAAGCACCGCTCCGCCCATGGAATGAGCGATGATGAGATCCGTCTTATGGGTTTTCAGATAAAGAGCCAGCTCTTTTGCATAACAATCCAGTATACGCCGCTTAAATACCGGACTGCTGTCTCCAAATCCCGGAAATTCATAACACACGGTTTCATGTTCTTCCAGAGCATTTTTCAGCGGCAGATAGCGGGCTGCCGAGTGCATCCACCCGTGCAGAATCAATATGTTTTTTCTTTTCATTTATCTTTTCCTTTATATTAAGAAGATGCTAATAACTCATAAAAATGTCGTTAAAAAGCTTTGAATCCTCTTCCCATCCGTCAAAAGACCCGTTACAATAGAAACTGTCAAAAGAAAAGAATTCTTCTTCTCTTTCGGCAAATGAATGAGCCCCCCTAATTTTTTATATTTTTAATAAAGGCAAAAGACCATACTGATCATTCGTATGGCCTTTTGTTTTTTACTCAATTTTAGCATGCTCTGTTATCAATATAGCCTTAGCCGTCAATTCTCCGTTTTCGCTGCTGTCATAGATAACCTGAACCTGATCTCCGGAATGCAGCACCATCCAGTAATCGCCTGCAGCGTCCAATATAGGAGCTTCCCCTCGTTTTACCTGGTATGTAATCGTGGTGGTCTTTCCTTCTGTCAGCTGGTATTCACAATTCAGCCTGAAGGTATTTTCCCAGCCGCTTGCATCCTTTTGAATGTTGTCCACACGTCCGAGAGGCGTGGATTCATATCCATCTGATTTCAGTTTTTTAGCATAGGCCTGATAAAAGACTGCATTTAATGCGGCTTCATTCTTCTCCGCCATCTTGTATTTTTTATCTCCGGTCACCAGGTAAGAGCCTGAATAGCGGATTTCCTGACTGGTTCCATCTGCAAATTTCAAAGTGAGAATTGTTACCATTCCGACCGTATTGATCTCAGCGGCTCCGTCAACAGGCTCTAAGCTCAACTGATCCAGACCTGTCATAATCTCTCCGATCAGTTCTTCCGATGTAAACTTCACACCTTTTTCTTTTTCGCTGCTAAACCTGGGTGGAAGCGTGTTGTATCCGATCTCCACAGGATAGGACTGAACGAATTCAGGAATTCCTGCACCGCTTTTATCCACCTTTTTTCCATCCGGAGTAACCGTATTCTGAAGCATCCAGCCGTCCTGATTGAAATAATACCATTTATAACCGATCTGTTTCCAGCTTCCGGCCGGGTAACTTCCATCGTCTTCCTGATACCACCAATTGCTCACTCCTGCCTGACTGTCCGGTCCATACATATTCTGTTTTTCCGTATCCTGCTTCCAGCTTCCGGCATAGGATACCATGGAAAGGCCAAGTGACAGCAGCACGGCGGATACCAGTAATTTTACAGTTTTCTTCACGGGCTTCACCTCCTGCTATCATTATAAATCAAATCCGCCCCTCCAGACCACAGGAAAACCCAAAAGAAACACTTACGAATTATTAAAGATTACTCTCCGCACAGCTCTATCAGCTGTTTTAAGTCGGTTATCACATAGGTGCTTTCATCGGCCGCACACTCTTTTGCCTTCAAATTAACCCAGCAGGTATCCAAACCCGCTCCGCGCCCTCCTCTGATATCGGTTGTAAGCGAGTCCCCGATCATCAAAGTTTCCTCTATACGAAAATCCTTTATATGGCTCATAACATACTCAAAAAAAGCTTTCTGCGGTTTCTGAATCCCAATGCCCTGAGATGTGAATACGTCTTCAAAAAACGGCGATAAACCGGATAATTCCAAACGTCTGATCTGGGTTTTCGTGATTCCGTTTGTCGCAGCGAACAGCCGGTGGTTTTCTGCCAGCGTTTTACACAGTTCAAATGCTCCGTCTATCAGTTGTGCACCGTTGCCCAGAAGTTCTCTGTATTGGCGTTCCCATTCTTCGCCGTCCGCCTGAATGCCAAAATGGCCCATTGTCTTTGCAAATCTGGTATTCAGCACTTCTTCCTGAAGGATTTCCCCTTTCTCATAACGGTCCCACAGATCGGAGTTTACAGAATGATAAGTTTTCTTCATTTTCTCATCAAAATCGTATCCCTGCGCCTGAAACAGACGGTTGAGGGAGTCCGCCTCATTTGCATCAAAATCCAGTAATGTTCCGTCTAAATCAAATAATAATATCCTGTATCCCATAATACCATCCCTCCCGGCCCAGCCCATTACCATCTGATAATTGGCTCTTCTCTTTTAAACCTTAACGCCATTATAAAATGTATTCCTAAATAAATCAACAGCCCGGGGCAGATACGTTACGATCCACCCCAGGCTGTTTCACCTGCACTTATCTGTTTTTACTGCTGTAAATTGCCGCAGTTATCAATTCTCTTCTTCCTTCTTTTTGCCGAGCATCGTATAAGCTGCCAGCAATAAGCTTGATAATAAGAGCATCCAGCTTGCCGCTCCCGATGAATTACCGGTCTTTGGCAATGCTGCCAACGGAACTTCGCCGTCGTCAATCACTGTCATGCCGCTATCCGTTTCCGGAAGATTTGCAAGAGGTACTTCTGTAGGAAGAACGGTCACTGTAGCTCCTGGGCCATCGCTGCTGCCTGTCGCATTATAGTTCGGGCCGCCTGAACTTCCGCCGCCTCCGCCGCTGCTTGAGGAACTAATATAGCGCCACTGTGCCACATAAACTGCATTGCCCGTTACATTTTCTGCCACAACAGGGCTCCATCCGTTAAATACATAACGTCCGCTTCCTGTGGTCTGGCCGTTGAATGCAGGGGTCTTATCATTGTAGCTTAACCCGCCGGTAATCTGTGTTGCAAACGTACCGTTTGTTCCAGGTTCATAAGTTACGGTGAACTGCTGTTTGAAGTAAAGTTTCAATACTAAGCTTCCGTTTCCTGCAACAATTCCTTCATATACATTGGAAGCCGCAGTATCCAGAATATAGCCTGCTGCCGGTGTTTTGTCAGCATCGGTTACTGCTGCAGTTGTATCTGTCATTCCGCTTCTCTTCTGCACGCTGTTAGCCGCTGCCGGGTAAGCTCCCTGGTTCTGATAATAGAATTCAACGGAATAATTGGTAGAACCCTTTGCATTCCAGGTTGCAACGTAAACTGCATTCTGAGTTACCGTATCGGTTACCGCCGGTGTCCAGCCGCCGAACTCATATCCGTCTTTTCCGGTGATTTCGCCGCTGAAGCCTGGCGTTGCGTCGCCGTAGCTGAGACCGCTGTGACCTTGTGCAGTAAATGTTCCATGGGTTCCAGGCTGATACGTAACTGTAAACTGCTGTTTAAAGTATACTTTTAATACCAGACTTCCATCTCCTGCAATATTGCCGCTTTCCACGTTGGAAGCCGCCGTATCATATACATAATCATCCTTCTCAGAGATCTTATCTCCTGCTTCCAATACAGCTTCGGTATCTGTAGTTCCTCTTCTTACAACGTACTTTTCAGGCGCTCCATAAACTCCATTTTCCTGATAATAATATTCTACCGTATATTTTGTATCAGAATTTGCAGTCCAAACTGCCACATACTCTGCATCTTCTTTAACACGGGTTTCGACTGCCGGCTCCCATCTTTCGAAGGTATAGCCATCCGCGCCTTCTTTTACACCGATAAAATCAGGAGTATATGCATTGTAGTCTAAGTTTTCCGTAACCTGTTCGGTAAAGATTCCGTGAAGTCCGGGCTTGTAAGTTACCGTAAACTGCTGTTTGAAGTATACTTTTAATACAAGACTTCCGTTTCCTTTGATGTTTCCTGTTAACACGTTAGCCGCGTTAGCATCGAATGCGTAGCCGTCTTTCGCCGGTTTCAGATCATCCGATGTTGTCTCTGCCAATGTATCGGTTGTTCCTATTCTAACGTCAGTGTCATCTGCCTGATCCGTATATTGGCCATCAGCCTGATAGTAGTATTCTACTTTATATCTGGTATCCTCATTGGCTGCCCACTGAGCTACATAAGTTGCGTCTGCTTTTACGTTCTTCTCAATTGCAGGTTCCCAACCGACAAAGGTATAGCCGGGATCTCCTGTGGTACTGCCTTTAAATTCAGGTGTCAGCACATTATAATCCAGATATTTTGTCGTTTCAGCGGTAAATGTACCATGAGTTCCCGGATCATAAACAACTGTAAACTGCTGTTTGAAATACACCTTTAATACAAGGCTCTTGTCTCCCTTAATGGTGCCTTCTAATACATTAGCTGCTGCAGAATCAAATGCATATCCATCTTTAACCGGCTTCAAATCATCGGCTTTTACCTCTGCCAGCGTACCGGTCTTTCCGGTTCTTGTAACGGATTCTGTTGTGGTATCGGCATATTTTCCTTCATTTTGATAGTAATACTCTACCTTGTATTCCGTATCTTCAGCCTTCCACTGTGCCACGTAAACCGCATCGGCTTTTACCGTCTCTTCAATCACAGGCTTCCATCCATCAAATGTATAACCGGCCTCTCCTGTGATCTGACCCTTAAATGCCGGAGTCTGCACGTTATAATCCAGATGTTCGGTTAACTGAGTGGTAAAGGTTCCATGATCTCCCCGCTTATAGGTTACTGTAAACTGCTGCTTGAAGTACACCTTCAGTACCAGCTTTCCGTCTCCGGTAATCGTTCCGCTTAACACATTATTAGCCGCTGTATCAAATACATAGCCATTCCGTTTTGGATCCTTATCATCATCACTTACAGAAACGACGTCTTCTGTCGTTCCGGTTCTTGGATCGGAAATATCCGCTATTGCAGGATAACTTCCGTTAGTCTGATAATAATACTCTACCGTATATTTAATTCCTTCTTCAGGAGTCCATAATGCGGTATAGACTGCGTCTTCCTTTACATCCGCTGCAATCGTCTTATCCCATCCTGCAAACTTATATCCAAGCTCCCCGCTCGTTTCTCCTGTAAACTCAGGAGTAGCTGTGCCGTAATCGATGTTTTCAGTCTTCTGAACACCAAAGGTACCATGTCTGCCCGGGTTATAAGTTACTGTAAACTGCTGTTTGAAATAAACTTTCAGTACAAGACTTCCGTCTCCGGCAACCGATCCTGTCAGCACATTGGCTGCAGCAGCATCAAATACGTAGCCGTCTTTTACAGGCTTCTTATCATCTGCGCTCACATTTACCACGGAGTCCGTTGTTCCGGTTCTCACCACGTAGTTTTCTGTCGTGCTGCCATATGCGCCTTCACTCTGATAATAATATTCTACCTTATATGATGTATTTTCGTTTGCCTTCCACTGGGCTTTGTAAACAGCGTCCTCTGTTACCCAATCCGCAATTACAGGCAGCCAGCCGTCAAATGTATAACCGGCTTCTCCTGTGGTCTGCCCCTTAAACTCTGGAGTAGCTGCATTATAATCCAGCTTTTCTGTAGTTTCAGCGGTGAACGTTCCATGAGTTCCAGGATCGTAAGTTACCGTAAACTGCTGTTTGAAATAAACTTTCAGAACTAAGCTTCCGTCTCCGGCAACCATGCCTTGAAGAACATTCAGAGTAACAGCATCCTCATCAAATACATACCCGTCCTTAGCCGATATTAAATCTTCCGGAGTTACCATTCCCGTAGTACCAGTAAGTGCAAATCGGTCATCTGACTTAAAATCGGCTGTTTGTGAATAAGTTCCCTGATTCTGATAGTAGTATTCTACATGATAGCTCACTGATTCAGGACTCCATACCGCAATATAAACCGCATCAGAAGTTACAGTCTCATCAACTGCCGGCTCCCATCTGTCGAAAGTATATCCTGCTTCACCGCTTAAAGTTCCTGCAAATTCCGGTGTTGCGCTTCCGTAAGGAATGCTGGTATGCACATCATCGTTAAATGTACCGTGAAGTCCTGCTTTGTATGTAACCGTAAATACCGGTTTAAAATACACCTTCAGAACCAAACCGGTTTCTGAAATAGTTCCGCTTAATACATTGGCCGCGCTGTTATCAAATACGTAATTATCCAATACAGGCACCAAATCATCTGCCGTCACATTCACGGTTTCATCAAATGCTCCGCTTCTGGACTGGTCTGTAAACTTAGGCCCATCCGGATAAACTCCGTTTTCCTGATAATAGTACTCAACCGTATATCCAATATTCTCTTCTCTCACATAGTAAAGCTTGATAACAAGACTTCCGTCTGCAAGAATTGAAGCAGCGTTTACTTCTCTGTCGCTTGATCCCTGGCGTGAATAAAATCTTGTGGCATTCGGATCATATTCAAATCCTGTGTATGCATTTGGAGAATATACTGCCTCTCTTCCTGTAATACCATAACCTGAAACTGCATCTTTCAAGCTGTAGGTATTACCGTCCAAATCCTGCAGATAATGTTCTACCAGATAATTGGTATTCTGATTTCTGGTATAGTAGAGCCTTAATACAGTTGTTCCCTCTGCATCTACTTCCTCTGAACTTCTTCCGTCAACAATGCCTTCCTGATAGGTAAGTCCCTGATAGTTGATTTTGTAATCAGCATCATAAACGGTTTCACCGGTTGTAGCATATGCCGGTTTGCTCTCATAGTACTCAAAATCGTCTGCAGTTTCCGCAAAATCCGCCGTTGTCTTCTGCCAATAATGTTCCACTGTAATCCGTGTATTATTGGAAGGTTTCCAGATTGCATACAGATCCACATCTTCGTCCGGCATTACAAAAGTAGGAGCCTTCTGTCCGGATTCAGGCAGCGGATATTCCGGATAGCTGCTGTCCGGATCTCTGTCCCAGCCTGCAAATTCATATCCATTACGTGTCGGAAGTTTACTATAATTTACAGTAACTTCTTCTCCTGCCTTATACTGCACGATATCCGGGAAATAATCGGTTCCTTTATTCGGATGATAGATAACCGAATGTTTGGATTTTTCCTGAATTACACCATCCACGTGCCATGCTCCGCTGGATACTTTGATAACATACCATCTCACATACTGGGTATCCGGATCAAATTTATATCCGGCCTTTTGAGCGGCCGCCTTAATCGTCTCATCGGTAGGTACTTTACCCAGGTTTGCTTCAACAGCTTCAAAATCATTATTAACTCTCATTGCGACTTTGATGGTTCCGGCCATACCAGGCGATTTCGGGAAATAAGAAGCCTCATCGTACTGGGATGGTTCTGCCTGAATTACGCCGTCCTTACGTACATAATACTGCGCTTTCACAGAACCTGTAATTTCAGTGTCAATCCATCTCGCATAAAAATAAGTATCTTTTTTCAGACCTGAATATGTGATCTCTGGTCCGTATACATCGGTTGCATCTGCCTTGCCCACTACCCATCCGGCAAATACTTTCTTACTATTCTGGTTCTTCAAACCGATTGAACTGCCGGAAGGAAGTTCTACGGTTCCATTGGCAGAAATCGCAATCTGATGAGCCAGTTTTCCGTCTTCCAGATATCCGCCTTCGCCCACATTCGGATAGAAGGTTGCCTGATAAGACCAGATCGCATAATAGATCGTATCTGTGTTAACGCTTATAACCGCACCAGGATCTATCAGGTTGTCGCGGTTTGAAGCCCTTGTTGACCATCCAAGCAAAGCTCTCTCACCATTTGTAAAAGCGGTTTCTTCCTGAGTCGGCATCACAAGTTTTCCATTCTCAAAAGCCTTCTCATAGGTCTTTGAACCGCTTCCCGTATTGGCATTAAAGATTACATTATAAGACCATACCGCATAAAACTTAGTATCACTCGCTTTTACTTTATCGCCAGGAAGGAACAGATTTGTCCTGTCTGTGCTGCTCTTTGACCATCCAAGCAAGGTCTTGGTTCCATAAGTAAATCCTGCGGCTGCCTGATCCGGCATGATGAACATCCCTTCTTCATTTTCAGCAAGATAATAATCGGAACCACTGCCTCCATTGGCTTTGAAGGTGGCTTCATAACTCCATATTGCATAGTAGACAGTATCTCTTTCCAAGGCCACGGTTGTTCCGGGCTGTATTAAATCGCTGCGCTTATTGGCTGATACAGACCATCCCATAAACTGACGTCTTCCGTTGGCAAATCCGGTATCTTCCAGCTTAGGCATGATAACCCCGCCGTCCTGACCTTCCGGTACATAGTAATCGCTTCCTGCTCCGCCATTGGCTTTAAAGGTTGCGGTATAAGACCACACTGCATAGTAGGTAACATCATCGTTTGCATTTACCTGTGCTCCCGGCTGAATCACATTCGTTCTGTTATACCGTTCTTCGGACCATCCCAGGAATGCCTGATTGCTCTTTGAAAAGCCTGCTTCCTGAGCTGTCGGCATTACAAATTGGCCGTTGCTTTCAGAAACATAATAGTCGCTTCCATTTCCTCCGTTGGCCTTAAAGGTTGCCAGGTAGGACCAAACGGCGTAATAGTCGTTGGATGCTGTAGAAGCTTCGATCTCTTCTCCCGGCTGAATCAACTGGGAATGCTCAGTTCTTTCAGATGCCCATCCAAGGAATTGACGTCTTCCATTCTCAAATCCGGTCGTTTCCAGAGTTGGCATTGTTATGGTGTTGCCTTCTACGCCCAACTTATATGTATCACCATCGCCATTGTTGGAATGGTAGGTGATCTTGGTCTGCTGTTTCTCAAACCACAGGTACAAAGTCTTGCCGGTCAGATCTTTCCAGGACATCTCTCCGTGAAGTCTGTACTTGATCTTTCCTGAATCCTTAACTATGATTTCATCCACCGGCTTTTTATAAGAAGAGTATTCGCCGGAAGTTAAAGTCACTTTGTACTCATAATCTTCCAACAAGGAGTTATTGCTCATTACCGCATCAGCAAGTGACTTAGTTGACAGATTGACTCCTAACCAACGATAAATATCTGCAAAATCATCATCATAGATATTTCCAATTTCTTTTCCGGTTTCTATATCTTTAGTAACCAGTTTCAATTCCACTGCTTTATCAAATACTTTCCAGAATGTGACAACATAAGTGGAAAAATGATTTGTACGGAAAGTAACGCTGCTCTCTCCATCCGTATCTGAATCCTGCATTTCGGAAATCTTATAATCAGGCAGGTTTGTTGAACGATAATACTTATTCATCGGCAGAGATTCCAGATAATAAACACTTACTGATTCGCTGTCTGCCAGCTCTGCATCCAGACCTTCGAATATAACATTCACTTTACCGTCTAATTCATGTATCTCATTTCCTTCTTCATCATACAGCAGGATATCATATGCTTTCATATCCTGAAGCTGCATTCCCTCGTCTCCGGAATCTTCTACAAGCTCCTGGAACGGTTCCGTATCCACCGGCACTGCCACCGCATGATCCACTGTGATTCCCAGATCTGCCGGAATTTCGATTCTGATGGAGATGCTTCCATCCGCAACTTCTGCTTCGATTACAGTATCTTCTGCCGGTGTTAATGCTGAAGGTGTCTCAGGTATTAAGGCATCTTCTTCCGGTGCAGTCTGTTCCATCAAACGATCCAGGCTTATAACAAAAGCTCTGGCCGTATATGTCTCATCCAATTCCACCAGACCATATACTTTACCGCCCTTTAATGATCCATAAGCAGCAACCGCTTCTTCATCTTCAATCAGAACATCATCGCTCAGTATCTTGTCGTCTTCAGGAATGACGTTCTGGTTCTCATTTTCAACAGATGGTTCGGTTTCTTCCGGTGCGGAGGTTTCCGGTTCATCAATTGTAATGATGGTTCCTTCTTCTGATTCTTCCTCTGTTGGCTCTGCCGCTTCTGTCGTTTCTTCCGGTGCAGCAGGTTCGGCTGTGGCCGGCTCCGTAACTATCGGCTCGGCTGTCGTTGGTTCGGCTGCTTCCGGTTCCTGTTTTTCTTCTTCCTCAACCGCTTCTGTTGTCTCTTCAGCCGGCTCAGTCAGCCCTTCTAATGAAGTGGCTACTCTCGGTACATTATGGATAGACATTGCAACTAAATCGCCTTCCGTCTCTTCGGCTACATTATCTTCCAATGAAGCGGATGCTTCCTCTTCCGTTGCAGGTTCTTCGATTTCTTCCGTTTCCTCTGCTGTGGTTGTCTCTTCTTCAGTGATTTCCTCAGCAGTCTCTTCCGGTGTTTGGGCTTCTGTCGTTATCTCCTCGGTGGTTTCCTCCGGGGTTTCTGTCTGTTCTGTGGATTCTGCTTCTGTAGTATTCTCTTCCGCAGCAGTTGTCTCCTCAGAAGTTGGCGCCTGTGACTCTTCTGTGCTCTCAGATGGCTGTACAGATTCTTCCGTACCCGGTTCCTGCGGCTGGCTCTCTGTTGTCTCCTCCGGCTGTGTTTCTTCCGGCTGAGTCTCCTCCTCTTTCACAACGATGTCCTGCTCACCCACAACGCGCTCTGTGGTGCTTTCAACAGTAACGACGTCAGAAGTATAACCACTTACATTGATCTGAAGGTTCATATCTTCAATTGTATAGTTGACAAACAGGAAAATAATCTCCTTTTTATCTCCGTCAACTCTTACAAATGTTCTGAGGTCGGTACCGTCGGCAATCTTCTCACCGCTGTAATTCGGATCAAATTCATAGACCGAAGCGTCGTTTCCTCCAAATAATTTTTTATACTTTGAAGACAGGCTCGATTTCGTCCCTTCTGTAAACAACAAGGCCGACGAATCAAATACCTCTTCCCCTTCAATCGCCGCCAACGCCGCTTCCTGAATTTCATCTCTGTCCAATACAAAGACCGAATCGGGCGTCCGTTTCGAATCCTGCACCGCATCTGATGCATACGCGATCGAAACATTGTTGGCCACGTTGCCGAAAACCATCAGGATTGACAGAATAAATGAAATAATTCTCTTCGCCTGAAATAGTTTGACCGGCTTTTTCCTTCTTTTACCCTTTTCCATGACTTTCCTCCTTTTATTGCTGAATTTGAATGATTATACCTTTAACAGACCTTGTCACCTTCCTTTTCTCTGACATCCAGTGCGCTGTCAATCAGCTTGAGTAATTCTAACGCACTTCTGAAACTTGCGCTTTGTTGATTCTCAGCCCACATGACATTTCCCTGCCAGGTAGCATTCTGCCGATATTGAACATGTACGACAAATGTTGCCTTGTCTCCTGACTGCCTCATAATGTCCTCTGTTTTCAGCACCTGCACCACCCCTTCTTTATTCTGGACCAGCATTGTCTTATCTTCTGAAAAGCGTCTTCCCATGGTCGATGCCTGCGGATATCCAATCCTGTCAAATAGGGATTCCATTCTGTTTATCAGCTGGCTCAGCTCTCCAAACACAAACGGCTCTTTTGAATATCTGTCATACATCCGCCCCACGATTTTACCTTCGTCCGCTTTATCAACACAGATGCATAAAAGATTGGGCGCTGATACATGAATTCGACATTTCTCCATATCTTCAGCCTCCTTCTGCATCTTATGGAATCATTTTAACATTTCAGGTGTTACTCCAAGCGTTACTTTCTTACGCTTTTATAAATTAATTTGTAATTTTCACGGATCCATGGGACTATTCGTCCTTATAATCCTTAATCTTTTATAACGAAAAAGGAACACTGGCGGATGACAATTAGTGCTGTCAATCCACAGTGTTCCTATCTAAATTCCATTCAGGCTTTTTATCTGCAAAATGTGCCTGGCTCTCTTCTGTTTCCATATCGGCCGCTGACGTTATATAGTAGCGGAGTTCTATTTTTCTGCTGCCTGAAATCTCTTTAAACTGCCTGTCAATCCGTTCACTTATAATGGAACCGGCTTCTATACAGAGACCTGCCAGCAGAATCAAAAATTGATTGGGACTGTATCTCGTGTAAAGATCCCCTCTTCTTAGGGAACGGCCGATCGCACAGTGCAGATGTTCGGCGGCCTGTGAAAGGCCTTCTCTGTCATCGCTTAACGGCACTCCGTCCTGGTCACTGAGCGTACACAACATCAGATAAACGGACTGACCGGTTCTCTCTATCATCCGGACAATCAAACGATAACTGTCAATAAAGCTGGGATAACTGCAGTAATAAGCCCCTGTTGCAGATTCTTTTTCTCTCAAACTGTCTTTAACATCCGTAATAGCCCCCGCCGCATAATGAATCTGGCCGCTCATGGCTCGAAACCTGGCAAGCATCTTTTCAGATGGAGACAAACCCAATTCCTCAAAAAACATGGCTGTCGCATGTTCATACGTGTTCAAAGCTTCTTTATACCGGTTCAGAGCCATCAGACAGTCGATCTGAAGAACCTGCCATTCCTCAAAGGGATAGATCTCCGTGGCAACGGTGCATAATTCCAGCATTTCTTCATATTCTCCCCGCTCTTTCATTTGGGAACAAGCTTCCCTAAGACAGGAAAAATAGAGTTCCTGACACCGGACACTCACCACAGCCACCCAGTCCTCCGCCGCCATAAGGGGAAGGAATTCCCCACAGTACAGATCGCAGGCCCGTTTAAGCAGATCCAACCGCTCTTCTTTTTTCTCTAACGCCTGTACAGCAGTTTTTTCAAACTGTACGGCATCCACAATCGTATTAAAATTGTCCGGTTTCCAGTAATATCTTCCATTTTGGTACCGTATGTATTCGTCCTTAGGAAGGCCCGATTCCGCCAAAAGCTTCCTCAAGCGGAAAATGACCGCTCTCAGACTATTGGTAGGATTCGCATTCTCTTCTCTTCCATATAGAATATCCAGCAGTTTATTTCTCAAAATCCCTTCGTCGCCATGATATAAAAGTATGCTCAAAAGCTGAATGCTTTTATTATTAATATTACAGATCAGCGACAGCGGCTTTTCATTATATAGTAAAGAAAATCCGCCAAGCATGCGCACATATAAGCAATCCTTTTTTTCAAGCACAATATTTTTTTCCATAAGTCCTCATCATACCCCTTCGCCGCAAGGAATACCCTCTCCTGTAAATCAATCCACGATTCTTTCCCGGCATTCTTCGGCGCATAAATTATTTCCCACAAGAAAGTATATCACATTGCTTTATAAAAATCATATTATTGTGAAAATTTTCTTATTAAATTCCTCTGCGCCATGATGGATACCGATTTAAATACAGTTTAAGCATAAGCAATAAAACCATATTTTTCAACCGTTTGGCATTATTCTGCAAATTTTGGCACATATCCGGTTGTGTATAATCGAACTATTTGCGCAAATACTAAATGAAATACAGATGCTTATTATCTGTCTGTATTCTAAAAATCAAAAATGGAGGACGGACTTTATGAACCACAAAGGCAGATTTTATATGTGCGAAGATTGTAAGAGTATTGTAGAACTTGTGGAGGGAGAAAATGCTCCCATTGAATGCTGCGGCGGCAAATTAAAGGAAATACAAGCCGGCAAACAGGAGGGCTCCGCTGAAAAACATATTCCCCAGGTCAAAATAAACGGAAATATTGCGACGGTCATGGTGGGCAGCGTTTTTCATCCGATGCAGGATGGACATCACATCGGCTGGGTCGCCGTCTACACCAACAAAGGCGTTTACCGGAAAAAACTGGAGATCGGCAAAGACCCTGTCGTCGAGTTTCTGCTGTCAGACGGAGAAACCGTTTCCGCAGTTTACGCTTACTGCAATGAACATGGGCTGTGGGAAGCGAATATGTAAAGATCTTAATTTAGTTTAGTAAAACATGTGGGAAAGAAAAGCTTTTTCCTGATGGCATGACGAAGCGAAAAGCACCCAGATTCAAAAAACAAAGGTGCTTTTCGCTTCGTCATATCTGTTTTGTCCATTTTATGCAACTCTATTCATCTTACTGACTTTATAAATAAACTCTTTCATATACATAACTATAAGAATAATGGAAAGCTTGTAACTTTACCGATATAATTAATATGCTGTTGACTCTTTCCGGCGGGAAGGAGGTGGCATCATGCACTACATAGATTCATTTCTCATTTCTGTCATGGCTGGTATAGTCTGCTACTATATCAGTAAATGGTTAGACAGAAAAAAGTAACAACAGCTAACCTGGGTTATCCCACCCTATAAAGGAAAAAGAATGCCCAGGAAGCTGCAACTTCCTGGGCATTCGCTTTTGTGATATCATGCACATAAATTCATTTCTCTGCTACTATTATATTAAATCAGAAAAACTAGAATGTCAAGAAACACAGATTAACTTTACATAATTTCATAATAGTTCAGCCTTCCGCTTTCTCCTTAGAACTTACCTTCCTTTTACGCTTCCTCGCCGGAAACGGTGAAGGTTATAGCAGTAGACATCTTGTTACTTTACCGATATAATTATTATGCTGTTGACTCTTTCCAGCAGGAAGGAGGTGCGACCAGTGCAATACATAACCGCTTTTCTTATCTCTGTTGTGGCAGGTATAGTTTGCTACTATATTTGCAAATGGTTGGACGGAGATAAATAACCAACAGTCTGCCTAAGTTATTCCTCTTCAAAAGGAAAAAAGAAACCCCAAGGAGTTGCACCTCCTTGGGGTTTTACTTTGCGTCCAGTGGACACAACCGCTTTTCTCTGCTAACATTATATTACGCCAAGGAAGTGTAAATGTCAATAGTTTAGTAATTATAAAAATAGTTCTTTTTGTTCCAACTACCAATCACTTTCATAACCTTGAAAACCTCTTATTCTATCAGCATTTCCTTAGAACTTACCTTCCTTAGCTGCTTCCTCAATGCTAACAGCCACAGCCACAGTCATACCAACCATAGGGTTGTTACCTGCGCCAATCAGACCCATCATCTCTACATGGGCAGGAACGGAAGAAGAGCCGGCGAACTGGGCATCAGAATGCATACGTCCCATAGTATCTGTCATACCATAAGAAGCTGGGCCTGCTGCCATGTTGTCTGGATGAAGAGTACGTCCTGTACCGCCGCCTGAAGCAACTGAGAAGTACTTTTTGCCTTTTTCCATACACTCTTTTTTGTATGTGCCTGCAACAGGATGCTGGAAACGTGTTGGGTTGGTAGAGTTACCTGTGATGGATACGTCTACGCCTTCCTTCCACATGATAGCTACGCCTTCTGTAACATCGTTAGCTCCATAGCAGTTAACTTTGGATCTTAAACCGTCTGAGTATGATTTTCTCCAAAGCTCTTTCACTTCGCCTGTATAGTAATCCATCTCTGTCTCAACATATGTAAATCCGTTGATTCTGGAGATGATCTGAGCTGCGTCTTTTCCTAAACCGTTTAAGATAACTCTTAATGGTTTCTGACGAACTTTGTTAGCTTTCTCTGCGATACCGATCGCTCCTTCAGCAGCTGCGAAAGACTCATGACCTGCTAAGAAACAGAAGCAGTCTGTAGTTTCTTCCAGAAGCATCTTGCCTAAGTTACCATGGCCTAAACCAACTTTACGCTGGTCTGCAACAGAACCCGGGATACAGAAAGACTGAAGTCCTTCACCGATCGCTGCCGCTGCGTCTGCTGCTCTCTTGCAGCCTTTCTTGATTGCAATTGCTGCGCCTACGGTGTAAGCCCATTTTGCATTTTCAAAACAGATTGGCTGAATTCCTTCTACCATCTTATAAACATCTAAACCAGCATCTTTCGTGATCTTCTCAGCTTCTTCAATGGATGCGATTCCATAACTGTTTAATACTTCATTGATTTGTTTGATACGTCTCTCATATGATTCAAATAAAGCCATTAACTTGTCCTCCTACATTATTTGACTATGTATTTTCAATCCGCTTTACACGATTATTCTACACGTGGGTCGATGATCTTAACAGCATCTGCAACGCGGCCGTACTGACCTTTTGCTTTTTCGTAAGCTGTTGTCGGGTCATCACCTTTCTTGATAAAGTCTGTCATCTTTCCAAGACTTACAAACTGATAACCGATGATCTGGTCATCTGCATCAAGAGCGATACCTGTAACATAGCCTTCTGCCATCTCAAGATAACGAGGACCTTTCTTTAAGGTTCCGTACATGGTACCAACCTGGGAACGTAATCCCTTGCCTAAATCTTCAAGACCTGCACCGATTGGAAGTCCGTCCTCAGAGAATGCGCTCTGTGTTCTTCCGTATGCGATCTGTAAGAATAATTCTCTCATAGCTGTATTGATTGCATCACATACAAGGTCTGTATTCAATGCTTCCAATACGGTTAATCCCGGAAGGATCTCAGCTGCCATAGCTGCTGAATGAGTCATACCGGAACATCCGATTGTCTCAACTAATGCTTCCTGAATAATACCTTCTTTAACATTAAGGGTTAACTTACAAGCGCCCTGCTGTGGTGCACACCAGCCCACACCGTGTGTTAAACCTGATATATCTTTTACTTCTTTCGATTTGACCCATTTTGCTTCTTCTGGAATCGGAGCAGCGCCATGATGAACGCCCTGTGCTACTGGGCACATATTTTCTACTTCGTGTGAATAAATCATTGTAAAACTCCTTTCGAATAGTAATAAATTGAGTACTTTGTTAATTTTATCACATCATACTTGGTTTTATTCTCTCATAAAACGTCAATTATTTCAAGCTGTTTTTTCTAATATATCAAAGATTTGAGGAATCTCCCGGATTTCATAATCGGCAAGGCTTCTGTCAAAGCCAAAACGGTCATCAATCAGAGCAGCTACCGTCATTCCGGCCCTGTGGGCAGCCGTAATTCCAACCGTAGAATCCTCGAGTACAAGGCATTCTTCCACACCAACGCCCAGCTTTCCGGCCGTAAAGCAGTAGATCTCAGGATCGGGCTTGCTGCGTTCAAACATGTTGCCGCTCACCACTTCATCAAAATAATCCCAGATCCCGTTGGTCTTTAAAATCCGTTCAACCAGGGGCAGTCCGGTGGAAGAAGCCACCGCCAGCTTATAGCCGCTGCTTTTTAAGCGCTCCAATACCGGAATCATCTCCCGGCGGAACATGCTTTTATAATCGATCTGGTCATATACGTTCCAGTTTTCCCTGTATTCCTGTCTCAGTTCTTCCCAGGTTTCACCGTTATGAACAGCTTTTTCAAAAACCTTCCATGCATCTTTTGCAGTTCTTCCCACCATAGGATGAAGATCTTCCATCCTGACATCGGGATTCTTCGTCTTAGCATATTCCAGCTGATAGCCCAGATATACGATCTCGCTGTCGATCATAACGCCGTCCATATCAAAAATTACTGCTCGTTTCATTTATGTTCTCCACTTAAATTATATTCTGCTCTTAATTGTCCCAGTTCTTTCAGAATGCCGACCACAATCACAAACGCCAGCACAAATGTCAGCATATCCGCTATGGGCTGCGCCATCTGAAGCCCCAGCACGCCGAAGATGCCCGGCAGCACAATCAGGGACGGGATCAGGAACAGTCCCTGTCTTCCCATGGCAACAAGAGACGCCCTAAATCCATATCCGATGGACTGGGTCAGCATGTTAACCATAATAACGCCTGCCTGGAACGGCATGGTGAGAAGCTGAAGCCTGAGCGCCAGCGTACCGATCTCAATAACCGTCAGGTCTTCCCGCCTAAACGACGTGATGATTGGACGGCTGAAGATAAATGCCACAATGCCAAAGCAGGTGAGCATGGTGACAGCGACCTTTACGCAGAACCAGAATGCCTCTAACACCCTGTCATACCGTTTTGCGCCGAAATTAAACCCGCAAACCGGCTGGAAGCCCTGGCCGAAGCCGATCAGGCTGGAGTTTACGAACATCATGAATCTGGTAACGATGGACATGGCCGCAATAGCCGCATCTCCATAAGGTCCCGCCGCATAGTTTAGCACAACTGTAGCCACACTTGCAAGTCCCTGTCTGCAGAAAGAGGGAAGCCCTGCATGCAGAATTTCACCGTACATCTTTAGCGTAGGGGTAAATTTACTGATCTGAATCTTAATACATCCCTCCTGCATGTTGCACTGGTACAGGAGAATGGCAAAACTGATCATCTGGCTTAACATGGTGGCGATCGCCGCACCTGAAATTCCCATATCAAATCCGAAGATCAGAAGCGGGTCCAGAACCATATTTAAAATACCGCCTGTAGTAATTCCCAGCATGGCGAAAAATGCATTGCCCTGCGCTCTGAGAATATTATTCATAACAAAAGAAGTCAGCATAAATGGAGCCGCAAACAGGATATACCTGGCATACTGCTGGGCAAACGGCGCGATGGTCTTCGTCGCCCCCAGAAAATACACCAACGGCTCTGAAAATATGCTACCAAATACGGCGATGATAATTCCGATAATGGCCGCCGTGAAAAATGAAGTCGCAGCAGAACGTCCGGCCGTATCCTCATCCCTGTTTCCCAACGATCTGGATATGTAGTTGCCGCTTCCCATTCCCAATGTAAATCCGATGGCCTGAATCATTGCCATGGCGGAAAACATGACTCCAACCGCTCCCGACGCGCTGGTTCCGATCTGGCTTACGAAAAAGGTATCCGCCATATTGTAAATGGAGGTAACCAGCATGCTGATGATGGTGGGAATGGCCAGCTGTGGAATCAGCTTCTTCACCGGCGTTTCGATCATTTGTTGATAGCGTTCTTCTTTTGTCAGTGCTTTTTTCATATTAAGATGTCTCTCCTTTTGTTAATTTTTCCATAATCCACAGGCAGCAGAGGAAGAATACAATTCCCTTCATCACACTGCTTATTGTAAGCGCCCACCAGATACCCGTTAATCCAAGCGCAGTCGCGCTCAGCAGCAAAGCGAGGGGAATCCTGGCCGATGTTAACGTGATGCTGATGATTGAGCTGAGGAACGTCTTGCCCAATCCGGATAAAGCTCCCACAGTGGTAAGTTCAATGCACATGAACATCTCCGAATATCCGATGATCCTCAGGTAATCAATTCCAGCCGGTATGATCTCCGGCTCCCGGATAAAGATTCTGAATATGGGCCCCGGAAGAAATACCAAAAGCGCGGTACAGAGAAGCCCCCAAACGAACATAACTCCCACAGAGGTTAAATATCCCTTTTTCACTCTCTTATACTTCTTTCCGCCGTAATTTTGTCCGACAAAGGAATTGATCGCCGCAGCGAAACCGTCGGCAGTCATCCAGGAGATCGATTCGATCTGTCCCCCGACCCTCTGCACAGCCACCGCAGCGTCCCCAAATCCGGCCACAAAACGGGTGAGCACCATGGAAATGCTGGTGTACAAAAGGTTTTGTATGGCCGCAGGAAGCCCTAACCGGTAAATCGTTTTTATATAACCACCGGAAGTTTTTGTAAATAATCTTATCTTATCGAAAATTATGATATCCTGGCGGATTGCCAATAGGAAAACAAGAAATACAACAATCTGAGCTGTAACAGTTGCAACCGCTGCCCCCGCAACTTCCATTCTGGGGAACGGCCCAATACCAAATATAAGAACAGGGTCCATGACCATATTGATAACAAGCCCGACCGCATTGGCCTTAAATGGGGTTTTGCTGTCGCCGGTAGCCGTTAAAATACCGGTCAATATGCTGTTCATAAACGGGAAAAATATGAGTCCGCAGGTGATCTTTAGATAAACCTGGGCATCTGCCAGGGTTTTTGCATCCTGCAAACCAAAAAAACCGATCAGCCGTTTCGCTCCCGTCACCATGATGACTGCAAACAGGATGGCAAACAGCGTTCCCATCTGGATCGCTCCCTTTGCATATTCTGCCGCATCTTTGGGCCTCTCTTCTCCAAGGGAATGGGCAATCTTTATCTGGCCGCCCATCTTAGGCATAGCCACCACCCCCTGAGAAAGCCATGTATACATTCCGGCCGCTCCCACGGCTGCAACAGCTTTCGAACCCACTTGTCCGATCCAGGCCATATCGGTCAGATTATACGCCATCTGAACCAGAGAAGTGGCCATAATCGGCAGTGCAAGACCGGTCAGGGATGTAAAGATATGCCCTTCCAGTAAATCAATATTCTTTTTCATAATACATACCTTTCAAAGCTATATTTCAGGCAGAACCCCATATTAAAAGAGTGCTACAACCTATATTGTAACACTCTTTTTCATTACCATCTACTTAATTTTACTGATAAATACACTTATTTCTATCCACATTTTAAGCCCATACATCGTTCAAAATGACACGGCAGCTTTGCTGCCTTTTATCCGGTGCCGGATAGTCTTGACTTCATGTCAGTGGGGGATATATGCCCATCACTGCCGTTAATCTTGTTATTGGCGATTCATCCCTCCACCTATAGAGGTGGGGGAATCCTCACTTAATTTATTAAACTATTTCTGAGACAGATATTCGTGAATACCGCGGGCACCTGCACGGCCTGCTTCCATCGCAAGAATTACGGTAGCTGCGCCTGTTACCGCATCTCCGCCGGCAAATACGCCTTCTTTTGTGGTCTTTCCGTTGTCAGTCTCCGCAACGATACATTTACGCTTGTTGATGTCCAGGCCTTTTGTGGTATTGGAGATCAACGGGTTTGGTGAAGTGCCCAGAGACATGATTACCGTGTCCACTTCAATGGTGTAATCCGATCCTTCGATCTCTACCGGTCTTCTTCTTCCGGAAGCATCCGGCTCGCCAAGTTCCATCTTTCTGACTACCATTCCCTTAACCCATCCGTTTTCATCGGTTAAGATCTCCACCGGATTGGTTAACAGGTTGAAGATAATTCCCTCTTCTTTGGCATGGTGCACTTCTTCCACTCTGGCAGGAAGCTCCGCTTCGCTTCTTCTGTACACAACATGCACTTCAGCACCCAGTCTGAGAGCTGTTCTTGCTGCGTCCATAGCTACGTTTCCGCCGCCTACAACAGCCACTTTTTTGCCCGCCACGATCGGAGTATCATAATCATCGCGGAACGCTTTCATCAGGTTGCTTCTTGTTAAATATTCATTGGCTGAGAATACTCCGTTGGCATTCTCTCCGGGGATTCCCATGAATTTCGGAAGTCCGGCGCCGGAACCGATAAATACGGCCTCAAAGCCCTCTTCCTCTAACAGCTCGTCGATGGTTACCGATTTGCCGATAATCACATCGGTCTCAATCTTAACGCCCAGCTTCTTCACATTCTCCACTTCCGTCTTAACAACCGTGGACTTAGGAAGACGGAATTCCGGAATACCGTAGATTAAAACGCCGCCCGGCTCGTGAAGTGCTTCGAAAATAGTAACTTCATATCCCATCTTCGCAAGGTCGCCTGCACAGGTAAGGCCTGCAGGGCCGGAACCGATTACCGCTACCTTCTTACCGTTGGTTTTTTCCGGTGCAGCAGGCACAAATCCGTTCTCTCTGGACCAGTCCGCCACAAATCTCTCCAGCTTGCCGATGGAGATCGGTTCTCCCTTGATTCCACGGATGCAGACGCCTTCACACTGGCTTTCCTGCGGGCATACACGGCCGCATACTGCCGGAAGGGCGGAGGACTCTGCGATCACTTTAGCAGCTTCTTCAAAATTACCTGCTTCCACCTCTTTGATGAAGCCAGGAATGTTGATGGATACCGGACAGCCGCCCATACACTTTGCATTCTTGCATTTTAAGCAGCGGCTTGCCTCTTCCATCGCTTCTTCTTTATTATATCCTAAACAAACTTCTTCGAAATTTGTTGCTCTTACTTTTGGGTCCTGTTCTCTGACAGGCACTTTCTTCATAACGTCCATGACACCCTCCATATCTTATTCACAATTCCCGCATCCGCCGTGGTGGGTATCACCCTCCAACAATTTTAACATGGCGCGGCCTTCTTCGGTTTTATAGATCTGCTGTCTCTTCATCGCTTCATCAAAGTTTACAAGATGGCCGTCAAATTCAGGTCCATCCACACAAGCGAATTTCACTTCCCCGCCAACGCTTAAACGGCAGGCACCGCACATGCCTGTTCCATCCACCATTACAGGGTTCATGCTGACGATTGTCGGCAGTCCCAGATCTTTTGTTAATAAGCATACGAATTTCATCATGATCATCGGTCCGATGGCAACGCAGACATCATACTTCTTGCCCTGGTTTACCACCAGGTCTTTGATCACTTCCGTAACCATGCCCTTGCGCACATAAGAACCGTCGTCTGTTGTTATGTATAAATTCCCCGCCTGTTCCTTCATCATATCTTCCAGAATCAGAAGTTCTTTATTCTTAGCCCCCACAATAACATCTACATCAATACCATGTTCTTTCATCCACTTTACCTGCGGATATACAGGAGCAGTACCAACGCCGCCCGCTACGAAAAGGTATTTTTTCTTTTTCACTTCTTCAATATCTTCTTTTACAAATTCAGACGGCTGTCCTAACGGACCTACGAAATCCTGGAAATAATCTCCGGCCTGTAATTTTGCCATCTTTTCCGTAGATGCGCCTACTGTTTGGAATACGATGGTAATCGTACCCTTTTCTCTGTCATAGTCACAGATAGTTAATGGGATTCTCTCGCCTTTTTCATCCATTCTGACAATTACAAATTCTCCTGGTTCGCAGGCTTTAGCTACACGTGGAGCTTCCACATCCATCAGAAAAATCTTTTCTGCCAGCTGTTCTGCTTTTAAAATCCTAAACATCTTTTTCCTCCTAATAAACTCCTTAGTGAATTTTCAACATCACGTGCTCAGAAGCCTTCCCCAACTTCCTTGACAAAAATGTTCGTACCTTTAATATTAGCACGCAAGTCGTATAATGACAATCATTAATTGTAAAAATTCTTCCTTTTAAAATCTGCCCTTTACGGCAATAGTCCCGCCTTTACAACAAGAGCCGGAAAGAGTTTTTACTGCGCTCTCATCCGGCTCTGCCTCATCATTTTTTAACTTTTACATACATTCTGAATTCATAACAGAGATTAAAATAAGTCTGTTCATCGCTTTCTGCGGCCACAATCCATTCAGGAGAGGCCTCCAGATTGGGAAAATAAGTGTCCGCTTCATAAGCGTAGTCAATATAGGTGACATGGGCTACATTGCAGTATGGAAGAAACTGCTCATAGACGCCTTGTCCGCCGCAGATGAATATATCCTCAGAAGGGTATTTTTTCAACTCCTCCAGCGCCTCATTCAAGTCATGGCAGACAGCTGCGCCCTTTACCTTATATGATTTATCATGTGTCAAAACGATGGTTGTCCGCCCGTGCAGGGGCTGGCCTCCCGGAAGGCTCTCCAGGGTCTTTCTGCCCATGACCACAACTTTTCCCATAGTTTCTTCGCGAAACATCTTTTGATCAGCCGGAATGGCCACCAAAAGCTGTCCCTTATTGCCAATCGCCCAGTTTTTATCCACTGCTACGATAATATTCATCCTATTGTTCTGCCTCCTCTGCCGCTATGATCAGTTCCTTACCATAAGGAAGGGATTCGATCCATTCACAGAAGGTATGCCATTCAGCCAGCTTATGATTCCTTCTGGCATAATAGATATTTACCAGAGTTTCGTAGTTAAAGGTACAGGTTCTCATCTGGTTATAGCTGGAAGGCAGCAGCTGGATCAGATCATACCAATCCTCTTTGCTCTTTGTCTCGATGTATTTTAAACGGATCGCTTCCATCTGGTCCACAATCACCTGAAGAAACTGTAAAGTTCCCGGCGTCATATGGTCGTGGCTGAAATCATCCAGTTCAAACGGTTTGCTGTGGATCTTGTGCATGGTGCTGGTGGAGTTGGCAACGGTTGCCACCTTATAGGTGTCGTACTCCTTCCACCAGTAAAGGGGGGCCGTAATATCCACGGAAACAAAGATCTGGCGGATGAATTTCCGGTGGTCGCTGCCCGCCTTTCTCAGGCGCAAAGCCAGGCCTAAATCGTTGGGTCCTAAGATATAGTTTCCGTCTTCGTCATAGTGGCTGTCCATTCTTCCCCAACTGTTCAAAGGGTTTCTGGCTCCTCTCATGGCGTTTTCTATGTTCATAACACTTGTTCGTTCCAGTAATATCATAACAGTCTCCTTTCGCCGCTTTTAACGGCAGCTGCATACATTTTTATAATAGAATCAGTCGATAACCCTTCTAATTATACAAAAGGAAACTGCACATGGCAAGTGGGAACTGACTTCCACTTTTTATGCATCCAGCAGAGTATCCCTTACTTTATCCATTAAAAGAAGCTCCCGGGCCCGCTCCTCGCCGTAAATACCTGCCATCTCTGAAAAACCGTCATATCCATACTGTTTTGCCCGCTCTTCGCATTCCACATCGGTAATGAGGATATTTTCCTTTTCCGATATTGCCAGCGTCACCAGATCCTGCTGTACATTCTGCTCTGCCTGCATGGCCAGTTCATTCTGAAAGTCTTCTAGCGACATTCCATAAGCAGCAGCATATTCTTCCAGGGTCTCGCCGTACTGCTGCTGCGCAACATCTGTATAATAGACGTTCAGTTCCTTTGCCATCGCTTCTATCCGGTTCTGTGGAAGATCTTTAAACTGGCTGCTGGCCATAATTGCATTCATCAGCTGGGAACGGCGGTAATTGACGGCGTCCAGCTCCATCTGCCCCCGCAGCCATGCGGTATATTCTGCAGTAGTGGTTAAATCCCCTCCGGTAAGTTCCTGCACCAGGCTGTCCGTATATTCAGGAATGGAATCGATCTGCCGGATATAATTCAGGGTTATGTGAAATTCCGCCTCTGTACCCGCCATGGATACATCCCAGTAATCCTGGGGAAATGTAACTGTAATATCTTTGCTCTCTCCCGGAAACATGCCTTCTATTCCCGCCTCAAAACCATCTATAAAATTGCCTGATCCCAGCTCGATCAGCTGATCCTGGTAACTTCCGTTTTCAAAGGCCTCTCCGTTCTGGGTGCCTTCATAGTCTATGCTCACCGTATCTCCCATAGCCGCTGCCCGGTCTGTCACCT
Organism: Clostridium sp. chh4-2; assembly: GCF_002899675.1. Classification (GTDB taxonomy): domain Bacteria; phylum Bacillota; class Clostridia; order Lachnospirales; family Lachnospiraceae; genus CHH4-2. Next base: position 122,609 of record NZ_PKUU01000017.1, on the reverse strand, counting down.
GGCTTATCTGGGCCCGGCTTGTAAGCATCCGGTTAATCTCTGCGTCTACGTCTTCCTCCGTCACTGTCACGGGATCTACGGTAATCCCCTTATATTCTCCAAGTATTACATATTCATCATAGCCGGCGGAATGGTTTCCAGGCGCCGTCACCGTCTTTGCCGTACACCCCCCGATCATGCATGCACTTCCTATACACACTGCCAATAAAACCGCTTTTTTCAACTGTTTTTCCTCACTTTTCCCTTAATTCGTCATTTTTCCCGTAAGTTTTGCCACCACGGAAATTCTTCCGTTATTCACCGCATAATCGCAGGTTCTGAGCGTAATAAATTCTTCTGTTTTCTCCGCATCAACCGTCACGCCGGTATCATAAAACGACCATGATTTCACGGCCGATAAAAACTTGTTTCTCTCCTCAGCCAGATCGCCTTCGATAAATTCCATCTGGTATCGTTTCTGCGTCTCATCCATTCCCTCAGGATCTCCCGACAGATAAGCGGCAAAAATCTGATACTGTTTCGTTCCGTTTTCATCCGTATAATAGATGATTTGATGCGCTTTCCAAAACTCTTTTGATTTATACTGTTTCAACTGCGCAAACATCTGATTATTCCTCATACGGTGTCCGTAAAACATCAAATTAGTGCTCGGTTTTTCCGGATCACAGCGGTAGTCCATAAAAATACTGCCCCGTCCATCCTTTTCCTGGTAGAAATTACGGTTCATGTAGTAAAGACCGTCTTCCTTGTCAGAAATCACCACCGGATAATAAATTCCCGTTCCAAGCACTTCGATAATTCCCACACAATCCGGGTTAACCTTTTTCAGTTCTTCCAGACTGTAGCGCAAAACCGGCTCACCCGCAGAATCACCCTGGGACTGCTCCGGTTCCATCAAAAGATCCGTATAGATCTTTTCGTTATACCAGTTTCCCTTTAATTCAAAAAACAGATAGCTGGCAGCTATCACAATGACAATAACCGCCAGCACCCTTATCAGCCGCCTCATTTCGCATCCGACTGGATCAGATTCACATTCTCCAGCATCAGAGCGTCAGGAGAGGCGCCGTAACCGCTTAAATCGTGAGAAATGGAAAGATACCGCTGCACTCTTCCAAACGGAACCACAGGCATCTTTTCATAGAATTTATCAGACAGTTCTGTCAACGCAGCGGCGTATTCTTCCTGATTCATGGACGTTTCCATCCTGGACACCAGTTCCACATAATCATTATCCAAAAAAGCCACGGGCATACCGTCTCTTAAACGGCTCATATTCTGGAACGTAGCCCAGTCATAATTCATTGTATCGTTAAACAGATAGATATCAAACTTATCTTCTACATATAACGCCTGAACATATTCCTCACTGGTGCATTCATTTACCTCCACGGTAAATCCCACGGCTTCCAGATCCTTTTTCAGGCAGGATGCCATATGCATCTGAAACTCATTCTCTTTCAGCACCGGAAGTCTCAGAATAATCCGTCCAGCCATGCCCGCTTCCTTTAAAATACTTTCCGCTTTTCCTTTATCATAAGATACTGCCTTTGTTTCCAGTAATTCCGTGCTTGGGCCGCTGCCATATCCGATCACATTTGTGGGGGCAATCTTCATTTCCCACTCTTTATTCAGCGCACCTTCTTTATTAAAAGCATAAGCGACCGCCTGACGCACTTTTTCATCCTTTAAAAACACATTATTCAGATTGAAGCCGATGGCATAGATGTTGTCCGTAGGTTTCGCATACACGTTAAACTGCTTTCCCTGATATAAAGTGTCAAATTGTTCGCTGTTGGCTGTATATTGGGCCACATCGATCTCCTGTTTTTCAATGGCTTCTTTCATATTATAGAAATTGATCTGAGCCAGCTCCACGATCTTAATGTCCTTCATTTCCCCTCTGTAACTTGGATTTGCCTGGAGGCAGATACTGATTCCCTGGGAAATGGTGTCGGCCATATAAGGACCTGTTCCAATACCTGAGTTATAAACCTCCGTTACATTCCTGAATCCGGTAAGCTGTTGGCCGATGTCGGCAAACCTGTTTTTCTGAATGTTTGTTTCCAGGATATCCCAGTTTCTTCTGTTGGCATCCATAAATACAATTTCCACGGTATTCTCGTCTGCTTTCCTGATTCCGCTGATTCCCTGGGTCTTCTGCTCATTCATATCCCAAGCTCCGGCAATATGAAAATACACGCTGTCCACATCCATATTATACTCCGCCAGACATCTGATGCCGATGGAGGCGCATACATCGTCTGCGGTGAGCGGTGTTCCGTCGCTGAACAGAATCCCCTCTTTCAGCTTTATGCTCATCGTCAGTTTTTCCTGATCCCAATCCACCTGTTCGGCCAATACCGGTTCAAAACTTCCGTCCGTATGCACTTTGGCCAGTGGTTCATATATCATCTCGCATGCCATGCGGTCCGCCATGGCGGTCGCAAATGCCGGATTTAAACATCCATCTATTGTATCAACGGCTATAACCAGCCTTTGTTTTCTCGATTCATCTTTTACTACGGTTCCTGTTCCATTTTTTAAAGCCGTGAATCCGGCTTCCTTTAACTCGGGACTTGTTTTCAAGGAGCCGACCGTCGCTGCTAGCCCTGCGCCAATCACAATTAAGGCAATTATAACCAGTATTATCTTTACATTTATCTTCCTGTTCTTTAATTGATCCATTCTCTATGCTCCTGTCTTATTTCAGTAGTATTTGATTCAAGTTTGAAAAGCCGGCCGGCGTAACTGCCGGCCGGCTCTCAACCTTACTTCTTCTTTCTGCGGCTTATATACAACGCAAGCAATGCAAGCGCAATAGCCAGTAATGCCGTCCATACATAATCGGAATAGCCCATCTTAGGGTTAAATACTCTGTCTTTCAGTATTACTAACGGTTCTACGATATTAACCTTAATCGTTTCCCTGATACTTCGTTCGGAACCGCTTGAACCTCCATGGCGGTTAGGTTTATCCGGAGGAACGACAACAGGGTCTTCCGGTTCATCCGGTGGTATGATTTCTTTCAGTATTCCGCCGTTCTTGTACAGGTCATCTCTCTTGCTGGAAAGATCCACAAATCTGGAACCAGGTTTCTTCTCCATACTCATCAGGCTGAATACATGGGAAACTGCCAATTCTTCTCTGTCAGTTTCCAGGCCCACGCTGTTTCCAACCAGGCTGACTGCTGCATTGCCTATTCCTTCTGTAAATGCACCTTCTTCCAGTCCAAGTTCCGGTGTAATGATGGAGTATACCTGAGGAATTTCTTCCTTCTGTTCCGGATCAATCATTCCCTTAGGCACATAACCTTTGAATACTGCCGGGTCATAAACACCAGGAATAATCAGAACCGTACCTTCCGGAATATATCCGTCTTCATCCAATTCAACGCCCGCTTCCTCAATGATACAGTTCAGAGTTCCACAGCCGTGTTTCAGATGAATGAACTGATCCGACGGGATTACATCGTTAGATACAGCATCCTCTACCATACCATTGGTAAATGGCGACCAGTTCTGTTCTCCTTCTCCCTTGTCCACGCTCACCTTATACAGATAAGGTTCAACCGGATTATCAGGATCGGTAACCGGAACTTTAAAGCGGTATTTACCGTTTTCATCCGTATAAGCAACGGATTTGCCAGCCGCATCTTCCACAGGAATCCAACCGAAGGTCATCTTCTTCTTTCCGGTAAGCCGGACAGTTGTGGACTGCTTATCCGCATTGGACGCAGTAGCATTAGATGCCGTAGCAGTATCCTCTTTTCCAATCACCTCGTAGGTATAGTAAACAGGTTCGCTGCCTTCTTCATACCTTCCATAGCGGTACAAGCTGACCGGTACATTGGCAATTCCCTGCTCGGTGTTATCCATAATACCGTCATGGTTATCATCTCGCCAAATGGTGCCGCCTAACTGGCTGTACCAGTCATAGACATTCAAGCCTATGTCGTGGGTCTTGTCGGAACGGCTGCTGTACAGGCCGTATACACCGTCATAAACGCTGTACCAGTCTTTATTCGGCTGAAGCGGTGTAAATCCTTGGCTTATAGCCATATTTTCACGGATTGCTCCGTATTTAGCAGCTAAAGCCTCCTGCTTCTCTAAATCAATACCATTAAGCTCCTTGTTCGCAATCGCTCCCACGTCGGAATCGTGCAGGCGGTCATCGCCGATATGGAGTTTTACATAGTCCATATTCAGATGTTTTTCCGTTACGATCCGGAAGGTATAAGGAACTGCTTCTTCTTCCTCCTGGTTTCTGATCGGATTTGCCGATAAAGTTTCATCGAATAACGGAACATCAGCAAAACTGTATCTGCCGTCTGCCGTCGTGATGCACATCAGATAAGAGAAGTACCAGATATCCGCTTCGGCTTCTAATGCCTCTGCTGCAGCTGTCTTTTCACTAATCCGTTTTTCAATTGCATCCACAATCTTACTCTGTTCAACCAGGCTCTTTTCAGCTCTTTGAAGTTCCTGCTGACATTCTTCCATACGCTCTTTGCAGTCGATCTTATCCATCATGATGTAAGCCATTTGATTCATCAGATTCGAACTGGTCTTATTCAGTTCTTTACCCTTTTTCTCCAGCTCTTCTGCATCTGCTTCCAGCTGTTTCAATTCGGCTTCAATGCGGTCAATATCAGGCTGCTTTTCATTGATCTTCTTCGTATAGGTTTCTATGTCGCTCTGAAGCTCAGCATTTTCCTCTTCCAGTTTCCTGATTTCATCTTCTGTGTCGGAGATCTTTGTTTCGTTGCTGCTGATTGTGCTCTCCAGATCTGTAATTGTTTCCTGAAGCGATGTCTTTTCATCCTCCAGTTCATCCTTTTCACTCTGCTCGTCAGGATCGACAGGGCTTTCACCCAGTTCGGCAAGACGTTTCTCTATCTCTGCAATCCGTTTCTCTGCCTTATCGATGCTGTCTCCGGCTTCCGTGATCTCTTTTTCCAGATCTTTAATCAAATCCTCTTTCTCATCTGCCAGCTTCGCATTCTGAGTTAATTCTTTCTGAGCTTTGTCCTTATTCTGCTTCAGTTCTTCAAACTCGCTTCTTTCAGCGGAATGTGCATCCATAAAGCGGCCGATCTCATCGCGTTTTGCGGCTAATAACTGAGCATAATAATTTATCTGCAGCGTAATCTGATCTGCTTCAATAGCCAGGGCATCATACTGTGAAGTTAAATCTGTATTTTTATTCAGAAGGGAAGCGATCTCATCTTCCAGATCCTTCTTCTGCTGTTCTACCTTTTCTAACTTCTCAAATTCTTCTTTGGAATCCTCTTTGATTTCCTGAACTTCCCTGCGCAGCCGTGCTGCTTCTTCCAGAAGTCCCTGTCTTCTCAGCTTATCTTCCCGGGCCATCTCTTCAAATTCCTGCTCGGCCTTCTGATTTTTAGGGATGATATAATTATTGTCAAACCAATAATCCACATCTTTTATCAGCCCCTTCTGATCTGCTTCGGCTTCCACATCGAATTCTTTAAACTTGTAAGAGAATATGGAAAGGTAATCTCCATCTTCACTTACCAGGTACGGATCCTGAGGTTCTCCATTGCTGTCTGTAGCAGTCAAACGGTATTGAAGCATTACCTTTACTCCGTCCACACCTTTTTCCTCAGGCTGCCTGATATTGTCTTTGGAAACATCGTCCCAGACAACGCCGGCGATCTCTGCCTTACTGTATGGAAGGATTCCTCCATCCACATTTTCCTGAGGATTGATGATGTCCGTATCATAAGTGACTGCTTTTAATCCCTCTTCCGTCATAATTCCTACCGTCTTGGTATTCACATGCACGTTTCCGTCATCCGGATCCAAAACTGACGCCAGAATATAGAAGCTGTCTCCCACTCCGTCCTTCTTGTCTTCATAGCTGTGCATGAAGGCATCTTTATCCAGATCGCTGACATGGTAGGATTTTCCTTCCTGTGCGTCCAGAGGATAATTATGCATCGGTGTGATTGTATACCGTGTCGGAAGATCCGGTACGTTCACCCGGTAACCCATCAGATACGTCTGATCCGCCCGGTCTTCGATCTTAACCGAAGCTTCTACCGGAAGATTTCTGAACAGATACTGGCCTGATTCTGTGGTAGTTGTTTCCAGTACGCCTTCCGTATATTCCGCATTGGAATCTGTTGCAATAGTTACGAGCTCCCATTGGTATGGATCGCCTTTTTCCGCACCCTCTATCTTGGATACGCGTTTCCACTGTCCGTTTCCTTCGCTCTCTTCGCCTTCCGGCAGCCAGATATACGGTATCAGGTTTACATCGATATTCTCAACACCTGTCTCATTATAACCGCTGTCTATGCTCTGTTCAAAGATACCGTTCCGGTTATTGTCTTCCCAGATCGTACCGGCAATAATATTGGCTTCGCCGTTTCTGAGTCCCATATCAACCGTCGTATCCAGTTCATAGAGATTGTAATATTGGCTGTCAGGATCAGTGATCACCTTCTTCTCCTTCGTATCGGGATCAATCGGTACTTCAGCTGCAAACGGATTCGTAAATCCTTCTGCCTTTAAGTCGTTTCTGTCGTCATCCAAAGTCGGAACTTTACTAAATGTCATATAAGTCGGTTTCCACATCGGATCATACTTATCGGTAAGCATGAAGTAGTACTCTCTGTCATAGGTTCCGTCCGCTTTCAAACGGCTAGGCTGCATGTAATCGAACCGGTAATCACCGTTTTCATCCGTCATGGTTACCATAGGCTTTCCATGCATATCTTTGGCAGGAATTGGATTTCCTGATCCATCCACCTCTCCCTTTACAAAGGCAGTAACCTGAACCTGTTCTTTTCCTACATGAGGCTCGACAGGTTTTTCCTTCTGGTAAATGCTGTCGCGGTTTGTTTCATCATAGGATGTTCCTGACTCATCTTCATATTCATCGATCCAGACGGTTCCGCCGTAGCGAACCGGCATACCGATACCGATATCACAGGATACATACTGGCTGTCTCTTTCCTTGACCGCAGCTTCCACCGTAATCGGTTTTACAGTTTCAAATACAAGACCGGTAACATCAACTTCCTTCTCGTTCTCATATACTTTTTCTCCCGCGGTATAAATCTTCATATCGGAACCGCGGACAACCGGAGTACTGAGTCCATATTCCTTATACTGATCCGGTATGGTGAAACGTACCTTATAGGCACCCGGTTTCAGATTTGGAAGGATGTAATATCCCTGATTACCAAAGTAATCGGATTCTGAGATGTAGGAAACAGGGCCGTAAAGTGATTTAATCGCCAAGCCTTCAAAGTCTTCAGCCGGTTCTCCGGTTTCATCATCCAACACCGTATAAAGCATCTGACCTGTCAAATCATCCTTATGAGGTTCTGCTTCAACTGCCTGACCATCCATATTGGAAAGATGTCCGCCAGGAGTTAAAAGCTGTACCAGAACTTTATTGATACCTGGGTCAGGAAGCAGATTTCCATCTTTATCCGTTCCCCAGTCTGGTTCATACCGGCCGGTATCTTCGTCATAAGTTCTCTTTGGAAGCATACGTGTACGTATGCTCTTGTTCTCATCAGGAATCTCATATGTGATCTCATTTTGCAGACCGTCGCTGTTTTCATCCAGCCAGATATAATCACCGATATATCCCCTGCCTTCCGGTGCGTTGACATATACCATCGCATCGTTGGACTCCGCCGGGTTCAGAGACTGCCAATATCTTACAAAGGTATTGATGGAGGAATAATTCCTTACGGTATTCCTTGCATTCTCCTCTTCCATAGAGATAGGAAGCGTTCCATAGTATACTGGCAGATTCAGAGGAACCTTCTGGTCATATCTGAGCGTAAACTTCGTCTGACCTTTCATCTCGTAGTCATTATTGAAGTTCACCGCAATATAGCGCAGGCCACGTAAAACTTCTTCTGCCAATTCAGGGTCATTTTCCTGAAGCTCTCTGATTTCATCGATCTTTACATAATGATCTTCCCAATCATATCCATAAACAGGGCGATCCTGAATCAAACCAGGGCTAACGGTTTCACCCCTGAATTTCATACGCATCACTTCATAATAATTAACACTGATGCGGTATTCCGGATTAATGAACAGATCTTGATCATTTACTCCAGGTCCGGTGATCGCACCGTCGGTTCTGCTTACAGGTCCAACATAAACCGTATATAAATCAGGATCGACTTCAAATTCATTCTTTCCTGCCTGTCTGTACAGTTTAAATGAAGCATTATTTAACATGCTGTATGGTCCCCACATGGACTTTCTTGGCACTGCTTTAACTCCGTTTTGTGTCTGCAGTCCAATAATCTTGGAATCTCCCAGTTCCGGCAGCATATCGAAGATCATCGGATCACTATAGGAATTGTCCGCACTGTTTTCAAGATATGGCTTCTTGTTCAGGATTTCATCTCGGTAGTGATAACGCTCTCCCTCTAAAACAGGAATCGGATATGTGAGAGGTCCTCCATCCACATTTAACAGGGATTTTACAAGTTTACTTCCCGCAGTTTCAGTACCAGGTTCAAATTCTATCTCTCCTGACTGGACAATGATCATGTTATCCTGAGTGGATTTATCTTCGTCGTAATCGTACTGGTCAGCCGCGGTACTATATGGGATTTCTTCATCGCCTAACGGTGGATTCTTTTTCAAGGTTCCATAAGCATTGGTACTATAAATCGAAGTAACCGTGGTCTTGGTTCCGTCCTTATTTTCGTTGGTTGCAGTAATTCTGCCCATATATTCAATGATAATCCTGTCTCCCGGCATCAATTGTCCATCGAATTCGAAGCGGACAAAACGTTCGCCGCTGGCTAAGGATTTACTGAATATTACGGAATCCTTTGGTTCTTCCGTTCTCAGTACAATCGATGTTTCTTCATTCTTTTCTCCGCCGTCTAAAGATTCAACATGGTAGGTCCAAAGCAGGGTTCGCTCCGTCGGATAATCAAATTCGGTAGTATAATCATCGTCCAGCGCACTTCCCTTCACTTTTTCGTAAGGTACATACTCTAAGGAATCGATGGTGAATATGGAAGGAATGGTTGCCGTAGTCGTAGGCTTGTCCATAACATCCTCTTCATCATGTTTACCTTTCAGGTGTTCCTCATCGATATTATCCAGTTCCACCTTGAACTTCATGGTTCTTCCCTTTGTCAGAACCGTGACGCCGCCTGAAGTATCAACCCAGTTATAATGCTCTTTACCGTCAATATCCCTTGAATACTTATAGTACTGATGGCTGAGGTAATGTTCCAGAATCGGAAGTTTCTGAACCATTCTGAAACCTGCCCTTTTCTTGGAATCCAGCGCCTGAGTGCTTATATCGTCAAGCTGGGTAAACAGTCTGTGATAATGGGCGGAATAGGAGATCGCACCGCTGTCCGGTGTATTGGAATTTAAGGAAACCAATATACCGTTCTTATATACGTCATCCACGCCTTCCCTATAGTCAGTAATATGATACGGTTCCTGGGTATTAGGGTTGGTATTTTCTCCGTCCTCATTCAGCTCCGCCTTCAGATCCGACATGTTCTTCCTGTCTTCTCTCTTTTCCTTCGGCGTTCCGTCGCTGTTAGGATCTGCATCGATATCCAGCATGAAGCCTTCCGGTATCGGATATTTCTCCGGATCATCTGTGGAGATGTGCCACAGAAGCTGGTTCATATCCTGTCCCACGGTCTGCAGTTCGGCAGATGGGATCTCATACACCTTATTCGTTTCCACATCGCTTTCCACAAGCTTATTCCATATTCTAGTGCCGTCCTCATACTCTGCGTCGACATCAAAGTCATCGTCTATCGTCATACGCTGTTCTTTGGTCTTCGACCGGCTGGAATAATAAACAGTCACTTTCAGATGTTTTTTAAGCTCATTTCTATAAGCGTTTGATGCGGATGCCACGAATTCCGGCTGTTCTTTCTCATCATAAACGAGACAGACTTCCTCTGGAATATACCATTTACCGGTAGAAATCTTTTTCACCGTATTCAGCACTTCAATTGCACCAGGATAATCCTTATTCAGGTCATTGTACATCTCCGCTTTATTAATTACGGAATAAAGCGGCAGGTCATTCAGCAGATATGCATTGGCCTGGTTGCCTTTCTTAATTCTCGCCTCATCAATATAAATATCAATTGGCGTGAGGGCCTTAAAGTCGGGAACAGTCAGGCTTCCGTTGCTCTGAAGCACAACCGGTTCATCCGTATTGATTCTGGAAATTCCGTCGGCTCTGGCGATCTTAAATCCGAATGCGCTGTCATATGCATAACGATCCGTTTCTCCTTCGTCCTTCACCTTCTGGTTCCAGTTATCCTTAAACTGGTTCAGCCTTCTCTCTTCGCTGCCTTTCACCGTCTTTCCGTCTGTCATGAATGCGTCCTGTTTCACCGTAATTCCGGCCGCCCCATCCACATAACGGCTGGTGTCTTCACCGCTGTAATAGCGGATGCTGTCTTTATTCTGTCCGCCTAACCGGTAATCGGCAAAGGACTGATCAGTAATTTCGGAATAATCTCCATCCAGACAATCCAGGTTGACAAAGACTTTATTATAGTAAGTATCCTTACTCAATCCATCCTCGTCATAATCTTTTTCATCTGTCGGAACCGTATCCACACGGGTTCTGATCTTCAAAGTGAAGTCGTCTCCCGTTTTCAGATATCCGGCAGGATGTTTACCGCCAATCATCTGTTTGTAAGCGTCTTCCTGACCGGCCGCTCCCTCAATGGTAGCAGGCGGGATTACGGTGATGCTTACGAATTTCACACGGTCGTGTCCTTCTTCCGGCTTCTCAGCAGAGTTATCAATGATGGTCCATCCAGCTGCTTCGGCTTCTTCCTTCGTTAACAGAGTTCCGTCCGAAGTTTCGATCATGATCGCTCTGTCGTATGCCAGAGTGCTTGGCAGATAGTCGGAGAATACAAATGCTCCGTGAGCCACGCTTCCGCTTTCAGACAGTTTCTGTGATCTCAGAATCAGGTTATCCCTATATTCTTCCTCCAGCTTCATCTGCTCTTCATAATCATCTTCATAATAACCGGTTTCTGAAGGAATAGCTTTATCCAGTTTTCCGTAAGAGGTATCCCATTCGGAATCCGAAGCTTCATTCTTTACTTTCACACTATACCAAAGTCTTGTGCCATAAGTAATTTCATGGTCGGTAAGTTTCTTTAATATGGTTTCCGTATATGTATTTTCTTCGAAGTCTGCACCGCAGGAGTTCTTGCCAAATGCATGTTTTCCCTGTTTATAGTCTTCATGGTCATGAATATCATTTCCATGGTAATCCGGGCTTTGATCCGCATCTCCTCCGATGTATCCATCAGGTAGGATGCCCTTAGGATCTTCGTGAATCTGCTTATCCAAAGTAATTCTCGGATTCTTGGTTCTGATCTGCATAACATTGGATACAAACCGATCGGCCACACCGCCGCTGTCTTCCTTATAACCGATAATTCCGTTTCCGTTCACATCAAGGACATCATAACTTACGTTTAAAGCTGTCCTGTCTGCATAATCTTCCACATTCAGGCTAAAATCAAATTCCGTTCCCTCTGTCATTTTGCCAATCAGGCTCGGATCCTTAATTCTGCCGTTCATACCGGTACTGTCAAGACGTTTATCATTGAGAACATGCTTCTTGCCGCAAACCGGGCAATCCCAATCAATCTGGCTGTATTTAATGGATTCTTCCCCTACATAATAAGGATTATAGCCATACATTTCGGCCAGTTTCTCATCCGTAAAGAACTTGTATCCAGGAACTTTACTTCCGGTAAAGCTGCGGTTCTGCTGCCATCTTTCCAGATAAGCATCCACTTTGTTGCCGTCTTTATCCACCGCCTCAGGCATCTCAACCGCCATGGCATCAAACCTGATATTCAAGCGGTTATTCCATTTTAACGCCGGTGCATATACGATATTATACATATCCGCATATGTGAGTTCATATTGTGGATTCATACTCAAATCTAATGAAGAATAGACCCTCATATAAGGAACAAAACGGACTAAATAGCGGTTTACAGGATTTCCGTTCTCATCTTTATCGATGAATTGGACTTCTGTTATATATTTATCTTTGGTAACAACACTAGCCTTGTTATCAACTGCCGGTTTGCCGTTTACCACATCTGTAACATCCAGTTCAAAGGAAATTCCTCTGTCCTTCACTTCCCGGCTTGTAAAGTCGATCAGTTTGCCGTCCTCACCTAATCCATTGCGCGGATAAGGTACTCCGTCTTTATCCACAGGTACGATACCGTATGGCAGCAGATCTGTGAATACCGGCATAGAGTAGTTTCCTTTGCCCGTCGCCCAATGGTTGCTTGCATCCATTAGCGAAGGAACTGATTTGGTATAGATGCCTTCCCCGTCTTTGTAATGGATATTATTATCGACATTCTGCATCTGCTCCCAAACAAACTGGTTTTCAGCAAACATGCTTACTTTAAAGGTACCGTCTTCCATCGCCTGATAGAATTCATCGAATTTGCTCTCTCCATACTTATTATGAAGCGCTGCATCCTCGCTGCCGTCCACTTCAGACCAATGCCTGATTAACGGGCTCTTAACTTTGGCCTCCGTACCGCTGACCGCATACTTTCTGTTATTACCGGTTCCATCTCCCACCGGAATATAGTTTATATATTCCTGATCCGGGATATGCGGATTAACAATCAGTTTCTGGTCATCATTTCCCGTAGCCATTCCATCAATATAAGTTCCGCAAAGCTGATTCCGATAATCGAAATACATCACATTCGGAGAATAGAACTGCGGTTTCATATACAGGTAGGTGGTAGGATAACTATAGTAAGTCCTGTAATTCCGGATACCATCCATGCCATACGTCTGGCTGTGAAGCTGGCTGTAATTACCCATCTTGATAATATCGCCGCGCCAATGGTTTCTGTCATAAATCTGATAGTAATCCTCATTGTGAATACCTGTGTCAGTTTCTGAATCCGCTTTCTTCTCAGTATATGGAGCTACGTATAAAGTGTCATGGTACAGGTTGTTTTCACTTTGTCCATAGACAACACATCCAAGATCCACATACATCTGATAATGGTCTTCATCATCACCTCTGTTCCACCATTTTGTCAGAGGATCTTTTATGGTGATCTCTACTACCCACGGCTTCATAATATCCTCACCGCTGTAAGTAAACATCTTGCCACCGTAATATTCTTCTGCCATCTGCGGATCCATCGGTGAATTGGCTGCCAGATGATTCGTCTGATTCACACCATCTTCAACCAGAGCCATGTTCGGAGACTGAATGATTCTGACCTCAAATGATTCAGGATCTAAGTACTCGCCAAGATTAGGATTAATGCTGGTGCCTCCCATATAAACTTCAATCTGTGACTTATCCAGGCCATTTTCCGTAGTATCTGAACCCGGTCGTCCCAGCAACGGCATCACACCTCTTGGAAGTACATAGGTGAATACTACTCCGTCCAAATCCCAGTCGCCATAGTTTGCCGCATACAGACGGGCTATATACGTTTCACCGAACTGGAAGCTTCTGGTCGGTGACATATTCTGTGCATAAGAACTGTTCACACTGCCTGGAGCCTGATCAGTTAAGTTCAGGTCGTATAACGCCACAGCAGGATATTCCGTAAAATTCACCTGTCTGTCATTTGTCTTGTTGTCATAGTATGTATCCGGCAGGAACTGGCTTGTTCCGTAAAGCCATGCTTTCTGAAGATGCAGGCTGTTGGAAGCCCAAATCAGGTTTTCCGGCTTCTCGGTTTGTGCCAAATTGCCTTCCCATTTTTCAACTGTATTATAAGTACGTTCTTTTAAAACATCCTTATAATAATCTCTATAATGGAAATAAGTTCTGTTAGTGCCATAATTTCCATAAAGCGGTTCCGGACGTCCTTTTTCTGTATCATACATACGGTTGGAATCCATAAGGTTCTTACCGACATTATGATTATAGACCGTGGACAAACCATTGGTTTCAGATATCTTGACGATTACCCTCTGCCGCCTTGAACTGTCCATATCGACATCCCATGCTTTACCATTGGCTCCGCTTTCATAATGGCTGTTGGAACCGTTGATGACCTTCTCTATATTTCCATAGGCGCCAGGCATATAGGCCATGGATTCACCCAGGAATTCACTTCTATGGATCATCATATCATCATGATAGATTTTTGCATCCTCCGGTTTTTCATACGGAATAAATTCTTTTACTCTTCCGCCTTCTCTTAAACCGGTTACCGCCACATCGTGAATCAGATTATCCATATCCATCATCTTCTGTTTGGTGTCATCGATCGACGGATATACCACATTATCATTGTTATACGCGGTAGTTCCCGTATAGCTTGTATAGCCATACTGTCCGAAGCTTGGTAGATAGGCGCTGTTGTTCTCATAAGGAAGTTCTGCAATCCGCACTCTTGGGAGACCGTTTAGTTTCGCTTCCACAGGGTAGATCAATTCAATCTGTTCACCCGGAAGCAAAGCAGCCGTATTCTCTTTGGATTCGCTCGCATTATCAAACTTATAAGTATAGATAAAATACGTGATTTCATCTGTTGTCACATCATCTGTCAGGCTGACGGATTTGTTGTTACCGGCTGAGAATGCCTTATTCAGTTTGTCATTGTCAACCGTAAACGCACCGCCGATATCCTTTTCTTTCACCTGGTAAACCGTAACGATTGGTTCTGCCCAAGTTGGATCATTTTCATCCTTCAGGGAACCGTCTGCCCGGTACCATTTAATCTGGAAATCATCCGGGAGGGTTACTTCTGTCGGATTAGACGGATCCTCACTGACGTTCAGTCCCATCTCGCCTGGCATAATCACATAAGATGCAGGCACCTTATCTATGATGGTCGGACTGTAAAGTTCACCGGTTGCAAGACTGCCGTAAGGATCATTAATCGAACATGCTTTCTTGGAATCCTGTTCTTCACGGTTCAGCGCCAGCAGGGTTACCTTGTTCCAGATCTTCTGTTTCGGACGATATCCCTTAATCGTATTGGCTTCGTTTTCAGGCATCATCTCACCCTTGGAAGAATCTTCCGCAAACTTTTTCAACTGATCTGCCGTCTTGGCATTTGTATCTTTATTTTCTTCAATGTCATTGACACCTTGAATCAGATACTGTTCTTTTGCATAGTCTTCCACAGCAAATGACTGGCTGTCTAAAACTACCTGCGGCAGTCTGCGCCTTACGGTCAATTCTGATTTGCCGCTGATCTGGTAACGGTAGGAATCCACCTCTCCCTCATCATTCAGGCTCAAATGGTCATGCCGCCAGTAACCGGTTATGCCGACTGCCAGAACTCTGGTGTACTGGTAGCTGGAACCGTTGTGCAGCTGGTTATTATCCGCATATTTCGCAATACCGATAATCTCAACCGGATCCATTGTCAGATAAGTTTCCTTATTGTCTTCTTCCGGCTGCCCGTAAGCTGCTATGTTGGAATATCTCCATTTGAATCTGGCAATCTGGTATGTGTCGATCGGTTCTGTATCTTCTTTTGGCTGGCCGTTTTCATCTAAATCAGTCAACCTGTAACCGTCTCCGTTTACTTCGATCCAGAAATCATTATAGCTCTTTGTCCACGGATCTTCGTCACTGCCGTCAGATTCCAGGTTATCACGTAGATCATCCCTCAACTGTACAAAATATCTGGCTTCCTGATCCTTCTCGGCATTGGAATTCGTCGCATACATAACCTTAGGAATCTCGTTCATGAAGAATCCCTGCTGATCCAGAGCCTTGTTTCCGGTTACCTGAGTCCGATGGTTGACGTCGGAATAGCCATTATAATCATAGTTATTGCCGATAAAATCTGCCATCACATCGAATTCATCGATATCGTGCCGAACGTCGTTACGAATCATACCGTTTGTCGGTTCGTTTGCATTAAAGCCTTGCTCATTCTTTTCATATGGTTCGCCAACTGTCAGTTTAGCCTCTGCACCGTCCACGTTATTTTCCATATATAAAGTGGATTTAATTGGTATTTCAGGTTTATAAGTCTTCGCACCATAGGATTTCACCCAAGCCTGGGTTGTCTTTCTGTTTATATCCGACTCTTCGGTCAGGTTAATGCCGGCTTTCACCGCATTATACTCTACCGTACTGTCGTTCTTTTTAACCTCCTCTACGATTTCCTTAATACGATCTGCATCATCATTAAATTCGATATTTGATTCATTTCCTGTTCTGTCATCGTTTCCGAAATAGAACGGTTCATATCCGTGAGCCGGAAGAGCTCCGATATAAACATTGGATTCCTTTAATTCCTGACCGCGGTAATCTGCCGGCTTGCCTTCGTCATCCGTAAAGTTGTCCTCTACTTCCAGCACTACCATGATGCGTACACCTTGGTTAATCGGAATTACTGCATTATCAAATCTCCAAACGATATCTGTGGTAATATCCTCCTGCTGTGCAGGTTCATATACCGGAGCAGATCTCAGGAATGCAGGTTTATTAACCGGTTCCTCTTTTTTCTCGCTGCTGACCCGATCCACCAGTTCAGTATCATGAGGCAGACGTTTAAAGACAATGTCACCGTCATCTGTTACTTCTCTTGTAGATGGATCATATGCAATCAATTGGATTCTGTCCTCAGGAACAGTTACATCCGTTTCCGGTTCTGTTACTTGAGGATCTTTGCCTTCCGGATACTTCACTTCCGCACCATTAATATATGGTACCTGGTATCCGCGGTAAACCATCTCAGGTTCGTCTTCCGTACCTTCTTTAATGATCGGTTCCGCATCCACTGTATAGCCTTCTGCCTCACCCATGCCGTAGCTGGTTTCCGGCAGATAGATCCATCTGGCAATTCTGGTTCCTTCCGGAGCCTTAAACCGGATAACCGGCTGATTCCAGGAACAGGTAGCGCGATCCGGATCTTTTTCGTTAATAACGGTGATGAAGTAGTTAAATCTGTCTCCAGGCACCAGGTTACGAATATTAACCTGGTAATCAGGTTTCCTCGGATCGTAATCAAACTCATCCGGATCATCCTGTTTGTTATAGTCACCTGTCATTGGCCGGTTCTTTTCATCTTTTTCCGGCGCATTAGGATCAATCTGTTCTAATTCGGCATCTTTATAAGGAAGCCGGTTTACTGCAATCTCCAGCCTGGTAGCACGATTATAGAAATCGAGTATCCGGTTGTCTCTCACAGTGAGGTATTTCGTTTTGAATTCAGATCCTTCTCCGCTGGCCTGCTGTTCCGGATTTTTGGTTTCAGTCATATTAATCACATGAACGCCTGCTGCCTGAACAGTCAGGGAAACATAATCTTTTACAGCATCTTTCAATCTCAGCGTAAACTGGTCGGTATCAATGGATGGCAGGGAATTGTAAGTATCTGTCCACGGCATCCGGTTCTCCCATGTCTCTTCGACCTGGGCATCGCTTTCTGTCGCATTGCTGTCGGTTGCCTTCTTAAACTTCTCATCCTGTCTTCTGTCTACGAAAACGCCTTCCATCATGATATCGATCGGAAGCTGATCCTTAGGAGTGATTTCTACCTTCTCTCCATCCTTTTCTTCGAAGACTCTCGTACCTGTCAGAGTTGACTCCGGTTGGAAATAGCGGGTCTTGTTCTTCTCATAATCCACCAGCCATTTACTCTTAACACGGATATGGTAATTATAAGAAGCTACATAGTTCTGAATGTAAATCCGCTGCACTCCGGTTTCAGGTTCTGTATAAGGCATCTCGATTGGTTTTAGAACACCATCAAAGAACATCTTCTCCAGATCGATCACATAATACTTGTGAGCATATGTATCGTCTTTCTCAGCAAACCGAAGCAGTTCTTCGTTGCCTTCTTCCGCAGCCTTTTCAGCTTCTTCCATAGTCGGTACCAGATGCATATATTCGCTGTATACAAACCGGTCAATTCCTTCCGTTTCTTCGGTGTCTTCTCTCACTTTAAGAAGTTCCACTTGCGTATCCGGATCAGGAACAACCTTGTATTCCCGCTTGTTACCGACACTGGTTCCACCCTCTATCTTCACTAATTTACCCATAGTCAGATTCAGGCGGTCCGCCTCAAAGCTATAATCGTCATACGGTCCCTTATCGATAAACTGTGCCGGTATCCAGATCTTCTCCAGACGGTATCCGTCAGGAAGATCATTGACATAGTTCATATCTTTATAATAAGCCGTATTCTCGTATTCCGGATTCTTGATTGGATTCCCTTCAGGATCCAGTTTATTGCTGCCATCCGCATTGGTCAGGTAGCGGTTCTGCTTCTTGGTAGTGTTTTCAGCCCAGATACGGTAACGCAGCTTCATAGGCGACTTATTATCACCTGCAAAGTCGTATACCCGTGTCATCTCCGGATCATCCATGGTATCGATGTTGACTTTAGCAGCCGGCTGAACATAATCAGCCCACCAGTATGCATCATCGTTCTTAACTATAGGTGCGCCCAGCTTATATTTCTCATCCTTATCCTCGTTATCAAATCCCCAGAAGTTTCTGTTGATGAATTCTTCAGAAGACATCGGTTCACTGATCATCTTATTATAAGCGGTCTTATAGAACTTGGCCTGTACGCTGTTCACCTTGCTCGGCTCTGCGCTGAGATTCTTCATGCGGTTTTTAATTACATTAGAACGCTCCTGCTGTACCTGAGCGGTCGTCCATGCACTGCCGCCGGTTAAAAATCTGTTGCTGTCATAGCTCTTCCAAATATCGTGAGCCGGTTCATAGTAATCAACAATGATATCATTTATATTACCCCAGATATAGAAGTCCGGAGCCGCACCATTATCGTCTCTGTGCACACCGTTAAACTCACTGGCGTTATCACCATTTCCAGGTATATTCACAGCGGTAAAGGTAACCTTTACAGGATATTCGTTTTTCTTCACCTCGATCACATTGGTAGCTGCCACGATGGAATCGTTAAATTCATCATTGGACATCACTTCCGTGATATCGTCTCCTGCCAGCAATGCATTGCTCTGGGTAGCGGTCATGTTGGTCAGATCAGTTCTCATATCATCATAGTGGAAATAAATCTTTCCTGCGCCGGCCTTATTATAAGTTTCTGACACGCCTGGCATGATGATCGGATTGCCTTCTTCATCCACGTCTACTCCATCACCCGGAACTGCTGCGCTGAATAAGGAAATGCTGCCCCGCGCCCTCGGATTGGATCCAGGTTCTACACTGTGTTTCTGCGTGTTGCCATAAATAGCACCTCTCGGAACTTTTACGGTTCTTGTGGATACGGTTCCGTCAGTGTTTCTGGTTTCTAGTTCAACAGTTACGGATTCCACATATGGGATCATACTTGGAGCAACTTCCAGATATCTGCTGAAGAAGCCCTTGTACCATCCGTCTTCCCTTGTAATGGCCGGAAGAGTGTCTTCGATTTCTACGCGGTCGATATGGGAGAACTTGCCTGCCCACTCATCGTACATCTTCATTGTCTCGACCGGAGCATAATTCCTGATGTAGAGGAACCAATAGCTTGTATTGCCACAGTAATAATAACCACTGCTCGAAGTGTAGTAATGCAGATGATTACATTCCTTGTAGGCTCCCTGATATGCTGCTGTAAAGCCTCCCTTCCAGTAGGATTCCCATCCCGGAATATAGGTATGGCTCTTCTCAACACTGTTCGGGTGAGCCACTTGGCCGATCTTTAATGTATATGGTCTTAAATCATTATAGTTGGCCATGTTCTTTAATCCGGCATACGTTGTCGTATAAGAATCATTCCATACAGAACTGTCATACCACTTATTGTCAAGGCTGCTGTTATTAATTACCAAGCTTCCCTTGGCGTCACGTACCGGATCTCCATCAGCATCACGGACATATCCGTTTCCATCTCCGATTCCTACATCTAACAGATTATCCGCATTCTTAACATTGATGATTGCCCGATCTCTCAGATACCTGCTGTGCCACTCATCCCAATGCTGGTAAGAGGTGCAGTAGTAATATTGAGCATAATAACCATGTCGAATATCTCCATGATAACAGCGTAGTACCGTACCCTCATCCCAGAAGCTTCTACCGCCTTCATTGACCGTATGAGTGAAATAATTATAATATCTGCGATATGACCAGTTGCTCTGCAGATGTTCCTGTGCAGATGAAGCTTTAGAACTGTCAGCCAATGTATCCCCGGCTTTTACACCGGTATCTCTTCTTGGCTTAGATACCCTGTTTTCCGGATCTACCATCAATTTTCCAACTAGTGCATCCCTATCCTCTTCCAGAATTTCATTCTCATTCCGGTTGTCAAACTGTTTGCCAAGTTCTATAGAAGTGGTTAAATTGGCCTCCTGCTGCCCTAATTTGATCATTCTTCCTGTAATCTCAATGGAATGTCTGGTATCCTGTTTCACTTTTGAGTTGAGATTAATCTTGCCGGGATGAACCTGATTGTAATTGGATGCTTCATAACTGCTCTGTCCCATAGCTTTCCACCAAGTAGTATCCAGGTCATCTCTTGCAGCCTGAGAATCGATCCATTCCTCATACCAGGTTCCCTCATCTGCCAAAAGCCTCTGCCACTGGTCGGAGCTGTTTAACGCCGCCGGGTCCTGATTAATGCTCATATGGATAGTTACAGATTTAATATCACCCTTAGTTACATTAATTGATGGCGGCCTGTAATATGGAGTCGCATGGTCATAACCAAACTCTGTCTGCTGAGGATTATAATCATCACCCGGAAGAGCATCCGACATAGTAGAAAGATCTATATCGTCTTTAAAGTTATAACGATTGGTATCGGCTAAACCGATTCTCCACCACATAGTGCCGTTTCCATCTTTTGCCATATCCTCAGTCAAATAGCTTTCCGAAGATTTCGTCATCAATGTATAATCAATTAGTTTGCCGGAGTTATCAATAATCTTGTTGTCTCCGGATTTAATCTTCTTACCGGTTGTATCAAACTGATCTGGCTCAAAGCCTGCATGGAAAGATGTCTCAGATTTCAAATACTCGGACGCATTTGCATTCGCCGCATTTCCGCGCCATCCGCCTGAACCCTCGCTGACATTGGTTTCTCTAGCATTAATAACTAGATCGTCAAATGCCGATCCTCCGCCATAGGTTACATACTCCACAGTTACACTATTGACAAATGGCCTCAATGCAGGACGTAATTTAACATAGTAAGCGTCAAATCCGTCTACAGGAAGATCAATCTTCATGGTAATATCCGCTGCTGCACTCAGATCCTGAGGTTGTACCGCCATATTATCCGAATGCTGTCCGCGCAGATAATTAATCTTTGAAATATCCTGATAGGAGTAATTGCTGCTTCCTGACGTAGCATAAGGTATTGGTGTTGCATAATTTGTAGAATTGGTATCCCAGGAAGTCTGTGCCCATTGCTGGAAATCCACCGTATAGCTGGCTATCGCTTTATAGCCTACTGTCAGCACATTGTTATCCTGATAGTAATGGTCATATCTCCTGTAACCTGTATTCTTATTCTCTGTTCCTGCACCGCCATTCAGCAGATTATCTGTGTATCCTCCATATCCGTATAAGTTTCCTCCCCAATAATGATGGCTGCTCGTCCCGCCATAATTTACATTGAAACTCTGGCCGGAGTAATTAGATCCATAATGATTTCTAGCCGCTGATGCAGGTTCATCATAACGGGCATCCAAGCCATATTCCCTTGCAAGACAGGCAGGATGCTGATACTGCAAATCATCTCTCACCAGACGTCCGGTTCCCCAAACATCGGAAACTGTTTCATCGTCAAATCTGAGGGACGGATCATCGCTGTCTTTAAATACCGCGCTAATCTTGCTGTCAAAGAACAATTTTGGTGTAAAGATGTGGGTCGTGTCATCATCTTCCCTCTCCAGCTTCACATTGTCTTTGTCCTTTTCAATCTTCGTATCCGGTTCTGAAATATCAGGTGTGCCATATACCTGGTTATAATCGCGTCCATACAGGAAGTTTCTGAAATAACCCCAGGTGCTCGTTATGCTCTTCGCGTCGGCATATTCCAGGTTTGTATCGGACATACCTACAAAGATAACTGCCTGATTCGGGTCCACATCACTTTCTTTCTCTACAGATGGCAGTGAGCCGACCGATCCTGCATCATCCCGCTTATTCAAATCTCCGTCAGGATTCCTCATAGGTTTAAAGCTGGTTCCTTCAATGGTTATACGTCCAACGTTCTGGATTTCGCCCCATTTAACAATTACATCTCTTGGGATTACCACATCGCCTTCCCGCAGCTCATAAACGCCTTCTGCCACGGAATAAGGATTACTATTCTTGTAAGTTTCGGCATCCTCTTCAGTAACCGGATGCAGAGTCTTAATTCTTAAATCTTTTTCTTCTTCCGGTGCTGATTCATCACCGGCCTGCTCACCTTCTTCTGTTTCCTTATCTTTATCGTTCCAATCATCTCCGGTAAATTTATTGCCGTGATATTCCACTATCCAGCGTGCCGGTGTAGGAACATCAACGGAAAATCCTCCGTCATCATCTAAATCGCCGAAATCCACAGGCGGCATCGGCATATCTTCCAGTCCATCCGACATAGAAGCATATGGATATTCTCCCTCAGGATACTGATCTTCTCCTGCGTTGTTATGAGCATTGCGGATGATAATGTATTTATCCGAATCATCCTTATCATAGATTACAACCCGGTCAAAGACCGCAGAATCTAAGAGTTCTTTTCTCAGAATCACATCTAACGTATGGAAACCTCGGTTATCCTCTGTGGTATCCGTTTCTGATCCGGTTACAGCATTGAGAATCTTATCCACGGTTCCGACTTCCGTTCTTGGCGTAATCTGCGGAACAAATTCAAAATGGAAGTTTTCACTGGATGAAATACTGTCGTTTGTCAGGCGGTAAATCACCTGGAACTCCCGACCATACGGGATAACGGTCCATTTCTCATTTTTGTCAATCGGCACCAGGGAATTACCCACCCAGGTGTTCGTCCATAAAGAGCTGTGATCCTTTGTATAGATATCGCGCTCATAGAACTTCAAATCAGCGTGTACTACCGGCCTGGATTCTTTGATGATAAAGGTCGGACTGCTGGAGTCGGAATTCAAGTTCACATCAGGCATTCCTGCCGGATGATCCACAAATGTGGCCGGAGCGGTCATCTTGTTATTGATATTGGATACATTCCAGTAATCCTGGCGGGTCACATCATCTGCATAGCGGTCGATCGTTCCATAGAACTGGAGGATTCCCCTATCGTTTCCGGTAACACTGTTATCAAAGGAGTTAAACTCTATAATAATCTGATAAACATCTTTTACCTGATCCTTATCCGGATAGGAGTAATAAATCACTTTCTTCAGCCGTCCGCCCTTAGTGGCATCCGACATGGAGGCCGTCTGCGGTTTCAGCAGAACATCCGTTACTTCCTCAATCTGTTCCTTATTCTGATCGGTATATACATAATCCCATTCGGATTTGTATTCCCTGAAATCAATTTTAGTGCCCAGTTTCCGGTAGGTTCCGTCTAACTCCCCAAACCAATCTTTATTCTCCATGTATAAATAACCGTCGTCGTCGATCCAGCAGGTGTCTTCTACCGGATTGCCTTCCAAATCGGTTTTCTGGGATGCATACCAAACGCTTCTCGGAATCATCAGATCGCCGTTTTCATCCACATACATCTTTCCGTGCTGCTTTCGTTCTGAATTGGTCATCGCATCGTTTCCGATGGACGGCTGATTCGGAATTGCATTGCTTGCAGTGGAAATGCCGTATTTTTCATTATGGTACGCAAGCATTGCGGCCATAATATCCTGCTGGCTGATGGTGTATTCAAGCGGATACGTCTTTTTAGTTTTTTCATCATACCAGGTGTTATTCCGGTCAATAAGACGGATCGTTCTGATCTCCGTTAAATTATTATAGTTCCTGTCAGCCTCATTCAGCACTTTAACGCCATAGAACATATTCGGACTGTAGAAGAGTTTCTTATCAATCCGGATCGTATTCAGATGGAATCCTCTTCCGGCTTCTACCGCCGTCTTAGTGGCATTATCCCCTTCCACGTTGCTGTTAATCGGGAAGGTTACGGTAAATGTTGGTCTGGACATAATACTTTCGCTGGTATTGCCCAAACGGTATTGGTAGCTGAGCCCCTGCTTCTGGTCATTGGATATGGTAAGTGTGGTCTTTGCTCCATCATACAGACGAGTCGGGCTATTGGGATATTTAGGATTATAGTTATCCTTAACCGCCAATCCGTCAACGCTTGGGTTGGACGGACCTGACCGGGCCAGATTCATGACGCCCGTACTCATCTTCTCCAGATAGGAAAGATCCAGAATGCTAAGCGGATTGGACCAGTCCCCTTTCACCATCGCCTGCTCCGCCGTATCTCTCAACTTTCCGTCGGAAGGAAGAGCTTCTTTATGTAATGGTTTCCAGGTGTCGTCGTTCTTTTCATATTCATACAGGAATCCGTTCGGATTACCCTGGAAGTACATGAGACTGCGGTTGGAATACCTCTGAGTGATACCAGGCGCCAGGTTATCATTGTAGAAGGTATTTTCCTTATACCGTCCCACTTCGATAACGATCTTGCCTACATTATCTACATATTTCTTCCTGTCCTCATACTCAGTTTCAATCTCTTCCTGATCTTCTCTCGCTGCATTGGAATCGGATGCCACCTCAACCTTTTGCTGAGAAATTCCTCTTCCCCATGCGGCCTTAGGAATATCAAGGATTAATTCGTCTGCATCGTTCTTCTGAATAAAGTCGCTGATTATAAATTCAGCGTCAGCATCCCCAAACTGTTCTGCAGCATATTCCTTATCCTCATCACTCAATCCGGTCAAACTGTCGACATAAGCTTTTCTCTGTTCAGCAATAATCTCCTCCAGAGTCTTATCATGAACAAAATCTGTGAGTCCTTCCGTATCAGAGTAAGAAACTATCATACCATTGAATACCAGCAGTTTGAATATCTCAGTTAAACTACCGTCAGACTTGTACTTGACAATCTTCTTATTGATGCTGTCCCAGCCGTTCTCCTCACCAGGAGTCCAAAGTGCATATGTCTGGGCGATTTCCGGTGCCCGGTAATCATAGATATCAATCGTCTGGATGTCAATTACTTCTTCAGCCTTGTAAATTATATTACCATCCTCATCAAACTGGTAATTTCCCTCTTCATCCAACGCAGGAACAATCCTGTCATGGGTGATCTGTTTGATGAAATTCGGATCTGAGATCATGTGTTCCAGTCTGAATCCGGTAGCCGTTACCTCATCAGGGATCTGGCCCAAAGGAAGATCGAATACAAATTCGCCTCCCCGCATATAGCTTGGGCTGTCATTACCTATGGTTGCCCGGTAATCATTGTCCTTTCCTATGTAAACCTTTGAATTCTGGACATAATTGTAGTTATCTACATTGTTATGTCCTTCCATCAGCATATATGGCTTAGCAGGCAGGATTCTGAGAGTTCCGCCGCCGCTGTTGCGATGGCGCATATCTTGCCTTGCTTCTTCGTCGGCATTCGGATTAATAACCGACAGTTCATACAGCTTCATATTAGTCTCATAGGTGTCTTCAAAGCTGGCTTTCAGTTTCAGATCCCGGTTAGCCTTCAGATAATCTTTTCCGTCCTCTTCATATAGATATCCGTTAGGGATTCCTTTAACGAACAGTGCGGAATCACGGAAGCTGGCGCTTTCAGCCTTTGTATTCTTACCATCGTATTTGGATGTTTCGATAATGATCTTGGCCGGATAAATGATATTGCGTTCCTTGTCCGCATATCGGCTGTCATCCCAAACTGACTGAGGTATATTCAGATACTTCACTCCCGTATCAGTAGTCTTTATCAAGTCGGCAAGTTTAATATGAATATCTCTTTCTTCAAATTTTACCGGCGTATCCTTATGGTCTATCAAACCTTCCTTATCGTCAATGACCATAATCAGACCTTTATCCACCGCATCCTGATATTCTTTGGTCACAATTCCGTTTCCGTCAAACCGGCTCACGTCTTTAACTCTGAAATCACGGATCTCCACACGATCCAAATCGATCTTAGGCTTAACCGTCTTCACCAGATTGCCTTCCTCATCCCGTGATTCGATCACCACATTGGATGTAATCCGGCTGATGAAGTTGCTTATAGCCTTTGTCTGCGGATTGACAGAACTGAAGCTCGAAACCTGATATCCCTGTATCGTGCCTCTCTGAATCAGCACGCGTCCCGCCTGATCCTTGATCTCCGGAGTCGTGGACAATGGAATATCTATAATTGTTTCGCCGTTCTTTACGTTGCCAATGCTCTGATTTCTCAAAAGCACTTCGTAGAACGTATTTTGTGCATCCAGACCTGTTTCCACAATGCTGATGGAATCATTATAGCCTCCGTTCGGCCCTGATTTTCTGGCAGTATCCCATGCCTGAACCAGTGCCCTAGGATCTGATGCCACAGCTCTCAGCGTTGCGTATCCGTTTCGTCTGTAACGCACGCTTTCTCTCTCTTCGGCCGTTGCATTCGGATTAGTCAGAGACTGGTTATAAAGATTAATATTCGTCTCATACTTATCTTCAAAGCTGGCTCTCAATTTCAGATCCCGGTTCATCCTCAGGTTTTCTCCATCCGATTCGAACAGATAACCGTCAGGCGTTCCCTTAACATACAGGATGGAATCTCTGGAATAATAGTAATCACCCGGTGAATTTTTGCCTTGGTACTCTTTCAGGCTTATAATCACTTTAGCCGGATAGGACACATTACGGCTGTTATTTAAATTGTTCCGGTCATCCCAGACACTATCCGGAATATCCAGATATTTAACACCACTTGCCGTAGTCTTAATCAGATCCGCAAGTTTAATATCAATATCTTCTTTCGTGACATTCTTACCTGTATCATGATGGTCGATCAATCCCTCTGTATCATCCAATACTACAATCAGACCCTGATCCAAAGCAGCCTTATATTCATCCGTTTCCTTACCGTCTGCATCGTACCGTTTGATATCTTTTACCCGGTAATCCCGGATTTCGATTCTTTCTAGTCCGATTTCTTTTTTCGTTACAGTCACCGGCGTTCCATTGGAATCCGTGGCTACAACTTCTACATCCCTTGTAATATAAGGAATAAAATTGTTGACAGTTCCGTTCTCAGGATGGTAAGAACCGATGGATTCTACCGCATATCCCTGAATATGATTCTTCTCAATTGCAATACGTCCGTCAATATCCTTGATCTCCGGCGTCATGGAAAGCGGTACATCAATCACAACTTCACCGCCGCTTACTCTGCCAATGCTTTGGTTCCGTAAAACCAGTTCGTAGAAGGTCTGCTCTGCATCCAGACTGGTTTCCACCACATTTGCGCTGTTATAGCCTGATTTTTCATAGGCGGAACCGCGCTGCGTATCCCATGCCTGAATCTGCATCTGAGGATCAGACGGTGTAATAGCTAACGTAGCAAAGCCTGATCTTCTGTGTTTTTTCGCTTCCTTCTCATCTGCCGTTGCATCCGGTTTAAGAATGGAAAGCTCATACAGATTGATCTCAGATTCATAGGTATCTTCAAAGCTGGCATTCAGCTTCAGATTCCGGTTAACCTTCAGAACTTCACCGTCCAGATCAAACAGGTACCCATTAGGAACACCTTTAACAAACAACGCGGAATCCCTGATAGTTTCCGCATCCTCAGTTCTCGGCTTTCCTTCATAGTTCTTCATATCGATAATCACTTTAGCCGGATAGAGAATATTGCGGCGGTTATTATCCTTGTTGCCGTCATTCCATGCTTCTTTCGGAATATCCAGGTATTTCACACCTGTGACAGTTGTTTTAATCAGGTTTTCCAGTTTAATATCCGCAAGCTCTGATGTAAAATCCATCTCACTGTCTTTATGATCCAGCAAACCGTCTGTATCATCAAATACTACGATCAGTCCCTGATCCAATGCGGTCTGATATTCACTGGTTATCTGCCCCTGGCTGTTATACTGTTCTACATCCTTAACACGGTAATCGCGAATTTCAATCCGTTTCAGATTGATCTGTTTCTTTATCACAATAACCGGTTCACCATTTTCATCCAGTTCCTTCACTTGAACATCCGATGTAATATAAGGAATAAAGTTGCTGACTGCACCGCTCTTTGGCTGATAAGAGGTGATAGCATCTGCTGCATATCCCTGAATCGTGCCCTTTTCAATTGCAACTCTGCCGTCAATGTCCTTTATTTCCGGTGTTTCGGATACAGGTATATCGATAACCACCTGACCGCCTGCCACTGCTCCGATGCTCTTATTTCTCAAAAGCAGTTCATAGAAAGTCTGCTTTGCATCCATACTGGTATTCACAACTGCATTGGTGTTATATCCGGCATTCTGGTAAGTGCCTCCCCGCTGTGTATCCCATGCCTGTACATACATATAAGGCTCAGATTTCTGCAGTTTTAAAACAGAATAATCTTCTTTCTTGGCCGTCTCAGACTTGGGATTTGCTTCCAGCTCGAAAGCATCCGCCCACGCCGCATTAATCTTTAAGTTTGTATTCTTATTATAGATCTTTATATCCTGGCCGTTCTCGTCTTTGCCGTCCGTCAAATCATAAAGATATCCGTCCGGACTTCCCCAGAACTGCAGTTTGGAAAGGTTGGTAGGAGTCGTATTTGCCACTTTATAGTTGCCGTTAGGTTTATACTCATCTACCGTAATCTCTACGGTTCCCACATCCGGAATCAGATCTTTCCATGCGGTATCAGGAATTTCCAAGGTTCCATCCTTTATAAACTCGGACAGTACCTTGTTGGCTTTTTTCCGTTTTGCATTTTCTTCTTCTGCTTCTTCTCTTTCCGCATCGGACATGGAAGCGGTATCGATTGGATCTTCAAACAGGTATTCTACATATTTAATCTCGTCTTCTTCGTCTTCCGGCGTTTTATCACGCTCTACAAAACGGAGTTTTCTGATACCTGTATAGTAGTAATCCTGCCACAGAAGATTTCCGTCGTCATCCCTCTGTCCAATATTCTTCAGGAATTTATCGTCAGAAGTAATCTTGCTGAGGATAAAGCCGCCGTTTGTTTCCGGCCCTCCGTTAAGTGTAATGGAAGTCGGCATAATTGCTGTGAGGCGTCCTTCAAATATGGTAGCCGCACTGTCATTTCCCAAAGTCAGCTGATATCTTGACTTCTTGGCGCCGATGGCACTTTCAATGGTCTTATCTTTGCTGTGGGTCTTATCGTTGGCGTAATGGGTATCATCGTGATAAGCCACCGCCTCAATCGTAGGTGCGGAAGAAACCACATCCATTCTTGCCCAGCCGTAATCTGCTTCTTTACTTCCTTTATGTGCACTGCCCTTAACGTCGGTTTCCCACAGATCCTCAAAGCTTGTGGTCACTTTCAACTGGTTGCTCGGCGTGTACTTATTGGTACCGTCAGGTTCCGTAGTCTTGGTATATACATATCCGGACGGAGTACCTGCTACAGTAATCATACCTAAATTGTCCGGAGCAATACCGTTAACTCCAGGAAGCGGTTCTTTCTGGGACCATACCGTACCGTTCCAATTCAGAACATAGGTCGGGTAATGCCATCCATAATCATAATACTCAGTCTTACAGCTTTCTCCGTCATAACCGTTACTATAAATCACAGTGTTGTTGTCATTAGCAGTATTTCTGCGGTATTCATCCACTTCGATGATAATTGTCTTAACATCCTTCACCTTATGGCCCGTATCATACAGGAAGTACCCGTTATTCGGATCTTTCTTATCGTCGATTCTGTTCCAGATAAACTGTCCATTCTTAAACAGGCTGCTGATCACATCGTAATCATTTAATTCTACATATGCGTCCGCATACTCCGGATCATTCTTATTATAAGAAATATCTTCGATTCTGATGGATCGGATATTGTATCTCTTCTCTGTCTCAATCTCTTCATAGCCGATATTATTTAGGAATGCAGCGTTCAGAGAGATTGAATTCGTCGTATATCCGCTAACCTTCTTCTCATCAGAGGAATAGGTTATTGGCAGATTGATCTGTATTCTGCCGCCGTCCTGAATCATGGTCCGGCTTTCATTTCCTACATCGATACAGAATTTGGTATTCTTGGCTCCAACTGTGGTAGCCACCCAACGGGTCACATTGTTATACTGATCCCGGTCTGTCGAGTGAGTGCTGCCGCTCCAGGCCACCGCATTAGTATACGGATCACTGGCGTTCAGATGAAGATAAGCGCTGAGAGAATCGGTTGTATAATCGGATTTAACCGGGGCAGGAGACAGACTCGGAGAAGCCAGTTTAGCCGCACGCTCTTCATATGCGTCTTTCCATATGCCATAAGCTCTGAGGTAACGTTTTGCATTGAAGGCAGTTTCTCCCTCTTTCTCATACAGGTAGTTATTAGGATATCCTATAAATCGGATGCTGCCATTTGCATTTTCAAAAGGATTCGTGGCGGTTGTATACTTATAAGATCCCGCTTTAATCACAACTCTGGATGGGTTTTTCACCTTTCCTCCGGTATCAGATAACTCATCATTCCAGGCCTTCGCCGGAATTACCAGAAGACCGCTCTTAATGTAGGACTTTAATTCATCTCCCTCGATCACGTAAACTTTATCCGGACCCGGGTCTTTGTCCACATCCGGGTCATAGGAGAAATCATACAGTGTGACGCTTTCCAGAGAATATTCTCCGTCATTCCATCTATCTCTGATATTCTCCATAAATACGGAATCCGATCTGATCTCCTGGAGCACATAACCGCTGATCTCATCCTTCTTATCCTTGCTCAAATCCAATGTGACATCCAAAACCGGTTCGCTCATATAGATATTCTTATATGGATTTTCATAACTGGCAGTTGAACTGCTCATATTACCTACCCGAATGGCGTCTCTGCGGTTAATGTTCATCAGGTTCATACGATATGTATTGGAATCGAACGGCACTCTTGTGATCGCTCCGATACCGGTCTGAGAACCTCCCTCGGATGCATAGTTCGTGCCGTGGCGGCCGGTTTCATGAGAACGGTAGCTTCCGATTGCCAGTACATCTTCTTCAGGAGACGGAGGCTCGATCTTCAGTGACGCTTCTCTCGCATCGGATGCAATGACCGGTTTCGGATTTCCGTCTTCGGAATTCTTCATTTCATGAGTATCCTGCCATTTGATCTTCATCTTCAATTCTCTGGTATCCAAACGGTAGGATGGTTCATCATCCTCCGCTGCACCCGGAAGCTCCGTGAAGACATATCCGGTAGGCCGTCCATAGAAATACATGCTGCTGAGATTATCCGGAGCTGCATTGGAATCGTCAAGTCCCCTCAAACCATATTTATTTACCCACTGGTATTTCGTATTTGCACGGTAGAAATCCACTTTAAATACGACTTTGGAAGGTTTTGTAATTCCATGTTCCAGCCAGACTTCTGCAGGGATGGACAATTTTCCTCCAGTTATGTATTTCTTCAGTTCTTCACCTTTGATTGTATAATAATCTTCGCTGTCGAACTGGTACAAGGTTACTGCATCAAGCCCCTGTTCCTCAACCTGCTGGCCATTCTCATCCATATATTTATGGGTAGTAACGGTGATCCATGAAGTGTCGGATTCAATCTTCGTCAGTTCATATCCCTTTACATTGCCATCCATATCACGGCTGATTGGAAGGTCTACTACCAGGTTACCATTATAGATATGGGATGGGCTGTGGTTTCCAATAACCGCCTGGAAGTATGTTCCCTCGGCATCAATTGAACTGTTTGCAACTCCGATACCATACTGGTTATATACTGCTCTTCCGCTGGAATCTGTCGTCCAGCGCTTTTTATCTATGGACTCTTTATCCATCTCAAGGGTATTGCCTTTTACATAGATTGACAGCATTGGCAGGGAAGCCGCCTGGGTAAAGCGCGCCTGACGTTTTGCATAAGCGTTCTGCACGACTATGGATTTTGGATCATAATCTTCCGCCTTCATGGTTCCGGCAGCTACGATTCCTTTTGCTTCATAATCAGTTGCGCTGCTGCCTGCTCCGTCATATGTGGTCAGCATACCGTAGAAGACCATCTTATTCCGCTTTAAGGAGTATTCCGTATTGTTTCCTTCATAATTATCATAGGCAACATCTACCTTTTTCAATATGAAGTCTTTGTCAATCTCAATATCTGCTCCCTTGACGCCGTCCTTTTCCACAATCATAGATTCCAGACGTGCGGTATCGTAAATCTTCTCTTCTCCGTTCACATCATACAGAGTGAGAACCGGATTCTTTCCATATTCTAATAAATTGTCAATGTGCACGATGCTGGTAAGGAATCCTTTTTTCTCCTTATCCACATCGATGTCAACCGTAAATACCGGATGTGGCATATCGGAAACATTATCATAACCGGCTATATTTCTGGAGGTATAGTAATGCTTTTCTTCCGTCTGCTGGAAATTGCCGAATTCAAACTCAAAACGATGCTGGTATCTGTCGTATTTTTCCAGATCCAGAGTATTGCCCATCGGAGCCCACAAATAGTTATCGGCTGCATTATATCCTCTATAGTCCCCATAATAATACTCTGAATTTCCCGTATTATTTTCATATATCCAGCGTCTCATGTAATCGCCGTTATAGCTGTCAGGGGTTTGTATCGTATCCTGAGTGATATATTTCTGCCTATCCTGGAACTTGGAATAAGCATCCACCTGCATACGTGGTCTCTGAACTACAATCCTGTCTCTGAAATAGGTCTTCATCCAAAGAATCTCAGGAATATCCTTATTTAGCATAAAGTTATAACCTTTACGGCGGTAGAAATATCCCTTGGCAAAAATACCTGTGTTATTCGACAAATTATAATTAGGAGTTTCTCCCGTAGCTCCTGAAGAAACTGTATCCTGTGTATATTCATTGATCCGTCCGTTAACTATAACTTTTACCGCTCCGCCCGCAATATCTTTATTCAGCTTTATGCTGTTAAAATTAACGCGGATGAATTTAACGGCTTCCATCGGTTCCTTGTTGTCCTTAGCCAGAAGTTCATCCAGATCTTGTTTCGTGATCACCAAATCTCCGTCTTCTGTTATGTATTTCCGGATATCATATTGGTTCGCTTCCTTCTTATCCGGTATAGAGCGGAAAATCTGGGTGTCGTTGATTATAGGCTGGTTATGGCTGGTCCAAACGCTTTCGCCGGAACCAAACTGCAGTTCATATACTCCGGTGGTCTTATCCAGCTCTTCCTTATCAATCCTCAGTTCTTCAAATATAAAGCCCCGGTATTCCTCAACCTCAGTGCCTCTCGGATTGGCATCCGTTTTCTTTTCCGGATCCAATACCTTTTTCTTTTCCACCGGCAGTGTGATATCCAGCAGCACATCCAGCACATTGTGCGGACTGCGGTCAAACACATCTGCCGCATTCGTATCATAAGATGGTCCTACAAAATATTCATAGCGCTTGATGAAATTATTATACGGAGCATAGATAGTAGGCACTTCATCTGCCTTTACGGAGTATGATATGGCATCTTTGCCCAGGATCTTCTCTACATTATTTTCATCTTTTTGTTTTGCCGTATAAGCGGACTGATGTTTCACATAAAGAAGATTTGCATTCTTAATGCTGAGAACATGGCTGTCCGTACTCTTGCCATAGTAGGAATCCTTTGTATTTGGACGGGCTTCTTTCGTTCTGAACTCACTGTCCACTTTAAAGTCTCCGCCTACGTTGGCTCCGCCGATTAACCGGACAAAAACCTTGGACTTATCGGTATCTCCTTCAACGGAACGGAAGGTGATAACAACCTGGTGAGGTACGGCAATACCATTGTCAAACCACATGCCTTCATTGATCACAAGGTCTTCTTCTTCGGTGTAAGTGCCGTTCTCAGGATACGCTTCTCCA
Organism: Clostridium sp. chh4-2; assembly: GCF_002899675.1. Taxonomy (GTDB): domain Bacteria; phylum Bacillota; class Clostridia; order Lachnospirales; family Lachnospiraceae; genus CHH4-2. Next base: position 88,709 of record NZ_PKUU01000017.1, on the reverse strand, counting down.
TATAATTCGCTGTCTATAGGAGTTACGCCGCTCCATTCATAGATCGGTTTTCCCTCGATATCGTACATCAGAGTCCCCTTACTTACTGTAACAGGATCTCCGAAACGGTCGTATGTCTGAGTACCGTCTTCTTCAGCGGTCTTTTGGAAATGGCCGATGGTATACGGGGTTTTTATCACAGTCGGCGTTACCGGATCAGCATCGTAGATGTCGATCTTCTCAATATCCGCATATTCATACATTTCCTTAGGAATCACAATCTTTTTTGTGATAAATCCTTCCGGCCTGTCGTGAACATCCGGGTTCAAGCGGTTCATAATATCTAAGTTCAGCACCGACGGCTTCATTCTGGAAGCGTTCTTCGTATAAATCATGGTGGTAAAGGAAACGTCTTCCGCTCCCGGATCACCATCCTGATAATTATATCCGTTGGACTTATATACGCTGCCTAAACTGCTTCCATTTGGATAATAGCTGTCATATCCTTTCATCACTTCCAGATAAGTATCTGTAACCGGATCAGGATTCAGGTAGGTCTTAATTGCATCGTAATCCACCTTTTTAACCTTTGCCTTTTTACTCTCATCTGTACGTGCGGAGAACAGACCGTATAAATCCAGATCCTTTTCATAAACATTGGAACTTCCCGACAGTTCCGCATTAATTCTGGTATCTGTTGTGACACCCGTTTCAAGATCCGTGCCCTCTTTCAGATCGGAGTCTACATTAATGAATTCAACTACGATCTTGCCCAGATGCTCAATCGCTGTTCCATATTTAGAATCCGGTTTTGCCCATGCTTTTTCCGGAATGATATACTGTTCTGATTCCTCATCATAGAACTGGTTCAGCTGGTGGTCATTGGACCAATCCAAGATCTCCACCTTTTCCTTATGACCGTTTACAGTAACCTCATACTCTTTCATATTCGTCTTGTAAACGACCACATGATTCTCGTCATCCGCATCGATGAAACTGATCTTGCTGATAATACCTTTTGGAGAATGTTCAAATACTCCTTTATCTGAAAAATCAGTTACCTCCACATATTCCTTGGTTTCCTGATCAAGGTAGAACCGGTCAACCGCATCGATCGTAAACTTTCTGGAAACAAAACCGCGATGATTTTCCTGCTGTGTTTCCTGATTGCCATCCGTCAGAGGTATCTCAAACTCAATCTTGCCAATCGGCATAACAGCGGATGAATCATTTCCCATTTTTATGTGGTGGCGGTATAACTGGTCGTATGGAATCTCAAGTTTCTGTTCACGAACCGCAGGATTCTGATCCTTGATGCTCTGATATGTCTTATCCTTATAATCATAGGATAGGCTGATCTCCAAAGTTGGATTTGCCATCTCAAATTTCAGGATCGCTTTATCTGATCCCTTATATGGTTTAGGTTCCAACTTCTTCTCATCTTTAATATAACCTGTGATGTCATGCTTGACTTCCGTTTCACATTCACGAAGGCTGTGGCAGGTTCCAAAAAGCTGATAAATCACATTTTTCGTAAGCTCATCCAGAATTTCCTGATCTTCTTCATTTTCAAGAGGCTTGAACTCATCCCAATTGGGAACTGCATCTTCTCCTATAATCTCATCCACGCCATAGACTTCATCATAGTTTATCGTAATTTTACGCAAAATACCGTCCCAAAGCCCTTCGACAACCGTTCCGTCTTCCTCTTCATAGGTTGCGTACAAGTAGATTTCATCTTCTATCAGGTTACCGCTCTCATCCACTCCAAACAGATTCAGCAAATCCTCATTTTCAAGGGTTACCTGTAGCAGATCGGATTCTTCTGTCTCCCCATAGTCAAATACAATATCTTTAATATCTCCCGTAAGCATGATCTCTTTGGGGATACGGAATTTCGAAGCCACAAATCCAGATTTATCCACTACTTTCTTGGTACCGTCTTCCTGTTCTTCTTCCTCCCGGATCGTTTCAAAAGGAACTTCAATCTCAACTTTCGTATTGTAAGCCCGGCCCCTTGTGCGGTTCTGCAGACGGTAAACGTAACTGCCATACTCCAAATCCATAGGAGTCTTCAGTTTTTCGTCATCCTCTTTTACAACTCCCTTGATCTCAGTATGAGCCCAAGCTTTAAAATAAACATCTGATTTTTCCGCATCGGTTTCAGCAGTTTTGTCGTTGATCTCATACTCTTTCTTTGTATAGAAGTAACCCTTCTGATCACTGATGTAATCTTTAACTTCCACATCCGTATTCAGATCGCCAAACTCCTGGTAGTCCATACGCGGATATCTAAAATCAGCTGAGTTTGTAAATTGACCGCTGATTCTGGGAATACCAATGATTTTTACGTATCCCGGACATTCATCGCCAGGCAGGAAAACGCTCTTATAATTAATGCGCAGATCCTGTCCTAATTTCATATTGCCGTTCAGTTCCAGGTAATCTTTTATCTGTTTATCAACTTTAAGTGTCCAAACCGTCTCCTTACTTCCGTCTTCATAAACTATAACTTCACGTTCGATTTCATCTTCCACAAAGTCAAACCAGGACTCTTCCTCATTTTCATCAAGCACCTGAATCTGGAACTTTGGAACATCATAGTAGCTTTCGTCGCCCTCTTCATGCGGTACCCGGTAATCTACGCCGACTCCTCTCAGGTAATCTTTCGTAGCCAGCCAATAGTTAATTCCCTTTTCATCCGGCACGTCCCCTTCCATGATGAACTGAATCTGTGTCAGATCGTAAAGCTCCGGCAACGTGTCTAAAACGTAAGGGCGGTAGATCGGAACGGATGTGTGATTTTCATTATCCGGAGTTTTAAGCGGGTTCAACCTATATCCCAACGGACGTCCCACAGCTGACATCTTTGTCTCCAGCTGCTTATCTCCTTCAAAACCTTCTGCGCTCTGCACCTGGAAATAAGTTCTGGCATCCTTTTCCTTATTCCATAAAATATTATTGCCGTAACTTACCGTAGTATCTGCGCTGACACTGGCGGAATACTCTTCTCCTGCCATCTTAGCCGGGAACTGGTTGTCATACGGAACATACATACGGTAGCGTTTTTTAGAAGGATATTCCATCTGATTGCTGGTGTCGGCTTCCTGCTGCTCCAGGTCCTCTTCTTTCACAAGTCTGGAAGCAGGTCCTTCAATCGGTTCCTCTTCTTTTTCTTCTTCCACTGCCGCAGCCTCTTCAGGCTGTTCCTCAGGAGGAAGATCATTAATCAGCAAAATACCCGTTTCATCAGATCCATCTTCACTCATCAGCTCTGCGTCAGGTGTTTCCTCCAAAAATTCTTCAGGATGATAGATCTGGTGCTGCATATGTGGCGGATATAATGTCTCTTCTCCATGAATGCGGATCGTAGTATCACCATTCATATAGTAAGGCACGATCTTAACCAAGGGCTCTCCGCCCGCGCTGAATCTGGGGTCGTCCAAAACAGCATAAGGATTTTCTTCCGCTTCAAAAGCAGCCGCCAGTTCAGGATCATTCAAATTATAAATACCGGAAGCGTCCAGAATCAAAGCGCCGCCCAGATTGTCATATTCGGAGACATAATCTTCTGTCAGCTCATGCTTTGCCATCAGATCCGGTCTCATAGCTTTTAAGTGGTTATCTCCCCAAACGCCGGAAAATGTCTGGTCTGCCGAAAGGTTATCCCGTCCCAGCAGATATGTATCATTGAGCATTGGGTCTCTTAAACTGTCCGGATCTTCCGGATCACAGAGCCATTTGATCAGCTGGTTCTGGTCAGTTTTAACGCTTCCGCCCGCAGGAAGCCATAACGCCATATCAAATTTTTTAAAGATAGCCGTATCCGGCGGCAGATCGTTGGGATCAATTTTATTTCCTTCTTTTCTCGGGAAGTCCCAAGTACCGTCCGGCTTCTGTACCATACCGGATGTGTTGGATATCTCAAAGTCATAGGAAGCATAATTGTATTTCTGCCAGCCTAAAGCGAAATTATTGACAGGATCATCCTGTCTGGCGTCCAGCTTGCAGTCCCAGTTTAAGTTGGTGTAGAATAAATTCAGTTTATTCGTTTCCGAACTGTCCAGCTTATTACCGGGGGTAACGCAGCTGTCAAGTAAATATGCATCCGCATAGATAGCGCTATTAGATATATTAGTTAGCGGCGCATAGCGGTCGTAGTGAGCCCAGGTAAATACTCTGGCCTCTACGCCTTCCGGCAGGCTCTCTCCCGGCACGGTCCAAAACCGGAAAGATGTTATGAAAGTAGGAGTTACGTTCGAAGTGATGATATCTTTTTCCAGTACTGTTAAGGCTCCTCTGTACCATCCAACCGAACTTCCCATCTCCGGATTTTCTCTCGGCCATGCTGAATTGTCATATCTCGGAAGTTTGATTCCGCCAAGTTCTTCATGTACAAAACCATCATCGGCGACCGGCATAATGCTGTTCTGCAGACTTTCCAATTGCTGTCTCAGTGCATCGCTTCCTGTTGCCTCCGAAATAACGTCGGCTTTATTCTTCTTTTTTGCATTGCTGCCGGAAGCCGTATCAGTTTCCTCTTCTTCATCCGTCTCATCCAAATCATCTTCAGACACTCCCAGAGTTTCGGCTTCCAAAAGATTTAATTCCTGCAGCGCTTCCTCTGGATTTGGGAAAAAGATATTCCAGCGGTCTGTAGAAGCCATATTCATCTCCACGCCGCCTAAAAGCACATCTCCCGGCTTTTCCGGTTCAGAGCTGTAGGAATAGTAATAGTGGGTTTCCTCACTCTCTTCATCCAACGTGCTGAAAATATAAGGCAGTTCAAAATGGACACCAATCTGGGCAAAGCTTCCTTCACCGCTGGCCGTAACGCTGGATTCAGTCGTCACGATCTCTCCCCGCTTTAAAGCCACCGTCCCTTTGGCTATCGCAAGTCCCGGATCAAAATCCGTACTTCCTCCGCTGGTTCGGGCTAAACTGGTTCTTAAAATGGTATACTCTTTGTCTCTGATATCCTTTCGAGAACTGTTCTCCTCTTTAATCTGCGAATACGGCTTCTGTACAGCTCCGAAAGCCGTAGTCGGCAAGGCAGTCTGCAGCAGCATGCAGAAGGCCAGAATCATGCTGACAAATCTCCTCCCATAATCATGCCATCGCTTCTTCCACTCGTTCATGAAAATTTCCCTCCGTTATCGTATTTATACGATTTTTTAAGTAAAAAAGCTCTTTGAACGCTAAAAAAATTTAACATATCAATGCTAAATTCCAAGTCCTCATTTATGCTATTTTACATTTTCTGACAATTAATATAGGGCTATTATACCTCCATCGTATAATTACGTCTACCGTTTTTGAGTAATTTCTTTAATTTTTTTTTAATTTGTAACCGTTTTTTTAAATTCTTTCTTAATTTTTATTATATCGATGCAGGATTTTTATCTATATACAAGAGAAAAAGTCAAAAAAAATGCATGATCTGACGGTTTTTCCTTAAAACCGCGCCGTAGATCATGCAATTTATGAATGTCGTATAAAAACCGTGGGACTTCCCCTTCTTCATACGGTATTTTCTACAATTTCAAATCATTCCCGCCAAACACCGATTCCGCCTTCCGCGTCTTTCTGTCCACCCTGTACTGGGCAAATCCCCGGAAGGATTCCGGCCGGTCTATCTTTCCTACGGTCAGCACAATGGTTGACTTTGTTACGGATTCAATCTTAATATCCAGATTTTCTTCATCCTGAAAAAGCCCGGCGTCTGCCAACGCATTCTTCATCAGGTATATCGCGGTACTTTCATTGACAGGAGGAACCGTCCACGCTCCGGTAGATGCAGAGAGATAATACCAACGGCCCTGATCCTGAATCCATCCGGTCTTCATCCATCCGTCTTCATCAAAATAATACCATGTTCCGTCTGTTTCCAGCCAGCCCACCGCCAGGCTCTTATCCTCATTCTCATACCGGTATCTTCCGCCGTCATCCATGATCCAGGTTCCCGCATAAGATACGGCCGCCTGGCTGAGAGCCAGAATCATAACGGTACCGGCCAGGGCAGCCATATTCTTTCTAGTTTTTCTCATCTTCCATTCCTCCCAGCTTAATATCAATGTCCACCAGTTCTTTTCCGTCTTCCACCTCATACAGGAATAGGTCGTTCAGATGTTTCCTTATCACCCTTCGCCCCCCTACATCGCCGCTTAACTCCATCAGTTCTTCTCGGTACTTCATGGAAAATACGGCCGGGTTGCCGAATTCCCCCTGATGGGCCAGACATCCGATTCCCTTCTGGCTTTCCTGCCACGCTCCAATCAAGTCCCTGATCGTATCCATTTTCAGATATGGCTGATCGCAGACGGCAAAGCACACTCCTCCGTCAAAATCCTTCAGGCATTCCAGGGCCAGATGTATGGAATGGGAAATCCCCAGTTCCGTATCATAGTTAAAGATCACCTCATATCCCTCTTTTTCCAGATCATCTGCAATCTCCTGATACTGGGTGACGATGATCCTCCTCTCAAACAGGGAGTCCGGCAGCTTGGCCAGCTGGTCTATAATATGCCTGTACATGGGTTTTCCCGAAAACTGATATAAAAGCTTATTGCCATGAAATCTGCGGCTGCTCCCTGCAGCCAGAAGTACCAATGAAAGACGCATTCCTTCCTCCTTCTGTTTCCCATCTGTTCTATTTTTTTAAAAACAAAATGCTCTCTTCCGGAATCACAATCTCCTCAGGAAGATGTCTGCAATATTGTTCCTTCCATTCTCTCTTAGGAATTTTCCACCAAATATCATTATCCAAAACCGCTGTAACCTCAAACGGATCTTCCAGCATCTGCTTCACCCTGCAGGGAATCACATTTTTCACATCTGCCGCAGTGCTCCGCCTGAAATAATGAGCGCGGATGCCGATATGATCAAATTCTTCCGGAACCGCCTTTTCAAAAATAAGTTTCGTATTCCACTCAGGCACATCCACCTCATGATCCGATAAGCGCAGGGCAGGCACAATATTCTTACAGCCGGTCAGCTTCGCAGCGGCCACAGCCTTAGGATCGGCGAACACGTCCTTTGTCATGCCGGACACCACCATATTGCCCTGTTCCAGCACATGAATGTTCCGGCAGAAACGGTAAATCTCATCCCTGCTGTGAGTCACCATAAGAATATCCCCCTGATACTCCTTCAAAATATTCAAAAGCTCCAGCTGGATATTCTCCTTCAAATAATAGTCCAGAGCTGAAAACGGCTCGTCCAACATCAGCACGTCGGGGCCGGAAGCCAGAATCCGTGCCAGAGCCGCTCTCTGCTGCTGCCCCCCCGACAGCCGCCCCGGGTAATTATCCGCCAGATCTTCCACCTGCAAAAGCTTCATACACCGGTCGGCGTTCTCCCGCCTCTCTCTTTTGTCCTTTCCGTCAGCGGCGATTTCAATATTCTGCCTTACCGTCATATTAGGAAATAATGCATAATTTTGGAATAAATAACCAATTTTTCTATCCTGTACTCTCAGATTAATCTTTTTCTCCGAGTCAAACAGCACCCTGCCGTTCAGGACGATTCGTCCTTTATCCGGGGTGATGATCCCGGCAATACATTTTAACGTCATGCTCTTTCCGCAGCCGGAAGCCCCTAAAATCCCATGGATTCCGCTGTTTTCATCCGTTTCAAATGAAATGCGGAGAGTGATGTCTTTAAGCTTTTTTTCCAAATCAACCGATAAACTCATATCCGCTCTCCTATATTAATACTTCTTTCATAAATGCGCAGAATTACTTAGCAGTTACCCTCTTTCTTCTTATTACATAGTAATTCATACCGCCTACGATCAACAGAGACATCACTACAATAATTGTAACATAATCTCCGGCCTTGTCCATATTTCCGGCCGCAACTTCTGAATAAATTGCTAAAGGAAGGGTTCTGGTCTTCCCCGCTATATTGCCTGCGATCATAGCTGTGGCCCCAAATTCTCCAAGCCCCCTTGTAAATGCCAGCACTCCGCCGGACAGCACTCCCGGCATGGCTGCAGGCATGATGATCTTTCTGAATATGGTCCACTCGGAAAGTCCCAGCGTTCTTCCGGCATAGATCAGGTTTTCATCCACCTGTTCAAATGCTCCCCTGGCCGAGCGGTACATCAAAGGAAAGGAGATTAAGACAGCGGCCAGTACCGTGGCCCCCCAGGAAAAAGCGATCTTAACCCCAAAATACTCGATAAAAAAGCGCCCTATAGGCCGTTTCACCCCGAACAGATACAGAAGAAAAAATCCGGCCACCGTAGGCGGCAGAACTAGCGGAAGGGTCAAAACCCCATCCAAAAACATTTTCAAATTTTCGTTTTTCATATTCACGACTATCCTGGCAGCCGCAAGACCCAGAAAAAAGGTAATGCAGATCGCCGCTGACGCCGTTTTAATCGATATCACCCAAGAAGCCATTTTTAACCCTTTCCTATGCTTATAGAACATAAAAACTGAAAAGCGGTGCGCCAAGGCTTTAACACATTGCTTGGCGCACAGCCGCTTTTCAGATCCCTGATCTCTGTTACTTTAATTCTTTGTAAACCCATATTTCTCAAATACCGCAGCCGCTTCGTCCGTCTGCAGGAATTCCACAAACTTCTGCGCTGCATCTTTATGCATCGATGCGGAAACCACGCCCACCGGATAAATCACCTTTTTTGCCAGGCTTCCTTCCGGCGCTTCCGCTATGATCTTCACATGTTCGGTTGTGGCCGCATCGGTAGCATATACGATTCCCGCATCTGCGCTGCCCTCAGCAACCCAGTTCAAAACTTCCGTAACATTGGTTCCCAAACTGGCTTTTTTAACAACCTCATCCCATAACCCGAGGCTGGTCAGCGCTTCTTTTGCATATTGGCCTGCCGGAACGCTGTCCGGATCGCCTACCGCGATGGAATCAGCGTTTGTGATATCCTCAAACGAGCTGACTTTAGAATCCGTTCCCTCCGGCACGATCAATACGATCTTATTCTCCAAAAGTTCCACAATGCTGTCTCCATCAATCATGGACTCATCCTTCAGAGCGTTCATCTGTTTCATCGCCGCCGACATGAATATATCCGCTTCCAGACCTTCTTCGATCTGAGTCTGAAGCTTTCCTGAACTGTCGTATGTAGCTTCCACTTTGATTCCCGGATATTTTGCTTCAAACATGGGAATTAATTCATCATCATAAGAATACTTCAAGCTGGCCGCTGCCGCAACAAGAATTTTTTCTTCTTCACCGGCTGCCTTTGTATCTTCCGGTGTTTCCGCTTTTATTTCTTCTTTGGTTGTCTTAGCTTCCGTCGTTTTTTCTGTTTCTGCTTTTGACTCCGCTGTGGTTTCCGCCTTTGATGCAGGCTCCTCTGTCTTAGCTGAACCCTGGCAGGCTGTTAATGCCATCATTGCCGCCATCATAACGGCCGCTGTCTTCATCATGCTGCTTTTTCTCATAATCTTTCTTTTCTCCTTTTTCATTTACTTTGCGGCACCCATGTACCCGATTGAGGCCGCTTTCGTTATTCTCAATCAAGAATAACGAATCTATAAAAAAACACCTTAAAGTGTTTTTTTATTCTCATAATAGAAATGATGCAGAATCCCCTCCAGCACACCGCCGCCGATGGCCGTAGCTTTATCTGAAATGGTAAAACAGTTTTCCACATTTCCCCTCGGATCCACATCCCCGGACTTCATTCCTGTTTTCACCATCACTCCATCCTGCAAAAGCCCCCGTACTACGCCGCCGACCTGTGCATAGATGGGCGAATCCCCGGAATATCCCACCAGATCGCCCTGGCTGACCAGATCTCCAATGGAAACGCATCCCTTAAATACACCGTCCGCCGTGGCCCGGATAATCCGCTCTTTATCGTATCCTCCGATCATCCCCGGAACTCCTGTATTAGGAATGGCGCTTCCGCTCCAGATACAGCGGCCCAGATTATGCCCTCTTTTTGTTTCAACGACGCAGTGGCAGTCCTCTCCGGCCGTAAATCCCGGCCCCACGCCGATGACCATATCCGCGTCCGTAATCTTCGTTCCCAGATTGATTTTAGCCAGGATGGCATCCACCACCACATCCGGCTTCCAAGTTTGGCGCACAGACGCCTGCTCGTCCGCCACAACCGCGATCTGTCCATTCTGATGCGCCTGTTCAATCTCGTCCAAATCCCGGCAAAGCACTCCTGTAATATCCTCCACCTGCATGGTTCCCTGGTATACGGCCGGTGAAAATGCCACCGTCCTCCTCACCGTAGTCGGCACCGGAATATCCGTCATCACCACTAAAAAACCGCTTCTGTAAAGCCTGGCCCCAATTCCGCTGGCCAGATCCCCGGCTCCTTTTATCAATACCTTCATCGCGCGCACTCTCCCGCCTTCCCTGTCAATATATCGATTCCGTGAGGCAGCGTGTCCAGCACATATTCCAACGCCTCTTTAACCGCCTTAGGGCTGCCCGGAAGGTTAAGAATTAAAGTCTTTCCCCTCATGCCGCAGACCGCCCTGCTTAACATCGCCCTCTTTGTAATGCCCATGCTGTAAGCTCTGATGGCTTCCGCAATCCCCGGAGCCATGCGGTCACAGACGGCCAGCGTCGCTTCCGGCGTAACATCCCTTTGAGAGAATCCCGTTCCTCCGGTGGTGAGAATCAGATCACACCGTTCCTCTCCGGAAAGCCTGATCATCTCCTCCTTTAAAACCTCGATCTCATCCGGCAGTATCCGGTAACTCACAATCCGGTATAAATCGTCCGGCAGTATCTTTTCAATGGCCGGACCGCTTAAATCTTCCCTCTCTCCTACGGCTCCCTTGTCACTGGAAGTAATAATTCCTACTCTGTACATACGTTTATCTCATCTCCCGCCTTTAAGGTTCCTCCATGCAGAACCCTTGTAAATATCCCGTTGGTAGGCATGATGCATTCGCCCATCTTCTTATAAATTTCACAATGGCTGTGACATTCTTTTCCGATCTGCGTCACCTCCAAAAGCACCTCGCCGCTTCTTAACCTGGTTCCCACCGGAAGATGGATCAAGTCGATTCCTGAAACCACCAGGTTTTCCCCGAAAGCTCCGTCTTTCACCTCCGCTCCCCGCGCTTTAAATGCTTCTATAGTCTCATAGGAGAGCAGACTTACCTGACGGTGCCATTTTCCCGCATGGGCATCTTTTTCAATCCCGAATTCCTCGATTAAATTGGCCGATTCTATCCGGCTTTTCTGAGTACCTTTTTTCTCACTGATACAGATTGCCATTATCTTTCCCACAACTCATCCTCCTATCTGGTTCATATTAAGGGCCTTAACCCCTGCCTCTTCAAAATGGTGGCTCAACGGTTTTCCCGCAATGGTACGTTCCATCAATTCCGTCAATCCCTTTTCATCCATCCCGGCCCGGATCTGATCTCTCAAATTGACCCCCTCTTCCGAAGCCAGGCAGAGCTTTAAAAATCCGTCGGAAGTCAGGCGGACCCGGTTGCACCGGTCACAGAACTTATGATGAACCGCACTGATAAATCCAACACAGCCCCGCTCTCCAAATTCATAATATCCGGCCGGCCCGTGTCCCCGTTTCTGTGCTGATTTCCTGATATCCGGGTAACGGCTCTTTAATATGTCCAAAAGCTCCTCATTATCCAATGCGCTAAATCCGCAGCCCTGTCCGATGGGCATCATCTCGATAAACCGGACCGGAATCCCCTTCTCCTCCGAAAAAGCCGCAAATGCCAGCACATCCTCCCTTGTCAGGCTTTCCATCACCGCACAGTTCAGCTTTACATTCAGCCCGCAGGCCATCGCCTGTTCAATGCCGCCCATCACCAGATCAAAACTGTCCCTCCTGGTGATCTCGGCAAAACGCTTCTTATCCAGCGTATCCAGACTCACATTCACGCTGGATATTCCGGCATCCTTCAGCGCCCCGGCCTGTTCGCCCAAAAGACAGCCGTTGGTAGTAATGGTCACATCCTCGATTCCCTGCAGACTGCGAATCCGTCCTGCAAGATAAGGCAGGTTTTTCCTGACCAAAGGCTCTCCTCCCGTCAGTTTCACCTTTTTAATCCCAAGCGTAACGCCACATCTCACAATCATCTCAATCTCTTCAAAGGTAAGAATCTCCTGGTGGCTGATTAACGAAGTGCCCTCCTCCGGCATACAGTAACAGCACCGCAGATTACACCGGTCGGTCACCGAAATCCTGATATAATCAATCTCTCTCCCTGCTTTGTCAATCATGGCAGCCTTCTTTCAGATAGAGGCCGCTCTTTCCGCCGTCCTTTTTCAAAAGGCAGATATCGCTGATCCTCATCCCCCGGTCCATGGCCTTGCACATATCGTAAATGGTGAGCAGCGCGATGTTCACGCCGGTCAGCGCCTCCATCTCAACCCCGGTTTTTCCAAAGGTTTTTACCGTGCAGACCGCTTCTACGGAGTGCTCTTCCTCATTTAGCTGAAATTCCACGCTGCACTTGGTGAGCAGAAGAATGTGGCAGAGGGGAATCAGATCCGAAGTCTTTTTCGCTCCCATGATGCCGGCCACTCTGGCAACTCCCAGCACATCTCCCTTTTTAGCCGTCTTATCCCTTATGGCTTCAAATACCTGGCTGTTCACATAAATCTTTCCGCAGGCAACCGCAATGCGTTCCGTTTCCGCTTTCTCTCCCACATCCACCATCCATGCATTGCCGTCTTTATCAAAATGTGTTAATTCTCCCATAATTTATCTTCCAATCTAATGATTAATATTCGTCCGGCTGTATTCAGCCCCATCTTACCATCCTTTTCCAAATCCGCAGTTCGGATAAGTACAGACATCACAGTTCAGGCAGAGCCCACCTCTTCCCAGCTTGTCGATCTCTTCCTTTGTCACCGGATCATCGGCCAAAAGCCTGGGCAGCACCAGATCGAATATGGTTCTCTTCGCATACATCACACAGCCCGGAAGCCCTGCCACAGGAACCGGCTTTTCCTTGTCCCTTTCTACATAGGCCAGCATAAACATGGCCCCCGGAAGCACCGGCGCGCCGTAGGTCACCACTCTGGCTCCCGTGTTCTTAATGGCAAGAGGCGTCTTGTCATCCGGATCAACGCTCATTCCGCCGCTGCACAGCACCAGCTCAGCGCCCTGGGCAATAAACGCTTCTATGGCCTCTTTCGTGTGTTCCGGATCGTCATCCGTCAGCGTCTGTCCCAGAATCTCACATCCGTACTCCTCCACCTTTTTCCTCAGCACCGGTCCGAATTTATCTTCAATCCGGCCGTGAAACACTTCGCTTCCGGTCGTCACAATTCCCACCTTTTTCTTATGAAACGGGAGCAGGGTGAAAATGGGACGGCCTTCGCATACGGCCTTTGCCTCTTCCATCCTCTCCTTTTTTATCACCAGCGGTATGATTCTGGTTCCGCAGATCTTGTCCCCTTTTTTCACCGGAGTGTTGGGATGGCGGGAGGCGATCATCATATCTCCCAGTCCATTGATCCGGTCCAGCAGTTTTGTATCTATTTTAAGCAGGCCGTCAACGGCTGCCGATAATTCAATTTTACCTTCTTTTACTTCACTTCGGTTCATGTGTTCACTGCGGCACAGTTCATATAAAATCTCAGCCGCTTCATTTTCATGGTACATGGTCTCATCATTTTCCCATATGTAAAGATGTTCTTTGCCCAAAGACAAAAGCACCGGAATATCTTCCTCCGTCACCACATGTCCCTTGCGAAACCTGGCGTCTTTTACCACGCCCGGTATAATCTGCGTTATATCATGGCACAATACTTGCCCGACCGCATCCTCTGTGCGAATTTCCTTCATATTATCCTCGATTCCGCCGCCTTCTGCGGCATAAATATCCAGCCGTTATTTTCAAGTAAGAATATCCGTATTAAAAATAAAATGCCGGTTCACCGTCTCCTATTCAGCCCCGTTAAATACCCGGTCAAAGATCTCCTGGGCCGCTTTCTGCGTCTCCTCCTGAAACTCCAGATAGCGCTTTAAAAATTCCTCTCCCCGCTCCGTAAGAACCGTCCCTCCGCCGCTTTCGCCGCCTCTGGTTCCTTCCATCAGTTCGAATCCAAGATCCTGTTCCGCATTCTTTATGATCTTCCATGCCTTCGAATAAGACATGTTCATCTCCTTACAGGCAGCTGACAGGGAAGAGCTTTCCCTCACCAGCATCATGAGAGTGGAGACTCCCGGCCCGAAATTCCGTTCTTCCTTATAAACCCGAAGTCTCATATGAAACTTCAGCTTTTCATCATCCATCTGTTCCTCCGGCTCATAAACAGGTTTCGTAACTGCGCAGACCTGCCAGACAATTAACAAGTTTCAAATAGTATATCCACCTCGCCGCCGCACCACATACCAAGAGAACCGGCGGTTCCCGTATCCAGCCGGTAAGTCCCGACCTTCAGTTTCTCGCCTCTGGCAATCATGCCGACAGCATATTCCACTGCCTTATATTCTATCATACCTCCGCCTATTGTGCCACATAAAATTCCTTCTGATCCGACGATCATCCGGCTTCCGATCCCTCTCGGGGCAGATCCCCGTTTTCCGATAATCCGAAGCAGCATTCTGGGGGAGGCATTTTCCTGTTCCAGCGCTTCCTTCATCTCATTTTCTATGTAGCTGGCCGGATGGTCAGCATTTTTCCTCTGAATCAGCTGGGCTATGATGCTGATAGCGATCTCCCTGGGCGTCTCTCCGCCGATCGGAAGGCCGATGGGCGCATGGACTTCGTCTAACTGCTCCTGGGTAAATCCCCGCTCTTTCAGAGTTTCCATGGTCTTTTTCACCTTATTCCTGCTGCCGATCATCCCCACATATCCGTAAGAACGTTTTAATATCAGCTCCAGGCATTCCAGATCCGCCGAATGGCCTCTAGTCACAATTACGTAATAAGCATTGGGCGAAAACTCTCTCTCCTCCAACGCTTCTTTAAAACTCTGACAAATGCATTCCTTCGCCTTAGGGAAACGCTGCCTGTTGGCAAATTCTTCCCTGTCGTCCATGACCGTGTAAGGATATTCCAGATAGTCCGCCATAAAGGCCAGTTCCTGAGAGATATGTCCGCCTCCGCAGATCACCAGTTCCGGTTCCTGAACCATCCGTTCCACAAAAATCTGTTCTCCAAACGCCTCATACTGATAAGGACAGTTTGTCAGATCCGCAAGCATCACGGCCGCACTCCAGAATTGATCCATTCCGGAATTGAGGGAAATGAATTCCCCCTCCTGTAAGATCACCTTTTCTCCCAGCGAAGACCCGGATACTACGGTAAACAGGTAAATCGGCCCTTTTTCCAGACGTTTCATTATTTCCTTGTATTCATTCATCCTGATCTCCTTTCCATGGCCCGCTTTTTAACGCCAGCGCCATTTTTCCTTGTTCAAATGCGGTTACTGCAGTAATTCCAGTATATTCTTTTCTGCAATGGCCGATAATCCGCTCCGCCATCCGTTTTCGTTCCTCATCATCCGCTTTATTCAGGATGATTCTGTATTCCCGGCCTTCCACCGCTTTCCTGCTTCCCTCCGGGGAACACAGGATCTCAGCCACATCTTCTTCAGTAATCATATCCTCCGGCCCTTTTTCCAGCAAACCACAGGCTTTCTCATGCCGGAAGCAATACTCCTTAAAGGGCCTGCCCACGCAGTCCAGTCCCGCGCAGGCGATCACCATCTCTGTAGCTGGAATGATCACAGGTTCGTGAATCATGGGAACCTTTAGCGGGAGACATTTCGCTCCGTCCGCTTCAATTAAAAGCACATCGCAGTAAGCGCTCAGTTTTTCCAGCTCTTCCTCCGCCATTCCTTTTAATTTGCCGTCCTCAGCTTCCCGCCCGGTCACAAGGATTCCATGATCCCATGGTATTTTCTCCAGTTCCTCCGCCCGTTCTGCCGTCATGGTCCGGTAATCCGTTGGCTTTCTGATATGGGTGCTGGTGGTTACAATTACCTTTTTTCCAATGGATTCAAGCTCCTTAGCCAGCTCATACATCACCGTAGTTTTCCCCCCTCCGCCAACCAGGGAGATGACCCGGGGTATCCGGTTTCTGATATCCAGCGCTTCCAACAGACCTTTATCGCTTAAATCCACCCAAAGGCTCACCTTTTCCCGGTAAGCCTTTGGCGGATACATCGTATGATAAAATTCATCCATGATCGAAAATACCGGCGCTTCCTCCGGTTTCTCCAGCTTCACAGGATACAGAAGAATACTGTAATCAATTCCAAACATGTGACAGCAGGCTCGCGTGAGAACCGCTTTGCAGCGCATATAGAAATCTATACGCCGCCTGCGCAGGAAATATTCCTCTTCATTTTCCGCAGAAGAGGGCGCTTCACATTCCAGCATAATTCCTTCCATACCGGAAAAATAGCTTCCAGCCATACTCATGAACCGGCTGCCGTATCCCCTGCCCCTGAACTCCTCACATGCCGCCAGATAATCCAGTAACACATAAGGAAAACCGCCAATCTTCACAAAGAACCCATAAGCTCTCAATCCGCCGTCCTCAAAGAGTCCCAGGCACATATAAAGCCCCTTCTCCCACAAGGACAGACAGCTGTTCCACGGGCGCAGTTTATCAGAAAAATCCCGTTTCATATGAAGATTATAGACTTCTTCCGCCTGTTTTAGACTTAACTCCAATAATTCCATTCCGTCTGCTCCTGCTGTATTTCGTTTTACATTTAAAACTGCATATATTTCTGACGTTTTATATATTGCCCTGCATGTTCTTTCCGAATCTCCCCGTTTTCAGCCACCAGATTTCCTCTTAAATACACCTGTCCGGCGATACCTTTTACTTCAGTTCCTTCAAACGGGCAGTAATCCGTGTTGGCATGCTGATTTTCTTTATTCATCACCCATAATGCATCCGGATCCCATACTACAATATCGGCATCGCTGCCCGGTTTTATACAGCCTTTTTTCGGATAAACTCCATAGAGTTTGGCCGGATTAGCGGAAAGCATGCGGCACATCTGTTCCAGAGAAAGATCTTTTTCCAGAACTCCGTAGGTATAAAACAGCACAGGGCGGCTTTCCACTCCCGGCATACCGTTTGGAATTTTTGTAAAATCATCGATTCCCGCTTCCTTCTGCTTCAAAGTAAAGCTGCAGTGATCCGTGGAGACCGTCTGGATGTTGTTCTTTCTCAGGGCATTCCACAATCTCGTCTGATCCGTGGTCTTTCTAAGAGGCGGAGAACACACATACTTAGCGCCTTCAAAATCCGGTTTTTCATAATAGCTGTCATCCATCAGCAGATACTGTGGACAGGTTTCCAGATAGACCTCCTGGCCCCGTTCTCTGGCATATTTCACTTCCTGATAACCGGCGCCGGAGCTTAAATGCACCACGATCACCGGCGCTTTCGCCAGATCGGCAATTTTAAGCAGCCTGCTGACCGCTTCCGCCTCCACCAGGTCCGGTCTTGTTTTCGGATGAGCGGAAGGGGCAAAGTTTCCTTTTGCCTTCTGTTCTTCGATCAAAGCCTTGATAAGCCCTGAATTTTCACAGTGGACGCCGGTAATGCCCCCCACTTCCTTCAGCCGCTTTAACACCTGGTAGATCTCCTTATCGTCCAGCACCATGTTGTCATAAGTCATATACACTTTAAAAGAGGTAATTCCTCCGGCCACCAGTTCTTCCAGCTCCTGACTGACCGATTCATTCCAGTCGGAGATGGCCATATGAAATCCATAATCGCAGGAACTCTTGTCATCCGCCTTTTTATGCCAGTTTTCCAGCGCTTCATGAAGAGTTTCCCCTTTATTCTGCGTGGCGAAATCGATGATCATCGTCGTTCCGCCGGCAATGGCCGCCTTCGTTCCTGTTTCAAAATCGTCGGCAGTCACCGTGCCGGACACTTCCAGATCAAAATGGGTGTGGGCGTCGATGAATCCCGGAAACAACAGCTTTCCGGTCACATCCACAACCTCTGCTCCCTCTTCCGGAACAATCTCCTCTGCTACCTGGCAGATGGTTCCGCTCTCATCATCCATCAGCACATCCAGCTTCTCATGGTATGTTTCCATGACTACGGTGCCGCCTTTTAATAATCGCTTCATATTGCCACTTCCTTCCCTAGAACATCTATTTCTTCTTACTATATGCGGTTCCCTCAAGCGGCAGACTGGTTCTGAATTTGCCGTCAAATTTATAATATGCGTTCTGTACTGCCGGTGCAGTCGGGATTGAAGTGATCTCACCGATTCCCACTGCCCCATAAGCCAGGGAATCCTTATTCTTTTCTACAATAATGCTTTCCACATCCGGAGTTTTATCCGCCCGGAACAGTCCCAGCGTACCGAATTTAGCCAGAGGTTTTCCATGATCCAAAGGGAAATCCTCAGTCAGGGCATATCCAAGGGACATCACGACGCCGCCCTCGATCTGACCTTCTACGGACAATGGGTTGATGGCTTTTCCTACATCGTGGGCAGCCACCACTTTTTCCACCTTGCCGTTTTCATCCAAAAGCACAACCTGGGTTGCATAGCCGTAAGCCACATGGGATACCGGATTCTTCTTAGGGCTTCCCATAGGATCGGTAGCCGCCAGATATTCGCCTTTATATTCTTTGCCGTTTAATTCTTCCAGAGTATGAGTCTCCATATCCTTCTTAATATCCAGGGATGCCAGTCTCACCGCTTCTCCTGTTACCAGTGTCTGACGGGAGCCTGAGGTAGTACCTGAATCAGGGGCCAGATTGGTTTCTGCGGCTACATAGACGATATTTTCCTCTTTTAAACCGGTCGTTTCACAGCAAATCTGCTCCAATACGGTTCCAAGTCCCTGTCCGATACAGGAAGCGCCGGAACGGATACAGATTTTTCCGTCTTCGATTGTCAGACGGCAGCGTCCCCAGTCAGGGAGACCGACGCCAACGCCGGCATTCTTCATCGCACAGGCAATTCCCGCCCGTGGATGGTTCTCATAGACATCCTTCACAGCTTCCAGAGTTTCCACCAAAGCGGTGCCCGGTGCTGCTAACTGGCCGTTGGGAAGCTCCTGTCCGGGACGGATGGCGTTGCGGTAACGGATCTCCCATGGAGAAATTCCCACCATCTCTGCCAAAGCGTCCAGGTTGCATTCGGAAGCGAAACAGCTTTGGGTAACTCCGAATCCCCGGAACGCGCCTGCCGGAGGATTATCCGTATAGACAGCCGTGCCGTCGATCTCGATATTCTGGTAATTATACGGGCCTGCCGCATGGGTGCAGAGCCTTTGAAGAACCGGGCCGCCCAAAGACGCATAAGCGCCCGTATCCGTAATGACTTTTGCCTTCATTCCGGTCAGATAACCGTTTTCATCACAGCCGGTGGTAAATTCCATCCAGGCCGGATGGCGTTTCGGATGAATCAGTATGCTCTCTTTTCTGGTCAGTCTTACCTTAACCGGACGTCCCGTATGGTAGGCTAAAAGGGCCGCATGGTGCTGCACCGACATATCTTCTTTTCCGCCGAAGCCGCCGCCTACCAGTTTGTTGATTACATGAACCTTTTCCATCGGATATCCTAACATCTTGGAGCACTCGCGCTGCGTATCGTAAGTTCCCTGATCGGAAGAGTAGATAACCGCCTCTTCCTTTTCCCGGTCCACAACCGCCACCGCGCACTCCGGTTCCAGAAATGCATGTTCGGTAAATGGAGTAAAATACTCTTTTGTCACCACATGTGCGGAATTTTTAATGGCTTCATCCGCGTCTCCGCGGACCAAATGTTCATGAGCCAGGATATTGCCCTCTTTATGAACGAGAGGAGCCCCTTCCTTCATAGCTTCCATGGGGTCAAATACAGCCGGCAGCTCTTCATACACCACTTCCACCAGCTTCTTGGCCTCTTCCACCAGCTCCGGCGTCTCCGCCGCCACCAGGCAAACCGCATCTCCCAGATACCGGGTATGCTCTCCTACTGGAATCAGAGTATCCCAGTCCTGTTTCAGATGGCCCACTTTAACGCTTCCCGGAATATCCTCTGCAGTCACCACCGCATAGACGCCCGGCAGAGCTTTTGCTTTGGAAGTATCAATGGAAACCACAGTAGCCCGTGGATATGCAGCCCGGACGGCGCTTCCGTAAATCATGCCATCCAGTTCCATATCGTCCACATATTCGCCGTATCCAAGCACCTTTTCTTCCACATCGATCCGGTGCGCCCTCTGACCCACGCCGCTGATGGTCTTTCTCTCCACCGGCGTGCCTTCTCTTAAAAGTTTGGCTGCCAGCAGGATTCCGTCGATGATCTTCTTATATCCGGTACAGCGGCAGATATTATTTCTGATCGCAAACGCCGCCTCATCCCTGGTAGGGTCCGGATTCTGATCGATCAGTGCCTTGCCGCAGATCACCATGCCCGGGATGCAGAAGCCGCACTGTACGGCTCCTGCTTCTCCAAATGCATATACAAAGACTTCTTTTTCCCGCTCGGAAAGTCCCTCCACCGTCACGATGGATTTTCCTTCAAATTTTGATACCTTCTGCACACATGCTTTAACCGGCTTGCCGTCCACAAGGACCGTACAGGTACCGCATGCGCCTTCGCTGCAGCCGTCCTTTACGGATTTTAAATGACAATCGTTTCGGAGAACATCAATTAATTTTCTGTCCTCTTCCACAAGAACCTGTTTACCATTAATCATTAAGGTGTACATTCCTGCACCTGCTTTCTATCTCAGTCTTAACCTAATAAATAGGAATAATCTTTACAAACGGTTTCCATAATCTTAGCCAGGCCTTCCGGAAGGTCAGAAGCTTCTCCTGCTTTCCAGGTCAAAATGTTGCCAAGATATCTGACTTTACAGCTGACCGCATCCTTATCCAGTACGGTAAAGCCCTGGTTTTTGCTGTTTTCCATATCCGCTTCATTGGCGAATAATGTGAATTTATCCAGATATGGCGCGCTGTCATATGGGCAGAAGCTCTTACAGTTGCCGCATTCATTGCACATATAATCCACATGGATGATCTGATGTTTCTCCATACCTGGAACGGTGATGGACAGGTTCGCACGGTTCGGGCAGACTTCCACGCAGTTTTCACATACGGAAGAACAGGTGAGGCATCTGCCGGATTCCACTCTTCCATCCTGTTTCTCTAACAGAATGCCCCGTCTTGCATAGATGGTATCCATATCCGCATTTTCGCTGTAATCTTTTGCCACCGATTTGGCTAAGATGGCCTCTGCGGCCTTCTTCGCATCCCGGATGCCTTCCACTACAGTAGCAGGTCCATACAGTCCGTCGCCTACCACGTAAACGCCTTTTCTGCTGCTTTCCAATGTATCCTGGTCAACCATCGCTTTTCCGCGCTCTGTCACATTGATTCCATTGGCCTTTAAGAATTCAGTCGGAACCTGCTCTCCTACCGCTCCAATCACCGTATCAGCCGGAACCGCTACGGTTTCTCCGGTGGCTTTTACGCCTCTTCTGCCGGACGCATCCATCTCGGAAAGCTGCATCACGTCACAGATCAGGGAACCATTTTCCAGTTTCTTAGGAGCCAGAAGTTCTTTGAATTCCACTCCGTCTTCCACTGCCATCACAAGTTCTTCTTCATCAGCAGGCATATAGCGTTTGGTTCTTCTGTAAACCAGGTATACATGCTCCACCCCTTTTGTTCTCTTAGCCGCTCTGGCCGTATCCATGGCCGTGTTTCCACCGCCGATTACGACTACATTTTTACCGACATCAACCGCTCCGTCCTTTGCCTTAAATTCAGCAAGGAAATCAAGGGCGTTCATGGTTTCGCCGGATTCCAGTGTGAGCACGCCGGGTTTGCTTGCTCCGGTAGCCAGAATCACATAATCAAATCCCTGGTTCTTCACTTCGTCTAAATCAGTCACTTTGGTGTTCAGTTGAACTTTCATGCCGTATGCAGAAACCAGCTCCACATCCCTTGCAATGGCTTCGTCGGAGATTCTGAAGCCCGGAATTACGTGGCGGATTACGCCGCCAAGGCTGTCTTTCTGCTCAAATAATGTAACTTCCATTCCCTCTCTTGTCAGGAAGAACGCAGTTGCAAGTCCGGCAGGGCCGCCGCCGATCACAGCCGCTTTTTTATCATAAGAAACCTGAGGTTTCACGATCGTCTTCATGAGGGCGTCAAATCCGCCTTCTGCCGCCGTCAGCTTCACGTCTCTGATATGTACCGGTTCCTCATAGAAGTTTCTGGTACATTTGCTCATACAGTTATGGGCGCAGATGGTACCTGTGATAAATGGAAGCGGATTCTTCTCTGTAATCACCTTTAACGCTTCTTCAAATCTGCCTTCTCCGGCCAGCTGCATATAAGCGGTGATATCCTGATGAATCGGGCATCCCTCTTTACAAGGCGCTTCGAAACAGTCTGTAAGGGGAACCTGTTTTTTCATCTTTCTGGAAGGAAGCGGTTTTACCGCCTTCACATGATGCTCATTGGTGACGGCATCCTCTGCCAGTCTGCTGACTTTATCCACGTCAACGCCCTTAAATTCCGCATGTTCCTGTTCTGTCTGCTCTGCCAGCTGAACCAGTCTCTGATATCCGCCCGGTTTTAACAGGGTTGTTGCAACGGTAACAGGCCAGATTCCTGCATCCACGATCTTTTTAATGTTGAAATAATCCGCGCCGCCTGAATAGGAGATGCGCAGCTTTCCGTCAAATTCCCGGGACAGCTTTGCAGCCAGGGAAATGGACAATGGGAACAGGGATTTTCCTGACATATACATCTCTTCACTTGGAAGTTCCTGCTGTTTTACATCCACCGGGAAGGTGTTGGTGATCTTCACGCCGAATTCCAGATTCTTTTCCTCTGCCAGTGCCATCAGGCGCTTTAACATCGGAACTGCATCTTCGTACTGTAAATCATCCAGGAAATGAAAATCTCCGAATGCCACATAATCGTATCCCATGGTATCCATGGTTTTTCTTGCAAATTCGTATCCCAAAAGGGTAGGATTGCATTTGATAAAGGTATGTAAGCCCTTCTCTGTAATCAGATATACGGCGATTCTTTCAATTTCCTGAGGAGGACATCCGTGCAGGGTGGAAAGCGTTGCCGAGTTGCATATATTGGAAGAAATGCTTTCAATATCCTCAGCGGTCACATGCTTAAAGGAATCCACATGATCCAGCAGATACTGTTTGCAGGTACGGAATTCCTCGGTATCCTTTGCATCCTTCATGGATTCGATAAAGCGGTCAATCTTAGGTGATTTAATTCCCTCCAGATCATATCCGACGCTCATGTTAAACTGGAAACCGTCCGCCGATCCGAGGCCGAATTCTTTGGACATCACATGAAGTAAAAACCACGCTTTAATATATTCTGCCTGAGCCTGCGGAACGTATAATTCGGTTGACCATTCGCAGTTATAGCACTCGTCGTCCGCAAGAATACATGGTTTATTGACCGGAAGGTCTTCACCGTCGATGATCTGTACTGTCTTTAATTCGAAGAAACGGCTTCCCGCATAGTAAGAAGCTGCTATATTCTGTGCCAGCTGGGTGTGAGGGCCTGCAGCAGGTCCTACCGGGGTCTCCAGGTTTCTTCCGAAAATTGTGCGGTTGTTTTCTTCCTTTGCAGCATATGGTTTGTGAACTCCAAATACAGTTCCTCTCTTTTTCTCTTCCTCAAGTATCCACTGTACCAGCTGGGAAAATGGCATTGGGGTCATTCTGTCTGACATTGTTCTTTCCTCCTATTATATAAATGAATGTAATTGTTCAGTACCTTCACAATTACGAGCAAAAATCCATGCGAAATCGCCTGCGGCGATGGGATTTTTGCCTGTTTTCCAAGTTTTATTACGGTCAGCGCAGTAAATGCGCAGACCTACTGAACAGTTACAAATGAATCTTTTTCTATCTGCTGTTAATTGATTTTGCCAGCTCTGCTGCAGCCTGGCGGCAGTCTGCCATAACCTTCTCTTCGTCGATCCGGGTCAGGATTCTGTCTTTCATCAGCACTTTACCGTTGGCTACCGTTGTTACAACACTGCGCCCCGTCATTCCGAACAGGATGTGGCTGTTGCAGTTATCCGCATTCATCGGTGTCAACGGAATATAATCCGTAACGATCACGTCCGCCGCCGCGCCTTCCTTTAACACACCCAAAGGCTTTTTAAAGTAGCGGTTTGCGATCTTCGCATTTCCTTCAAATAACATGGCCGGAACCTCGCCCCATGCCGCGTTGGCATTGCAGAGGTGATGTTTGTGAAGCACATTGGCCACCTTATAAGATTCTGTCATATCGTGGGTATATCCGTCAGTTCCAAGTCCTGTTAAAACGCCCGTATGGAAAATCTCCATAGTAGGCGGGCATCCGCACGCATTGCCCATATTGGATTCCGGATTATGTACAACCATGGTATCCGTTTCCTTTAACAGTTCCATCTCATGTTTATTAACATAGATGCAGTGAGCCGCCAAGGTCTTGCTTCCCAACACATCGCAGTCCATCAGACGGTCGATAATCCGTTTGCCGTGGGCATGCAGGCACTGATGAAGATCTTCGATTCCCTCTGCCACATGAATGTGGTATCCCACTTCTTCCGGTTTGCTGGCCGCACACAATTCCATGGTCTCATCTGAAATGGTAAAGGATGCGTGCATTCCCATCATTCCGGCAATCATATCGCTGTCATCCGCCAGAGCGTGTTTGATAAAATCCACATTCTCTTTCACGGAAGCTTTGGCCTTATCCTTGCCGTCGCGGTCGGAAATCTCATAGCAGAGACAGGATCTCACTCCGGTCTCTTTTGCAGCCTCTTCTATGCGAAATAAGGACCCTTCTATATGTCCGAAGCTGGCATGATGGTCGAAGACTGTGGTAACGCCGTTTTTAATGGAATCCACATAAGTTGCCATGGCGCTTAAATACGTTTGGTCCAAAGTCAGATGACGGTCTATGGTCCACCACATTCCGTCTAATATATCTAAAAATCCGTGGGGATCGTATCCGTTGATGCTGAGCCCTCTTGCAAATGCGCTGTAGATGTGTTCATGTACATTAATAAATGAAGGCATGATCACTCCGCCCTTTGCATCGATGTATTCCGCATCCGGATAAGCCTTTTTTACCTCATCTAAGGAACCCACTTTTACGATTGTGTTCCCATCTATTGCAACTGCCCCGCATTCCACGAATGGGTTGCTGTTATCTCTTGTTATCATTCTTCCATTGCCAATTACCAGCATGTTTTACTCTCCTTTGCTCATATAATGATATTGGATATAATGCACAACCGTCCTTCCCCAAAACGGCAGCGCGAACTACATATTGCCTCATGACTACAGTCTATCATTAATAAATAAGAAATGCAATACACATTTACAATTTTTTTCAGAATACCTAAAAAATTTTTAGAAAAACTATTGATTTTTAATTTTTATATGCTATGATTGGAGTATGATAACATTTCGCGAAAGGGAGTATCAGTATGAATTACCCATTGGATCTGCTGATTCAGATCGCACATGGAGTTGCCACCCAATTTGGCAGCGCATGTGAAATAGTAATCCACGATCTCACCAAAAAAAATATCGAAAGTTCTATCGTCTACATTGAAAACGGAAACATCACAAACCGTTCCGTGGGCGACGGTCCGTCCGGTATCGTTCTGGAAACTTTAAACAAGGATCCGAAGCTATTGGAAGATCGCCTTGCATATCTGACTAAAACAGATAACGGCAGGATTTTAAAGTCCAGTACAATGTATATCAGAGGTGCAAATAACGACGTAGAATACATTTTTTCACTCAACTACGACATCACCGGTCTTCTCACCTTCGACTCGGCTCTCAGAACTCTCATTACCACCGAGACGGAGAACTCCAAAGAACAGCCGAAGAAGATCACTCACAATGTAAACGATCTGCTGGATACCTTATTAGAACAGTCCGTCGCATTGGTGGGCAAACCGGTGGCTCTCATGAGCAAAGACGATAAGGTGGCCGCTGTCCAGTATCTTAACGACGCAGGCGCATTCCTTATTACCAAGTCGGGTGATAAAGTGTCCAACTACTTCGGTATTTCAAAATTCACCTTATACAGTTATCTGGATTCCATCAAACAGGCTCAGGCCGCACAGCGCGACGAAAGCAGCACGCAGCATGATTAATTAGGAGGTTTTCAACATGAAAGCAATTGAATGGGCTGTCAATAAGATGCCCAAAACAGACGACAGACAGTTACCTGTTATGGCAATTTCTGAGATCAAAAAGGCAAGAACATTTCACGAGAGTTTCCCACAGTACAGCGAGACACCGCTTGCTAAGCTGGACCACATGGCTGAATTCTTAGGACTCGGTGAAGTATATGTTAAGGATGAATCTTACCGGTTCGGTTTAAACGCATTCAAAGTGTTGGGCGGTTCCTTTGCGATGGCCCGTTACATAGCTCAGAAGACCGGAAAAGACGTATCCGAACTTCCATACAGCGTCCTGACTTCCGATAAACTGAGAGAAGAGTTCGGTCAGGCAACTTTCTTTACCGCTACAGACGGCAATCATGGACGAGGTGTTGCATGGGCAGCCAATAAACTGAGACAGAAAGCAGTTGTATTTATGCCTAAGGGTTCCACAAAAACCCGTCTGGAAAACATTCAGAAGGAAAATGCCACCGCTACGATCGAAGAAGTCAATTATGACGAATGCGTCCGCATGGCCGCTGCCGCTGCTGCCGAAACTCCTAACGGAGTCGTTGTTCAGGATACAGCCTGGGATGGTTATGAAGAGATTCCGGCCTGGATTATGCAGGGATACGGAACCATGGCTTTGGAAGCCAACGAACAGCTGGAAGGATATGGCTGCGACAGACCGACACACGTGTTCATTCAGGCAGGCGTTGGTTCATTAGCAGGCGCGGTTCAGGGATATTTCGCAAACCGTTATCCTGAGAATCCTCCGAAAGTTGTTGTTGTGGAAGCCGATGTGGCTGCATGCCTTTACAAAGGCGCAAAAGCCGGCGATGGCGGCATCTACATCGTAGACGGCGATATGCAGACCATTATGGCAGGTCTTGCATGCGGCGAGCCAAACACAATTTCCTGGGATATTTTAAAGAATCATGTAGATACATTTGTTGCCGCTCCCGACTGGGTTGCTGCAAAGGGTATGCGCATGCTGGCTTCTCCTATTAAAGGCGATCCGCAGGTTACTTCCGGCGAATCAGGAGCCGCACCGTTCGGTGTTTTAGCATGCATCATGCTGATGGACGAATATAAAGAGTTAAGAGAACATCTTGGCCTTAACAAAGATTCAAAGGTACTGCTCTTCTCCACAGAAGGCGATACCGATCCGGACCGTTATAAATCAATTGTCTGGGATGGAAACGAGCGTTAATCAAATTTCAACTATATATTCTATATTAAATGGAGGGTATTTCATTATGGATTTTAACAAAATCAAAGAAGCTGCTAAAAATTACGAAGCTGATATGACAAAATTTTTACGTGACATCGTAAAATTCCCGGGCGAAAGCTGCGATGAGAAAGCTCACATCGACCGCATCGCTGAAGAGATGAGAAAACTGGAATTCGACAAAGTAGAGATCGACCCGATGGGCAACGTTTTAGGCTACATGGGAACCGGCGCAACATTAATCGGCTACGATGCACATATCGATACCGTAGGTATCGGCAACATCAGCAACTGGGAATTCGACCCATACGACGGATTCGAATCCGATTCTGAAATCGGCGGCCGTGGAACTTCCGATCAGTTAGGCGGCATCGTATCAGCTGTTTACGGCGCTAAGATCATGAAAGACTTAGGACTGTTAAGCGACAAATACACCGTTTTAGTAACCGGTACGGTTCAGGAAGAAGACTGTGACGGACTTTGCTGGCAGTACATAATCAACGAAGATAAAGTAAGACCTGAATTCGTTGTTTCCACAGAGCCGACAGACGGAGGTATCTACCGCGGACAGAGAGGACGTATGGAAATCCGCATCGATGTTAAAGGCGTTTCCTGCCACGGCTCCGCTCCTGAGCGCGGCGACAACGCAATCTACAAGATGGCCGACATTCTTCAGGATGTACGTTCCCTGAATGAAAACGATGCAGCAGACAGCACAGAGATCAAAGGTCTCGTAAAGATGCTGGATGAAAAATATAACCCACAGTGGAAAGAAGCCAGATTCTTAGGACGCGGTACTGTTACCACATCCGAAATCTTCTTCACATCACCAAGCCGCTGTGCAGTTGCAGACTCCTGTTCCGTTTCCTTAGACCGTCGTATGACAGCCGGTGAAACATGGGAAAGCTGCTTAGACGAAATCCGTAACCTGCCAAACGTAAAGAAATACGGCGACGACGTAAAAGTATCCATGTATGACTACGCACGTCCTTCTTATAAGGGACTTACTTATCCGATCGAATGCTATTTCCCAACCTGGGTAATTCCTGAGGATCATGCAGTAACAAAAGCTCTGGAAGAATCCTATAAGAGCATGTTCGGTGACGAGCGCACCGGTTCTGAAGAGACAGTGGAGATGAGAAAAGCTCGTCCTCTTACAGATAAATGGACCTTCTCAACCAACGGAGTTTCCATCATGGGACGTAACGGAATCCCTTGCATCGGTTTCGGACCTGGCGCAGAAGCTCAGGCTCACGCTCCGAACGAGAAGACATGGAAAAAAGATTTAGTAACTTGTGCAGCTGTTTACGCAGCACTTCCTACATTATATTGTAAATAATTTTTTACACAATGCCTTTCACCCTTTAAGTAAAAGGACCAGGTCATTCGCATTAAATGGTGAAGGCATTTCCGAAAAAGCCTTCGTTCCTTCCCCAAATTAACGAAGTGCAGAACGGGCCCCTTATGTTAAATCAATAAAACAAGATAAAACCAACAAATCAAATTTAAAATTTCAGGAGGCTATTAAAACTATGAAAACTTTACAGGATTACATCGACAAACTCAACGCGTTAAACTTCAAAGAAATGTACGAAAATGACTTCTTCCTCACATGGGAAAAGACAGACGACGAACTGGAAGCAATCTGGACCGTTGCTGACGCTCTCCGTTATATGAGAGAAAACAACATCTCCACAAAAGTATTTGAAAGCGGCTTAGGAATCTCTTTATTCCGTGACAACTCCACACGTACACGTTTCTCCTTCGCATCTGCCTGCAACCTGTTAGGTCTGGAAGTTCAGGATTTAGACGAAGGCAAATCTCAGGTAGCTCACGGCGAAACCGTTCGTGAAACAGCTAACATGATCTCCTTCATGGCTGACGTTATCGGTATCCGCGATGATATGTACATCGGAAAAGGCAACGCTTATATGCACGAAGTTGTTGATGCAGTTACTCAGGGACATAAAGACGGCATCTTAGAGCAGAAACCTACTTTAGTTAACTTACAGTGCGATATCGACCATCCTACACAGGCCATGGCTGATATGCTTCACATCATCCATGAATTTGGCGGAATTGAGAACTTAAAAGGTAAAAAGCTGGCTATGACATGGGCTTACTCTCCTTCTTACGGAAAACCATTATCCGTTCCTCAGGGCGTTATCGGATTGATGACACGTATGGGCATGGACGTTGTTCTGGCTCATCCGGAAGGATACGAAGTTATGCCGGAAGTTGAAGAAGTTGCTAAGAAGAACGCTGAGAAATCAGGCGGAAGCTTCAAGAGAACCAACGATATGGCAGAAGCATTCAAAGATGCTGATATCGTATATCCAAAGAGCTGGGCTCCATTTGCAGCTATGGAAAAACGTACAGATCTGTACGGAAAAGGCGACAGCGACGGAATCAAGGCTTTAGAGAAAGAATTATTAGCTCAGAACGCAAACCACAAAGACTGGTGCTGTACAGAAGAGCTGATGAAGACAACAAAAGACGGAAAAGCTCTTTACTTACACTGCCTGCCGGCTGATATCAACGATGTAAGCTGCGTAGACGGAGAAGTGGAAGCATCTGTATTTGACCGTTACAGAGATCCTCTTTACAAAGAAGCAAGCTACAAACCATATGTAATCGCAGCCATGATCTTCCTCGCTAAATTCCAGGATCCGGCAGCAATCTTAAAGAAACTGGAAGAAAAAGGAACTCCAAGAATTTTTAAATAATAAATATTCACAGGAGCCGCCTGCGCTTTGCCGGCAGGCGGCTCTTTTTCACTCAAAAAAGGAGATTTTATCATGGAGAAGAAACAAAGAATCGTTATTGCGTTGGGGGGCAACGCACTTGGAAATACCCTTCCTGAGCAGATGACTGCTGTAAAGATCACTGCAAAAGCGATCGTAGACCTGATTGAAGAAGGCTGCGAAGTTGTAGTTGTTCATGGAAACGGACCTCAGGTCGGCATGATTAATAATGCTATGGCCGCTCTTTCCAGAGAAGATCCGAATCAGCCGAATACCCCACTCTCCGTTTGTGTTGCCATGAGCCAGGCTTATATCGGCTATGACCTCCAGAACGCTTTAAGAGAAGAATTGCTGAACAGAGATATTGACAATATTCCGGTTACCACTATGATCACTCAGATGCGCGTGGATTTAGACGATCCTGCATTCCAGAACCCGTCCAAACCGATCGGCCATTTCATGACCGAAGAACAGGCCCGCATCGCGGAAGAAAAATACGGTTATATTATGAAAGAAGATTCCGGACGCGGATGGCGCCGTGTAGTGGCTTCTCCTAAGCCTGCACAGATCATCGAGCTGGGAGCAATCCGTTCCCTAGTGGATGAAGGCCAGCTGGTTATCGCCTGCGGCGGCGGCGGAATCCCTGTTACCCTGAAAGGAAATCATTTAAAGGGCGCCAGCGCTGTTATCGACAAAGACTTTGCAAGCTGCCTCTTAGCTGAGGAACTGGATGCCGATTATCTGATCATCCTCACTGCTGTTGAAAAAGTTGCCATTAATTTTGGAAAACCAGATGAAAAATGGCTTGATTCCATAACACCAGACGAAGCGAAACAATACATGGAAGAAGGTCATTTTGCACCGGGTTCCATGCTTCCTAAAGTTCAGGCAGCCGTTAAGTTTGCCGAATCCAAGCCTGGACGCAAAGCATTAATTACCTTACTCGAAAAAGCAAAAGACGGAATCCAGGGCAAAACCGGTACTAAAATTCAAAAAGCATAAGGAGGATTTACATGGATCACGGAAAACAGCAAGGGTCAATCTTTGAACTGAATGGTGTCCCAAAATTCTCACAAGCGATCCCCCTGGCATTACAGCATGTAGTCGCAATGATCGTCGGCTGCGTAACACCTGCCATTATCATTGCCAGTGTTGCCGGTATTGATGAAGCCAGCCGCGTAATCCTTATCCAGGCGGCACTTGTAGTATCCGGACTATCAACATTATTACAATTATTTCCGATTGGAAACAAAAACGGCTTCCATATCGGTTCCGGCCTGCCCGTTATCATGGGCGTAAGCTTCGCTTATCTCCCCAGCATGCAGGCCATTGCAGGTGACTTCAATATTGCCACTATTTTGGGTGCACAGATAGTGGGCGGCATTGTAGCCATCCTGGTGGGACTTTCCATCAATCAGATCCGTAGATTCTTCCCTCCGTTAATTGCCGGAACGGTAGTATTTACCATTGGTCTGTCCCTGTACCCTACTGCGATCAACTATATGGCCGGCGGAACCTCCAGCCCAAATTACGGTTCCTGGCAGAACTGGTTAATCGCTATCTTTACTTTAGTTGTTGTTACACTGTTAAATCATTTTGGTAAAGGCATTTTTAAACTCGCTTCCATCTTAATCGGCATCATTGCGGGATATTTAGTTTCCATACCGTTTGGAATGGTGAATCTTACCGCAGTCGGTGATGCAGGCATATTCCAGCTTCCAAAGCTGATGCATTTCGGAGTTGAGTTTGAAATTTCTTCCTGCGTAGCGATCGGACTCTTATTTGCGATCAACTCCATCCAGGCGATTGGCGACTTCTCAGCCACCACCATAGGAAGTATGGATCGGGAACCAAGGAATGAAGAGTTAAAAGGAGCTATCGTAGGATATGGTATCACCAACATTCTGGGTTCCCTGCTTGGCG
This sequence comes from Clostridium sp. chh4-2, assembly GCF_002899675.1. GTDB lineage: Bacteria > Bacillota > Clostridia > Lachnospirales > Lachnospiraceae > CHH4-2. The sequence continues at coordinate 56,747 of NZ_PKUU01000017.1, read as the reverse complement.
GTCTCCCTACCGCAACTTACAGCCAGAACGTAGGTATTGTTACCACTACAAAAGTTATCAACCGCTGTGTACTTGGCCTGGCAGCAATTTTAATCCTTATGGCCGGCCTGGTTCCCAAGTTTTCCGCTCTCCTCACCACAATTCCTCAATGTGTTTTAGGAGGCGCAACGGTTTCTGTATTCGCTTCTATCGCTATGACTGGTATGAAGCTTGTTATGTCAGAGGATATGACCTACCGGAACACTTCCATCGTCGGACTAGCAGCCGCTTTGGGTATGGGTGTTTCCCAGGCCTCCACATCCTTATCGGCATTCCCATCATGGGTGACCACCATTTTCGGGAAATCGCCGGTTGTAATCGCAACGATTGTTGCCGTATTACTCAATATTGTCCTGCCCAGGGATAATAAAAATAATTGCCATTTAAAAGCGGAAGAACTGCCAATTCTTTCACTTTATCCTCTATTTTGTGTAATCATATACTATACAGAAAAAGCCCCATACAGGAGTTTGCAAGCGCCTGTATGGGGCTTTTTCTGATTTTAAATAGCTACACCCTGCCCTTTTCCACCTTTTTCCGGATCAGCAGGTAGCAGATCATATGAGCAGCAGCCGTAATGGCCCAGGATACGGGATAGGACAGATAGAGGGTTGTCATGGTATGGTCCGCCGCAAATATGGTAAAGATCCACAAAACCCTAAACGCACAGGCTCCGGTCAGTGAAACAAGCATCGGCATAACGGAAAATCCCATGCCCCGCAGCACGCCCACCATGGTATCCATCAGCCCGCAGATAAAATACGTGGAGGCGATGATCTCAAGGCGGTATAATCCGTATCTGATCACTTCCGGGTCGGAGGAATAGATTCCGAGCAGGTGTGGACCGGCCAGTATCGCGCCGAATCCCATGACCGCGCCCACACAGGTTACCAGCCCAAGGCAGATATACATCACCTTTCTCATGCGCCGGTACTCTCCCGCCCCATAATTCTGACTGGTAAAGCTTAAAGCGGTCTGATAAATCGCATTCATAGAGTTGTAAATAAATCCCTCGATATTGGAAGAAGCCGTATTTCCCGCCATCGCCACCGAACCGAAGGAGTTAATGGATGACTGGATCAAAACATTGGACACGGAAAAGATCGCTCCCTGCAGCCCTGCCGGAAAACCGATCCTGGCGATTGCCTTCATCTTCGCAGGCACAATCCTTAATTTTCTCAAACAGAGTTTATAAGAGGATTCTGATTTCATCAAGCACATCACGATGAGCGCAGCGGAAATGCATTGGGATATCACAGTAGCCCAGGCAACTCCCGCAACTCCCATGGAAAATACGATCACAAAGATCAGGTTTAATACAACGTTGACAATTCCAGCAGAAAACAGAAAATACAGCGGCCTCTTGGTATCCCCCACCGCCCGCAGAATCGCAGCCCCAAAGTTATACAAAAGCATGACCGGCATACCCACAAAATAGATCTTCATATACAGCGTGGAATGTTCGATCACATTGTCCGGGGTTCCCATCAGCGTCAGCAGAGGCCGGGCCAATATCACTCCCACCACCAGCAGAATCCCGCCACTTATTATGGACAGCAAAACCGAAGTATGTACGGTTTCCTCCACTTCTTTATCCTTTCCCGCCCCGTAAAATCTGGCCACCAGCACATTAGCACCGATGGACAGGCCGATAAATACATTGACTAAAAGGTTGATTAAAGAACTGGTAGACCCCACCGCGGCCAGAGATTCACTTCCCGCAAAACGCCCCACGACAATGATGTCCGCCGCATTAAAAAGCAGCTGTAAAATTCCTGATAATATCAGTGGTACTGCAAACACGATGATCTTTCCCAGCAGAGGGCCGTGGCACATGTCCACTTCATAACCCCTCGCCGCCTTTTTTCCTTCCCTGCTCATACTCATAATCTCCTCGTATATTATCTTGTTACGCAAGAAGAAAGGCACCCGTTATCAGAATGCCTTTCCACTGTAAATCTTATGAATGGCAATGGTGGTCATCGCTATGGCAATCATGGTCACCTTCGTGATGATGATTGCACATGGTATCAGGATCGTAATTCAGGCTGCCTTTTAATAAAGCGTCAACTGCCTCATCTGCATTTCCTGACACTCCCGGATATAAATCAATATCGGCTTCTGATAAGGCCATTCTGGCGCCCATACCGATGCCGCCGCAGATCAGGGTATCAATTCCCTTATCCTTTAAAAATCCGGCCAGCGCGCCGTGTCCTTCGCCTACCGTATCGATCACCTGGCTATTAACGGCTTTTCCGTCTTCCACTTCATATACCTTAAACTGTTCTGTATGGCCAAAATGCTGAAATACCTGGCCGTCTTCATAAGTTACCGCTATTTTCTTCATTGTGAAACCTCCTCATCTTTTCCTTTGCTGCAGCAGTGCTTTCCCCGGTTTTCCCGCTTCCTGCACGCATGTTCGCAGCACTGTCCGGAATGAGGGCAGATTCTGTATTGTCCGCCTCCGATTTCCAGCCGTTTCCCATTGATTAAAGCATCCGCCACTTTCTTTCTGGCACTATCGTAAATCGCCTGAACCGTGGTTCTGGCAATCTCCATCTGGTTGGCGCACTCTTCCTGGGTACAGCCTAAAAGATCAATTAAACGGATCGCTTCGTATTCATCCAGGGTCATATCCACTCGTTCCGCTTCCATATCCCTGTGACACGGTGCAAATGCTGCAAATTCAGGCATTGCACATATTCTGCGTTTCTTCTGTGGACGGGGCATAACAGTTCTCCTTCATTTCTGACATATGTCATATATTACTCTTGTTACCGGCATATGTCAAGTATATTGTTATAAATTGTTTTGGGGGAAGTTACTGTTGGTTAATATTGATTAATATTTAAATGATTACGGCCGTATGTGTATTGCGGTAAGCAGTTTTTCCTGATATAATAAACAGCACAATATTTTTTTCTATATTTCAATTCTGCGGGATATGACCGCAGTCGTTTGGCCGTTTCGGCCGCAGTTTTCCATTTAAAACAAATTAAATACAGGAGGTGGCACAGCGTAAAACTTGATTCTGATATTGAAAAATAATATAATAAGGAGAGACAGATGAAGACAGAAATTTTACAGTGGCATCCCGCTTTTTATGCTGCGGCTCAGATCGAATTTGGTGATGAATTGGATAAACTTCATTTTGAAAATGAACATCAGCTGAGCAAGAAGCCATTATTAATTGATGCGCTGATTATTAAGCTTCGGCGTGGAGACAGGATTCATAAAAATATTGGTAAGATATTCAGAGAACATAATATTATCGAATATAAAAGCCCGGAAGATTATCTTAGTATCAACGATTACTATAAAGTTCTGGGGTATGCCTGCTTTTATCAGTCGGATACGGAAAAGGTATGCCAAATACAGCCGGAGGAGATTACAATTACCTTTGTATGCACTCACTTTCCTAAAAAACTAATGAACTATTTATCCGGACGAAAGGACTTTTTTATTGATTGTGTGGAAACTGGTATCTATTATGTAAATGGCGGTGTATTTCCCATGCAGATCATAGTAATTGACCGGCTATCTTCTGAAAATAATATTTGGATGAGCAGGCTGAGAAAGGATCTGACGATTGCGGACGATATTGACCGGCTGGCAAGGGAATACAGACAGAAACGAAACAGCCCCTTGTATTCGGCTGTTATGGATGTGATAATGAGAGCAAACCATGAGGTAGTAGAGGAGGCAAAGAATATGTGTGATGCAATCAGAGAATTATTTGCGGATGAGTTGGAAGAAGGCGTTAAGCGGGGCGTTCAGTTAGGAAAAGAGCAGGGTTTAGAGCAGGGCCTGGAACAAGGGCTGAAACAAGGGGTACAGCAAGGTCTGGAACAGGGGTTGGAGCAAGGCATTCGTGCATTGATATTAGATAACCTGGAAGAACGGAAAACCAAAGAACAAATCACTGCAAAATTGATAAAACGCTTTGAACTAAGTCCGGACAATGCGGAAACTTATTTTAATAAATATGGTAACACCACAGCTTTATAAGTCAAATCTAATAGTCTTTTCTTTCCTCGGCTAAGCTGATATCCATCCTGAAAAGCGTGGGATTGACAACTATGTCGGCTTTTAATTCTACGCTTTTCAGGCGCATTAATTCAATCAAACATAATAAAGAGCTCAAATACTGTCATATACGTATTGTAAAAGCTTATTACCCGATATTTAAATAGCAAAATATATTTTCTATATTCTAATTCTGCGGAATTGAACCGTAGTCGTAAGGCCGTTCCGGCCGCAGTTTTCCATATAAAACAAATCAAAAACAGGAGGTAGCTCAGTACAAAACTTGATTCTGACATTGAAAAATAATATAATAAGGAGAGACAGATGAAGACAGAAATTTTACAGTGGCATCCCGCTTTTTATGCTGCGGCTCAGATCGAATTTGGTGATGAATTGAATAAACTTCATTTTGAAAATGAACATCAGCTAAGCAAAAAGCCATTATTAATTGATGCACTGATTATTAAGCTTCGGCGTGGAGACAGGATTCATAAAAATATTGGTAAGATATTCAGAGAACATAACATTATCGAATATAAAAGCCCGGAAGATTATCTTAGTATCAACGATTACTATAAAGTTCTGGGATATGCCTGCTTTTACCAGTCGGATACGGAAAAGGTATGCCAGATACAGCCGGAAGAAATTACAATTACCTTTGTATGCACTCATATTCCTAAAAAACTGATGAACTATTTATCCGAACGGAAGGAATTTTTTATCGATTGTGTGGAATCTGGTATCTATTATGTGAACGGTGGCGTATTTCCCATGCAGATCATCGTAATTGACCGGCTTTCTTCTGAAAACAATATTTGGATGAGCAGGCTGAGAAAGAATCTGACGATTACAGATGATATTGACCGGCTGGCAAGAGAATACAGACAGAAACGAAACAGTCCTTTATATTCGGCTGTTATGGATGTGATAATGAGAGCAAACCATGAGGTAGTAGAGGAGGCAAAAAATATGTGCGATGCAATCAGAGAATTATTTGCGGATGAGTTGGAAGAAGGCGTTAAGCGAGGTGTTCAGTTAGGAAAAGAGCAAGGTTTGGAACAGGGTTTGCAGCAGGGTCTGGAACGGGGCCTGGAACAAGGGTTACAGCAAGGTCTGGAACAGGGCCTGGAACAAGGGTTACAGCAGGGTCTGGAACAGGGCTTGGAACAAGGCATTCGGGCATTAATATTAGATAACTTGGAAGAACGGAAAACCAAAGCACAAATCACTGCAAAATTGGTAAAACGCTTTGAACTAAGTCCGGAAAATGCGGAAACTTATTTTAATAAATATGATAACACCACAGCTTTATAAGCCAAATCTAATAATCTTTTTAATGAGAGCAATCCATGAGGTAGTAGAGGAGGCAAAAAATATGTGTGATGCAATCAGAGAATTATTTGCGGATGAATTGGAAGAAGGCGTTAAGCGGGGTGTACAGTTAGGGAAAGAGCAAGGTTTGGAACAGGGGCTGAAACAGGGATTGCAACAAGGTCTGGAACAAGGGTTACAGCAAGGTCTGGAACAGGGCTTGGAACAAGGCATTCGGGCATTAATATTAGATAACTTGGAAGAACGGAAAACCAAAGAACAAATCACTGCAAAATTGGTAAAACGCTTTGAACTAAGTCCGGAAAATGCTGAAACTTATTTTAATAAATACGGAAACCCTACAGCACAATAAACCAAAATCCCATATGCATAAGTCGGCCTATTTAATTTTAGCTTCAGCATATTTGATATCCATAACACATTCAAACTAAGAACGTCATCCGACACCAACGGATTATGCATAAATCCTATATCAGTAACGCGATTTAGTTTTACCCCAGGAAGTAAAAGCCGGCAAGAAAATACAGAGGCCTGTATGAGAAATGAGATCAATAAAACAAGGGCAGAAAAGTGTATAAACATTTTTCCGCCCTTGCATCATTTTTTTATAATTTATAGTATCTGTAAACAACAATGCACCAACTACGGCCCAATTGTAAGCGGCACTCCCACCTGACAATATTCCCATAAGATATCCATCACGGAATTATCGACTGCGATACATCCTGCAGTCACACCTCCGGGATACCGGTCGCCGTGAATCTCAATGGCTCCGCCAAGAGCGGTATCCCAAGGCGGCGTCTCTCCTGCCTCATTAGCTTTAATGATGGCATCCCGTTCTTCTTCGGTAATAAGTCCTGCCTCATAGCCTCGTTTAGCATCCGGAATGGCGGGATAAGAAACACCTAACGCGAGATAATAGTCACTTTTTTCATTTTTCAGGCACACGTAAAAGCTTCCGCTGGGTGTTCTTCGGTCTCCCTGAACCTCTTTATCGCCCGAGCCGGATTCCTCTCCCAATGAGGCCGGATAAGTGCCGATCACAACTCCGTTCTGCTTTAAAATCACTTCCTTGTTGATCTTACTCACATAAATGGTAACTCCGTTGGTAGACGGCTTGATCTTCGCTCCCGGTCCCACGACGCCTGCCTGGCTTCCTGCTGTAAAGGATAAGGTAAGCACCGCAGTCAGTATGGCAGTCAGAACCCGTCTCGTTCTTTTTCCTGTCTTTTCTTTCATGTCCTGCTCCTTGTCATATTTTTTCTGATAGCATAAGTATACCATCTTCTATGGCAATTGCATGTTACAAAATTCTTAATTGTTCAGCGGTTACGATTCACTGCCCTTACAATTGCAGCTCTCCGCTATTTAATCAGATTTTCCGCTAAAATCCGGTCCACATACCGCTTAGCTTCTTCCCCTAACTCCATAAACGGACTTCTGGGGCTGCCCACAGGATTGCCCTGGGTTTCCAGCACATATTTTACAGCCGGAATCAGTCCCACATTGCAGAACGCTTCCATAATATGATTGGCTTTATGCTGCATCCGGCGGGCATCATCGATTCTTCCCTCTAAAAATGCATCGAAAATCTTCTTATAATGAGGCAGCATACAGTTAAAAGTGCTTCCAATAGAACCGTGAGCCCCCAAAGCCAGGCCGGCCACCATCGTCTCGTCAAATCCATTCCAAATCTTCAGATTCGGATTTAATTCCAGAAAACGTTCCATCTGATACACCACCTGATTGGTATGTTTCACGCCTTCAATGGCCTGGCTGGTAAACAGTTCTCTGTAATCCGGCTGGTTTAAATCAAATTCTCTTTTGGTATTTCCCGGGAAATTATATACGATCACCGGCATATCCACTGCCGCTGAAATCTCATAATAGTATTTGCACACCTCTTTTGGTGAAAAGCCGTAATATAACGGCGGAGTTGCTGCAATCCTGTCAAATCCCAATTTTTTTGCCTCTTTGGCAAATTCGATGGATTCCTTTGTGGACAGGCTGCCCACATGGGCAATCAGGTCGGTTCTTCCCTTTGCAAAAGAAGCGGTTTCAAATGTTTTCACCCGCTCTTCATGGGAAAGTAAAAAGCACTCCGCACTGCTTCCTCCGATAAAAAATCCGGCCGCACCTTCCTCTAAATTGCGTTCCATCAGCTGTACAAGTGCATCCCCCCATACCTGGTCATCCTGTGTAAACGGGGTCACAGAAGCTACATAAATTCCCAACTCACCTGTATTCATATTCGTTCCTGTTCCTTTCTCCTTTTATTTCCAAATGTCTTTTAATGGCTTAAAATAAAGCCCTTTTTCCATTCCGATTATATCACAAAATATCTTATTGTGATATCTCTTTTCTATTGAACAAATATATGTTAAAATAGACAAGATTCGACTTAATGAAAGGACTGTGAAGATGACTAAAAATAAAATTTATAAACCTCTGCTGTTAGCCGCTGCCCTGTCCGCCTGTATGCTTTCTGCCTGTACCAAGGCGAAACCCATCACGGCGACTCCTTCCGACGCAGTGGAAACCGCTGCCGCTTCCAACGAACTGCAGATGCCTGACGGCATGAAACGGTTAACACCTGACGGACCAGAATATGAATACATAGAAAAAATGAACATACCGGAAACAGAACCCGCGCCGGAATATCTGCGAAACGGCGTCCAGCATGCAAAAGTTGCAGAACTCCAGGCCCGGCTGATGGAATTAGGCTTTATGGAAAATGATGAGCCTACAGAATACTACGGCCCAGTTACCGAAGCCGCTGTCCGCTCCTTCCAGAGACAGAACGAACTGGCTATGGACGGCATCGTGGGCAGCACCACATGGGATTCCATCATGAACCCGGACGCAAAGTATTATGCCGTGGCAAAAGGGGTTTCCGGTGAGGATATCAAGAGAATCCAGAACCGTCTCTATGAACTGGGGTATCTCCCCACCGCTGATCTTGTAACCGGTAATTTCGGCGATACCACGGAAGCCGCAGTATTAAAGCTTCAGGAAACCAACGGAATCAACATGGATGGCAAGGTGGGCTGGCAGACCTTGAACCTGATGTACAGTGATGAGATCAAACCGAACATCCTGGCATTTGGAGAAAAGAGCGAAGTGGTATTGGCCGCCCAAAACCGTTTGAATGAATTGGGCTATATGACTTCCAAACCGGATGGAACATACGGCAGCGACACATCCGTAGCCGTTAAACAGTTCCAGTCCAGAAACGACCTGGTAGTGGACGGTTATTTAGGGCCATCCACCAGAATTGCCTTAAACAGCTCCAGTGCCCGCCCTAACGGCCTTGTATTGGGCGACAGCAGCGATGCAGTGGAACGGGTTCAGCAGCTTCTCAGCAAATACGGCTACCTCTCCTCTGCCAACGCAACCGGATATTTCGGTGAACTGACAGAACAGGCGGTTAAATCCTTCCAGTCCAACAACGGCTTGTCCGCAGACGGATCGGTTGGAATCATGACCATGGCGAAACTGACTTCCGATAAAGTGAACAAAGCCCCGGCTAATTCAGGAAAAACTTCCTCCGGTGGGGGCTCTAAGAATAACACCGGAGGCGGTTCCGGTGGTTCTTCCGGCGGAGGCGGTTCCTCCAGCGGCGGTTCTTCCGGTGGCGGCGGAGCCGGTGCAAACGCTTTGATCTCCATTGCCAGTTCCAAGATCGGCAGCCCTTACGTATGGGGCGCCAAGGGACCGAATTCCTTTGACTGTTCCGGTTTCGTCTACTGGTGTCTGAACCAGGCCGGCGTCAGACAGAGTTATCTGACCTCCTCCGGATGGCGGAGCGTTGGAAAATATACCAAGATCAACAGCATCTCCGCTCTCCAGCCTGGAGATATCATCGTGGTAAGCGGCCACGTAGGCATCGTTGCAGGCGGCGGCACCGTAATCGACGCTTCTTCCAGTAACGGAAAGGTAGTTCATAGAAGTTTGAGCGGATGGTGGTCCAATAACTTTATCTGCGGATGGAGAATCTTTGGATAGGGGGTAAAATCTTTGTTTATTGACTAAGGTACGCCGGAAAGAAGGGAGGAGCCGGGCGGCCGGAGAACATAAAAAGGGATAGGGGATTCGAGTTTCGCCCCTAAGTGATACTACGGCTTCCAAGAACGAAAAAAGGCAGCGCGGTGCCCATTCGCGGTGAACTCTTGATGACTTCATCGCTCAGAGGGCACCTCAAATACTGATTCGGAATTCAGTATTTGTCTGCCTTTTTTCATTCTTGGCAGCCAAGTATCACTAAGGGGCTGCAAACGATCCCCTATCCCTTTTTATGTTCTCCGGCCGCCCGGCTCCTCCCTTCTTTCCGGCTGTTGCTTGGCTAGCTGGGGATAAAAAAGATTTAGCAGGTAAGAGTAATTATTACGGCAACCATGTGTATTCTTGCCGCCATAGGTCAGCCAATCACGCCTGCCACATAAACTTCTCCACCATTAATCTTAAAAATATCGTCCTCAAGTTTTTGGTCTCGGTTAATTTTCTTTACATATTCCACTACCTCATTAAATTTCGGATCTTCGGAAGATAAGATGTAGGGGGAGCCGTCTTTTGGAAGGTAGGCGGGGAGATAGGATACGGTTTGGAGTTTTTTATTTTTAACGGTCCATTTTACAACCATGGATAAATAGCAGTCCATGGGAAAGCTTCGCTTTGTGGTTTGGAAGGCGGGGCTGATGGCGGTCATTTCCGTGTGGTTTTTAGAGGTCTTCATATCCTGGCCGATGGCTTTTTGGTCGCGGAGCATGTCTGTTACTTCTTCCATGGCAAAGTTGCCCAGGCTGTAAAAAATTGCCTTTCCCCTGTATACTTCCACCGGCTTCAGAATATGGGCATGGTGGCCGAGGATCAGGTCGGCTCCGTGATCGATGGCAAAATGTGCATAATATTTCTGATAATCAGCCACCACCGCCTCTTTAAAGTGGATTCCCCAATGAATCGATACGATCACCAGATCGGATTTCTGTTTCGCTTCTTCAATGTCCTTAATCATATGATCCAGGTCTTCCGGATGAGGGAAGGTGTAGATCCGGCATGGTGTTCCCGGCTGGTCATGTTCAACGGGGACATAAGCGGATATGCCTCTGGCCGGATTGCAGCCCGGACGTTTTTCCTGGGCCCAGAAGCCTTGGGGCAGAATGCTGTTGTAGGCCAGCACTGCCACCTTAGTTCCTTCAACATCGATTACAGGATATTTTCTGGCTGTTTCTTCATCCTCTCCCGCTCCGGTTAAATACAGGCCCGCAGCCCGTATATGGCCGCAGGTTTCACAAAAAGCATCTCTTCCATAGTCCAGAGCGTGATTGGATGCAAAAGAAATCACATCAAAGCCGGCGTCCTTCATCACCCCGGCAAGCTCCGGTTTCGAACTGCATGGCATTCTGGTACAGGAGGATAAAACACCGTTTTCACTGAGCACAGCCTCTAATTGCCCGAATGTCAGATCTCCTTTTCTGAACCGGTCCGCCACATGCACAAATGACGATGACAAATCCTCTCTGTAAGGGGCACAGTCCCCTACTCCATACATGACTAATTCACGATTTTCCATCATTTCCTCCATTTCTTTTGTTTTATTCCGCAATCCGGTGCATCCATTTTTTCGAAAGAAGGCGCCAGATACACAGCACACTCTTTAACACCGTATGACCCATAAGCGCAAAGTAAATCCAAAATGCCGAAAGATGCCACACCAAACCGGCCATATATCCCAAGGGAATGGAGATCACCCACAAGAAGATGATGTCCGCAATCATCAGAAATCTGGTATCCCCGCCTGCCCGCAGCACCCCTTTTGTTAAAATCATGCTGGTACAGCGGAAGAATACAATGATTGCAATTGCCTCCATCAGCTGTCCGGCAATCATTACCGTCTCCTCTTCCAAAGTGTACATTCCAAGAATGGGACCGCTGGTCACCAATATCAGCACGCAGCCGAATATTCCCAGCAAAACTGCCAAAAAGAAAAACGTAATTCCTTCTGTAAACGCCCGGTCTTCTTTCCCTTCTCCCAACGTATTTCCCACCACAGAAGAAGCCGCAGTTGCAAATCCCATCACCAGAATCGTGCTGATATGGGATGTCACATTGGTCACCGAATTAGCAGCCACAAAACCCGCGCCGATATGCCCCATAACCACAGACACCGCGCTGTTTCCAACCCCTAAAAGCATGTCGCTGACCATTACAGGGATGCTGTATCGGGCAAATTTTCCCAGCTGGGCCATGCAGGGCCGGAACAGGTCTTTGATCCGGTACTGTATCTTTTTGTCCACAAACAAGATATAACCCATAATAAAACACATCTCAAACACACGGGCCACTAAGGTACCGATGGCAGCTCCCTGGATTTCCAGCCTGGGCATTCCGAATTTTCCGAAGATAAAGACGTAATTAAAAAAGATATTGAGAAAAAATGAAATACAGGAGCTGTACATGGGGATCTTCATCATTTTCACACTTCTGAGCACCTGGGTGGACACGATGGAAACTGCATAGAAAATCAGCGTATACTGGAGAATTTTCATATATTTTACGCCGTATATGATCACCTGTTCATCCTTTGTATATACGGACAAAATCCAGGCTGAATTTCCCATCACAAATAACATACAGGCCGTTCCCGCGATCAGCACGATTCTGAACATCAGGGTCATGACCTGTTTAAGCTTTGACAATTCTTTGCTGCCCCAATACTGGGCGGTGAGAACAGCGGCCCCGCAGCCAACCCCCATACAGAAAATCTGAAACAGCATAACAAATTGGTTTGCCAGAGCGGACGCCGATAACTGCAGTTCTCCAAAACTGCCCAGCATCACGGTATCCATCAGGTTGATCCCGGTGGTGATCAGGCTTTGAACCGCTACAGGAAGTACCAGTTTCACTACATGAATATAAAAGTCTTTTTCTTTAATAATGGGCATATCATTTTATTCCTTCCATGCCGAAGCGTTTTGCGCAGGCACACGTTAAAATGCCGGCTTCTGGCCAAAGCGGGCAGGATTTTTGTCATCTCCGGCCAATGTGAAAATTGATATGGAATCAGCCTTATAAGCGAACTTAACGTCTGATTCCATATCAATTTTCCCGCCTCTTAACTGTTACTAATTATTCAAAATACAGATATTTAACGAATAAATCGTTCTGTCCCCAAACGTTAAATCCCTTTAACTCTTTCACCCAGGCCCAGTTTACGGCCAGACGGGTATAAGCATAAGCAGGAACATCATCCTGAAGGATCTGCACGATCTTATCGGTCAGCTCTTTTCGCTTTGCGTCGTCCGTGATCTGCGTGCTGGCAACTACCGCATCTTCCAGTTCCTGATTGAAATAGCAGGAGCGGTTGATTCCATCTTTCGCAAAGTAGGCATATCCCATATCTGCCACATAACCGGACGGAGCGGTAAAGGAGTTGGTAGCCATATCCCAGCCGCCCGCTTCATCGTCAATTGCGGAGTTATAAACCGCTTTTTCATAAGATGATATCTCAGCTGTCAAACCGATCTGAGACAGCATCGCCTGAACGATTTCGCAGTTCGACAGAAGGGTTTTATCCTCATTTGTTATGATCGTAATCTTAGTGCCTTCTGCGATTCCCGCATCCTGCAGCAGAGCTTTTGCTTTCTCAACATCTAATGCATAGTAACCGCCCTCTTCCCATTTCGGATCATAGTCGATCATGCCGTTAGATGGAAATGCAGTCGATATGGAACCGAATTTGTTCTGATAGACCGCCGCAAAAATTGCAGCGTTATCAATGGCATAAGCCACCGCCTGACGAACTCTTACATCGTTAAAAATGGAATGTTCGCTGCAGTTAAAGTAGAAAGAGTTGGATTTGTATCCCGGTTTGATGATTGCGTTAAAACGGTCGTCTGACTCAATACGGCCATAATCCGTCTGCCCCAGTTCCACAACCAGATCCACTCCGCCTGTTTCCAATTCAATACACCGTTGTGATACATCGTTAATTACTTTGATATTTACATTTTTAATTGCAGGCGTTCCTTCCCAGTAATCTTCATTGGCCACCAGCTTAGCTGAATTTCCTCCGATATAGCTTTCCAGCTTATATGGGCCGGTTCCAATGGGTTTTTCTGAAAATTTATCAGGGCTGTTGTTGTAGGACTCCTCATTCATGATTACGCAGCTTTTAAAGCAGCTCATAAAGTATGCATCCGGTTTGGTCAAAGCGATTTCAATGGTGTGATCGTCGATAATTTTGGTATTTTCAATGTCAATCGTCTTCACATACTGTTTTTTAGCCGGATCGTCCGCATACATTTTGATGGAGAACAAAACATCCTTTGCAGTAAAATCTTTGCCGTCCGTATATTTAACGCCTTGTCTCAAATGGAATGTATAATGGGTATCATCCGTCTGCTCCCAGCTTTCCGCCAGAATAGGGACCACCTCATAGTTAAATCCATAATCGAATAAAGGTTCACAAATCTGTTTGTAAATGATATTGGCCGACTGGCCGCCGCCTGTACTAAAGGGGCATAAGGATCCCGGATCTGAAGAAACCTGGATGTTGACCGTATCCCTGGAGCTGGCGGTTGGCATCACCATCTCCTGTGCCAAGGCATCCTCATCGCCGGCAGCTGATTTTGCATCTATCGTAGCCGGTGCGGATGTGGTTTCCGTCTGTGACGACTCCGCCGCTTTCGCCTCGCTGCCCGCCGCCGGCTGGCTTCCTTTGCCGGAACCGCCGCACCCGGCCATGCTGAACCCCATCACTACAGCCATAGTCAATGCCATAACCTTTTTTAACTTCATAAATACCCTCCATTCTGCCTTCTCAGGCATTATAATTTACAAATGATTAATCTCTTCCACCTTGCAGCAGGAAACAAAATGTCCTGGCATAATTTCCTTCAGCTCCTGCGGCAGATGGCATTTTTCTTCCACATAAGGACATCTGGCCGCAAACCGGCAGCCCGGCTTCGGATTGATTGGAGATGTGATCTCCCCTTTTAACAAAATACGGTTTTTCTTAACATGAATATCCGGTATTGGAATCGCCGACAATAACGCTTTTGTGTAAGGATGCAACGTATATTCAAACAGTTCATCCGAAGTGGTTTTCTCCACCATCTGCCCCAGATACATAACCGCGATTTCATTGGATATATACTTTACTACCGACAGGTCATGGGTGATGAAAATGTAGGTCAGCCCCCGCTGTTCCTGAAGATCCAGCATCAGGTTCAGGATCTGTGCCTGAATCGAAACATCCAGCGCGGAAACCGGCTCATCGCATACGATAAAGCTGGGGTTTAACGCCAGAGCCCTGGCGATGCCGATTCTCTGCCTGCGGCCTCCGTCGAGTTCATGGGGATAGGAGGTTGCAAGGCGTTCCGCAAGGCCTACCGTTTCCATCAGATTTAACGTTTCCTTCTCCATCTCTTCGTTGCTCATACCGCCTCTTAGCACCAGCGGTTCCTGTATGATCTCACTTACCGACATACGGGGATTCAGGGAAGAAAAAGGGTCCTGGAAAATGATCTGCATCTTTTCCCTTAACTGGCGCAGCTTCTGTTTGTTCACACTGGTCACATCTTCGCCTTCGAACATGATTTTTCCGCCTGTACTGTCCAGAAGATGTAAAATGGTTCTGCCAAGGGTGGATTTTCCGCATCCCGATTCCCCTACAACTCCCAGCGTCGTTCCTTTTTTCAGTGAAAATGAAACATCATCCACCGCATGCAGCGTTCCCTTGGGAGTAGGAAAATATTTTTTTAGGTTTTGAACTTCCAAAATCTGATCCACTCTATTTCACCTCCCCTGTTCTGATACAGCGGCTGTAATGCGTGCCGCCTAAATGAGCGAGCTGGATTTTATTGTTCCGGCATTCTTCCGTGGCATAAGGACACCTGGGTGAAAAAGAGCATCCCTTTGGAAGGTTCATCGGATCAGGCATCATGCCCGAAATGGGTTTCAGCCGTTTTTCTTTACTTTTTAAGCTGGGAAGGGAGCCGAAAAGCCCTTCTGTATAGGGATGGCTGGTATGGTCAAACAGTTCTTCCGCCGAACCGATTTCAACGATTTCCCCCGCATAGGCCACAGCCACCTTATCGCACATCTCCGCAACGATTCCCAGATCATGAGTGATGAGTATCATGGAGGTGTCCAGTTCTTTCTTCAGATTATTCATCATATCCAGCACCTGAGCCTGAATGGTTACATCCAGTGCGGTGGTTGGCTCGTCCGCCAGAAGCAGTTCCGGATTACACG
This sequence comes from Clostridium sp. chh4-2, assembly GCF_002899675.1. GTDB lineage: Bacteria > Bacillota > Clostridia > Lachnospirales > Lachnospiraceae > CHH4-2. The sequence goes on along the minus strand of NZ_PKUU01000017.1, from coordinate 41,096 downwards.
CCAAAGCCATGGCGATTACCACCCTCTGCTTCATGCCGCCGGAAAACTGGTGGGGATATTCGCCGAACCGTTCTCCTGGAATTCCTACCATTTCCAGCATTTTAACGGCTCTGATTTCCGCTTCTTTTCTGCTGATATTTTCATGAAGGCCGATGGCTTCCGCAATCTGGAATCCCACCGTGTAGATGGGATTTAAGGCCGTCATCGGATCCTGGAAGATCATGGAGATCTTGTTTCCGCGAATCGTCCGCATCTCCCGCTCCGACATTTCAAACATATTTTTGCCTTCCAGAATAATACTGCCGGCGCGGATCTTGGCCGGAGGATCCGGAAGAATCCTCAGTATTGCCTTTGCTATTGTGGTTTTACCCGCTCCCGTCTCGCCTACCAGGCCCAGCGTTTCTCCTTTATTCAGAGAAAAGGAAACTCCGTTGACGGCATGGACGATATTGCCGTCTGCGGTATACTCCACCACCAGATCATTTACTTCGATTAATTTTTCCTGACTCATAGGTACCTCCTAGTTTTTCAGACGGGGATCAAGCGCATCCCTCAAACCGTCTCCCAGCATATTTAAGGAAAGTACGGCCATCATGATAACCACGCCCGGAATGATACAAAGGTATGGATAATCTCTGATATATGTTCTTCCTGCCGACAGCATAGCTCCCCATTCAGGCAGCGGCGGCTGGGCTCCCAGCCCCATAAAGCTGAGGGAAGCAGCAGCCAGTATAGATGACGCCACGCCCATGGTAATCTGCACGATCATGGGAGAAATGGCATTGGGCAGAATATGTTTTAAAATGATGCGGAAATCCGTGGCATTGATGGCGGTTGCCGCCTCCACATATTCCATTCCGCGGACGCTCATAAAGGAAGCTCTTGTCATTCGCGCATAGCCGGGGATCGTGGTAATACCGATGGCCAGCATTGCATTATTGATTCCAGGCCCCAGCGTGGTTGCAATGGCGATGGACATGAGCAGCGCAGGAACCGCCTGGAAAATATCCAGAAAACGCATCAGCAGGTTATCCACCCTTCCTCCATAAAAACCCGCAACAGATCCGATGATGATTCCCAGCGTGGATGCAATGGCAACCGATACGATACCGATTTTCAAAGACTGCCGTCCTCCATATAAAAGCCTGCTAAGTATATCACGGCCCAGGTTGTCCGTCCCAAACAGGTGGTCGCCTCCGGGAGCGGCAAAGATATGGTACAAATCCTGCTGCTCATACCCAAAGGGCGCAATAATGGGAGCAAATACAGCGGCCAGTGTCATGAGTACAATAACTACCAGGCCCAGCATAGCCATTTTATTTCTTTTCAACCGGTGCATGATGATTGAAAACTGGCTTTGTTTTTTCTTTCTCTCTTTTACTTCCGTCACGTTCCTTTTCCCCCTCTACGCAGTTCTTTTCTTCGCCGTCTGATACCTGGATTTCATTCGCGGATCAGCGAAAGCGTACAGAATGTCAACGAGCAGCATGGACAGTGCAAATATAACGGCTACAAACAGCACTCCGCCCTGGACAACCGGATAATCACGGCTTTTAATAGCTGTAGACATATAAGATCCGATTCCCGGTATGGAGAAAATGGATTCTGCAATAATGGCTCCGCCCATCTGGTGTCCAAGCATGGTTCCCACCTGAGTGATGATGGGGATCAGCGCATTGCGGAGAGCGTGGCCGTAAATAACCTTTCCTTCTTTCTGCCCTTTTGCCCTGGCAGTTATAATGTAATCCTGGCGTATGACTTCCAGCATTCCCGACCGGGTCTGCCTCGCCAGCCCCGCCGCACTATGTACCCCAATGGAAAAACACGGCAGAATATAACAGGTCCAGTGGCCGATTCCCGTAGCCGGCAGCCACCCCAGTTTCAGTGAAAACAAAAGCACCAGCATGAGCGCAAACCAGAAGTTCGGCATGGACATACTGAAAAGCGCCACCAGCATGGATGCGTTGTCCTTCCATGTATACTGGTTGACCGCAGCCATAACTCCCAAAGGAATTCCGATTACCATGGCGATCAAAACGCTGATTCCCGCAACTCTGAAGGTATATGGAAATCTCTGCAGCAGTTCAGTCATAACCGGGCGGTCATTGATATAAGAAGTGCCCAGGTCAAAATGGAAAAACGCATTGTAAACATAGAGCAGGTACCGTTCAAAAAACGGTTTATTAAGTCCTAATTCCACCCTGCATGCCTCCAGTTCCGCCGGGGTGGCTTCCGCTCCCATAATAATTGCGGCGGGATCTCCCGGTGTGAAATACATCAGCGTGAACACCAGAAATGATACGCCCAATAAAATGGGAATCATCCATAAAATTCGTTTTGCTACATAACGCCCCATTCCCTTATTCGGGTTTTATGAAAACTAAAACCCTACTCTCCTTTCCTTTTGATTTTTCAATCATTATTTATCTTTATATAAGCAAAACCCGTGCCAATTTTTCTGCCTATTTGATACTTTTTATTTGTTTATTTTTGCAATAAAGTGTTTTAATATTTAATCTCTTTTACCTAAAAGACTTCATTTTTCCAAACACGGTCTATTGAAATGAATATTTCACATTTCAAACGATGAAATACTCATTTCATTAAGCGGATTTTACGCAAAATAAAAAAGACCTATTGCAGGTCTTTTCTATCCTTCCCTTTCTGGTACTATATTCTTCTCTCCCGATGCGTACCTTCATTTCTAAACTGATCCTACACAAATTCCTTTCTCCCTGAAGCGTCGGCTATCATCAATTCCCCTCTATACTTGGCGATTGTCCGCCTTGATATTTCAATTCCTGCTGCCTTTAACTGATCCGATATCTTCTGGTCGCTTAAAGGCTTCCGTTTATTCTCCTGTTCAATCACTTCCATGATCTTCTGTTTCACATCTTCCGGCGTAACAGGGCTTTCGGAAGCGCCCGCCACTCCCTTCACAAAGAAATAGTTAATCGGGAACACTCCCCTGGAGCACTGCAGGAATTTATTGCGGATCGCCCTGCTCACTGTGGACTCATGGATCTCCAAACGGTCTGCAATCGTCAAAAGGTTCATAGGCACCCGTTTTCCGTTCGGATTCTCAAAAAATTCATGTTGAATGGCAACAATTTCTCTCGTCACCTTCCTAAGGGTATTTCCCCTCTCTTCCACACAGTGCTGCATCCACTGGGCCTGATGATACTTATTCTTTATGTATTCCTGGACTTCCCGGGAGGAATCCTGATTCATCATCCTCAGATAATACCGGTTAAATGTAATTCTCGGAGTGTTCAAGTCATTTACCAGAATCTCAAAATAATCCTCAAATTTAACCACTGTGACATCCGGTTTTATATACCGCAGCTTCTCTCTGGAACTGAAACTGTTGCCCGGTATGGGATTCAGCTTCTGTATCATCCGGTAACAGAGATCCACCTGTTCCACCGTAATCCCCATCTGTTCCGCCACCTGGACAAAACGGTGTTTTCCCAGATCTTCCAGATGCTGTTCCACCAGCTTGGAAACCTGACCGAACAGTTCCTCTTCGATCAAACCTCCGTCCCTCATCCGCTCTAACTGGATCATCAGGCACTGGCCGGCATTCTGAGCTCCGACACCGGCCGGTTCCACCGACTGAAGAATCTTTATATACTGCATAAGGCGGCTGTGACTGATCTTCAGACCCTGGGCCAGCGCCCAAGTATCCTCTTTCAGATATCCCTTGGAATCCAGGGAACAGACCAGAAATTCCAGGAATTTCCTGTCTTCCTCCGTATCAGCTATCATAATCAGCTGGCTCATCAGATAATCTTCCAAACTGTTTTCTTCCATTGCGAAATTCCACGGCGTCTTCTCCTCCGACTCCTCATACTCCTGGGCATAATACAGCCGGTTCTGTTCGTCCGCATGATTCAGCCATTCCAATTTCCTCTTTAAATCTTCATTTTCATTGGTTTCATTTTTCTCATTTCCATATAAAAAACCGGAAATCCCCTTTTCCATCTCTTCCAAATCGATCAAAGGATTTTCAAGGGCCTGTTTTTGAATATATTCTTCCAGTTCCTGCACATCCATCTGAAGGATTTCAGCGGATTGGATCATTTTCTGCGATAAAACCTGTTTTTGTTCCAACGACTGCTGGTAACCCAGTTCTAACATTTCCATCATCCCGTTTCTTTTGTGTTATCAAGCCTGCAATCAAAATTCTTCAAAAAATGCAAAGATGCTTTCCAGCTCCTGCACCCAGGCGTCCGAGTGATATCCGCCTCCTATCATCTGAAATCGGATGTCAATCCCCTGTTCTTTTAATTCCAAATACCTCCGCCTCATGTCCTCCGGATCATTGGAATCCTCTGTCCCAACCAGAAAATAAATAGGTGATTTCTTCAAAGCTTCCACATCCAGATATTCCGTAAGCGGCATGGCTCCCGTAGGAACGCCTGCCCGAAACAGCCAGGGCCATTGGGAAAGCACATGAAATGTACCCACGCTCCCCATGGAGTTGCCCATTACAAATATATGATACCTGTCAATATTCCATTTTTCAAGCACTATGTCCAAAACCTGTTTCAAATAATTTTGAGCCACCCTGTTTTCCCGTACTACCTGAGCCGGATAGAACTGGGGCTGATCCGTCTTTACCTCCGGCTCGGGAAACATGTGGACAGGCGGGATCACCCCTCCGTAATTGCTTCCATGCACAAAGGAATTGGGAGCCAGCAGGATATAACCGAATTTTTCCGCATAATACTGGAGCTTTTGACCGCTTCTGATAAACACCGTATCGGAATTTCCATTGCCTCCGTGAAGGCAGAGCAGCAATTTAAACGGCTTCGTTCCATCGTAAGAAGACGGTATATACATGCGGTACACATTAAGCCTGTTGGCCTCCGGCATCCATACCGTGTCATAGATATCCCCGATGGTCTTATTAAACCGGAAATCAAGCCTGCGTTCCGTAAAATCCTGGCTGGACGGGCCGTCGAATTTCAATGCGCTGTCCTCTTCCCTGTCACAGATTCCTATATATTTCCCGATGCGGTACACATATCTTCCGAATATCTTTTCCATGGTTTCAGCAACCGGTATATAAAGCCATTCGTCCTTTTCAAAAGGAACCCGCTTTAACATGATCATCTCTTCACCGCAGTCCACATTCCGGTAATTGGCTTCAAACTGTATTTTAATGCCTCCGCACTCAACAGTGCCGGTACCGGACATTTTCCAATCCGGGCTGAATATCTTTACAAGATCAGGAAGAGCCATATAAATATCCCCGTCATCCTCCACCGTCTGACGGCTCAAAGTATGGGTGTATTGGTTTAACATCACCTTTTTGCTGCCCGGTGAAACGATCATTACTCTCTGTATAAAGCAGTAATTTCTTCCTGTATAAGGTGATTTCGTATCTTTTATTCCTATCAATTTCATATGCCGCTCCATTTCTGCGCCGCTGACTTTACCTGGGCCCATGGCAGCAGCGCAGACATGGGCTTATGTAGGAACGCCGGTATACCGGGCGTTTCGCTCCGGTGCCTGAATTCTATCGTCTCAGGGTTCACTTTATATATTATGTATTTTACAATTCACTATTTAAACAAGCAAAAAGCGTGCCAACAATTATCATTGATACCCGTTTACATCCGGGAACGGTAAATATTGGCACCATTATTGCTTTGAATTGTTTAGAAGTAGATAAAAGAAAAAACCAGCTGTGAACAGCAGCAAATCAGAAGGAGGTTATTAAAATGGGAGTGATCCATTATGACTATTATTCAGCCGTCTTAAACTGTGCAACCAGAATCACCATCACCCTTCCCGATATCGGCAGAGGCCCTCTCCGCGGAAAAAGTCTGGATGAAATCTATAAACCAGGGCGTAAGTTCCCCACCCTCTATCTCTGCCACGGCGGATCCGGAGATTCTACAACCTGGTACAGAAACACTCAGTTAGAATTATTCCTAAATGAAAAGAATATGATGTCCGTATCCATTGACGCTCCGGAGACATTTTATTGTGATATGAAATATGGAAGGCCGTATTTTACTTATCTGACCGAAGAAATCCCAAGACTTATTCAGACCCTTTTTCCCTCATCCCCATTGAGGAAGGACAACTTCATCATGGGCTTTTCCATGGGAGCCCACGGGGCCATGAAAGCCGCTCTGCGCTGCCCTGATAAATTCGCCGCAGTTATGTCCATCTCAGGCGCCAAGGACCAGGTAAAAATGAGAGAATTAGCAGAACAGCGGGGAATTAAGGCCAGCTTCAACGTGATCGATGCGGCCTTCGGCCCCAAAGAAGAGGTAAAGGGAAGTGAAAATGATCTGATCTGGCTGGCAAAACAGCTTGCTCAGTCAAATGCAGAGCCTCCCATGATCTTCACGGCCTGCGGAACCGAGGATTACGGTCTGCCATTATGTACGGAATTCCATGAATACCTGGACAGCCTGGGGCTTAAAAATAAATTTATAACCCAGCCTGGAATTCACGATTATTATTTTGCCAATAAGATACTAAAGCTGACTTTGGATGAATTGTTCGAGGTTGATGATCCGGTTAAACTTATTTGACCTCTTCCTGAGGAGTACTACAACCTCGATAATTTGAAAATAGCGTGTCATTTCCAAAGGACTGTGAAGTGTAACTTTAGTTCCTTCACAGTCCCTAATTGCGTAACAGAAACAGTTGTTTTTTCTTTTATAAATTGATATACTTACTATACAAATTCCCGGACGTTAATTCTAATTACGCCCGGAATCCATCGGCAGAATCCTGCTATAAATCCCATTTTATTTATGAAGTAAAAAGTGTACTCAGATAGTTACTCTTCACGGCTCCGGGAACCTCTGCTGTCCGGCCTTGTACCGGCAGTTTATACGGCCTTTCCTGTGACTTTGCAGGGCATTAGCAATTCTTAATGCGCAGAATTTTTCGTTCAAGGGAAATGTCCACCTGTTTGAGCGTCAGCGAGTTTGGGCATTTCCCTTGGTTTTTAGAAAGGTTCTGCACGTTTAGAAGCGCTTATGCCCGAAACCGGAACTGGAAGGGCCGTATAAACTACCGGTACAAGGCCGGACAGCAGAGGTTCCCGGAGCCGTGAATTGTAACATCAGATACTGTAAATTCGGTAAGACATAGAAGAATTCAATTGTATTATCCTGCTCATTTCTGATATAATGGATGTAACAGGAAGATTTCTTTTATATCTTATCGTTCACAATGAAAGGAAAAGGATATGAAAGAAAAGAAAAACAGTACAATCAGGGAAATCCATGACCAAGGAGCCAAAGCGGTGTTCGAAGATCCCATCTTATGCGCAGAATTTTTACGGGATTATGTGAATCTGGATATTTTAAAGAACATTACACCAGAACAGATTACGAATATATCCGAACGTTTTGTGTCCCTGTGGGACGAAGAACGCAATTCGGATACGGTGAATAAGATTGAACTTGGGGATGGAAGCATGTTGTATTTTATCGCTCTGATCGAACATCAATCATTAGTGTCATTTGAAATGTGCATGAAACTCCTTCGTTATATGGTAATGATCTGGAATGATTATGAAAAAGAGATGGAGAAGCTTTCTAAAGGAATAACAAAAACCAAAAATTTTAAGTACCCTCCCATCCTGCCCATTGTATACTATGAGGGGACCGGCGAGTGGACAGCATCCAAGAGGCTCTCCGAGAGGATTTATCTTTCAGATATCTTTAGAGAATTTATCCCTGATTTTGCATATAAAGTGGTACGGTTACATGATTACACCAATAAAGAAATCATTGATTTCGGCGATGAACTGTCCTTAATCATGCTGATAAATAAATTGCGCAATTCAAACGATTTTAAAGATCTACAGGAGATTCCTCCAAAGTATTTTGATCATTTGGAGACTCATACTCCAGATTATCTATTGAATCTGATCAGCGCAATTGTAGCAGCATTTCTGCACCGACTGAATGTACCTAAGAACGAAGTAGCCGAATTCACTGATATGATTAAAGAAAGGCGGATCAGTATGTTATTTGACAGTTTTGAGGCATATGATGTGCAGGAAACCAGGAAGGTGAGCCGGGAAGAGGGTAAGATAGAAGGCAAGATAGAGGGAATACGGACATGTGTAGTTGATCTTTTACAGGAACTTGGTGAACTTCCGGAAGAACTGGCTTCGCGGATTACTGATGAAACGGATATGAGTGTTTTGAAATATTGGCTAAAGCTGGCTGCCAAAGCGGAGACCATTGATGAATTTGAAAGCAAAATATCCGAGTGATCTTATATACCCATTCATCTGATAAGCGCGGATCAACGTTTTCTCCTTATCAGCGGCAGCTTCCCTCCTCTTTTAATCCTCCCACAAGAAAAGGCAATACGCTGCCCCATAAGGTTCTTTCTTGGCTTTGGGTGCGGGGCTGTGCCGGAGGGTTAATATCCCAGTGTACCGCCATCTGAATACGAACCGTAAAAATGAACGTGACTGACGAACACATGCATTTTGTGTCCGACAGTCACGTTCATTTTTATGGCGAGTAGGAAGCCCAGCGGACACGGGATATTAACCCTCCGGCACAGCCCCGCACCCAAAGCCAAGAAAGCCCCCCATAATGGCACGTACCGCCTTTTCAATTCACCATATTTTTTATTTTCCTTCTCTGCTTGGCGCCGTCTTTTCCTGTAAGGCGCTTATCGGCGCCAGCACTGCCATATTCTTATCCGGATAGTATTCCATACCGATTCCTGTCCCAACGAGCCGGTCCGGCCCGACGTAGATATGTCCGTTTATCTCCATTTCACCGGAAATTTCCATTTGAAATCTTTCTTTCACATAATCCACCGAAACCAAAATCTGATTCTGATCTGTTTTCACTGCCGGAGGGTATTCCATCATCCGGTCTTTATAATCTTCCACAATGCTGGAACTTCCCGGAACCATCACGCTCTTTTTCACCACCGGTCCATTTTTTAGATGCCGGTCAAAAAAGAACCGTATTGCAGTTGTTATCTCAGGCTTCATTCCGTATTCACCGTTTGTATTGCTGAACATAAAGCAGTCCGCGCCATACCGGTTGCATTGTTCGAATGTTCTGTAAGTCTGTCGGTTGGGAATATCCACACGGGTCATGCCCAGGCCGGCGTATAAAACCATGGGAGGACAATCCGGGCCGATGTAATTGACCGGGCTGGCTGCTCTGGCACGATTAAGCATTTCATCCATTTCCGGATCTGAGCCCTCTTTACCGCTCTCCATATAATCCCTGAGCACTTTAACCCCTTTTCCTTCCCCTGCAAATCCGATCACTTGAGCTAAGGGGGAAAATGGGCCGTCCGTATTTTTAAATTTCTGAAGCTTTAATTCTTCGCCGGCATGGGAATATTCATCCAGCAGATCTTTTCCCATATAGAGCAGATCCGACCAGCCAAATCCCACTGCCGCCGCTTGTACACGGCTGGAAATGCCTTCGTTTCCGCCTACATTCCCTTCCAGCTCTTTAACCGATCCTGATGCCGCCAGCATGAGAGCCGAATTTCCGCCCAAAGACTGACCATAGCATCCAATCCGGTCCGGATCAATTCCGAGTTCTTTTGCGTGGGCACGGATATACCGGATATTCGCCTTTATATCGTAGATATAATCCGGAAAACAGTTCGGCGGATATGGCCGCAGGTCAATGCTCACCACCGTGTAGCCATTTTTGATGAAATCCATTATCTGCGGGCGTATCATGGAAGGAGTGGCGCTGTATCCGTGTATGTACACAATGCAGGGGGCTTGATTACTGCCGTCCATCGAACGGAACACTTCCATATACAGTGTCTTGGAATCCGGAACAAACAGGATATCTTCCCTGACGCTCACCGGAACCCGGTCCAGATACAGGCTGCGTTTTGCCGGAAACAGGAAATTCCCTTTATCTCCACCCCGGTAATCCTGGAGAATGCCGTCCATCACCGGATACCCTTCCTGCCGGAAGCGGAACCCGGCTTTAAAACAGGCGGCCCCATCCTTCATCTCATACTCCATTTCAAAGGAATCTGACCGGAACTTATGCCAAATGCCGTCGCAGTAAAGATAGGTATGCTCCTTAAAAAAGTACAAGGATCCGGGGCCTTCATAGTCTCCCATCTCCACAATGCCGTTATAAACATTTTCCGTATGCTCTATAAATGGTATCCGCACAAAGGAAGCCAGCTCTCCCCCCTGATACAGCCTGATCTCAGGCAGATTTTCCGGGTCGTACATGTTGTGCTGGAAACACTGGTCGTTGGCACAGGTAATGGTAATCCTGATCCTGCTTCCCTTTTGGAATACATAAGAAACAGGTTCTATATGAAACTGCAGATGCACCGGATTATCCATTCCTTCCTCTAAACAGGCTTCCATATCCGCCCGCATACAAGGATGGTAATAAGCTCCGCACTCATTCCACGCTTTCCTTGGCACGCTGGTTCTGTGGGAAGCCCTTTGACAGCCAAATGACACGTATTTGGAGGTCCCGTCCGGCATCACTTCTTCCAAATAGACGATGAAATCAACATCCTTTTGGGTACATGTGACCCATAAATCCACGCTGGTCTCACCTGTCATCTCATTTTCATACATCTTAAAAAGAGGAGCGCTGGTAAACGTCAGCCCTTTTTTGTCCACGCCTTCCGCCATATCCCCGTCCCAGGTCAGATGCATCCGGTCCATGGTGCCGCCGTCTCCATTGTCAAAAACCTGAATGGAGGTATCAACCTGATACTCCGCGCAGACGGTTTCCTCCGGTTTATGCTGAACCAGGCTGCCGTCATTGACAGACGCTATGCTGCCCGATTTTTTTCCCGACAGATAGAGCGTCATCGGCCTTACCGTTTCCAGAGGCCACGTATCGCTGCACCTCCAGTATTCCCCCGGGTTCGCCTGCTGGGTATAATAGATGAACGGCGGTTTCTGGAAATACCCGTTGTCTTTGTCCTTTAATACCGCATCAAACCATTTTAAATGCTCTGATTTAAAGTCAAATTCCCCTTCCGGAAATCCCTTGGTGCCCCGCCTGCTTTCCCGGTGGTCCCAAGGCCCTATGATAATGCTTCCGCCCCATTCTTTCGCTGCCATCATCTGCCCAAAAGCGCCCGATTCTATAAATCCTGCAAACTGATGCACCTTGATTTCGCTGTTTTTAAATACGTCCAGGTCCGTGTCCGGCGGGATGGTCAGGTTGGTGAGTTCCCCGTTCAGATTGGGATTGGGGTCATCCCTGCACATATCTTCCAAAAGCAGCCAGCCCATAAATGCATGATTTTTACCGTATTGTCCGCTCTCATATGCCTCATACGCCATGGTTCCGTCCGGGTCGTCATCTACCGGAACCACAATTTTTAACAGTTCTTCCTTAGACAGTTTTTCTTTCGGAACCCGGCTTCCCGACTGGGTTCTTCTGCGCGGAAGGGCAGAGACCCCGTTAGGATAATCCTGATAATAAAAATCGGGATTTGCAACCACCGGAGTAATGGCCTTCAGAGCATTCCCCGGGGCCGGTTTTGCTACCGCTGAAGCGAACTGAATCAACCCGCGGTTCGATCCCCCGTAGGTAGCAACTTTCCCATTGCTCCATTCCTGGGCCTCAATCCAATTCAGAATGCAGGTAACATCCTGTCTGTTGTCAATGCTGCAAAAACTGTCATTGGTTCCGTAGGATGCGCCGCAGCCCCGCATCTCTGCCACTACTCCCACATATCCGTAAGGTACGCAGTGATGGATGATATCCGGTCCGCTGGCATCCGTAATATCTCCAAATCTTCCGCCTCTGGAAATCAGCAGGATAGCCGGAAATGGCCCCGGCGCCAGTGTACCGTCTTCGTTTACAGGCCGTATGATGTCGACAGCCAGTCTCGTATCATCAAAACCGGGTACATATAAGGAACGTTTCTGATAGGATGGATATACTGGTTCTCCAAATCCTGTGTATTGGCCCGGCAATGTGTTTCTTTGCATAACAGGTCCCCCTTCTCATTTCAATTATTTTCCTGTTATTATTACAAGCAAGAAACGTTCCAATATTTTAACAAAATAAGGATTCCCCCACTAACATGAGGTCAAGACTATCCGGCACCGGATAAAAGGCAGCAAAGCTGCCATGTCATTTTGAACGATATATGGGTTCAGAATGTGGATTGAAATAATATTGTTCTTCTATCCCGAATTTTTTCATCCGTCTCCATAAGCTAGTTTTGCTGATTCCCATCAGTTTGGCTGCCTGTTCCCGATTTCCCTTCGCCTGGTTCAGGGCTTCTAATAGGCGCTGCTTTTCTTCGCTGTCACCGGATGACCCGAGAGCGGACGGTCTTTTTTCCGGTTCCTTTAAAGCACTGTGAACCGCTGTTTCTGCGGCTGCTGCCATATCCGCTTTTCTCCCCGCATTTTTGTCCGCACTTTTGTCCGCTTCCCCATCTGCTTGTCCAAAATCGGCTTCGATCACCTCGAAATAACTGTCATTTAACTGCTGTATAACAAATTCCCTATCCACGGTCCGTTTGTTGGAGATGATGACCAGACGCTCGCAGAAATTTCGAAGCTGCCTTACATTTCCCCGCCACGGATATCGGTCCATCACCTCCATCGCTTCCCGGCTCAGCTCAATCTGCTTCTTGTTCAGTTCTCCAAAATGCTGGATAAAATGATCCGTCAATATTTTAATATCGCCTTCTCTCTCCCTGAGCGGCGGGATTTTCAGCATAAGCACATTCAGCCGGTAGTACAGATCCACCCGGAATTTCCCCTCTTCCACCAGTTTCTTCAAATTTTTATTGGAAGCTGCCACAATCCTCACGTCCACCGGAATCACCCTGTCGTCCCCGATTCTGGAGATAACGCGTTCCTCCAGCACCCTTAAAAGCCTGATCTGCCCCATGAGATCCATTTCCGATATCTCATCCAGAAAAATAGTCCCTTTATGGGCTAATTCCAACAAACCTTTCTTTCCATTCTTAGCCGCTCCGGTGAACGCTCCGCCCACATATCCGAACAGCTCGCTTTCCAGCAGATTATTGGGAAGCGCTCCGCAGTTGACCGCCACAAACGGCCCGTTTTTCCTGGAACTCTGATTATGGATGCTCTGCGCAAATAACTCTTTTCCCGTTCCGCTCTCCCCATAGATCAGCACATTGGAACTGTGTTTGGCGAATTCTTTGGCATAAGATTTGGCCAGCTCCATTTTCTCAGACTGACCGATAATATCGTCAAAGTTATATTTGGCCACTAGGCCCCTGTTATAAAATTCGGCTTTGATCTTCTGTTCCACCCGCTCGATCTGCCTCAGCTCTTCAAAATGGAGGGCCGCGCCGCTGACCGATCCCTTGGTATAAATGGGAAAACTGTTCATAACTAATATACGGTTGTCAAACTCCACCAGTTCCCCGTAAAATCCGGTGGCTGTATCCACTACCTTCTGCACCAAACCGGGCTCCAGGCTGGGTATGAACTCATAAATGCTTTTCCCGATAATATCGTTTAAATCCCGCTTAAAATACCGTTTTAACTGTCCGTTGCCCTGCCGTATGATTCCATCCCGGTCCATGGAAATAACCGCATTAAAGCTGTTGTCCAGAATGTTTTGTATCTCATCATTCTTCTCCTGAAGCTGCTTTCTGGACTGGGCCAGGACATCCGCCATCATAAAATTATCATGCAGAGTTTGGATTTCGGGATTCACCTGATAGTAAGAATTGATTCCCAGCCTCTTCATCACCGCATTATGCCTATTTCCGCAGATCACCAGATCAAATCCACGGGCCAGTTTGATCATGTCATCACTCACTTCCCGGCCTTTAAAACACACATTTACAAATTCCGCATTAAACAATTCATCCAGAATTTCCATATTCAGAGGCAGTTTGTAACTGGAAATGAGCAGCACTTTTTTCCGTTCCACACCGAAAAATCCGGGATTATTCTTCTTATAGCCGCAGAGGATTGCAATTGTTGTTTCAAAAGAGAATTTCACGGGCATCACATAGGCCCTTTTTGCCATTTCACTGATCCGGCTGGCCCAGCTTCCCCGGCACAGGATAATATCAACTCCCATATCTTCCCACTGGCTGACATAGGCCTTTATTTCTTCGTTGGCCGCATCTCTGGCAATACGGAAGGGAATTACTTCCATTCCTATTTCTTCCGCTATTTTATAAATCGGCTCTTCCAGATAATCCTCAGTCAGCATGTATAATAATTTTGTCATACGCTTATCGCCCCGTTCCCCTCTTTTATCTAATTTAATCTTAAACGCGATTTTTTTCACTGTCAACATGATATGAAATCAATCATTCATTCCCTCATCATTCCTGAAAGAGCAAAAAGGTGAAACACTCATTTCTCATTTGAAATGAATATTTCACCTTCCTTTATCAGATCCGGGTTCCGGTGATTTGATGCATTACCGTTTTGTCAGCCTCTTTTCTCGGCACAACTGCATGATCCGGTATGGATATCTCAATCTCATCGCCAAGGAAACGGCATTTATATGTATAACCGCAGAGCAGGGAATCGCTCCGCAGCGTAAATACAAATGTATCCGGGCTCTCCCAGCCTCCGCTCAGCATGGTCTCCCATTCGTCATAATAAAAAATCCGGTCCAGATCCGCAATGTGATCCGGGTCATTTTTATTCAGCAGATAACCCGCACCCGGATTCTTGATCCAGTGGCCGTCTGTGCCGCAGCGAAACTCCGTCTCTTTATTCCTCCAAACAGAATGAATCCGCACTTCACCGTCTAAAAATTCAAAGCCGATCTCCTGTTGTCCGACTTCATTTTCTTCCAGCTTGTATCTGCTGTTCTGCACCATTTGAGCCGCCGTATCCTCAAATATCCCCGTATCCGGAGCCAGATTCAGCTCCCCGCACATCCTTGTCATCGTCTCATATGCTTGAGGATCTTCCTGCCTCGGCATCAGATAAAGGTGAGGGAATATCTCTTCAAAAAACACATCCAGGATACGGCGGTTTTTATGTTCTGTAGCCATGATTCCCACAGCCATATTCTGATCCGGCAGCACGATACCGAACTGCCCCTGTCCGCCGGAAAAACGGAAACCGCCCACCCGGTTTCTCCACATATGAAAACCATAGCCTGAATTGGAATCCGGCTGCCCCGAATTGGCATCATTGTAATGATGGCTGGGAGAATGGTGCATCCCTGCCATTACCGCCAAGTCCTCACGCAAAAGCTGTTTTCCTTCCCAGGAACCTTTCTGCAGATAAAACTGGGCCAGCTTTGTCAGTGCATCCGGGTGGAATTGAATGGTGGAAGAAAAAAACAGCCCTTCCGGCTCCGTGTAATTATTAGTAAATTCAATGCCCAAGGGTTCAAATACTCTCGGAGTCAGATATTCTCCCAAATCCATTCCCACAGCCAGACGGATCAATTCATTCATCACATACTGCGCCCCCATATCATACCGGAAATACGTCCCCGGCTCATAGGCCGGACGCACTTCAAAGAACGTCTTAATCCAGCAATCGCTTTTCCCCCACATCTGAAACAGCGTATCACAGTCATGTCCTGTATTCATGGTAAGCAAATGGTATATGGTAAGCCGGTTCCACCGCTCGTCTAAATCCTCAGGAATCCACTCTTTTGGAAGTTTCGGCACCACCAGATCATCAAGATTAAAATAACCTTCCTGAACCGCAAACATCATACCGGTAGCCACAACACCTTTAGCCGCAGAAAATATCCGGTGAAAGCTGTTTTTTGTATAAGGAGCCGCCACCGCATCCACAACCAGACTGCCGTTTCTCACAATCTGAATGCTGTGCAGTTCAAGCTCTTCCCGCTTCATCCGCTCAAAAAAATTGCTCACCGCCCAGGACGGAATTCCCTGAGCTTCCGGCGTGCTCGTCGGCATCCTGCCGTTTACCAGCATCATATCTTTCATATTTTTCCTCCATCCCATAGATTGTTTAATTGATATATAGCAAAAAGCAAGCCAATATTTTATAAAACGTGACACGTGACGGAGGAATGCCGGGCAAAACATAAGCCCGGGAATGATTATCTGAAAATCATTCCCGGGCCGGCTGCATATCCGATCTATTCTATTTACCTGTTCAAAATCTCCATAAATTCTTCCCCTGTCAAAGTTTCCTGCTCTAACAGGTATCCGGCCAGTTCATTTAACTTGGCCGCATTCTCTTTCAGGATTTCCATGGCACGATCGTACTGCTCCTTCACAACCCGTACCACTTCCTCATCAATAATTCTGGCGGTTTCAGGGGAACATGCTAAGGACGTATCACCGCCTAGATACTGGTTGCCCACAGTCTCTAATGCCACCATACCGAACTGATCGCTCATTCCATATCTGGTGATCATAGCTCTCGCCAGCTTTGTCGCCTGTTCGATATCATTGGATGCTCCTGTGGTAATGGAATGGAAGATCAATTCCTCAGCCGCACGTCCGCCGGTAAATGTGGCGATCTTATTCAATGCTTCCGTTTTACTCATAAGGAACCGTTCTCCGGCTTCCACCTGCATGGTATATCCCAGCGCTCCAGAAGTTCTCGGTATAATAGTGATTTTATGAACCGGAGCCGAATGGGACTGGCAGGCGGCCACAAGAGCGTGCCCCACCTCATGATAAGCTACAATCCTCTTCTCCTCTTCAGAAACCATGGCGTCCTTTCTCTGATATCCGGCTATAACCGTTTCCACGCTTTCTTCCAAGTCGGACTGATTCACCACTTTTCTGCCCATTCTTACGGCCCTTAATGCGGCTTCATTGACAATATTGGCCAGTTCCGCACCGCTGGCTCCTGATGTGGCTCTTGCAACTCCGTTATAATTCACATCATCGGACATCTTTACATCTCTTCCGTGAACGCGCAGGATGGCCTCACGCCCTTTCAGATCCGGCAGTTCCACAGGAATTCTCCGGTCAAAACGGCCCGGTCTCAACAGCGCTTTATCAAGGGATTCTGGCCGGTTGGTGGCCGCCAGGATCACCACGCCCTTTCGTCCGTCGAAACCGTCCATCTCGGTTAAAAGCTGGTTTAAAGTCTGCTCTCTCTCATCATTGCCGCTCATACCGGCTCCATCACGCTTTTTGCCGATGGTATCAATTTCATCGATAAATACGATACAAGGCGCTTTTTCATTGGCCTGTTTAAACAGGTCTCTGACCTTAGCGGCACCCATACCGACAAACATCTCTACAAATTCAGAACCGGAAATGGAGAAAAACGGCACTTTTGCTTCCCCTGCCACCGCTTTTGCCAGCAGCGTTTTACCGGTACCCGGAGGGCCCACAAGAAGAGCTCCTTTTGGAAGAACAGCGCCGATATCCGTGTATTTCTGAGGATTATGCAGGAAATCCACGATCTCCTTTAAGGCTTCCTTCGCCTCCTCTTCCCCGGCCACATCCGCAAAGGTCTTCCCTGTTTCCGATTCCGCATAAATCTTCGCATTGGATTTTCCAAAGGTCATGGCATTGCTGCCGCCCATCCGCTTCTGCATCATCCGGCCCATCAGCTGTCCTATAATCACAAACATCAGAATCGGCATAATCCATGTCATAATAAAGCTTACAAACGGAGACGCCTTCTGTGGAATTTCCTGGTAAAAATTAACGCCTGCGCTTTCCAGACGCTGAACCAGCTCTGCGTCCGGCCATGTACCGGTCTTATAGGTAACTTCTTTTCCCTTTTCATTTTCAGCGCCAAATGTAATCTGGTCATTGCCCCGGACCACCCAGGTGATCTCCTTATTATTCACCATTTTTAAGAAATCGTTGTATCCCACCTGTACGATGGACCGCTCCGTCATCCAGGGCACCACCAGCAGATTCAGCAGCAGCGTCACAATCATAACAATGGTGTAATAATAGATCCAGGGCTTTTTAGGACTTCCCGGTTTCTTATCCTCTTGTATTCCCATACTCATAACTTCCCTTCTTCTGCAATATTTCATTTGCAAACTTTTTTGCATTCATCAGATCTTCATGATCCGGATGAAGCATGGCTTCTTCATAGTTTTTAATCATCTTTCTCATCTGCGGAGTATCCGATATCCGCTGCATGCGCCTGTACTTCTCCAATACTTGAGGCGGCATCTTGCCCGGACAAAGGAAACTGCCAAGATAAATGCTGTCGTCCGGTATAAAAGCCGCCACCTGATTGGCCGTTCTTTTATAGTATTCCGAATCCTGCCCCATCCCACATGTGCCGAATAATGCGATCTGCTTTCCATGAAGCGTTCCCAAAAAATCCATGATCTCACTGCTGCATGTTCCCCTGTTATTCCAGAAACCGACAAAGTATAAATCAGCCTCATCATGCTCCACTTCTTCCACTCTCTGAATGTCTTTTGACTTTCCCGGAAGAGTCTCGAATATCTCCATGGCAATCTTTTCCGTGTTGCCTGTTATACTAGTATAAACAACCAGGTATTCCATTATTATCCCTCCTTTTCAGGATATATAAACAAAGATATACCTATTCTTTTAAGAGATCAAGGCTTTATACGAATTGTTTACCACTCTTTAGAATCTTTTAAGATTTCTAAAAAGTATCTTTCCCGTATTTTAACATAAGGGGTGAAGGCATTTTGAAAAATGACTTCACGTTTTACTTTAAAGCCCAATGCATTTCAAAAAATGCCCTGACGATTTAATATAAATAACCACGTCACAGTATTGAAATAACACGGAAATTTATCATAGAAAAAAACTCAGTAATTCTGATAGATCCATCACGAACCAAAAGACCATAAAAGGAGCCGGAACCTCCTTCCCCAAAAAGGAAAATCCCAACTCCACACGAACAATAACCTCTATATTTTTACAATCGGATGCCTAATCACTGTTTTCAATTTCTCAGCAGCCGTTTTCCTTGGATCGCTTAAATAGATCTCATGATGCCTCCGTTCACCGGTAAGATCATTGCGGTATCCATTCTGCTCTAAAAAATCATCCATAGCCCGAACCGTTGCCGGCTCATCATCGTAACTGCCCAGATGCATGGACTGGACGCACAGTCCTTCATTAAACAGAAACAGCTCTGCAGAGCTTGTATCGATTTTCTTTTTTCCGGCCGCTTCCTCTTTCGCCCAGTTAAAAACATCATTTGTCACAAAATCAGGGAGACGGATCATGGAAATCCAACAAAAGCCCTCTTTATTTCGGTAATCGATGGTCACGCTCTCATCCTCCATCCACCAAAGGCCTTCCAAAGGAGGAACCGTATATTCAAAAAAGCCTTCGATTCCATGACCGCTCTTACCGCTCATTCTGATGGTATAGGAAACCGCATAGAGAATGCCTACCGCTTTCTGATAACTGCCGTTTTCTTCATTTGGATTTCCCTTGCCCCGTACAGCCACAAACTGTGCGGGAGGCACGTTTATCACGGATGGCTGTATTTTGGGAACATACAATTCTTTTAACTCTTTTTTGAAATCATATACTGCCATATTCACCCTTCTTTCCACTTTATTTACATGAAGCGTGAAGGCATTTTCCGAAATGCCTTCACGATCGATGTAAAATGATCTATGTAAAAAATACCATACCAAACATGACATCAGCATGTCATCTTAAAAATCCCCCATCACTCCACTCCCATCCATATTCTCCTCCTCCCATTCAACAAAAAAATCAGGCCCCTCATGTCCCAACAGCCAAGCTTCTATCCCGGCCTCCCGCTGTTTCCATAAGGTTCCTGATCTTATCAAACTATAAAACTTTACTTAAAAATCCCTTTAACCGCTCATTCTGCGGATGCTCGAAGAAATCCTTAGGATTATTTTCTTCCATAAAATATCCTTCATCCATAAACATAACCCTGGTCGCTACTTCTCTTGCGAATCCCATCTCATGAGTTACCACAACCATGGTCATCTTATCTTCCGCCAAGTCCCTCATAACATTCAGAACCTCTCCTACCATCTCCGGGTCCAAAGCTGAGGTAGGCTCGTCGAACAGCATCACGTCTGGCTTCATGCAAAGGGCGCGCACGATAGCGATACGCTGCTTCTGCCCGCCGGAAAGCTGGTTCGGGTATGCCTCGGCTCTGTCGGCCAGGCCGACTCTTTCCAAAAGCTGTAAAGCCGTAGCTTCTGCATCTTTTTGGGACACGCCCTGAAGCTTCATGGGAGCCAGCGTAAGATTCTTCATAATCGTCATATGGGGAAACAGGTTGAACTGCTGGAAAACCATTCCCATGCGCTGACGGTGTTTATCAATGTCCGTTTTAGGATCCGTAATATCCACGCCTTCGAAAAATATATGGCCGGATGTAGGTTCTTCCAAACGGTTTAAGCAGCGAAGAAATGTACTCTTTCCGGAACCGGACGGTCCCACCACAAATACCACGTCGCCCTGATGGATGTCCACGGAAATTCCCTTTAATACATCCATATTTCCAAAACTCTTTCCTAACACTTTTACCTGGATTAAAGGCTGTTCCATATTACCGCTCACTCTTTCTCAACCTCCTCTCCAGACATTTTACAAAGTAGCTGAATACCATTACCATCACCAGATAGATAACCGCCACTGCCATAAGGGGCAGAAATGCATTATAAGTACGGCTTCGGATAATATCTCCCCCTTTTGTAAGATCCTGGAGGGCGATATAGCCGGCTACTGAAGTTTCTTTTAAAAGTACGATAAATTCATTTCCAAGGGTCGGAAGAACATTTTTAAATGCCTGAGGCATAATGATATACCACATGGTCTGAGAATAATTAAAACCAAGGCTTCTTCCCGCCTCAAACTGCCCAGCGTCTATGGACATGATTCCGCTTCGGAAAATCTCCGCCACATAAGCGCCCGAGTTGATGCCGAATGCCAGCACCGCCGCTATCACTTTATTAATATTAAAGCTTCCGAAAATAACGAAATAGATAATCAGCAGCTGCACAACAACCGGTGTTCCACGGATTACGGTCAGATAGATGCTGCAAAGTACGTTCAGAATTTTGAGTTTTCCGGTCTTTTCATAGGTAGACCTGATCATAGCAATCAGAAAACCCAGTACAATACCGATCAGTACCGCAAAAAATGTGACCGTCAATGTAACCTTTAAACCGTCGGTAATGTATCTCCAACGCTCTTTTTCTATGAAATTGAGATAGAGTGCCCGTTTAAAATTTTCCCACATGGTAAACTTCCTTTATCAGATATTTATTAATTAGCAGAAATGTATTTATCCACAATCTTCTGCAGTTCGCCGGATTCTTTTAATTTGGCAATTGCCGCATTGATTCCGTCCACCAGCTCTTTATTGCCTTTTTTCACTGCGATCGCATATTCTTCTTCCGTATATGCCTCGTCCAGAATTGCAAGTCCCTCATTCTCGCTTACAAATACTTTTGCAGGTTCGCCGTCGATGATAACCGCGTCCACTTTTCCCTGCTGAAGTGCCTGAACAGCTTCAAATCCTTTATTGTAACGGTCTACACCGTCATCGCCGAACTCATCGGTAGCATATAAATCACCGGTGGTACCAAGCTGAACGCCGATCTTCTTTCCTGTTAAGTCAGCAGGTCCTGTTACTTCGCTGCCTTCCTGTACGATGATAACCTGGGTTGCTTTTGCATATGGATCAGAGAAATCAACATTTTCCTGACGCTCCGGAGTAACAGTCATACCTGCTGCTCCAAAAGAAGCCTTGCCGGACTGTACGGCCGGGATAATGGAGTCAAACGCCATATCGGAAATCTCAAATTCCTTGCCCATCTCAGAAGCGATGGCTTTTGCGATCTCAACGTCAATACCTACGATCTCGTCTCCCTCATGATATTCATATGGCGGAAATTCTGCGTTCGTTGCCATAACCAGCTTATTGTCCTTCTTGCCGCAGGCTGCCATAGATGCTGCCATGCATACCACCATGGCGAAAGCGAAAATTTTCTTTTTCATAACATATCCTCCTCTTACTTCATCCGTTCTCTTCCTTAAATATACAGAACAAATGCATAATTATAAATGTGTCTCGTATACATTATATAGTATTTTATAAATTAATCAAGTGGGAACTTTCTTTACTTCTGTGTTTCTTCCTATTTTATCTTCCATTGTCGCAATTTGACGACCTCTTTTCCTATAAAAATAAATATGCCTGTGGTATACTATGAGAATTAACTCGCCTGCAGGAGGATATTATGTCTATTTTAAATCATCCGATTACCATTGCAGCCGCGATAGCGCTGATTATTCTGATCACCGTCCCCCTTCTGTCCTATCTGTTAATGGCGGAGTGGTTTTCAATCCAGAACAAGGCGCTGCGATGCGATGATCTGACTGGACTATACGACAGAGGGGCGCTGAGAACAAAAATACAGCACACCCTGAAACACCAATCGATCTGCCAGCTTCAAAAACAGGACAACCGGATTTCAGATGCATTTGTGCTCATTGACCTGGACTGCTTTAAGCAGGTCAACGACACCTATGGGCACCCTTGCGGAGATCAGCTGCTTTCCCACATATCAGAAATTCTTAAATCCAATAACCGAAGCACTGACATCATCGGGCGCTTGGGCGGAGATGAATTTGTCATCTACCTGCCCCACATCAAATCAATTTCAAACGTAAAAACCCACATTTCAAGGATCACCTACGCCATTCAGACTTCTCTGCGTTCCATTCCTGAATGGGAAAATGTAACCGTCAGCATCGGAATTGCGCTGGCTCCAAGAGACGGCACAGATTTCGATACCCTGTATAACTGTGCGGACATCGCACTTTATGAAGCCAAAAAAGCGGGTAAAAATCAGGCAGTAATTTATGAAAGCGATCTATACGATTAAACATTTCATATTTAAATAGATTCGATTGCCAAAAGGTCTTGCCAACCGAATCTTAAATGGAAAACCGAACCGAAAATTGACATTTTTCTTCCCCGGTGTTATCATAAACTTCATCTCAATAACCTTATTTGGTTCTGAACACTTAATAATATACCGGAAAGAATGAGAGGAAATCATGACAAAAGATTCAATCGATGCAAGAGTACTTACTGCTCTGGAAAAACACAGCAAAGGATATAACTGCGCACAGTCCGTTTCCTGTGCGTTCAGCGATTTGGTGGACTTAGATGAAGCCACCATCTTTCGCATAACCGAAGGTCTGGGCCTTGGAATGGGAAGCACGGACGGAACCTGCGGAGCTATCTCAGCCGCAGCAGTATTGTCAGGCCTGAAACTGAGCACCGGCAATCTGGATGCGCCCAATTCCAAAGCCATATCCTATGAAAATTCAAAAGCCTGTATGGACGCATTCAAAGAGCAGAACGGAAGCCTTGTCTGCCGGGAATTAAAGGGATTGGACACCCAGAAAGTGCTCCGCCCCTGCAATGACTGCATCGCAGACGCAGTAAAGATTATCAGCGAACAATTATTTGACGAATAATCAGATTATGGAAGGGATCGTATGGATACTCAAAAGATGCGTTATCTGTTAAAGATAGCCGAACTGCAGTCGGTTACGGAAGCCGCAAAAGAACTATATATCTCCCAGCCCGCTTTAAGCCAAATTATCGCCTATATGGAACGGGAACATGCGATTAAGATATTTGAGCGAAAAGACAGGAAACTGGTGCTCACCCCTGCCGGAACAATTCTGATCGACAGCATACGGCAGGAACTGCGCATCGAAGAAAATCTGAAGAGGCAGCTAGATGATGTAAAAAGCGAACAAACCGGAACCATAAATATCGGGTTATCCCATGCGCGGGCGGCACAGTTTCTGCCCGTCGTCCTTCCCGAATTCACGAAATTATACCCTAAGATCGTTCTGAACATCAATACCAATTCCAGCTTAGGTTTTGAAACAATCGTGGTGGACGGAAAGGTGGATTTTGCATTTGTAATGGATACCGCAAATATTTCTCCGGCCAAAAAGGCCCAGCTGGTCTATGAGCCTCTTTTCCCTTACTGCAGCCTCCTTGCCGTTCCTCCAAACCACCCTATTGCAGAGGAAGCAAATGGAATATTCAACTGGACGAAGCGCCCGCCCATCGATCTGTCAAGAGTAAAAGACGAACCGTTTATCCGCCTTATTAAGAATCCCAGAAACACCTTGCTGAACCAGAGTATCTTTAATAAATACGGATTCGAGCCTAAGGAACGCATTGTCATGACAGACGAATCCATGATCTGTCAGCTGGTGGAAGCCGGGGTTGGCTTTGCGTTAATTCAGGAACATCACGCCTTGGCCCGGAAATCCGGCGTTTATTTTATGTTGGACTGCAGTGATGTTACATCCACCCTTTGTCTGATTTACCGCAAAGACGCCTATCTTACAAAACCGGCTAATGATTTCATCGAGCTGATCAGACATCATTCCCAGCTGGGTACCTGGCAGGTTTCTGGTTATTAGGCTGATTGTGAACAATTTTTCTTTATAAAAAAGGTGATATAAAACATAGAAAATGTTTTATATCACCTTTTTAACTTTACTCATTACATTTCATACCGCTCATATGACCCTTCGCAGGGATTTCCCCAACAGATATAGGCAATTCCCCGGTCCAAACAATACAGCATGGAAGCAATCGTCTGACATTCCCGGTTAGCCGTATGATTGCACACGGACCCAGGATATCCCTCATGATCTTTCAGACATTCCATAATATATTCAGGAGTGATCTCTCCCTGTTTTTTTCGCAGCAGATAATCCAGACGCTGCCCGCGAAAATGTACCGCATGGGTATCATCCGCCGGAATAAAACGCTCGATTTCCGGATTTATTCTGATGTCATTTCCCTGAGTAACAATTCCTTTGTGGGGTTCTATCATATAATTTTCCATCGGATTTGTTTCACAGACAAATCCGTCTCCCTCCCTGGAAGCAATAACGTAATTGATAGAGATACACGGCTTCAGTCCCTCCACAAGAGCGCGGGCCTCTTCCAGCCGTTTGCACTGCAGTATCCTTCTCCTCATAAAGTTAGTAGGTATAGCCAGCCCGCGCCGGTCCTTTTTAGACAAAAGCGTGCTGCAGTTCACGGACAGCCCGTAGGAATTCATACCGCTGCGAATCAACTGGCCTGGTTCTGTCAGCCCCAGAATTTTCGTTCCATTTTCCTCGTCAATATGAAGCACATAGAGATTTTCTCCGATGAATACGGAATTGTCCCAGTTCTGACCACCGATCGTCTCTTTCTCTTTGGTAGCTTCCGGTGTTACCAGATAACAGGTGCATTCATTGCTGTCAAAATAATTCTGGCCCTTCTGAAATTTTAAAAGTTCATACCTGGTATTCATCACCATTACCAGACTCAAATCAACTTGGGCGCCCCTGGCGATCCCTCTGATCTCCTGCATTAGTTCCGGCATTTCCCCATCCAGATAGTCCGCATATTCCATCGCCATATCCAATGTTTCTTCCCAAGTGTATCCCTTTTTCTCAAATAATTTCTTATAATTTTCACTGGTACTCAAAAGTTCCTCTCTGATCTGGCTCCCGTGCTGGACACCACGTTCAAATGGATCAGATGATTTAATATAGACCTCTTTTAACCGTTTCATAATTATTCTCTCCTTTTAATTAAAATACGGATATACTACCGGAAGTATCAGCTCACAGCATAAATGCCCTTATTGCCGCCATCGAATTGTCATTTGTCAATTCTCCATCCACCCCATTGTTATGTAAGATCTGAAATTCCGGAATCAATCTTATACCTGCATTATAATATTCCATGTATTATTTGTCTAATATGCATTTTTTCATTTTTTCATAAGTAAATGCTTATAATACCAGTATCTTCACTCACGCATTTCCCCATATCAAAAACGAAAAAAGCCTGTGTATTCGGATCACATCTCCGAACGCACAAGCCTTTTTCTATCTCTTTATAATATCAATTACTTCCCTCGGATCATCCACGATAAACTTAGGATGATATTCTTCTAACTCTTCTCTGCCGCGAAAGCCCCAGGTCACACCGACCGTATCTATCCCGGCTGCCAATCCGGTTTTCATATCCGTACTGGTATCGCCCAGGTACAATCCCTGTTCCGGTTTCAGCCCCAATTCCTGAAGAATCGCAAACACTCCGGCCGGATCAGGTTTCCGGTTCACTCCCTCTTTTTCCCCGGAAATCACATCAAAGTATCCTTTGCCAAACACAGTTTCTATATTTTCAACCGTTCTTTCATGGGCTTTATTGGACAATACCGCAATCTTAACGCCGCTGCCCTTTAAATAATCCAGTAATTCCCGGATGCCGTCATAGGCGTCGATCCGGTACAGACAATTATCCTTAAAATACCGGTTATAGGTGATAAGCGCCTCTTCATAGTGGGTAAGCTTCTCATCCCCGCTGTAAACCAGCGCCCGTTCCACAAATTTCTTATATCCGTCGCCGACAAACACTTTCGTATGCGCATCGTCAACCGGCGCATATCCATACTCATTCAGCGTCAGGTTAATTGTTTTTGTCAGCGCATAAATAGAATTAATCAACGTGCCATCTAAGTCAAATATACAACACTGATACATGATTTCCTCTCATTCCGCCTAAGATCACGGCATTTTATTCGAATAATGACAAGGTTTCATGCATCCGGCCAATTCCATCACAAGGCCGCCGGCTGCTCCCCTGCCTGCTCACCATTATAATGGAATTACCGTTCATTTGCAATAAAAAAGCTTTTATGAAAACCGGTCTGCACAACCTTTCATCCTTATTCCACGTCTTTTTTAAGAACTCCAAGAAGCAGACATCCGATTGCCGCACCGATCAGAACCGCCGCCAGATAAGCCAGCGGATTGCCGATAGTAGGAAGCACGAAGATTCCACCATGAGGCGCTCTCAATGTGCAGTCAAAGAACATGGAAAGCCCGCCGGCCACCGCTGATCCGATGATACAGGACGGAAGCACGCGGAGCGGATCCTGCGCTGCAAATGGAATCGCACCTTCCGAAATAAAGGAAAGGCCCATAATATAGTTCACAATACCGGACTGTCTCTCTTTATCCGTAAATTTCTTCTTGAAAAATGTAGTACAGAGCGCAATTGCCAAAGGCGGAACCATACCGCCCGCCATAACGGCTGCCATAACCTCGAAATTTCCTTCCGCCAGCTGGGCAGTGCCGAATACATATGCAGCCTTATTCACAGGACCGCCCATATCCACCGACATCATGCCGCCTACAACCATGCCCAGAACCACTTTGCTGGTTCCGCCCATTCCGTTCAGAAAGCCGGTAAGCCCGTCGTTAATCATGCCCATATAAGGATTGATAAATGTGGTAACCACACCCACCAGCAGAATGCCGAGCACCGGATACAGAAGCACCGGTTTGATTCCCTCCAAAGATTTAGGAAGCTTGCTAAACAGCTTTCTCAAACCAACTACAATATAACCACCCACAAAACCTGCGAATAATGCGCCAAGGAAACCTGCATTCACCGCTCCGCCTGCCGGGTTTGCAAAGGTAGCTCCCATCTTTGCCACAAGTCCGCCAACAAAGCCCACAGCCAGACCGGGACGGTCCGCAATGCTCATGGCAATATAACCGGACAGAACCGGAAGCATCATTCCAAATGCCTGTTCACCGATTGTCTTTAAATAAGCGGCTAAGGGCGTGTTCTTACCAAAATTAGACGGATCAATCTCATAATTATCGAATAAAAATGCCAATGCGATCAGGATACCGCCGCCGATTACGAAGGGCAGCATATGGGAAACACCGTTCATCAGATGTTTATAGATGGTCCGGCCGATTCCGTCTCCGCCTCCTGATACCTCAGCCGCTCCGCCTCCGGCGTGGTGATACACAGGAACCGTTTTGCTCACCGCTTTTTGAATCAACTCTTCCGCCTTATGGATTCCGTCCGAAACAGGCACCATAATCACCGGTTTTCCGTCAAATCTGGCCATCTCCACATTCTTATCGGCAGCAATGATGATACAGTCCGCCGCTGCGATCTCATCCTTTGTCAGCACATTCTGAGCCCCACCGGAACCGTTAGTCTCCGCTTTCAGTGCAATTCCCAGCTTCTTCCCCGTATTTTCCAGATTTTCAGCCGCCATAAATGTATGTGCAATTCCAGTAGGACAAGCGGTAACCGCCAGCACGCGGTACCCTTCTTTGGCCGGTTTTTCTTCTGCCTTCACTTCCTGAGACTCTTTTTTCTCTTCTTTCTCATAGCGTTCAGACTCTGTATCATCTATGATCTTCAAAAATTCTTCCTTTGTTTTCGCTGCGATCAGGGCGTCCTTAAATCCCGGATTCATCAAAAGCGTGGACAATTTGGACAATGCTTCCAGATGAGTATCCGCCTCTCCGTCCGGCGCCGCAATCATGAAGATCAGATTTGCCAAAGAGCCGTCAAACGCTTCATAATCAACTCCATCCGGTACCACGACAGCTGCCAGGCCCGGTTCTTTCACCGCCGCCACTTTAGCATGGGGAATGGCGATTCCTTCCCCAACCGCAGTGCTTCCTAAGGCTTCTCTCGCCAAAATGCCTTCTTTATAGCCCGCTTTATCATTCAGCCTTCCGCCTGCCGCCATCAAATCCACCAGCCGGTCAATTGCCTCTTCCTTTGTAGACGCGCTTACGCCCAGCGCAATGCTGTCTTTTTTCAAAAGCTCCGTAATTCTCATAATACCCTCCTGACTATGATATCTGTTTTAACAACTCCATAATAAAATCCTTCTCCGCTATTCCATCGGAAAATGCCGTTGCGCTTCCGGCCGCAGTTCCCAGCCTTAACGCATATTCATAATCCTGCGTTTCCAGATAACCGGCTAAAAATCCGGCCACCATGGAATCCCCGGCACCCACGGAATTTTTCACAACACCTTTCGGAACTCCGATTTTATGGAATTCACCTGATTCTGTGACCAGGATCGCACCGTCTCCCGCCATGGAGATCAGCACATTTCCCGCTCCCATTTCCTGCAGCTTCCTGGCGTATTCCGTTATCTGCACGTCCCCGTGAAGCTCCACTCCGAACATCTCGCCCAGCTCGTGATTATTGGGCTTTATCAGGAACGGTTTATATTTCAGCACATTCATGAGCAGATCTTTGGTCGCATCCACAACGATGCGAACTCCCTTGTTCTGAAGCCGCTCCATAATTCGTTCATAAATGTCGTCACTGATGGTCTTTGGTATGCTTCCGGACAAAACCAGCACATCCCCTTCTTCGATCCTGTCCAGCTGGCCGAACAGTTCTTCCACGTCCTGATCCGTGATCTCAGGCCCCATTCCATTCAGCTCAGTCTCTTCCTCAGACTTGAGCTTCACGTTGATTCGGGACATTCCCTTCTCCACATGGATGAATTCCGACTGAAATCCCAGGCTTTTCGCCCCCCGCTCAATCTCATCACCTGTAAAACCTGCTACAAATCCAAGCGCCGTCGTTTCAAAACCAAAATTGGCAAGAATCGCCGATACATTCAACCCTTTTCCCCCATAAAAGATGTGTTCCTCTGCTGTCCTGTTGATTTTCCCAAGGGTGAAATGATCTACTTTTACTACGTAATCCAATGCCGGATTAAACGTTACCGTGTAAATCATATGTCACTACTCCTTTACTTAATGAAATTTTATTTCATATTCATGGATTTATAATAATACACTTTCCACGATCCGTCAATACACTAATTACCTTTTTTTAGCATTTTTTTGCAGTAGTTCAGCCTTCCGATTCTATAGCCAACAAAGTTGGCATGGGAAGGCTTTTTTATATCATAGGAGCACTTTCCTATGATATAAAAAAAGCTGCTGCACTTAGTATGCAACAACTTTCTCTTTTTTATAGATTATTCGTAATTGTTCAGTATCCCTCACAATATCAATTATTCTTTAATTTTATCATCCGCAATCGCCATCTCATTGCGCATCTGGATCTTATAGGCGTCCTTTTTATTCGCTGCGATCAGCAGATACAGCATCTCCACCACAGCGGTGACGGAAACTCTGGAAAAACAGAAATCATCCATCAAAAGCTTTTCCCTGGTGGCCGTTATGATGTGATAATCGCTGGCAAGAGCGATGGGAGAATCCGGATTATTGGTGATTGCGATAACCGTCGCCCCGTTTTCCTTCGCTCCCCGGATCAGGGTCAAAAGGCGCTTGGAATAACCGGAATTGGATAAAACCACCACTACGTCTTCTTTTTGCAGATTAAAAGCATAGGACATCTGCGTTTCAATGACCGGACCAGCAGTGGCCAGAATGCCTACCTGGTTAAATTTATAAGCGGCGTCCATGGCAACCGGGATGGTATTGCCCACGGCCACAAATTCCACAACCCTGGCGTGTTCTAAGGCTCTTAATATCCGTTCCAGATTATTCACATCCATCATGGCAACGGTCTGTTTCAGTTCTTCCACCTTATTGGCTAAAATGTTCTGAAGCGCCTGTCCCAAATCCGCCCGGTCAATGTCATTATACGCCTGAATTCCATTTCCCTGCCCCTCTGCCAGTTCCCGGGTCAGAGTGATCTTCAGATGATGGAATCCTTTAAACCCGCATCTTCTGCAAAATCTGGATACGGTAGCGTCGCTGGTTCCGCTGGCCTGAGCGAGTTCGGCAACCGTCATATCGATCACTTCCTCTTTCCGCTCCAGAATACAATCCGCAATCTTCTTCTCCGCATCAAAAAAGAAATCATAGTTGGAGCACAAGGTTCCAAGTACACTTTTACTCTCCTGCATTTTCATCGTCCTTCAAATCCGTGTAATTTTATTTCATATTCCTAACTATATCACTTTTTTAAAGAAAATGCAAACACTATACAGCCCGGCCCTCCATGAGTTCCGATGACTGTTCCGATCGAACTGACAAGGCGTTTTTCCTCATCTGCCTTACCTTCCAGATAGTCCTCAAGCGGCTCCAGCACAGCCCTGTCGCCGGTATATCCGATGCAGTATTCCTCATCTGTATCTCTTCCTCCTGCGGCTTCCACCATTTTAAGGACTTTGGAAAATGCTCCGTTCATCCCTCTTGCCACTCCGATCAGCTTTACAACTCCATCTGTTGTAATCGTAATGATTGGCTTCAGCTTCAAAGCCGTCCCCACCACCACGCCGGTCTTTGGCAAGCGGCCGCCACGTTCCAGATAAGTTAAATCATCAATTATGCCGTAGAACCGGAACCGTGCTTTTTCCTGTTCTATTATATCGGCGATTTCTTTTCCCGATTTTCCCTCATCCTTTAACTCCATCGCCCGGCGCACCATCAGCTGAAGGGAAAGTGTCACCTGTTTGCTGTCCACAATATAGATTTTATCATATCCGCACTCCTCTTTTGCAAGACATGCGCTCTGATAAGTTCCGCTTAATCCTGAACTGATTGTCAAAACTACGGCTTCATCTCCCGAAGCCTTTATCTCTTCAAAAACCTCTATAAATTCCTCCGGCGACGGCTGGCTGGTAGTGGGCAGTGTACTTCCATGTTCCAATTTTTCGTAAAACTGCTCCAGCGGCAGATCCACGCCGTCCCGGTATTCGTCCTCGCCGAACAATACCTTCAGGGGCACCAAGGTCACTCCCCATTCTTTTGCTCTCTCCTGTCCAATATCAGACGTGGAATCCGATAGAATTCTTACACTCATTTAATCTCCCTTCTGCCAAAAACCAGCTGTAAACGTGTTAACTGTTAAAAATGAAATCATTGTTATTATGACAGTTAGGGGTGTCTATGTCAACTAATTCATGATATAATAAACTGATTAATTGTTACTATTCACAGCTCCCGCGGACCCGGCCGTCCGTTCCGGTTTGGGCAGTTTTGCAGGAACTTTCCTGTTCCGTTTTCGGGCATAAGCATTTCTAAACGTGCAGGATTTTTCTAAAATCCAAGGGAAATGTCCAAACTCGCATACGCTCAAACAGGTGGACATTTCCCTTGAACGAAAAATTCTGCGCGTTAAGAATTGCTAATGCCCTGCAAAGTCACAGGAAAGTTCCTGCAAAACTGCCCAAACCGGAACGGATGGCTGGGTCCGCCAAAGCTGCAAATAGTAACAGTTAATTTAATAATGAAATGTTGCAAAAAGCATTAGAATGTGAGGAATTATGATAAACCACAGAGAAAAAGCCAAAGAAAACTTCATGGCCGGCTACAATTGTGCCCAGTCTGTATTTCTGGCATTTTGCGATGAAACCGGGCTTGACAGAGAAACGGCAGCCAGGCTGGCCTCCTCGTTCGGCGGAGGAATGGGACGGCTGCGGGAAGTATGCGGAGCTGTCAGCGGAATGTTTATGGCCGCCGGAATGATAAAAGGATATGAGGACCCCAAAGACCAGGACGGAAAAAAAGCCCAGTACCAGCTGGTTCAGGATCTGGCAGAAGCGTTCAAAGAAAAAAATGACAGCATCATCTGCCGGGAGCTTTTGGGGCTTACCCAGCACTCCGACTCGCCGGTTCCTTCAGAGCGGACAGAAGAATATTACCAGAAACGCCCCTGCGCCGAACTGGTCGCAGATGCAGCTGAGATCTTAGAAAGGATGTTATATGATTAAAATCGGATGCCACCTGTCTTCTTCCAAAGGCTATCTCGCCATGGGAAAAGACGCAGTAAAAATAAACGCGGATACCTTTCAGTTTTTCACCAGAAATCCGAGAGGCGGCAATGCCAAGGCCATCGATCCGGAAGACGTTAAAAAATTTCTGGATTTCGCCGCGGAACACAATATTTCCAAGATTCTGGCCCACGCCCCTTACACCTTAAACGCCTGCTCCGCCGATCCCGGCCTGCGGGAATTCGCCTGCAACACCATGGCGGATGATTTAAGCCGTATGGAATACACCCCTGGAAACTGCTATAACTTTCATCCCGGCAGTCATGTAAAGCAAGGCGTGGAAGTAGGAATCAGCTATATCGCAGATATGCTGAACCAGATCTTAAAACCCAAACAGCGCACCACCGTGCTTTTAGAGACCATGTCGGGAAAAGGAAGCGAGATCGGAAGAAATTTTGAAGAGCTCCGCGAGATTCTGGACCGGGTTACCCTGAGCAGCCACATGGGCGTCTGTCTGGACACCTGTCATGTCTGGGACGGAGGATACGATATAGTAAACCATTTAGACGAGGTGGTTGCCGAATTTGACCGGGTGGTGGGCCTTTCCCGCCTGAAAGCAATCCATCTAAACGACAGCCAGAATCCCTTAGGCGCCCATAAAGACCGCCACGCCAAAATCGGAGAAGGCCACATCGGCTTCGAAGCCATGAAACGGATTGTCAACCATCCCGCCCTGAAGGACCTCCCATTTTATCTGGAAACCCCCAATGAGCTGGACGGATACGCCAGAGAAATCCAAATGATGCATGAAGCTTCCATGAACAGCTAAAAAAGGAAGTGTCCGGGTAAGCAAAGCCGCTTTTATCCCCGTGACACTTCCTTCTTTTTTCTTCCCGCTAAAGATCGAATAAGCTCAGCTGTGAGATCTCGTAATTTCTCTTATACGCATGAATAATATCCTTCATATCATACAAAATACCATATTTCCTGCATTCCTCAGTAAACTTCTTCCAAAGCGCGGCCGCCCTCTTGCTGCGGCACTCATACTGGTTTCCATACGTTTTCATATACCGTTCTGCCAGCCCCTGTCCCGGAAATATCTGGTTGAGTTTATCAAAATACCATTCCCGCTGATTATTCCTGAGCGTCATCCCAAATGCGGCATAGATGAATTTAGCCCCTGTTTCATGCGCCCTTCTGACAATTTCCAACACATTTTCTTCCGTATCCTCCAAAAATGGAAGAACCGGCATCAAAAGAATCCCGCAAAAGATACCCCGTCCGCTCAATTGTTCCAGCATCTCAAACCGTTGGGACGAAACCGGCGCGCCCGGCTCAATCTTTTTAGAAAGCCCGTCGTCCGCCGTGGTGATGGTTATCTTGCACAGCACCGGAGAATGTTCTTTGATCCCGCAAAGAATATCCATATCCCGCAATAAAAGCGTGCTTTTAGTGGCAATTCCGATTCCGAATCCAAACGCATCCACCAGCTCAAGCGCATGGCGCGTCAGCAGAAGTTCCTTTTCAAACGGATTATAAGGATCGCTCATGGCCCCGGTTCCTACCACTCCGGTACGCACCTTTCTTCTGAGATCATCGCGGATGATGGAAAGGGCATTTTCCTTGGCTTTTACCGTATCAAAATCCTTGATTTTATAGCAGTCCGAACGGCTGTCACAATAAATGCACCCGTGGCAGCAGCCCCGGTAGATATTCATATTATAATCCATTCCAAACCACTCCGAGCTTTTTGTCTTCGTCACAATCGTCTTCGCCGGCACATATTCCATGGTATTTTGATTCCCCCTTACATCTGTATTATCTTTGTAGCTATCCTCTCCGTAAACGCCGCATCATGCTCCACAAAAAGCAGAGACGGCTTCCATTTCAGAAGAAGCTCCTCAATCTGCATCCTGGAATAGATATCGATAAAATTAAGCGGTTCATCCCAGATATAGAGATGGGCCTTTTCACACAAACTTCTGGCGATTAGCACTTTTTTCTTCTGCCCCTCGCTGAAGGACTCCATCCTTTTTTCAAACTGGGCTCTGGAAAAATCCAATTTTCTGAGAATGGCCTTAAACAGACTTTCATCAATCCCCCACTGGGCCGCATAATCCTTTAAACCCCCCTTGAGAAATGAAGTGTCCTGAGACACATAGGAAATCTTCAGCCCGCTTCCCACTTCCAGTCTGCCGCCATAAGAAACCGGCTCTCCTAATATCAGTTTCAGAACACTGGATTTTCCGCATCCATTTTTGCCCTGAAGAGAAACCCGTTCCCCACATTCCACGGAAAAATCAATGCTGCTGCACACTTCCCTGTCCCCATACCGGATGCTCAAATTCTCTGCAGATACCATCCGCTTTTTATGATAAATGAGCGGCTCGATCCTGAGATTCTCCACCTGCTCCACATTCTTTAACAGACCCGTTTTTTCTTCCAAAGCCCGTTCCTGGCGCTGTTCCAGATTTTTTCTTCTCTGCTGCATCCGCCTGGACTTTTCCCCGATATAAGCCCGGTTCGGCATATTTTCATTGATTTCTCTGGATTTCCGGCCGATCTTGGTGGATTCCACCTGATCCCCCCAGACCTTTGTCCTCTTAGCGGATGCGGCCAGGCGGCTGATGTCCTTTTTCAGCCTTTCATTTTCCTGAAGCTCAAATTCATCCCGCATGACTTTATTTTGATACCAGGACGAAAAATTCCCTTTCTGCACCTCGATATCCGTCTTGTTGATGGACAAAATATGATCCACGCAGGAATCCAGAAAGACCCGGTCATGGGAAACCAGCAAAAATCCCTTCTTGCTGTTCAAATACCGGCTGACCAGCTGCCTGGCCTCCAGATCAAGGTGATTGGTGGGCTCATCGATCAGCAGAAAATGATTTTCCCGGGAAAACAGAGCCGCCAGCATCACCTTGGTTCTCTCCCCGTTTGACAGCGTGTTAAACGGCCGGTACAGCACCTCGTCCTCCAGCCCCAGCTTATCAAACTCCTTTAAAACCTGCCAGATAGGAATCTCCTGAGGCAGTCCGCAGATCAGATCAATCCCATCCTTCGAAGGATCATCCACCGGAAACGGAAAATAATCAAAAACCGTGCCGGAAGTTATAGTACCGCTGTACTCATATTTTCCCTGTAAAAGATTCAAAAATGTGGTTTTTCCCCGCCCGTTCCGCCCGGTAAACCCCAGCTTCCAGTCCGTGTCAATCTGAAACGACACATGTTCAAATATTAAATCATAACTGTCTTCATAAGAAAAAGACAAATCGGATACTTGTATTAACGACATAAGGCATTCCTCCTTTAAGAACGAATCCCGCCAGCGGGATTCTCCGCCCGGAGCGGACCGCTACAGCGGCATGATACTTCACAACCGCATTGCGATCCGGCACCAAGGGCCTTTTTATACCACATGGCAGCTTCCCTATGGTATAAAAAAAACGACCGCAAGAAAGCTCATTCCCACAGTCGGTTTCCGCCGCAAAATACCGCAAATTACCTGCGGTAATCCTTATGCCGGGCACCAGGAATGAAATAGCGTTCTTGCATACAGGCATGAAAAAACAAACGGTTTTCACCGCGCATTTTCTTCATGCAGTTACATAAGCAAGAATCATTATTTCATCCTTTCACCCCTCTCTGCCGTAGTTACGGCAATACTTTAAATCTTTTGGCATCAGTCTATCATAGTTTTAAAGCTTCGTCAACAGCTTGTATAATTACTGCTGCACTTCTATTGCAGGTCTTTATATTTCAATGCCTTTTCAAGGGCCTGGTTAAAGAAATACCAATCATGCTGACCTTCCCATTCCTCGAATGTGAAGTCAAAGTCCCGGTTCTTCATCTCTCCCGCAAATCTCACATTAAATTCCCTGAGATAATCCTTATATCCGCAGGCCATATAAATCCTTGGTTTTTCCTTCTCTTTTTCCGCCCGGTCCGCCAGACAGAGGATCTCATGTTCCGGCTTCCACTCCAGCTCTTCCCCATGAATAGCAAGAAAATCCATCACCATCTGATCCCCAAACGCAGCCCGTACCTCATCCCATTTTTCTTTCGGACGGTATTCATCCAGATATTCTTTAAGATAAAGACAGGCCGCCGAAAATGCGGCGCAGTATCCGTACTGCTCCGGTTTGGACAAGGCGCATTTTAACGCCCCATATCCGCCCATGGACGCACCGATCACAGCCGTATCCTGCCTCTTTGCCGATATATGAAACACAGTTTTACAGATCATCGGAAGTTCTTCCGCCACATAGGTGAAAAATTTCTGCCCGTATTTCATATCCGTATAAAAGCTTCGTGCAGCTTCCGGCATGATAAATATGGTATCATAATCTCTGGCATAGAGTGTGAGCATGGTATGGTCCACCCAGTTTCCGCTTCCTCCGCCCAGGCCGTGAAGCAGATAGGCCGCCTTATACTCTTTTCCCTCTTCGTATTTATCCGGAACCACAATGGTAATCCCCGTATCCATCTGAAGTATCTGAGAAAATACACTGCCTCTCAAGATCATACGATCATCCTCCTTCTTTCTGCAAAAACAATCCTTTCCGTTTCATCACCCAGTATATAAACAGAGCCGATGCCGTTCCCAGCGCCGCTCCCCCTAATATATCAGTCGGAAAATGCACGAACAGATATAATCTGGAAAATGCAATCAATACCGCCAGCCCGACCGCAAAAATCCCCCACCTCCGGTTCTGTAAGCAAATGCTCACCGAAGAGGTAAAAGATGCCAGCGTATGCCCGGACGGAAAGGAATAATCCCTGGGATTTTGAATTAAGAGCGCCACGCTCTCATCAATCCAGCAGGGCCTGCTGCGGGCGACAAGGTTCTTCAGTATTACATTTCCAATCAAAACAGACAGAATCAGGGATGCGATCACCGCTATTCCTATCTTCCTGCTCTTTTTAAAGCAGAGAAACGCCAGCCCCAGCAAAATCCAAAATTGTCCGTGGTCTGCCAGGCTGGTGATCTTCACCATCAGCTGATCCAGCCATGGAGTATGAATCTTTTGAAGGCAGTACAGCCAGTCAAATTCCCAACCCATCCGTTATTCTCCTCATTGCATATTATTTACAATCACGTCTTCCGCATAATTGACAGAAGCCATAGCGTCCCTGCAGTACTGATCCGCTCCAATAGTTTTGGAGTATTCCTCCGTCATGACGGCTCCTCCCACCATGATCTTCACCCACGGCGCCGATTTTCTCAGCTGCTTTATGGTTTCTTCCATGCTCGGAACCGTAGTTGTCATCAATGCGCTCAGCCCTACAAGAGGAACCTTCTGTTCCACTGCCTTTTCCACGATCACTTCCGGAGGCACGTCTTTTCCCAGATCGATCACATCATAGCTGTAGTTTTCCAAAAGCACTTTTACAATATTCTTCCCAATATCATGAATATCACCCTTAACCGTGGCAAGAATTACCTTTCCCTTCTTTTCCTGGGTCTGGCCGGAAACCGCCATGTGATCCTTTATCACCTCAAACGCCGCTTTCGCCGCCTCTGCGCTCATCAAAAGCTGTGGCAGGAACATGGTTCCCTTTTCAAAGCCCTTTCCCACCACATCTAAAGCCGGAATCATCTCTTCATTGATAATATCCAGGGAATCTCTGGTTTTCAAAAGTTCCTTAACTGCTTCAGACGCCTGTGCCTTCAGCCCTTTTATAATGATTTCACCAAGATCCGCCTGTTTTTCGCCCGTCTGATCCTTTTTCTTATCATTTTCCCTGCCTTTCACTGCGGACTGGCCCAACGTAGCGGTCTGACCGCTGTAAACGCTGATATAATCGCCGCACTGAGGATCTAAATCCGCCAAGGCCCGGAAACTATAATAAGACCGCATCATAGCCTCTGAATTCGGATTGATAATGGCCGCGCTCAGCCCATTTTGAAGCGCCATCGTGAAAAATGAAGCGTTAATGATTTCCCTTTGAGGAAGTCCAAAGGAAATATTGGACACGCCCAAAATGGTCTTGCCCCCCAGCTCATCCCTCACCCTTCTCAACGTCTCAAGAGTGGTCAAAGCCCCTTTGCTGTCAGAACTTACAGTCAGACAAAGAGCGTCGATGATAATATCCTTCTGCCCAATCCCGTACTCAGCCGCCTTCTTATAAATCTTTTTTGCAATCCGAATCCGCCCCTCTGCCGTTTCCGGAATTCCGTCTTCATCCAAGGCTAAAGCAACCACAACGCCGCCATATTTCTTCACCAGCGGAAAAATGGCTTCCATAGATTCCGCCTTGCCGTTTACGGAATTGATTAAAGGCTTCCCGTTATAGATCCGCATCGCCCGTTCCATGGCTTCAATGTTGGAAGTGTCGATCTGAAGGGGCAGTTTAATGATGCTCTGAATCTCCTTTATGACCTCTTCCATCATGGAAGGTTCGTCGATTTCCGGCAGCCCCACATTCACATCCAACACATGAGCCCCATGCTCTTCCTGAGCCACGCCTTCATCCAGAATATATTCCAGATCGTGATCCCTGAGGGCCTGTTTGAACTTGGACTTACCGGTAGGATTGATCCTTTCGCCGATAATCACCGGATTCTTATCAATAACCACCGCATGAGAATAAGAGGAAATCACCGTTCTCTTTTTATCGGTTACCGGCAGTAACGGCATATCTTTACACAATTCCACCGTCTTTCGTATGTGTTCCGGGGTGGTGCCGCAGCAGCCGCCGATCACGCAGGCGCCCATTCCCGCAATTTCCTTCATCACCTCTGCAAACTGATCAGCATTGATGTCATAAATGGTCTGCCCGTTCACGCTTCTCGGAAGCCCGGCATTGGGATTGACAATCACGGGAACCGAAGACACCCGGAGAATATCCTTTAAGATCTCCTTCATCTGTACCGGTCCCAATCCGCAGTTAATTCCCAGCGCATCCACTCCCAAGCCTTCCAGCAGCGCCACAGTGGCCGCCACATCCCCGCCCGTAAGCAGTTTTCCCTTGCCATCAAAGATCATGGTAACAAATACGGGAAGATCACAATTTTCCTTCGCAGCTAAAACCGCAGCCTTGGCCTCGTAACCGTCGCTCATGGTCTCAATGAGAACTAAATCAGCTCCCTCTCTGGCCCCGCAGACCACGCTTTCCCGAAACAGCTCATATGCCTTTTCAAAAGGCAGCTCTCCAAGGGGCTCCAACAGCTTTCCGGTAGGTCCCAGATCCAGGGCGATGTATCCCCGCTTTCCGCCGGAACGCCAAACCTCGTCCACCGCCTGTTTTGCATTTTCCAAAGCGGCGGTTACGATCTGTTCCACCGTATAATCCGTTTTTTCATTATACTTCAGGCCGTTTGCCCCAAATGTATTGGTTGTGATGATATCGGCTCCCGCCTCTAAATAACTTTTGTGAATATTTAAAAGAACTTCCTTATGTGTGATATTCCAAGTCTCAGGCAGCTCGCCCGCTTTAAGACCGTTTTCCTGTAAAAGGCTTCCCATTCCGCCGTCGCAGAATAAAATACGTTTTTTTAACTCTTCAAGTATTCCAGTTCTCATGCTATCCTCTCACTCTGCCGTTTTCGGCGGTTCTCACTACAAAATCTCTGACAAACTTTCCTGAATCTTAGCCGCCACTTCCGGTTTATTCATAGAATAAATATGTATTCCGTTCACCCCATTGGCAATCAGATCGATAATCTGCTCCGTGGCATAGGCAATACCAGCCTGCTTCATAGCCGCCGGATTTTCTCCAAACCGGTCCACAATGGCTTTAAAACGGGCCGGCAGATAGGTGCCTGACATGGAGCAGATTCTCTTGATCTGTGCCACATTGGTAACCGGCATGATTCCCGCCACCACCGGAACGGTAATCCCCTTTTCCCGGATACGGTACAGATAGTTATATAAGATATTATTGTCAAAAAACATCTGCGTAGTAACAAAATCACATCCCGCTTCCACTTTTTCCTTCAAATGCTGGATATCCGCCGTCTTATTCACCGATTCCACATGGCCTTCCGGATAACACGCCGCGCCAATGCAGAAATCACCGGACTGTTTGATCTCATAAATCAGCTCAGACGCATAACGGTAATCCGTCGCAATCGCACCGTCCGCCGGAATATCCCCGCGCAGAGCCAAAACATTCTCAATATTTTTTTCTTTTAATTCCTCTAAAACATGATGCACTTTTTCTTTCGTTGAGGAAACACAGGTCAGATGGGCCAACGGGGTCACATGGCACTGGTTCTGCAGCGCCGCTGCAATATCAACCGTATAACGGCTGGTCCCTCCGCCGGCTCCATAGGTAACGCTCATAAATGCAGGAGATAATTTTGCGATTTCCAAAGCCGCTTTTTCAACGGATTCGTATTTATCTTCTGTTTTCGGGGGGAACACTTCAAAAGAAAGTGTAGGCTTTCCCTGTCCTAAAATGTCCTTTATCTTCATAATTACTAATCTCCTTCTGATTGTTTCTCCCCATTATACTAAAAAATCCCAAATGTTGCAAAAACATTTTTCACAATAAATATTCCGCTGTAAATCTTTATTTAATCGGCGAAGGTACGCCGAAAAGAAGGGGAAGCCCAGGCGGGCGGCGGAAGTAATCGGCGAAATGGGATTCGGGATTCGCCCCTAAGATGTACTAAGACCCGCAAGGACAAAAAGAGACAGG
>NZ_PKUU01000016.1 GCF_002899675.1 Clostridium sp. chh4-2 | reverse complement strand
TGACTTCGCTGCTCAGCGGCGCTTTAAAAACTGAGGCGGAAATCAGTTTTTACCTGCCTCGTTCTGCCCTTACGGACCTAAGTAGCACTACAGGGGTTCCATACGATCCCATTTGGCTGTATCTTTCTTCCCCCGGCCCGGACGGCCCCTCAGACCTTTGTCTCCCGATTCTGCATCCCGCTTCCGTGCTGGTTTTCGCTAGCCTGGTTAAAAACAATGTTATTGCATCGGTATTTAGTAAAAACAAATTTACATAGATGATGAAGGGATTTTCAGAAACGACTTCAGGTTTTACTTTAAACGTCAAGGCTTTTCGCAAAATGACCTCACCCTTTACATTAAATCCTCAAGGCTTTTCCGAAAATGCCTTCACCCTTGATGTAAAACTTACTCTTCCATCTACTAAATCTTTTTTCACTTAGCTAGCCAAGCAACAGCCGGAAAGAAGGGGAAACCTGGGCGGGCGGCGGACATAGAGAAAGACAGGGGATCGTGTGCAGACCCTTAGTGATACTTGGTCGGCAAGAGTGGAAAAAGGCAGACAAATACTGAATTCCGAATCAGTATTTGAGGCGCCCTTGAACGATGAAGTCATAAAGAGTTCATCGTGAATGGCGCCGCGCTGCCTTTTTCCGCTCTTGGCGGCCTAGTATTACTTAGGGTCGTAACCCGAATCCCCTGTCTTTCTCTATGTCCGCCGCCCGCCCAGGTTTCCCCTTCTTTCCGGCGTTTCTTTCTCAGTTAAATAAAGATTTAGTGCGGCAATATCATCCCTCCATCTGCCTTCCGAGAAAACCGGCGGCTGTCAGGACCAATTTCATTTCCGTATCTCCAAAGCGGGCTCTCGGCTCTCGGCTCAAAATGGAAACGGAACCGATTGCGTCGCCTTCACATATAATAGGCACGATCACCTGAGCGGTAATTCCCTCCATCTCTTCTGAAGTCAGAGAAATAAAACCTTTTTCATCTTTTGCAGCCAGAACCGTAGTTCTTTCACCAATCAGGTGTTCCAACTGTTTGCTGATTGTCTTCTGTAACAGGTCTTTTTTGGACCCGCCTGAAACTGCGATCACCTGATCTCTGTCCGTGATACAAACCATCAATCCGGTAGACTGGGCCATAGCGTCCGCATACTGGGTCGCAAATGATGTCAATTCCACCATGGGGGAATATTTCTTCAAGATGATTTCCCCTTCTCTGTCTGTAAATATTTCAAGCGGTGTACCTTCACGAAGACGAAGGGTCCGACGTATTTCTTTTGGTATCACTACTCTGCCCAAATCGTCAATTCTTCTTACAATTCCTGTAGCTTTCATAAAAATTCCTCCATTTACTGTACTCTCCGTTTCTGGAAGTAGTATTTGTCAATTGGAGGAATTTATACATTGCGCAGGTTCTTTATTTTAATTTAAATATATTTTTTAACCTCTTATCTGTTGTTGATTTCACCTCTGTTTTGCATTCTTAACGATCGCTTCCCAAAGCCCTTCCAGATAAACGGCTCCTAACGCGCGGTCATACAGGCCATATCCCGGCATAGCTTCTTCTCCCCAGATCATTCTGCCGTGATCCGGGCGCATAATGCCGTCAAAACCTGTCTCATACAGAGTTTTCATAATCTCATACATATCCATAGAACCATCGGCAGACAGATGAGCCGCTTCCTCAAA
Source organism: Clostridium sp. chh4-2 (assembly GCF_002899675.1). Lineage (GTDB taxonomy): Bacteria > Bacillota > Clostridia > Lachnospirales > Lachnospiraceae > CHH4-2. The sequence continues at coordinate 149,488 of NZ_PKUU01000016.1, read as the reverse complement.
ATCTCGGCTGCTGTTATATTTTAAATTTCTGACATGGGCAAATGGGATTCTTCCTTTTGCGGCACGGATGATTTCACAGATATCGTTATTCTGGTTGGAGCCCAGCGATCCGGTACAGAGGGTGATTCCGTTATACGGCTGGTCAACTGCCTTTAACAGCCTTACGACAGTATCTTTATCGCGGACAATTCTGGGAAGGCCAAAGATCGGCCATGCAGGATCATCCGGGTGGATTCCCATGCGGATGTCATATGTTTGGCAGGTTTCTCCAATTGCCTCCAAAAAATAAACCAGATTTTGAAATAATTTTTCAGAGTCCACCTCTTTATAAGCTTCGAATAGACTCGCCAGCTTTTCCAGCCGCTCTGGCTCCCATCCTGGCATAACAAAACCGTGGGACATCCTCTCTATGGATTCCCTCATATGCTCAGGATCAATCTCATCAATCACATCCTGGTTATAAGCCAGCACGGTTGAGCCGTCTTCTCTCATTCTGGCCAGATCGGAACGGGTCCAGTCAAAGACAGGCATAAAGTTATAACAAATCATATGAATATCATTTTTTCCCAAATTTTCCAGCGTGGTGATATAGTTGGCAATATGCTCATCCCGCTTCTTTGTACCGATTTTAATATCATCGGAAATATTAACCGATTCAATGCCCATAATGGAAAGACCGGCGCCTTCAACCTCTTTCTTAATGGATGCAATCTCTTCTTTTGTCCATACTTCTCCCGGCATTTTTCCCATCAATGTGGTTACTACGCCTTTTACTCCCGGAATCTGTCTGATCTGTTCCAGGCTGACGCTGTCATACCCCGGCCCATACCAACGAAGTGTCATGTTCATAGATAGTTTCCTCCTAACATGTGTATTTTGCGTCTCAGCGGTTTTTAAGCATTTCCCGCCGATAATTTACAAAGCTGCTGCAAAATCTCTTTCGCCTTATCCATCATAGCTTCACAGTCTTTATTCTTGTTCCTCTGATCCAGATACACAAAGCCCGGAGTTTCCCCCATCTGGAATTTCAAAGCTCCATTATACTCCTCTATAATCGCAGGTATCCCCGATACATCCAGATTGGCCTTTGCATACATGGTGAATTTCACTTCCTGCCTGTTCACGTTCACTTCCGTTACATAAGCCTTATGAGCCATCGCTTTTAAGCTGGCCACGCGGAGCAGATTGTCCACAGGCTTTGGAATGTCGCCGAAACGGTCCATCAGCTCATCCTGCATATCCATATATTCCTCATCCGTCTCGATTCCGGAGATTCGCTTATAGATATCCAGTTTCTGATACTCATTCTTGATATAATACGCCGGAATATATGCGTCGATATCGCAGTCCACCAAGGTATCGAAGTCCTCTTCCTCTGTCCGCTGCCCTCTGAGCGCCTGGACTGCCTGGTTCAGCATCTTACAGTAAAGGTCATATCCCACGGCCTCCATCTGCCCGTGCTGCTCGGCTCCCAGAATATTTCCCGCGCCCCTGATCTCCAAATCCCTCATGGCGATCTTAATGCCTGAGCCCAGCTCCGTGAATTCCCGGATGGCCTGAAGCCGTTTCTCAGCCTCTTCCCTGAGAAGCTTATCCCTTTTATACATTAAAAATGCATATGCCGTCCGGTTGGAACGCCCAACCCGGCCCCGCAGCTGATACAGCTGTGACAGGCCCATATGATCCGCGTCCTGAATGATCATGGTATTGGCATTGGAGATATCCAGTCCCGTTTCGATAATCGTGGTGGAAACCAGCACATCGATCTCGCCGTTTATGAAATCCAGCATGATCCGTTCCAGCTCATGTTCCCTCATCTGCCCATGGGCAAATGTAACCGTAGCGTCAGGAACCAGCTTCGCCACATGATTCGCCACCTCGTCGATATCATTGACCCTGTTATAGACGTAGTAGACCTGTCCGCCCCTGGAAAGTTCCCTGTTGATCGCTTCCCTCACCATCTCGTCATTATATTCCATCACGTATGTCTGAATGGGAACCCGGTCCACCGGCGGCTCTTCCAGCACGCTCATATCCCGGATGCCGATCAGGCTCATATGCAGGGTTCTGGGGATCGGGGTGGCGGTCAATGTCAGCACATCCACATTTTTCTTCAGCTGCTTGATCTTTTCTTTGTGCGCCACGCCAAAACGCTGCTCCTCATCAATGATCAGAAGCCCTAAATTCTTAAACTGCACATCTTTTGAAAGAACTCTGTGAGTTCCGATTACAATATCCACAAGCCCTTTTTTCAAATCTTCCAACGTCTTTTTCTGCTGTGCTGGAGTGCGGAATCTGGACATCAGATCCACTCGGACAGGAAAATCCTTCATTCTCTGTTCAAAGGTATTGTAATGCTGCTGAGCCAGAATTGTGGTCGGCACCAGATAGACCACCTGCTTGTTTTCCTGAACCGCCTTAAATGCCGCCCGCAAAGCGATTTCCGTCTTTCCGTATCCCACGTCTCCGCAGATCAGACGGTCCATGATCTTCTTGCTCTCCATATCCGCTTTTGTCGCTTCGATGGCGTCGATCTGGTCGTCGGTTTCGTCATATGGAAATAATTCCTCAAATTCCTTCTGCCACACCGTATCCGGCCCATACTGGTAGCCTTCCACTTCCTGTCTGGTGGCATACAGCTCCACCAGATCCTTTGCGATGGCTTTTACCGCTCCTCTGACCCTAGTTTTCGTCTTGTTCCACTGTTCGCCGCCCAGTTTATTGAGTTTTGGCTTTTTCGCATCCGCTCCCGCATATTTCTGGATTCCATCCAGCCTGGTGGCGGGAAGGTACAGATTGCCTCCGTCCGCATATTCGATCTTCAGGTAATCTTTAATCACCTTATCCCGCTCGATCTTTTCGATTCCTCGATAAACGCCGAGTCCGTGGTCCTCATGAACCACGTAATCTCCTACCGACAGTTCCGTAAAGCTCTGGATCTTCTTCCCTTCGTAAACCGTCTTTTTCTTCTTCCTCTTTTTGCGTTCATTGCCGAACATATCCCCTTCGGTAATGACCACAAACTTAATCATGGGATATTCAAAGCCGCGGTGGAGATTTCCATAGGTTACAAGGATTTCTCCCGGTTTTACCTGAAGTTCCCCGTCGTCCGGGCAGAATGCGCTCAGCTCATATTCCCTTAAATCGCCGGCCAGCCTGCTGGCCCTGGTTCTGGATGCCGACAGAAGCACCACCCGGTATTTTTCCCTTTTCCAGCGCTGCAGGTCTTTAATCAGCATTTCAAAACTGTTTTGATAGGAATTCACGTTCTTCGCCTGAATGCTGTACCGCTTGTTCACCGTCAGCCCGGTCAATTTCTGTTCCAATCCGGTTAAAAGCACGGAATAAGGCCCTACACAGTCAGCGAGAACCTCTTTCACCGGATAGAGAAGGGATGTCTGGCCCGGAAGCAGATATCCCTTTTCCAGCCTGTGAATCATGCTCTCACGAAACTCTAACTCAACCGCTTCCCCCTTTTCCTTCAGCCTGGCCGGTTCATCCAGATAGACTGCGGTCTGGTTTTTCGGAAAATAATCCAAAAATGAGACGCTGTCGCTGCAAAAGTATTGCAGATAACTGTCCAGCCCGCCGAATTTCCAGCCCTCTTTCAGGCCTTCCACCAGCTCATTGATAATCCCTTTAATTCTGGCCGCCTCTTCGGTCTTCATCTGGTCTCTCAGGGTCTTTTCATATTTCTTCGCTTCCTTTTCCAGGCGCAAAACTCCCTCTTCAATCTGCGCCCTGTTAAACACCAGCTCAGAAGCGGGATAGATCAAAATACGTTCCAGCTGTTCTATGGATCTCTGGCTCTCCAAATCAAAGGTTCTGATGGAATCCACAGTCGTATCCCACAGCTCAATTCTGACCGGCTGTTCCTCTGTCAGCGGAAAGATATCGATAATCCCTCCCCGAATAGAAAACTGGCCCATACCGTCTACCTGGGCCATTCTCTCATATCCTAAAAGCGTCAGTTTTTCCTTCCATTCATCCAGATCGATATCCTGATCCGTTTCAGCGGTGAGGGCGTGTTCCTTTAAAAACTGCAGCGGCATGAGGTGGTCCATCAAGCCGTCCAAGGTGGTAACCACAACTCCTGACTGATCCTCCAGCAGATGTTTCAGCACCTTCATCCTCTGCTTTGTAATCAGATTTCCATGAATATCTGCACTGTAAAATAAGAGGTCCTTGGCCGGATACAGCCAGGTCTGCGGATTAAAATAGCAGAAATCATCATAGATTTCCTTTGCCCTGGAATCGTCGTAGGTCACCACCAGTTTCCACGGCAGATTGTCCGCTGTCTCAGACATCAGGTGGACCTTTTGAGAATCCATGCATCCGCTTACGGACAGCGGCCCTTTTCCCTGTTTTAACGTCTTGTTAAGTTCCTCATATTCCTTTAATTCAGCCAAAGGATTTGCAAATAATGTACTCATTTTGACCTCATTTCTTCGCATTAAAATGGTTCATAGCCGCATCCGGTCCGTCTGTAATCATCAGGCATACGGCTTCTGCTGCCTCTTTAAACGCATCCTCCATCACCTGAGCCTCTTCTTTCGGAAAACGCCCCAGCACATAATCCGCCAAATCCATGCCCTTAGGCTTTTCTCCGATTCCTACTCTGACCCTTGGAAACACCTGTGTTCCCAAATGGGCGATGATGTTTTTAATTCCATTATGCCCTCCGGCGCTTCCCTTAGTCCTCACCCTAAGCTGCCCCGGCTCCAGGCTGATATCATCATATACGATTATGATATGTTCCGGGTCCACTTTATAATAATCTGAAATCGCCCTCACGCTTTCACCGCTGAGATTCATAAATGTCTGGGGTTTTGCCAAAATAACCTTCTCTCCTCCAATGATCCCCCTGCCGCAAAGCGCCTTATTCTTTTTTTCAGATACCTCTGTATTTATCTTGTCCGCCAGCACGTCGATCACCTGAAATCCGACGTTGTGCCTGGTTCTTTCGTATTCCTTTGTGGGATTTCCCAGCCCTACTATAATATACATATCAAAAACTCCTTATATTCTTCTAAGTTTCCGTCATTTACACAACACTTTAAGCGTTAGATCCCTGTATAGGGGGATCTAACGCTGGTTTTTTCATTGTATCAGTTCCTGCTTTATAAGTAAAGGCCGCTTCCCATTACTTTTCATTACCAATATTTTTCTGAAGTATGGCCAGAAGTTTGTTAAAATCCACCGGTTTAGCCACATGGTCATTCATCCCGGCCGTCATCGTTTTTGCGATATCTTCCGCAAATGCATTGGCTGTCAGGGCTATGATCGGGATATCTTTCGACTGGGGATGACCGCTGTTTCGAATCTCCCTGGCCGCCTCGTATCCGTCCATAACCGGCATCTGCAGATCCATGAGTATGGCGTCATACGTTCCCGGACAGGAAGCGCAGAAGCGCTTAACCGCCTCTTTCCCATTTACGGCTCCGTCCACGGTCAGCCCAGATTCCTGAAGAATCGTCATGGCGATTTCCATATTCAGCTCATTGTCTTCCGCCAGCAGAATGTGCAATGCCGGAGTCTTCGCTTTTGTGCTGTCATCCGGTTCCGCCTGAACGCAGTCCGTCTCCTGAGCGCCATTTTCCGCCGAATCCCCGATTCCAAGATACAGGGTGACGGTAAAACGGCTGCCCCGACCTAATTCGCTTTCCACCCGGATGTCTCCCTTCATGGCAGATACAATGCCCTGAGCGATCGACATTCCCAGCCCGGTTCCCTGAATATGCTTTGCCTTTACCTCTTCCGCCCGGCTAAACGGAGCGAAAATATACTGCTGAAACTCCCGGCTCATTCCCATACCGTCATCTTCAACCGTAAAAACAAAACATCTCTTATCCTCTGACCGGACAAATACTTCCTTTACCGCAACACGGATATGGCCGCCTTCCGGCGTATATTTTATCGAATTGCTTATCAGATTCAAAAGCACCTGTGCGATCCTGTTTCCATCCCCTGTCACGGTATCGTGAACGACTCCGTCTACGCTGAAAACAAGCTCCTGTTTCTTTTTCATCACATCCGCACGGGAGATGGAACTGATCTCGCCCATCATTTCCCTGAGGCTGAACGGTTTTTCTGCCAGCTCCAGCCGCCCCTTTTCGATCTTGGACATATCCAGGATTTCATTGATAATGGACAGCAGATGGGTGCTGGAAATGTTGATTTTCTCCAGGCAGTCTTTAACCCGGTCCGGTTCGTTCAGATGTGAGGCCGCAATAGCCGACATTCCCACGATGGCATTCATCGGCGTCCTTATATCATGTGACATCTGTGCCAGAAACTTGCTTTTTGCTTCATTAGCAGTCTTCGCCTTCTCATATGCATCCACCAGGGCTGCCTTATTCTTCTCCTGCTGCTCCTTCTCTTCATCCACGCTGTGAGCAGCCAAAATCACTTTTACCGGAATCCCGTTCCGGCTTTCGGCCAGAATCACATGCATCCGCATCCATCCGTAATACGTTCCATAGGCCCGCTTATATTCCAAATAATAAATGGTTTCCCCGCTCTTAATCCTGCTGCTTATCTCTTCTGCAGACAGTTCCCTGGCAAACCGCTCCTGATCTTCCCCTTTAATCAACCGCTCTTTATAGGCGTCCATCAGCGTCATATAGCTGACATTTTCTTCCACGCAATCCGCGATTTCCTTAATATGGCTGAACGCTTGGACTGTATGATCCGCCAGATCCACATAAAATACGGAATGATAAAAGGAAGACAGGCCCTTGATAATGTTCTGGTACTCAAAATAGAGCTTCTTTCTCTTCTCCTCTTCCAATTCTTCCAATTTCCGTTCATTGATATTCATATTGGCAAAGATCACCTTGCTCACTCTGCCGTCCTGAATCTCCGCAATGCTGAAACGGGATCTTACCCATTCCAAATGATCCGGATAGACTCTCCTGAAATCAATATCAAATACAGGCTGTTCTTCAGAAAGCGTCTGCCTGAGGAATTCCGCGCTTCCTGCCCTGCGCATCTTTTCCTGATCTTCCTGATATACATGTTTCTGAATAAACTTTTCATAATAAACGGAGATTTTTCCCCGCATAAATTCCTGGCTGGTTTTAATCACATCCTCCTGCCAGATGGGTTCCTCCTCATCACGGTCCAAGTCCATTAAATAAATGGAGTAATAACACTGGCACAGATTGGAAAGCACTCTGTCACGCTGTCTTTCCTGCCGTTTTGAATCTATATTGCGGAGGGTCAAAAGAATCCGTTCTCCCATATCTTTCATAATCCGGACAGCGCTGTAGCTGTAGTAGTGCAAAACCCCTTCGCTCTCCCACATTCTTATTGTCCCATCTTTACTGCCTCCGCCCATATAGGCGCGGTTGTCTCTGTCAAAAATATTTTCAAACTCACGCCTGTCTTCCAAAGGCATCCGAAACAGCATATAGGTGCGCAGCTCTTCATTGCTGCCATGACGGCGAAGACTGGAAAATTCTTTTGAAGCGTGAATGCAGTTATATCCATTTCCGTCCGTATCCACGCTGACAACCAGACGGTAAATCTGTGAAACCGCAACCTGAGCGCCGGCTTGATCCACCATCTTCTCCACTTCGTAATCCTGTTCATCAAAGGCCATAATCACCCATGGCTGGCTTTCCGTATATTGCCCGGAACGTAAAATCCTGATCCTGCGCCAGTTTCCGTCCTTATTCCGGTACAGACGCTCTATCTGGCGTTCTCCCTCACCAAATCGTTTCTTCAGGCTCCCCGCCTCAGCCAGTTCCAGAATCTGCTCCTGATAGTCCCCGGCAATCCACATCTGCGCATACTTTTTCAACACTTTGCGGTAATCTCCGTCAGGAATCAGCACTTCTTTAAACTGGTCATGTATCCTTATCACCTTATAGGAACCATCTTCTAAATTGCATAAGAATATCCCACAGTAGCTCTGATTTAAAGTCTGAATCACCGTGTCATATTCCTGTTTCAGCATAATTGTATCCGTGATATTCTGATGATATCCCCTCAGGCAGTAACCCTCTTTATAATTATTATCCCTGACTCCCCCGCATCTTACATAGATCTTTCCCCAATGCGGATGATCCCACGAATATTGAACTTCGGCCCGGTTGGCCGATATAATCTTCTCAACGCCTGCCTGCACGATCGGATAATATTCGTCTTCGATCCTTTCATACCAGAACTCATAACATTCTTCCGGCGTTGGAGTGTGGTCAAATCCCAGCAGCTCCATCATTACGCTGTCCGCATACATTCTCGGAGCCTTCCCCTCATCCAGTTCAATCACCCACAGACCGGTCTGAGCTTCACGCAGCACTTCCTGCCTCTTATTCATATCTTTAAAATGATCCTGCATGCCGATGGTTTCCTTTCTTTTATCCAAGCTTTAAAAGCGTATCGTCCACTTTTCCCAGCAGCAGTTCCTGCCTCCCCCGCCAAACTGCCGCATCTCATATAATTATTTTAATTTTACCATTCCGACAATCACTTTGCCAGCAATATCATATAAACTATATTATTTTTTGCTTCCTGCCTTGCATGAAAGGGTACAATATGATAAAATTTAACTGTTGTGCTTATATAAGTTCAAGATCGGTTGAACGTTTCTACCAACTACCGTAATAGTTGACTATAAGTGATTTTTCACTGTATCTTACTACACGGTCTGTTGGTATTTTTCATTTTGAAAGGAGTGTTGTCAATGAATTCAAGCAATCAATTTGACGTTATCATCATCGGAGCCGGGCCATCCGGTATTTTCTGCGCCTACGAACTGATTCAGGAAAAACCTGACATGAAGATCCTGATGATAGAAAAAGGACGTCCCATCGAAAAAAGGACCTGTCCGAAACGTACAACTAAAGTCTGCGTCGGCTGTAAGCCCTGTTCCATCACCACCGGTTTTGCAGGAGCCGGAGCATTTTCCGACGGAAAGCTTTCCCTGTCTCCGGACGTAGGAGGCAATCTGCCCGAGATACTGGGCTATGATAAGACGGTGGAGCTTTTAAAAGAATCCGATAATATCTATCTGAAATTCGGAGCAGACACCAATGTTTACGGAATTGACAAGCAAAAAGAGATCCAGGAGATCCGGAGAAAAGCGATCACGGCCAACTTAAAGCTGATCGAATGCCCGATCCGCCATCTTGGAACCGAAGAAGGATATAAGATTTACACAAGACTTCAGGAACACCTGCTGGCCCAGGGAATCCATATGGAATTCAACACCATGGTAAAGGATATCATCATCGAAGGCAGCCAGGCCAAAGGCGTCCGCACTGACAAAGACGAAGTCTATTATGCGGATGAAATCGTATCTGCGATCGGAAGAGAAGGTTCCGACTGGTTCAGCCACATCTGCAATGACCACGGTATCGAAACCCAGGTAGGAACCGTGGATATCGGCGTCCGCGTGGAAGTCCGCGACGAAGTCATGGAATTTTTAAATAAAAACCTCTATGAAGCTAAATTAGTTTATTATACGCCAACCTTTGACGATAAAGTGCGCACCTTCTGCACCAACCCGTCCGGAGAGGTTGCAACCGAATATTATGAAAACGGCCTGGCAGTAGTTAACGGCCACGCCTATAAATCCAAAGAATACAAAACCAACAACACCAATTTCGCCCTGCTGGTTTCCAAGAACTTCACAAAGCCGTTTAAAACCCCAATCGAATACGGCAAACATGTGGCCCAGCTCAGCAACATGCTCTGCGACGGCAAAATCCTGGTTCAGACCTTCGGCGATTTCCAGCGCGGACGCCGCACCACGGAAGAACGTCTGTGCCGCAACAACATAATTCCAACCCTGAAAGATGCAGTTCCGGGCGATCTTTCTTTAGTATTCCCTCACCGCATCATGGTGGATATTAAGGAGATGCTTCTGGCCCTGGACAAAGTCACCCCAGGCATCGCCAGCGATGAAACCCTGCTTTACGGCGTAGAAGTAAAATTCTATTCCAATAAAGTGGTTGTGAATTCCGACTTTGAGACCAGCATTTCAGGTCTTCGCGCCATCGGCGACGGCGCATCTGTAACCCGCGGCCTCCAGCAGGCATCTGCAAACGGAATCAGCGTGGCAAGAAGTATTTTAGCAAAAATGGGCTGGTAACAGGCCCGGAATACAGCAAAAAGCCAGGCTGTGAGCGAGAGGCAAAAGCCCCCGCCCGCAGCCTGGTTTTATCTTTCTCTCAGCTGAACCACCGCTGATTTTATTCTCTCTAAAGCTTCTTTTAAAACCGTTCTCGGACATGCTGCGTTCATCCGCATGAATCCTCTGCCCTCCTCGCCAAAAGTCAGCCCGTCATTTAACAAAATCCCTGCCTTTTGTTCAAAGAAATCACAGAGTTCCTTTTGCCCCAGTTCCAGCCCCCGGCAGTCCAGCCATAAAAGATAGGTGGCTTCCGGTTTTGCCATTCTGATCTCAGGAATTTCCCGTTCCAGGTACTCCTTCACCAGTCTGCAGTTTTCATAAAGATATTCCACCAGCTCATCCGCATAATAACCGCAGCTTGTATATGCTGCAATCAATGCCTCGGAGCCGAATATATTTCTGCTGTCCCCTTTGTGGTTTACCACTGTCTCCTTCAATTTTGTTCTCAGATCAGAGTTGGACAGAATGGCTGCTCCGGCTCTTAGCCCCGCCACATTAAACGTTTTACTGGGATTTATCAGCGTAATTGTAATACCGCTGATTTCATCGGAAAGAGAGGCAAATGGTATATGTCTGGAACCTGGGTAGCAGATATCACAGTGAATCTCATCGGAGATAACCAGAACCTTATATTTAACACAAAGCTCTCCAACTTTCCTCAGTTCCTGTTCCGTAAAACTGCGCATAGTTGGATTCTGCGGATTGCACAGCAGCATCACCTTAACCTGATTTTCCCTGAATTTTCGTTCCAAATCCTCAAAATCCATGAAATAACGGCCCGATTCATCCCTTACCATGGGATTTGTGATTAATTTCCTGCCGTTATTTTTTACCAGCCAGTGAAACGGCGGATAAACCGGAGTCTGAATCAGAACTCCGTCTCCCGGTTGGCTGAATGTTTCCAAAATAAATGTGATATATGGCAGAACTCCGGATGCATACAGAACCCATTCTTCTTCTATCTGCCATCCGAATCTGACCTTTTCCCATTCAGCTACCGCCCGGGCGAATCCGGGATCGGCAAATGGATATCCGTAGCATGGATGAAGCGCTCTTTTGGCCAGTGCTTCACCAATCTCTTTCGGTGCCGCAAAATCCGTATCCGCAATCCACATGGGAATTACGTTGTCCGGGCAGGCTCCCCGGCTGTATTTTACGCTGTCCGATGACCTCCGGTCAACAATACAGTCAAAATCATGTTGCATATTTTTCACCTCTTCCTCCATCCATTTCATAGTCTGCCATGCTTTATAAACTGATTTCCTTATTTCCGGTCACCTTGAAGAAGATGAGCAGAGAGACAATTGTCGTCAGGATCAGCATGGTTGCCAGCGCTGCCGCCGTACCATAGCTGGCCCGGACAACCTCCTGATAGATGGCTACCGACATGGTCATAGTCTTACCTGTATACAGAATTACGGAAGATCCCAGCTCATTGATGATCGTAATCCAGCTTAATATGGCCCCCGACAGAACTCCGGGCATCATCATCACCGCTGTTATCTTAAAGAAGGTCTTCACCGGTGAACATCCCAGGCTGATGGACGCCTCTTCCATGCTGGGGCTGATCTGATAGAGAATCGCAGCACTGGATCTGAGCGTATACGGAAGCCGGCGGATGACAAACGATATAATCATAATAACCGCCGTACCGCTTAATACCATAGGCTTGTGGTTAAAAGCCAGAAGCAGCGTAATACCTAATACAGACCCCGGAATAATATATGGAAACATGGTTATGGTGTCAATGCAGCCGGTCAGCAGATTACGCCGTCTGGTGGCCAGATATGCAATAAACATTCCCAGAAGAACGATGATAATAATTGCCGCGCCACCGAATAAATACGTATTCCTTACCGCTTTTCCAAGATTGGAGAAGATCATGCGGTAGCTGTTCAGAGAATAACCTTCCAAAAAAACGGCCCGGTTGGCATTCAGGAATGAGGTATAGATGACCACAACCTGAGGAAGCATGGCCAGCGCTACTGTTATGTAGATAAAAATGTGAATTAAGACATTTCGTATACCTTTGACCTTTTTTACCTGAATCGGCCTGAGTGAGGACATGGTAAATGACTTTTTATTTACAAAATATTTTTGTGCGATAAAAATAACAGCTGTGATCAGAACCATAATTCCTGCCATGGCCGCCGCAAAATTGGCCTCTCCGCCTGTTTCACTGATAAACTCCGTATAAATCAGTTTCGGCATGGTTAAATATCCTTCACCGATCAGAATCGGGGTTCCAAAATCGGCCAGCGCATTCATAAATACAAGAATACCTCCTGCCAGAACTGTCGGGGTAATCAGCGGCACTATGATTGTGGCCACCTTTTTGGGCCCGCTGCAGCCCAAACTCTCCGAAGCTTCAATCAGGGACGCATCGATCTTTTTCATCGCTCCCGATACATACATATAGATAAAAGGATACAGCTTCAATGTAAATACGAGAAGCATGCCGCCGAATCCATAGATGGAAGGCGTATGAATCCCAAATACATTTTTCATAAACTTTGTAACAATTCCGCTTCTTCCGCATAAAAGAACCCAGGAATATGCGCCGATAAATGCAGGAGACATCATGGAAATGATGATTAATATCTCAATCAGGCCTTTCCCTTTAATCTTGCACGTAGCCATAAAATAGGCCAGCGGCGTCCCCAATAGTACCGCGCAGAACGTAACGCAGATCGTTAAAACAAAGCTGTTTTTCAGCGCGCCGTAGTAATACCGCTTCCCAAAGAATTTGGAAAAGTTAGCCATACTCCACGCGCCGGTTTCCGCTTCCTGAAAACCGCTTGCAAACAGGGAAATAAGAGGATAAACGAGGAAGAGTAAAAATAAAAGCATGATAACCAACGTGGTTATATTCCAGAAATCCCATTTCCATATCTTAGAAGATGATGTTTTACTCATAATTTTTCACATCCTTAATCAGACTTTTCATACCGTCTTCCGTAAATACATTGATTTTTTTCGGGTTCGGTTTCAGCATAATGCTTTCTCCTTCCCCATACACCCGGTCCGCATGTCCTATATCCTGAGAGTATTCAATGCTGGGCTGATCCGGCAGTATCATCTCATCAGGGAATTCCAATGTATAATTTACATATTTTCCAAGGAATGTTTTAGTCTTAATTTTGGCCTCAATTCCAGGATTCAGAGAAAATTCTTCCGGACGGACGGATACAATCGCTTTTTGCCCTTCCTGCACTTCCTCTTTTAAATTGTTCATTTCGATCTCATAACCATTGGCCAGCACGACTTTAGGCATACCGCCGTCTTTTTTTATCCTGGCATGGAATAAATTGCTGTGACCGATAAATGTGGATACAAATACGTTGGACGGCCTGGTGTAGATCTCTTCCGAACCGCCGATCTGCTGAATCACGCCGGATTTCATGACCGCTATCCTGTCGGAAATCGCCAATGCTTCCTCCTGGTCATGAGTTACGTATACCGTGGTAATTCCCACCTGTTTCTGAACGTCCCGGATGGCCCCCCTCATCTCGATCCTCAGCTTTGCGTCCAGGTTGGAAAGAGGTTCATCCATCAGCAGCACGCTGGGATGGATTACAATAGCCCTGGCCAATGCAACCCTCTGCTGCTGGCCGCCGGACAGGTTTTCAGGAAGTCTGTCCTGGTATTCTGCAATTTTAACCACTTCCAGAATTTCGTCCACCTTTTTCTTCATTTCCGCTTTCTGTATTTTTCTCAGCTTCAGCCCATATTCCACGTTTTCCCGAACTGTCATATGCGGGAATATGGCATAATTCTGGAATACCATTCCGATATTCCTTTTATGCGCTTCCACCTGGTTGATCACCTTATCGTCAAAACTGATCGTGCCCCCTTCAATGCTGTTAAACCCTGCAATCATACGCAAAAGCGTAGTTTTACCACATCCGGACGGTCCAAGCAGTGTAAAAAATTCCCCGTTTTTGATATCCACCGATAAGTCCGGAATTACGGTTACATCCCCATACCGTTTTATAACATTATGAATATTAATCCCAACACTCATATTATCTTCTCCTTTGCCATTTAGAAGGGGCTGCTAATAATGGCAGCCCCGGATTCTGGTTTATTGCACTGAAGTATAGATGTCTTTAAATTTATCCAGCCAAGCCTTCTTGTTCTCTTTTACAACTTCGTCATCATCTTTAATGGATTTGATCTCATCATATGATTTTAAAACCGGTGACGGCGGCATATCTTTACGGATTGTACGTGAATGGCACTGATCCTGCATAATAATCTGAGCTTCTTCACTCGTAGCGAAATCCAAGAATTTTTTCGCATTTTCAAGGTTCTTTGCCCCTTTTATAATATAGATTCCATCCGGTTTAAATACGGTTCCCTCTTCCATATAACGAACTTCCACAGGAGCGCCTGCAATCACATAATTCGTGCCACCTGATTCGAACGTAAGTCCTACCGTATATTCTCCATCCGCAACTCCCTTATTGACAGCCGAGGAACTTCCAAGAAGTTTGCCGTCAAGGTTTTTACAAAGCTCTTCCACATAGGTCCATCCGTCGTCAGGATTTCCATTACCCATGGCATAGAGCATGGTTACCAGATGCTCCCATGCGGATGAAGACTGGGACGGATCACAAAAAGCAATTTTACCTTTTAATTCAGGTTTTAACAGATCTTCATATCCTTCAATCTTAATATCCCCGGCCAATTCCGTATTCACCATTAAAACGCTGGGAATCAAAGCTACTCTTGTCAGAGGTCCTTCTGTATTCTTATATTCATCGGAGACTACCATATCGTCATTTACCGTCACATAATCTTCAAAAAATTCTTTTTTCGGCGCAACGGTTGAGATTGTTCCGCTCCAAAGCACATCCCCCAATGGATTTGCAGCTTCTGCCTCAATTCTCTTGAGCAGTTCCCCGGTTCCTGCCGCTACCAGTTCCACCTCAACGCCGGTCTGTTCCTGGAATAAGGCAACCAGCGGATCCATAAATTCCAACGGGTTCGGGCTATAGACTACCAGTTTTCCACCGCCGCCGGTTTTCTCCCCTTCTGTTTTGGCCGTTTCCCCCTGGGCCGCCTCCGTTTTTGCCGCCTCTGTTTTAGCTGCTTGTGTTTCCTTGGCCGCCGGTTCTGACTTACCTCCTGACGAACCGCAGGCTGTCAAAGATACTGCTAATACCAAACTCATCATACTGGCTAAAATTTTTTTCATACTTCCTTCTCCTTTCATATCGCATAAAGTTCTATTCTTCTGCTCCCTCAACAATTGCAATCGTGGCGCTGACCCCCAGCCTGTCCGCTCCCGCTTCCAAGACAGGCGCCACATCTTCATAAGTCCGCATGCCGCCGGAAGCTTTCACCTTCATCGTTGCTCCAACCGCATCTTTCATGAGTTTTACATCATGGGCATTCGCTCCTCCGGTACCAAATCCCGTAGAAGTCTTTACGAAATCTGCCCCCGCCTTTTCCGCTAATTTGCACACTTCTACCTTCTCTTCGTCAGTCAGATAACATGTTTCAATGATCACTTTTGTAAGCGTGCCTCCGGCTGCATCCACCACGGCCTTTATATCTTCATAAACGTAATCCATATCGCCGCTCTTTAATGCCCCTACATTAATCACCATATCCACTTCATCGGCTCCCTTAGCCACAGCATCTCTCGTTTCAAATGCCTTTGTCTCTTTTGTATTTGCTCCCAAAGGAAATCCGATCACTGTACAGACTTTAACATCGCTTCCTTCCAACAGCTGTTTTACCTGCTCTATATAGCACGGATTCACACAAACCGATGCGGTGTTCAGCGCTTTAGCTTCTTCGCACAATACCTTAATCTGTTCTTTCGTGGCAAATGCCTTTAGTAATGTATGGTCGCACATCTTTGCAATCTCTGACTTTTTCACGTTTTCTACCTCCAATGTTTATGATATCAAATTAAGATTTTTTAAATTATCCTGTATCTTACTCTTTTCTGCTTCTGTCAGGCCCACCAAAGGTTTCCTAACCACCCCCATAGGAACTCCAACCAGCTCTGCCGCATATTTATATCCGGCCATAAACGGTCCGATCTTTAACGCATCTCTGATCTGAAGAATCTCTTCCTGGGTTTTTCTGGCCGCTTCCATCTGCATCGCTTCAATTTCATCACACAACCGGATAATAATCTTTGGAAATACTGCTGAAATCAGGGAGATAACGCCCTTTCCTCCCAGCATTGCTATTGGCAGTGTGCTGGCATCGCTGCCGGCCAGAAATTCATAGTCCTTTCCGGCATCAATCAGCCGCATTGTATTTTGAATATGTACCAGATCAATGGTGCTCTCTTTGTAGTAATGCACTAAATCATTTTCATTCAGCAGACGGGCTACTGTTGACGGGGAGAGTACGTTGCCGGTTTGAGGGGCATTGTAAATGCATACCGGTACGCTGGCCTCATGGATCAGATCCGATAAGTAGCGGTACATGCCTTCCTGAGTGAAGCCGTATGTCATCGGCTGAGTAAGAGAAACTGCATCCACTCCCGTTTTCTCATACTCCTTCAGAAGTCTTACACACTCATCGTAATTATTCCCCGTTACATTTCCCATGACGGGAATTCTGCCGTTCACCTGTCTGCATACAATTTCCGTTGCGTTTACCTTTTCTTCCATCGTCAGGGATAAACATTCACTGGCCAGCCCGTTAGTAAAAAGTCCTGCTATCCCCGATTCCACCTGAAACTCGGCTTCATTGCGCAGCAGCCGGACATCTAACGCCCCATCCTCCTGAAATGGAGTGATGATTTCCGTGACAGCCCCTTTAAAGGATGTCTTTAATTCCATAACCGTACCTCCTTGTTTTTTGAACATTTGATTATCTTTGAACATTTATTCATTTCTCATACCATGATTCTACGACACTTTGTAATTTATGTCAATATATATGACTTATATTTTTAATTTTTATTTATTTTGACTATTTTAACTGCCAACAATTCCAGGATGGTTTAATTTTTTGTTCATTTTTAATCATTTGATTCTATTGTAAAGATGTGATATAATATAACCAGTTCCATTTCTTACTTGATTTTAAAAATCATTTATTATACGATAAAACCAATATTTAACAGACGGCTTGACCCTTACGTCAAACAAAGGAGTGTACGGAATGAAATCCGAATCTAATTCAAATCTTATCACTGCTGTGGCAAACTCATATTACAACAACAACCTGACCCAATCCGAAATCGCCCAGCGCTATAACATTTCAAGGCCTAAAGTTTCCCGCCTGCTTGCCGAAGCTAAAGAAACCGGAATTGTAAAGATCTTCATTAATAATAAAGCAGACATTACTAATCAGGCGGAAGATACCCTTTTAAAAAGATTTGGCCTTCAGGCTGTAAAGGTAGTACCGGTGCCTGACAATGATTCTTATCTCGCTTTACAGATAACCGCTCAGGAGGCAGCCGCTTTTTTTTCCCAGTTTTTAGTTCCTACCGACAGGATCGGCATTTCCTGGGGATATACCTTATATACGCTGGCCAAGTATTTCCCCAGCCTTTCCATGACCGACTGTTTCGTCTACCAGTTGACAGGAAGCGTAGACGACACCAGCACCAAAAGCCGTGCCAGCCAGATTGTAGATCTCATGGGCCAGAAACTTCATACGGAAAAAGCATTTTCCCTTCCCTGTCCTGCAATGCTGGATAATTCCATCATTTTAGACATGCTTCTCCATGATAAAAAGTTAAAAAGCCAGCTGGATTCTATCAATTCCTGCACCAAATTCATCGTGAATCTGGCCAGTGCCGATAAAAACTGCTGCCTCTATAAAGCGGGTTATATTAATGATGACGATTTAACGCTTCTTGAAGAAAAAGGTTCGGTAGGAAGTATCTGCTGCCGTTTTATTGATAAAAACGGCGATATCTGTGATGACGGAATCAACAACCGCACCATAAGCCTGTCATTGGATACCTTAAAGAGATGCCCCTCCGTATTCTGCTGCATCGCCAATAAGGAAAAGGTTCCGGCGCTTTGCGCTTCCCTGAAGGCCGGATATATCGATATTCTGGCTATTGACTCCGTTTCCGCTGAAGCTCTGATTAATTATTCGGAATGATTTTATAACTAGAAAGAATCCCGCCCAATACAAAAAAGCGCCCCGGCTCCATATCTCTATGGAACCGGGACGCTTTATTATAATATATTATGCTGCACCTATACAGATTCTTCAGCCGCATCCTCTACAAAGGTTGTCTCATACTTTGCCAGGATCACGCCCTGAATCATGTCTCTCGTACTGGAATTGATCGGATGCGCAATATCTCTATACTCCCCATCGGCTGCCTTACGGCTTGGCATTGCTATAAACAAGCCCTTCTCCCCTTCAATTACTTTGATATCATGAATTACAAATTCATTATCCAAAGTGATAGAAACGATTGCCTTCATCTTGCCTTCTTTTTCAATACGTCTTACTCTAACATCTGTAATTTGCATGTCAAAACCCCTTCCGTCTCTTCGCTTTTGCTTATAATGTATATCTCTCGTTCTTCTCCAAAACGATCTTAATATCATCAGGTGTACCAATATGTGTTGTATTGGCGCGAATTGTATCACGACTCTCTACAATACAGTTTTCAATCACCGTATTGTCCCCAATATAAACATCATTCAAAATGATAGAGTTCTTAATCACACAGTTATTGCCTACGTATGCCTTCTTAAAGAGAATAGAATTCTCCACCACACCGTTGACAATGCTTCCGCTGGAGATCAAACTGTTCTTAACATTCGCACCGGGGTTATATTTGGCCGGTGGAAGATCATCGATCTTTGAATAGATCTCAGGATACTGTTTGAAGAAATAATCTCTTACTTCCGGTTTTAAGAAGTCCATATTGGTCTTATAATAAGAGTCTACGGAAGCGATGTTGCTCCAATAGCCATCCATCTTATATGCATAAATTCTCTTTAAATTCTTATAGCGTACCAGAATATCCTTAACAAAGTCATACCTGTCTTCTGCTGCGCAGCGCTCGATCAGCTCGATCAGCTGACGTCTTCTGATTACATAGATACCACAAGAAATCGTGTTGGAGGTAGCCACCATCGGCTTCTCTTCAAAATCTATGATTCTTCCGTCGTCATTCACCTTAACAACACCGAAACGGGTTACATCTTCATCCTGGGACATGGTCTTGCATACAACTGTAATATCAGCTTTCTTCTCAATGTGATATTCCAGCACTTTGCCATAATCCAGTTTATAGATTCCGTCTCCTGCTGCGATCACAACATATGGCTCATGGCTGCTCTTTAAGAAATTCAGGTTCTGGTAAAGGGCATCTGCGGTACCGCGGTACCAATCGCTGCTTTCGGCTGTAATGGTAGGGGTAAATACGAATAATCCACCCTGCTTTCTTCCGAAATCCCACCATTTAGAAGAACTTAAATGGAGGTTTAAAGATCTTGAATTATACTGGGTAAATACTGCCACATTCTGAATATGGGAATTGGTCATATTACTCAGCGCAAAATCTATGCTGCGGTAGCTGCCTGCGATAGGCATAGCGGATATTGCCCGCTTGTTGGATAATTCCCTCATCCGTTTGCTGTTGCCGCCTGCTAAAACAATACCGATTGCTCTCATCGTAAGCCACCTGCCTTTACTATGTAGTCTCCACTCGCAAGTAATCCATCCGGATAATCCTCTGCGGTTGTAACACCGGATATAGCGGTATTCTTACCAATCTTTACATTCTCCGGAATTACGGTATGCTCACCGACTGTTACCAGATCGAACTGGTATACCTTCGGATCATATTTACTCGGCGCGTATTCGCCTACGCCAAGCTGAGCTCCTGCTCCGATTACTACGTCCTCTGCAACAATAGATTTCTCTATCACCGCCCCGTCTCCGATTACGCTTCCGCGCATGATAATTGAATCGGTGACAACTGCGCCTTTTCCAATGGTTACACCGGCGCCGATAACGGAATTTTTCACGCTTCCGTAAATCTCTGTTCCTTCGCCGATGATGCTTCTCTCAAGCTTGGCATCTGCGGAAACATACTGAGGCGGAATAATATCGCTCTTGGTGTATATCTTCCAATATTCTTCATAAAGATTAAATTCAGGAATAATATCAATTAACTCCATATTGGCTTCCCAATAGGAACCAAGAGTGCCGACATCTTTCCAGTATCCGTTATACTCATAAGCAAAAATTCTCTGTCCGGAAGCATGGCAGTGAGGAATGATATGTTTTCCAAAATCACAGCCCGGCTCTTCCGACATCTGGATCAGCGCGTCTCTGAGCACCGGCCAGCTGAATATGTAGATGCCCATGGAAGCTAAATTGCTTCTCGGGTTTGCCGGTTTTTCTTCGAATTCGGTTATCCGGTTATTATCGTCTGTAATTACGATACCGAAACGGCTTGCCTCTTCAATAGGGACAGGCATCGCAGCAATGGTGATATCAGCGTTATTCGCTTTATGATATTCAAGCATAACTTCATAATCCATCTTATATATATGGTCACCGGATAAAATGAGTACGTAGTCCGGGTTATAAGTCTCCATATATTCCAGGTTCTGATAGATCGCGTTTGCCGTACCTGTGTACCAATCGCTGCCTTTGCTCCTTTCATACGGAGGCAGCACGGTAACCCCTCCTACATTACGATCCAGATCCCACGGAATACCAATCCCGATATGGGTGTTTAAACGTAATGGCTGATATTGTGTTAATACTCCAACCGTATCAACCCCTGAGTTAATACAGTTGCTCAATGGAAAATCAATGATTCGATACTTTCCTCCAAAGGAAACTGCCGGTTTTGCAACTTTCTGTGTCAAAACTCCCAGGCGGCTTCCCTGACCTCCCGCCAATAGCATGGCAATCATTTCTTTTTTAATCACGTTATCACCTCTTGCTGTTGTATTTTATAGTACTTGCATTATAGCACAATTTTTAGAAATAGTGAATAAATTTTTTAGTTATTTTTCATCTTTTTGGTACATTTTCCGACACTTTTGTTCATTTTGTATTATTTTGAATTTTTTTGTCTATATATGGTGTAACCGCCCTAAAATTCCCTTTAAATCATGCATAAGGCCTTGAATCGTATAGCAAAATAAAGTATACTTAGCTATAAGTATGCATTTTTAAATTGTAAATTAAAGGAGAAGCTATTATGAATCTGATCACTGTTAGAGAAATATATAAGGACCGCGATTCTTACCTTGATAAAGAGGTTTCCATCGGCGGATGGGTACGCAGTATCCGCGATTCAAAGGCATTTGGTTTTATCGTCGTAAGCGACGGATCTTATTTTGAAACACTCCAGGTTGTATACCATGATACAATGTCCAATTTCGACGAGATTTCCAAATTGAACGTAGGAGCTGCCATCATCGTAAAAGGAACCTTGGTTGCAACGCCTCAGGCAAAACAGCCGTTTGAGATCCAGGCAACGGAGATCTCTGTAGAAGGCGCTTCCGCTTCCGATTATCCGCTTCAGAAAAAACGCCACAGCTTTGAATATTTGAGAACAATTTCTCATCTGCGCCCCAGAACCAATACCTTCCAGGCTGTATTCCGTGTCCGTTCCTTAATTGCGTATGCAATTCACCAGTTCTTCCAGGAACGTGACTTCGTTTATGTGCACACACCGCTCATTACGGGCAGCGACTGTGAAGGCGCAGGCGAGATGTTCCAGGTAACCACCCTTGATTTAAACGATATTCCAAGATACGAGGACGGTTCTGTGGACTACTCCCAGGATTTCTTCAACAAACACACCAGCCTGACCGTAAGCGGCCAGTTAAACGGCGAGACTTACGCTATGGCTTTCCGCAACATCTATACCTTTGGACCTACCTTCCGGGCTGAGAATTCCAATACGACCAGACATGCGGCAGAATTCTGGATGATCGAGCCGGAGATGGCATTTGCAGACCTTCAGGACAACATGGAACTGGCCGAAAGCATGTTAAAATATGTAATCCGCTATGTTTTAGAGCATGCGCCGGAAGAGATGGCATTTTTCAACAGCTTTGTGGACAAGGGCTTATTAGACCGTTTAAACAGCGTTGTTAATTCAGATTTCGGACATGTTACCTACACGGAAGCCGTTGATATTCTGATGAAAAATAACGATAAATTTGATTACAAAGTGTTCTGGGGATGTGACCTTCAGACAGAGCACGAGCGCTACCTGACAGAAGAGATCTTCAAAAAGCCTGTTTTTGTTACCGATTATCCGAAGGAAATCAAGGCCTTCTATATGAAGATGAATCCTGACGGCAAAACAGTGGCCGCTATGGACTGTCTGGTTCCGGGCATCGGCGAGATCATCGGTGGCAGCCAGAGAGAGGATCATTACGACCTTTTAGTTAACCGTATGGAAGAACTGGGTCTTGCCAAAGAGGATTACGATTTCTATCTGGATCTGCGTAAATACGGTTCCGCGCGCCATGCCGGATTCGGTCTGGGATTCGAACGCTGCGTGATGTACCTGACAGGTATGTCCAACATCCGCGACGTGATTCCATTCCCGAGAACAGTAAACAATTGTGAGCTTTAAGTTTATCATAGAATCGTTTTAACACTTATGGTAATTTGTGCCACACAGGAGGTATTTCATGAAGTTTATCCACATCGCTGACGTCCATTGGGGCATGACACCTGACAGTGACAAGCCCTGGTGTAAGGAACGGGCTCAGGCCATTAAAGATACCTTTTCAAACGTCATACAAAAGACAAAAGAATTAGACGTTGACTGCCTGTTTATCGCCGGCGACCTGTTTCACCGCCAGCCGTTGGCACGTGATTTAAAAGAACTTAATTACCTGTTTTCCACGATACCGGGCGTGCGCGTGGTTATCATTGCAGGCAACCACGACCGCATACGGAGAAGCTCTGCGCTTTACAGCTTTACCTGGAGTTCCAATGTCACATTTTTGATGGACGAGGAGTTTTCCAGCGTGTATTTTGAAGATATCAATACGGAAATTTACGGTTTCAGCTATCATTCTGCTGAGATCAGGGAAAACCGCCTGAGTTCATTGGAAGTTCCGGAGAATAACCGGATCAAGATTCTGCTGGCTCATGGCGGGGACGCCTCCCACCTTCCGTTTGACCGTCAGGCTATGGCCTTTTCCAATTTTTCCTATATCGCCCTGGGGCACATCCACAAACCGGAGATCATCCTGGAAAACAAGATGGCTTATTCCGGTTCTCTGGAACCTTTGGACAAAACAGAAACCGGCCAGCACGGCATGATCGTAGGTGAGATTAATTTTATGACGAGAAAAGTCACCTCCCTCACCTTTGTTCCCATGGCAAGGCTTCAGTATATTCCTCTGGTGGTCAACATCACTCCCAATACAACAAACGCCGAACTGTCTTCCCGCATCACTCAGGAAGTGCAGAAGCGGGGGCTTGAACACATCTACCGGTTCCGCATCCGCGGCATGAGAGATCCTGATACGGAATTTGATCTGGATTTTCTCTCTTCCCGGTTCCGGATCGCCGAAATCATCGATGAATCCGAACCGCAGTATGATTTCAGCGCTTTATTTGCGGAGCATTCCAGCGACATGATCGGGTTTTATATCCAGGCCCTTCAAAAACAGGACATGAGCCCTGTTGAGAAAAAAGCCTTATATTACGGTATCAATGCCCTTTTGCACACCACGGACGAGAGGAGCTGACACAATGAAATTATTGGACTTACATATTGACGGCTTTGGAAAATTTCATAATCTCTCCATCTCATTTAAGGACGGACTTAACGTGGTCTATGGAAAAAATGAAGCCGGAAAATCCACTTTGCATACCTTCATCCGCGGTATGCTTTTTGGAATCGAGAGGGCCAGAGGCCGGGCCTCTAAAAACGATACTTATACCAAATTTGAACCCTGGGAAAACAGCGGAACCTACGAAGGCCATCTGAGACTGGAACACGAGGGAACTGTATACAGAATTGAACGCAGTTTTCAGAAAAACAACAAAGATCTGACCATTGTCAACGAGACATTGGGAAAAGAAGTGGAGCCCACCAAAGCTCTGCTGGACGAACTGTTAAACGGGCTCAGCGAGACTGCATACAACAATACCATCAGCATCGGCCAGTTAAAGAGCGCCACGGACGGAGGCATGGTCTCTGAACTGAAAAATTATATTGCCAACTTAAACACTTCCGGAAACATGGCATTAAACATCACAAAAGCCAGTGCATTTTTAAAGGATCAGAGAAAAGCCCTGGCCGCACAGATGGTGCCTGAGGCCGCCCGCTCTTACGCATCGGTTCTTGGGGAAATCCGGAATATTGAAAAAGAAATTTCGGCGCCGGAATATGAAAACCAGCTTCCGGCCTTTCAAAAGATGAAGAATGAGGTTCAGGAACTGATCTCTTCCAAGCAGGAGGAAAAAGAAGAACTGCTGCAGAAGATCGCCCGGGGAAAACAGGTTTTAGCCACCCATCAGTTTACTGACCACGATTCCATAAACGCTTATGAAGCGAACACGGAATCCATCTATCAGAATTATCTGGAATCGGAGAAAAAGTCAGCCAGCAAGTCCAGAAAGGTGTTTAGCGCCGCTGCCGTGGTATTCGGCGTTATTTTCCTGGCCTTAGGAGGATATCTCTTCGCCGCGGGAAACGCTAATGTTCTGACCGCCTCTCTGGGAATTCCCTTTGCGCCGGTTTCCGCTGCCAGCCTGATGGCCGCTGCCGTGTTATTTTTGTGCCGCGCTATTTTATTCATGAGGGATAAGCATTACCAAAAGGATCTGACGCTGTATTCCACGCTGCTTCAGGAAATTTATTCCCGCCATTTAGGAGATTCCTCGATCACGGAAGAAGCCATGGGCGTATTCAAGGAACGGATGGCTGAATTCAAGCGGCTTTTCGAAGCGGTTCAGAAATCAGAAGCCGCAGTGGCCCAGCTGACAAAGGACATCTCGGAGCTTCAGCAAAAACAGAGTTCCTGCGGTCAGTATATTGAGCAGCAGCAGAGAAACCAGTGGGAACTGGAAAAGAAGCTGGAGCATCTGACCGGCTGCAAAAACCAGGCGGCAACGTTAAAGCATGTTTTGGAGGAGAACGAACGGCTTCAGCAGGAGCTTTCCGCCATCGACCTGGCCCAGGAGACCATGACCGAGCTGTCCACCAGCATACGCGATTCCTTCGGCCTCTATCTGAACAAAACTGCCTCGGAGCTGATAAGCGGCATTACAGGCGGCATCTACAGCAGCATGAGCATCGACGAGAACCTGAATGTGTTTATGAACACCAAGACCCGTCTGGTTCCCATCGAACAGGTCAGCAGCGGCACCATGGACCAGATCTATCTGGCTCTGCGGCTGGCCACCGCTAAACTGATCCAGAACGGCCGGATTCAGATGCCCCTGATCTTCGACGACAGCTTTGTCCTCTATGACGACGAGCGGCTCAGAACAGCATTAAAATGGCTTGTGAACGCATATCAGGGACAGATCATTATATTTACCTGTCATCAGCGTGAAGCGCAGATGATGACAGCCAATCAGATTCCTTATCATTTAATAAAACTTTGAGGTTTACAATGGAATATATACAAGGTCTGACTATGGGGCTGGCTTATGTGGCCCCCATCGGCATGCAAAATTTATTTATCATTAATACAGCGCTGGAACGCGATCACAAGCGTTCCGCGCTGACTGCATTTATAGTTATCTTTTTTGATATTACTTTGGCTTTCGCCTGTTTTTTCGGGATTGGCGCTGTAATAGAGCATGTGAAATGGCTGGAGATGGTAATCCTGCTGGCAGGAAGCCTGATCGTAACCTGGATCGGTATCGGCCTGATCCGCTCCAAGTCCTCTTTGGAAACAACTTCCGGTCAGAATATGACTGTGAGAAAGATTATATTTTCCGCCTGTGTGGTCACCTGGTTTAATCCCCAGGCAATCATTGACGGAACCATGATGCTGGGAGCTTTCCGCGTGAGCCAGAACGGCTCCGGATATCCGTTTATTCTGGGCGTGGCTTCGGCTTCCTGCCTTTGGTTTTCAGGTTTAACCCTGTTTGTCACCATGTTCAGCCACAAACTGAACAACCGGGTTCTCAGAGCCGTCAATCTGATCTGCGGATGCGTGATTATCTTTTACGGTTTAAAATTATTCTTTACTTTTGTTCAATCAGTTTTTTAGTCTCATCAATTCCAAGAGGGTATCCATGGTGAAGCAGGCAGCTCTCCTGCCCTCCGGGAACCCTTTTATAAAAGCAGCTGCAGATTCGTTCGGCAATGCAGTCGATATTTTCCATGGACGCATCCGATACCATCGTCAAGAACTGGCAGCTGCTGTACTGCGTATATACGTCCCCTGATCTTAAACATTTCTGGATAATCTCTGACAGAATCTCCATCTGCGCCTCGCGCACTGAAAAATGAGGAAAATTATTTCCTCCGTCCGTGATGGTGAACAGAATAATACATGCGTTTCCTTTTGTTCTTCTCAGCCTGCGTTCCGTAAAACAATAGATGCTTTTAAACACTTCGTAATCCTGGCAAAAAGCGCCCTGAACCTGGTTGCTCTCATGAAGTTCGGCGGAAATCAGCCTCATGTCAATCATCATCCCTGGAATCTGTTCCTTTTCCGGCTTCTTCTCTTCCAGCATCCTGTTCCGTCTCTTCTCACTGATCATCTGCTGGTCTGCTCTGTCAAACATGGAAAGATAGTCGTCGCCTTCCTGGTACACGGTTCCGCAAACGGTTAATGATACGGTTCTCTGAAAGGAGCTGTCCCGGAAACGCCGCTTTATCTGCCTGCACCGTTCCTCGACAAATTCCATATCCTGCTTTACCGGGATAAAAACCACGAATTCGTCTCCGCCGACCCGGCCTATGATATCATTTCTGAAGATCATCTTCTTCAAAGTCAGCGCCAGATCCTTCAGGAACTGATCTCCTACAATATGACCGAACCTGTCATTGATATCTTTAAAATGATCCACATCCAGAAACAGCATGACTCCGTTCTTATTCTTGTTAATCAGTTCATTCACCTTATTCTGCACCGCGCCGCGGTTGTATACACCGGTCAGCCAATCGGTTTCAATCAGCTTATTTAAGCGGCGGTTTTCTTTTTGAAGCTCAATTATGTTCTCATCGATCTCTTGTTCATCTTTTCCCATATCCATTCCCTCCATGCGCCCGCCTTTAATATTATTTTAGCAACAATTTACGAGATATGCAAGAATGAAGCAAAACCAAAGGGAAAAAGGACACGGCGCAATAATTCCACCTGGAAAAACGCCTTCAGAATTTGCATTCTGAAAGGCGTTTTTTCTGCTGTCTATATAGAATATGTCTTAAACGAAAACCTCTTCTTTTCCGGCCAGTCCGCGGCCTTCTGCCGCCATGTCCGCCGTTCCATCCTGCAGGTACACGGATGCACAGAATACCCCATCCGTCTGTTCAAAATGCGCCTCTCCCTGATGACGGGAGGCAATATCGCGCACGGAAACCGTACCGATTCCGGGACCGGCACGTTTGGAGGACCTGGGCATACCCTGTTCAAACACAACCGGAAGCCTGCATGAATTATCCACCAGTATCAGGATTTCCCTTTTTCCCCTGCGGCTTACCTGAAATCTGATAAACCGCCCGTCCCCACTTTCTCTCTGACAGGCCTCCACGGCATTTTCCAGCAGATTTCCTAACAGGACTGTTATCTCTGTGTCAGATATGGGGAAATCATCAATATTATCCACTTTTGCAGTGAATCTGATCTTTCTTTCCCGGGCCAGGGCTGCATAATAGCCAATTACGGCATTCATCACCTCATTACGGCAGTACAGCTCCAGATGGTCAGACGGCAGGCTGTTTTTATAAACATCTATGTATTTCCTAAGCCCGTCCTTATCATCCTTCTCGATATAGGACTGCATAACCATAAGATGATGTCTCAGATCATGGCGCGCCCTTCTGGCCTCATCCATATAGGCGGCAAGGCTGTCATACTGTTTTTTCTGTGTCTTCAAGTTCAGGTCCGTGTATTTAAGCGCCTCCTCAAGCTGAACCTGGTGCCGGGAGATTTCCAATACTTTCATGGCCACATAGGACACGTTGCATGCACCGAACATCATGAAATAGCGTGAAAACATAAACTTCCACGTAACATAGGGATCCACATCCATGGTTGTCGGATACAGCAGGCCGAACAGCGTAAAAAACATGGGGATTTTCCAGAAATAGCTCCATAGTTTCACATCGTCTATCTTCAATGCCTGCTCTAACGTGCGATAATAAAAACCATACATAAAGGGACATGTAATGAGATAGACCAGGATACGGCCCACATCGTAAACAAGATAAGGATACTGACAGCGAAAAGCCGCCTGGTAACAGCTGACAATGAAATTTGCATTGCCAAAAACAAAGAATGTCCAAGCTGTCGTCAGCATATAAGTAAACATCAGTTTTTGGAAGTTTTCCTTAATCAGCAGGAAGGCCAGAAGCATATGGATAGCCATGAAGCCATAACGCATCAGCATCAGCCCCGCAAGCACTGCCCCCCTGAAATGAAGCCAGCAGAACACTGCACTGTTAAGTGCCGTCACAGCCGTCAGAAGCATTAGAGCGCACCGAAACGGCAGTCTCAGCCTGTGGCGGAACAGCCAGTACATAGGAATTTCATAAGGCATAAAATCCAGAACCGGAAATACTAATACCATGATTGCAGCATTCATTACAATCCCCCCATCCTTTCCCTCCGGAATATATAGGCATGATACAGTGATTCGATCTTCTTTCTGTCTCGTTTGGAAAATGGGACCTTCTCCCCATTAACCATCTGAAAATCCAGCTTCCCCATGCACGCCACCCGCTCCATGTTGACAATGCAGCCTTTATAGCAGTTGAGAAACTGGATATAGGGTTCAAGAAGGATGGACAGTTCCCGCATGGCGACGCGGAACCGGAGTATCCCCCTCTTTTCCGTATGAATCTGGAGATAGTGGCCCTCCAGGCTGCACCAGAGGATCTCTCTCAGCAGGATTTTTTTTCCTTCTAAACAGATAAACCTGGCATTGCGTATTTTCTCCAAGCCTGCATTGTCCATGGCTTTTGCAAATTCCAGATAGCTATATGGCTTGACCAGATAGCCGCTGGCCCGCACACCATAGCTGTCTATGGCATAGTCACGGCTGGTGGTGATGAACACCAGCGCGGTCACTTCGTCTTTTTCTCTGATTCTTCTGGCGGTATCCATGCCGGAAAGTCCTGACATGAACTGGTCGATAAAGATAATGTCATAGAATTCAGCCTGAAAGCCAGCCAGGAATTCCTCCCCGCTGGCAAACTGCTCCACAAATGGCATTTCCCCGTCATAATGTTCCCTCAGGTACCGTTCCACGCAGTCTTGTATATCTGCCCTGCACATGGAAAGATCGTCCACTATGGCAATCTTTATGCTAGCTTCCCGCATCCATATCTACCTCCCTGGCCAGAACGGCATATTCATCCGTTTCTCCCACATAGTGCAGAAATAACCGGCAGCCTGCTGCTTCTGCCTCTGTCAACAGCTTCTCCGGATCATCTACTCCGTCCTCTATCATATGCTCCATGGCCGGTCTGTGGCGCGGTTCCCTGAGACACTTTACAGGCAGTCGTTCCGCGGTAGAAACCACTGCCCCCTGGTCCCACGGGTGAAAGGCGCTGTACCACAGGCCTGAATATGTGATTCTCTGCTCCTCCCTATCTGCATACAATACGTCCAAAATCAGTTTCTGTCCGTCACAATACACCTTACGGACGCTTACATTGCCAAAGACAAGGAATACGCCGCTGTTGCCACAGTATAATCCGCTCATTCCTTCACCTCTTTCAGATACATCTAAAAACTGCCGTCCAACTGTTCTTATATTCTTAAAATATCATTTTTTCGTACACCCTGGTATATACTAAAAGTATAGTCTTTTCAGAAAAAAAGGGAGCGGTGCCAGCCGCTCCCTCTGCAATGCTTATTTGAAATATTTTCTTATGTCACTCCTTTTCTCTAGCTCCAGCTTGTCGAGTACACCGGCAACCAGCTGCTTCACACGCGAGACCGTAACATTCAATTCACCGGCGATCTGTTCATTGGTATAAAATCTGGCCATCAGCCGGGCCGTCTCCAGCTCACGGCTGCTTAATGGCCTCGGAAGGCCGGCCAGCCTTTCCTCGTCCAGTTCTCCCCTTCCCTCTGATCGTAGCGCCCTGGCAATCTCCAGATAGTTGTGGATACGGACTAAAAGCACCTGGCTGCTCACCGGCTTTCTCAAAAAGTCCAGGGCTCCGCTGTCTATTCCCTTTGTTTCGTATTCTTCCTGATGAAGCCCCGTCAGGTAAACCACCGGAATTCTCTTTGTCTGCGGATCATCTTTAAGGCATTTCATCACTTCATATCCATCCATTCCAGGCATTTCTATATCCAAAAGGATTAAGTCAGGACAGCTGCCCTGGCCCAGCAGCCGCAGGGCGGCCTTCCCTGATTTGGCTACACTGACTGCATAATGTCCGTTCAGGTATTCGGATACACATTTCAAAAAAGACGGGTCGTCATCTATCACCAGAATTCTTTTCTCTTCCTCCATCAGTTCATGCCCCCTTCCCATGTATCTGTTTCAGATAATCTTCCAACAGCGGTTCTGCCTCCTCAAATTCAATATCCTCCACCAACGAGGAAATAACCTGCAGCTGCTTTCGCAGTTTTTCATCCTGCTCCGTCTCCAGCAGGGCGGCTATCTCTGACTTGGCCTGAATCCAACTACACATCCTGACCGCTTCCAACGCCCGCCGGCCGTACTGGATGGCCGTCAGCTTTTCTTGTTCTGATTTTTCCTGGTAGGGAAACATTTCCCTAAGCGTTTCCAAAAGCCTGCCAGTCCCTTCGTATGCCCGGTTCCATTCCAGAAAGAACAGAGCCATAGAGCTTTCTATGTATTCCCGGTCTTCCCACCGCTGCTCCATTCTGGCAGATATATGGTACAATTCTCCTGCCCCCAGGCCCTGAGCATTCGATTTCATGGAATGGGCAATATAAGACAGGCCTTTTAAATTCCCGGACGAAATCAGTTCCTTAGCCCGCCGTACCCCCCTGTCAAAGCCGTCCCGGAAATAATATGCCCGCATACCTAAGTGCCGGATATCACCTCCTGAAAAAGCAAGGCCTTTTTCCAAGTCAATATCATACCCTAAAAGCTGCTGCCTGATCTGCTTCACTGCGTCCTCGTCCATGGTACAGGGAGAGATGCTGTCTGTCCGTGTAACCAGCTCCTGAGGCAGACAGGAGAGGATGGCCGCTTCCAGCCTGGACCCGCTTACAGGCTTGGAAAGATAGGCGCAGAAGCCTTCCCGCAACAGCCTTTCTCTTGTCTCAGCCACCGCATCCGCAGTCAGGGCAATGACCGCCGTATTCCCGGTCAGATTCCGCCTTTCCATCTCCCGCATGGTCTCAAGCCCGTCCATTCCCGGCATCATGTAGTCCATAAGGATGACGTGATAATGTTTTTTCTCTGCCATACAGATGGCTTCCGGACCGCTTTTGGCCCTGTCAATCTGCAGCATGGTAGGCTCCAGGAGGGCGCACTCCAGTCTCCGGTTGGATTCGTCATCATCCACCAGCAGCACTCTGCCCTCCGGCGCCAGAAAACTGCCGCCTTCCCCCTCTTCTTCCCGCTTCAGCCAGCCGGATACAGGGCCGATGGGATGGGGCTCACAAATCCGCTGGGGTAGTTCCAGGCAAAAGGTACTCCCCTTTCCCGGTTCACTGTCAACCAATATCCTTCCTCCCATCTGTCCGGCAAGTTCTTTTGCAATCACCAGGCCCAGGCCGGAGCCTTCCGTATACCGTCCTCCAGGCTGCCTGCCGCGTTCAAATGCTTCAAACAGGCGCTTCTTATCCTCCTCAAGAATTCCGATCCCCGTATCACTGACCGCAATCCGCAGCATCACCGAATCGCCGCCCACGGCATCCCCAGCAGAAATCCGTCCAACGGTCAGCGTAACCCCTCCTTTTTCCGTATATTTTACGGCATTGCTCAAAAAATTCCCCACAATCTGCCGGATATGGCGGGCGCTGCCGTACAGGGAAGCCGGAAGGGATTCCTCCACCGCGTAATCAAATTCCAGGCTCCGGTTCCCCGCCTGCATCTGACCGGAAAATATCAGGTCGGAAAGCAGAGGAACCAGATCATAGGGCCGCTCCTCCACCTGGAATTTACCGGCTTCAATCTTTGAAAGGTCCAGGATATTGCTGATAATTTCCAAAAGCCATCTTCCGGAACTGCTGATATCTCTGGAATACTCTTTCACCTCTTCGGTTGTGCAGCTTCTGTATATCATGGTGTTCATGCCCAGGATTGCGTTGAGGGGGGTGCGGATTTCATGGCTTATGTTGGCCAGAAATGCGCTCTTGGCCCTGCTGGCCGCGTCGGCGTCCAAACGGGCCTGTTCCAGCTCTACTCCCTGGATGTGATACAGCCGCAGCAGCCGCTGTACGGACATTCCCACTATACTGGCCACCACAAGAAATCCAATGAGCGCATCCATGAAAAAGTCGTATTCGCTGGGAGGATGGCTGATAATTTCCGGCCTAAAATATGCGGTCAGGTAACAGCCGGTATAGACAATTACCTCCACCCCAACGAACAGCGCCACCTTTTTCCCCTCCAGCAAAAGCACTGTGAATACAACCGAAAATACAAAAAAGCAAGGCATCCCGCTGTAATACCCGCGTCCAAAAAAGAAGATGGCCGGTACCATAAGCAGGAAGATAAATATCACTATCACCATGGAGCAGATTTCATACCGTCCGCTTTTTTTGGCATAGTATGCCACCCCAAGACAGAAAATACCGGCCACAGCGTTCATTACCGCGTTGACGGGATTTCCCCGGCCCATCAGGGGGAACAGGGTCATAAGAATACAGACTGCGATTTCCTCCAGTATCAGCTGATTGAAAATTAGGATTCGGTAATCCCTCTCATCACGGAACAAGGCGCGCATCAACCTTTTCATAAACCTTTTAGTGGTAGACTTCATTTTCATAATCTTTCCTGTCGGGCTCCTTATTGTTTGTTTTTATATCTTACTGAAGACTATTTTACAGAAAAATCGCCCTTCTGGCAATGCAAAATACAGCCAAAACATACATTATACAGCCACCCTCTTGTAAAACCAGGAATTTCCTTTTATCTTGAAATCAGCAACAAACGTCACACAGAAAACAGGAAATCACCCCCTGCCAAACGACCATGTTCATCAAAATGGCGCCGCATGGTCCGGACAGCCTGCCAAAGATTACGGCATGGGAATGGGGGATTTTATAAAAGGTGGAAACTGCGGTTCCATGGCCGGGAGCTGCGGATTCCAGAAAATTATATTATTTTAGGATGGAGGGAACAAAATGTATCAAGGTAAAATTCATATTCATATACAAAACAGCGATATATCTCATCCTGTATTCGTGGGGACAAAGCAGCATGTGGAGGACCTTCTCAAACGTAATCCCGACTTGGCCGACAAGCTGTATTTCACCATCGGCAGCAGCGATTATGACGAAGTGGACCGCTGGTCCCAGGAAGATTTTGACGAATATTACAGTTGTATGAAAACAGCTGATATCATGGTGGGGTTCAGCTTTCCGACAGAAAACCTGCGCCAGTATGCCCCCTGCCTGCGCTGGATCCACTTCATCAGTTCCGGAGTAGATCATCTGGCCCCATTTACCTGGGTACCTGATGATATCAAACTTATCAATAACCGTGGTGTCCATCTGCCAAAATCAGGCGAGTCCTTCGCCATGTTCCTGGCAATGCTCAATGCCCACATCCCAAGTCTGGTAACCTCACAGCGCCGCCATAAATGGGATAAGGATTTCACCTCTGTCATTAAAGGCAAGACCCTGTGCATCATCGGAGTAGGACACCAGGGCGGAGAGATGGCCCGAAAGGCCAAAGAACTGGGGTTGAACGTCATCGGTATCGACCCTTATATCAAGGAACACCCATATTGCGAAATGGTGGTGGACAACAGCCGCATGGAGGAAGTTCTGGGCAAGGCTGATTTCCTGGCCATTGCTGCCCCTCTGACCGATGAGACCCGCGGCATTGTAAGCGGGGAAGTCCTGGGTTGGCTGCCTCCTCACGCAGGAGTTATCAATGTTTCCCGTGGTCCGCTCTTAGACGAGGAAGCCCTCAGCAGGAAGCTGTATGCAGGAGAACTGTCCGGCGCCATTCTGGATGTATTCCAGCAGGAACCGCTGCCTGAGAATTCTCCGCTATGGGATACGCCCAACCTTATCATGACACCTCACGTATCCTCGGATGATTTAGTTTACTATATGCCGCTGACCCTGGATCTGGTCATCCATAACTTGCGCAATGAGATGGAAGGCAAGCCATTCATCAACGTTGTAAACGCCAATAAAGCGTTCTAAAAGAACAGGGAGGGAATCAATGGTACAGAATAAATTCAAGGTCATGATCCTTACGGCAGAGGACAGCATGAAGGTTTTCAGAATGGACCAGGAACGGCTTGACGCCGCGCTGAAACGCCATCCCGACATTGCTGATATTGCCGAATTTTCCTTTACCCGCACCACCACCAGCTATGAGAACACACCAAGCTGGAACGAAGCGGACCATCAGCTTTTTTATCATGACGTTGCGGATAAAGATATTATACTGGGATATATGTTTCCTTTAGACCGCTTTGCAGAACATGCCCCGGATGTCCGATACATCCATATTATAGGCGCAGGCGTGGAACATCTTACCCCTCTTGACTGGCTTCCAAAAGGCTCCCAGCTGACCAATAACCGCGGGGCTCACGCTCCCAAGTCAGCCGAATATGCCATGATGTGCATGCTGATGCTGGGCAACCATATGCCCCGGCTGTACACAGCCCAAAGGGAATCCCGCTGGGACGGACATTTCCTTACCATCATCGAAGGCAATACGGCTGTGGTCGTAGGGGCCGGAAAACAGGGCTCCGCCATTGCCAAGGCCGCCAAAAAACTGGGTATCCGCGTCATTGGAGTGGACCCCAATGTACGCGAAAAAGAAGGCTTCGAAAAAATCGTGCCTCCTTCTGAAATGTGCAGTGTTCTGGGCGAAGCGGACTATGTTTTCCTCACCCTGCCCGCCTCCCCGGAGAACCTACATATGTTCGGCGCCCGCCAATTCGCCGCCATGAAGCCGGAAGCCGGTTTTGTGAACCTGTGCCGGGGCAGTGTCCTTGAAACAGAGGCCCTCATCCACGCACTGAAATCCAATCAGATTTCCGGAGCCATTCTGGATGTGTTCGAACAGGAACCTCTGCCGCAGGATTCACCTTTGTGGACCACTCCCAACCTGGTCATGACCCCTCATATGGGTTGTGATGACGAGGACAATTACATCCACAGGACCTTTGACATATTCTTTGACAATCTCAGAAGACTTTATAAGGGAGAAGCCCTTGAAAATGTAGTTGACCCGGTAAAAGGATATTAATAGAAGACCATGCAATATTAGCCTAACTGAAAAGAAAAGGAGAATCAAATGCAGAATAACACACAAAATGACATGAAACGAACCGTCGGTGTACTGCAGGGCTTATCCATCGTTATCGGCATGATTATCGGTTCCGGTATCTTCCTGAAACCGACTGCTGTCCTGCGGGATGCAGGAAGTCCTAAAATGGCTATCCTCCTGTGGGTTGTAGGTGGTATCATATCATTATGCGCAGCTCTTTCCGTTGCGGAAATCGGTTCCAATATGCCCCGCGCCGGCGGCCTTTATAATTATCTGGAAGAGCTTTACGGGGAAAAATGGGGATTTACCCTAGGCTGGGTACAGTCCATCATCTCCTATCCCGCCGAGCTTGCCGCCCAATCCATTGCAATCGCTATCTATGCAACTTATTTTGTTCCCATGACAGCGGGAACTCAGCGGATGTTAGCCCTTGGAATGCTGTTCATGCTCCTGGTGCTTAACATCCTTTCAACCAAGTATGGCGGAGCCATACAGGTGGCATCCACCTTTGGTAAGCTGGTGCCTTTCGTCGCCATCATCTGTATGGGCCTTTTCAAAGGACACATACCAGGCGCAGCCGGTATGAGCGGAGAGCTTATCGGCGAATCTCTGGCGCCAGGCGCAGCACTTTTAGGAACCTTGTGGGCTTATGACGGCTGGCTGGGCGTTACCAATATGGCCGGAGAGATGAAGGATCCTAAGAAGAATCTGCCCCGTTCCATTTTCCTGGGCGTTATGTCTGTTATCGTGGTTTACGTGCTGTTTAATCTGGTTATCCTGCGCACCCTGCCTGCAGACGCAATCCTGACCTCTGAAACACCGGCGGCAGATGCGGCAGAAGTTCTGTTTGGACCTGGCGGCGCGGCATTCCTCACAGGCGGCATCCTGATTTCCATTTTCGGCTCTCTGAACGGACATATGATGACCGGCGCCCGTGTGCCGCAGTCCATGGCCGCAAGAGGACAACTGCCCTGCAGCCGTCTGATTGGCAAGGTAAACCCTAAATTTGGCACACCTACCAACGCATTAATTGCCCAGTCACTGATTGCTGTATTCTATATTATGTCAGGCACTTTCCATACGCTATCCAACCTTGCTACCTTCGTGCTTTGGATTTTCTTCACCGCCGGTATTGTAGGCGTGTTCCTTCTGCGCAAGCGGGGACTTTCGGACGAAAAGGGATACCGCATCCCCCTGTATCCTATCACTCCTGTACTGGGCGCTTTAGGAAGTTCCTATATCCTGTTAAGCACCTTGTTCGGCAATCCGTCCCAGTCCATTTTCGCTATCGTTGTCGCACTCTTGGGACTGCCCCTCTTCTCAATACTCAAGAAGAGAAACAGCGCAAATAATGGTCAGTAAAGCAGAGATCAAAATTAATATTAGAACTATTATCCTCTATAAATACAAAGAAGCCGTGGTATAGATTATACCGCAGCTTCTTTGTATTCTTTATTCCAAAATTCTGTCTGCAGCCTCTAATATTCCAGCTGCATTCAGCCCAAATTGCTTCTGCAAATCAACACGTTTTCCTGAGCATCCAAAAGTATCCTTTACTCCAACTCTAAAAAGCTTCGCCAGGTTTGTTTCCGCCAAAATTTCTGCCACTGCACTTCCTAAGCCGCCGATGATATTGTGGTCCTCGGCCGTTATGATTCTGCCGGTCTTTTCAGCATAAGTACAAACTAATTCCCTGTCAATGGGCTTCACGCTTGCCATGTCGATGACCGCAGCCGATATCCCTCTGCTTTCTAACTCTTTTGCCGCCTCCACCGCTTCATAAACCAGATCGCCGATCGCGATAATTGTTACATCTTTGCCGTCCTTAATCACATTGCCGCGCCCAATCTCCAGTTTGGCATTCTCCTGTGTATAAACGTTTGGTGACGATGCCCGGCCAAACCGCAGATACACCGGTCCGTCCATCTCCATAGCCGCCTTTACAGCCCGGAACACGGTGTACTGGTCACAAGGCACCAGCACGGTCATCCCCGGAATCGTGCGCATCAGGGAGATATCCTCAATGCACTGATGGGAAGCGCCATCCTCTCCGATCAGCACGCCTCCATGGGTGGCTCCGATCTTCACATTCAGCCTCGGATAGGCGATGGAATTGCGGATCTGCTCATAGGATCTTCCCGCAGCAAACATGGCAAATGTGCTTGCAAACACGCACTCCCCTGTGGCAGCAAATCCCGCTGCCGTGGTCATCATATCTCCTTCGCTGATCCCCATATTGAAGAACCGCTCCGGATACTTTTTGGCAAAACGCGCGGTTTGGGTGGCCTTGGAAAGGTCCGCATCCAATACCACGAATTCCCGTTCCTCACCCAGCAGAGCAAGCGCTTCCCCATAAGCTTCTCTTGTCGATAAATATTCCATCTGTCAAACCTCCGTCAATTCCTGAACCGCCTGTTCATACTGTGCGTCATTGGGTGCCGCTCCATGCCAGCCGGCCTGATTTTCCATGAAGGAAACGCCTTTGCCCTTGACCGTATTGCAGATAATCACCGTTGGCCGCCCTTTTACCGTTTTTGCCTGCAAAATGGATGCACGAAGCGCCTGCACATCGTGTCCATCCACGTCCAGAACCTCCCAGCCGAAGGAACGGAACTTTTCATCCAGCGGTTCCACATTCATAACGGACGATACCTCACCGTCTATCTGAAGGCGGTTATGATCCACAAACAGAATCAGGTTGTCCAGTTTATAATGAGCCGACGTCATCGCCGCTTCCCATATCTGGCCTTCCTGCAGTTCCCCGTCCCCACAGATGCAGTATACCGTGTAATCTTTTCCATGATACTGTCCTGCCAAGGCCATACCATTGGCTGCGGACAGTCCCTGTCCTAACGAGCCGGATGACATATCCACGCCCTTCGTTTTTCGGATAGAAGGATGCCCCTGCAGATGGCTTCCCACCTGCCTTAACGTCATCATATCCTCCTTTGGGAAATAGCCCCGAAGCGCCAGTGCCGCATAGGCGGCCGGAGCCGCATGCCCTTTTGATAAAACAAGGCGGTCCCGGTCCGGATCATCCGGATGTTCCGGGTCTATATTCATCTGGTCGAAATACAATACCGAGAGTATCTCCGCGATAGATAACGAACCTCCTGTGTGCCCGCTGCCTGCCGCATGAATCCCTTTTAGCGCCAGCAGACGGATGGCCGCCGCTTTTTTCTTTAATTCTTTCTCCTCATTCATAGCTGTCCTTCCGTCCTTTCAGACTAAATCTTATATTTATTCTTCACATAAGGCTGTCTCAATGCCTTTGGAGTTTCCTTGGAGCTGCTGCTGAAGAACATGGTTACGATACCCGCCACGTACGGCAGTGTCTGGATCAGTTCCGGAGCGATGTTTAAAACATTATTAATCTGAAGCTGCGCCTGCAGAGCGTCGAAAAATCCAAACAGCAGCGCTACTGCCACGATGTATTTCGGGCTCCAGCGCCCCATCTTAACCGCGATAACCGCCAGCATACCTTTGCCGTTGGTCATATCCTCCATGAAAAAGCTGAGCTGGCCGATGGAGAGATAAGCTCCTGCCAGGCCTGCCAGCGCACCGCATAATACAGTCACGCAGAAATGGCGCAGTCTCCAGACGTTGATGCCCGCCGTCTCTGCGGTTCTCGGATCATCTCCCACGGCCACGATATGAGCGCCGAACACGGTCTTCGACATAACAAACCAGCAGACTGCGATAATCACCAGCGTAAGATAAGCTAACGGAGAAAACTGGACCAGCACCTTGCCGATCAGCGGAACATTTTTCAAAAATTCACTGGTCTGAAGGCTGGGTACCGTCGGGCTGATGCCGGTATTAAATATTGCCCGGCAAAAAAATGAAGTCATGCCTACGGCCAGCATATTGAGTCCCAGACCGCTGATGTTCTGGATTCCGCCAAATTCCACGCTGATTAATGAATGGATCCCGGCTACCAGCATGCTGCAGAGAATTGCCGTCAGCACTCCCAGCCAAGGATTCCCAAAAAAGTAGGCGCCTGCCACCGCACCAAAAGCGCTGGAAATCATCATACCTTCCGCACCCAGGTTCATGATGCCCGCGCGCTCGGAGAACATGTTGCCCAGCGCCATCAGCACAATCGGTACGGTGAGCCGGAGTACCGAAATTACCATTGTTGTAATCAAAACCATACTCATAGCCTCATGCCTCCTTCTTCTTCATAATCATTTTTCCGGATAAGTACTTGATAAAATATTCACAGGCAATCAGTGTAACCAGAGTTCCCTGAATTACCGATACAATCTCACTCGGCACGCCCTGGTCGATCTGCATGGTATTGGAACCCACGCGCAGCGCCGCGAAAAGAATGCTTCCCACAAACATGAACAGAGGATTGCCGTTGGATAAAAGAGCAATTGGAATGCCGTCAAATCCATAGCCCGGGGAGAATCCGTCATAAAGGCGGTAATAGGTTCCCTGTACCTCGATGGCCCCCGCCAGTCCTGCTAATGCGCCTCCGATTAAAAGCGCCCAGGTCAGGTATTTCCCGGTATTGATGCCGCTGTAGTTCGCCGCCTCCCGGTTCAGCCCGCATACGCTCATCTCATAACCGCACACGGTCTTATAAAATACAATATAGATAATGAGCACCACAGCCAGAAGGATGAAGATGCTGATATTTAACTTCCCGGGGCTGGTTATCAAGTTCGGCAGATGGGCGGATTCCTGGATTGGCAGGGACGCCGTCGTCATGCTGCTCGGATCATTGATCAGTGATATGATTACAAAGGTCGAGAACAGCTTCGCCAGATTATTCATCATGATGAATACCACCAGCAGGTTTACTCCCCGTTTGATAAACATCCAGGTCGGAATCAGTGAATACAGCATTCCAAACAGGATACCTCCCAAAAGTGCCAGCGGCAGGTGAATGATCATCGGCAGACCTTTTACATAGATGCCCACGATCGCGCTGCCCAGCGCTCCCACAACCAACTGTCCTTCCACGCCGATATTAAAGATACCCACTTTTTTCGCCATCGCCACCGCAAAGGCGGAAAGGCAGATGGGCACTGATTTGCTGATGGTGCTGATTAACCCCCGCGGCGTCCCGAAAGCCCCTTGGATCAGGCTTTTGAACACTGCAAAAGGATTGGCGCCGATTGCAACTAAAAGAATTGATACAAATGCCATGGCAAAGAGAATAATCAGGCACGGGGACAGAAGCGATTTCAAACGTTCTCCGTTTACGGATATTTTTTTATTCATGCCTCCACCTCCTGATTTTCTTTAAAGTTTACCATCAAGCTTCCAATTTCACGTCTGGACGTATGGGCGCTCTCCACAATTCCGGCCACTCGTCCCTCGGTTACCACCATGATCCGGTCCGTAGCCGCTAAAAGCTCATCCAGCTCCAGCGAGGAGAGCATCACTCCCTCTCCTTTTTTACACGCGCGTGCAAAGATATCATAGATCAGTTCCGTGGCTCCGATATCAACTCCGCGGGATGGCTGGTCCGCTATGATGACCCTGGTTGCGCGGCTGCTCTCCCTGGCAACCACCACCTTTTGCTGGTTGCCTCCGGAGAGTTTTCCGGTAAGAATCTTTCTGTCCGCCGGGCGTATATCATAGTCTTTTATCTTCTCTTCTGCGTTCTTTTCCGCCATGCTGCGGTTAAACAGAAATCTGCCCTTCTTATATTCCGGCCTGCGCTGGTAGCCCATGAGGAGATTATCCTCGATATCCATATCCAGCACCAGCCCATGACGGTGACGGTCCTGGGGGATAAAGCCTACCCCCAGCTCCTTCATCTGCCTGGCATTCAGCCGGGTCACATCCTGACCATCTACCAGGATCTGTCCGGCATCCGGCTGCAGGATTCCGGCCGCCAG
Source organism: Clostridium sp. chh4-2 (assembly GCF_002899675.1). Classification (GTDB taxonomy): domain Bacteria; phylum Bacillota; class Clostridia; order Lachnospirales; family Lachnospiraceae; genus CHH4-2. The sequence continues at coordinate 107,974 of NZ_PKUU01000016.1, read as the reverse complement.
CTCGGTGATCTCTTTCTGCCCGCTGTTATCGATGCCAGCAATCCCCAGAATCTCACCTTTTTTCAGACGGAAGCTGACATTATTTACTTTATTCTTGTAAGACACGCCGATAAATTCCAGCACAGTGTCTTCAATCGTATGATTTTCCCTGTTTTCTCCTAAATGGACCTCACGTCCTACCATATATTCCGTCACCTTGTCGGCATCGGTCTCTGAGGTATTCACGGTTATCACTTTTTTTCCTGCCCGCAGCACCGTGATACGGTCACTGAAATCCATAATTTCTTTCATCTTATGAGTGATGATGATAATTGTCTTTCCCTGGCTTTTCAGCTGTTTCAGCATCTCACCCAGTTCATCGATTTCCTGTGGCGTGAGCACCGCCGTCGGCTCATCGAGGATAATAATATCCGCTTTCCGGTAGAGCGCCTTGGCAATCTCCACGCGCTGCTGCATTCCCAAAGACACTTCTCTTACCGGCACCGCAGCCGGAAGATAGAAGCCGTATTGTTCGGAAAGCGCCGTTACCTCTTTATTGGCTCTGGCACGGTCAAACAGCCGGTTTTTCTTCGGCTCCGCGCCCAGCACCACATTCTCCGCCACCGTCATTCTGGGGATCAGCATAAAGTGCTGGTGCACCATTCCAATCCCTGCCTCGATGCCTCCGAGAGCGGAGTGGAATTCCTTTTTAATTCCATTGATATAGATTTCACCGCTGGTAGGCTGGTACAAACCATATAGGATGTTCATCAGCGTGGACTTTCCTGCGCCGTTTTCTCCTACCAGGGCATGAATTTCCCCCTTTTTCACAGAAAAATCCACATGATCGTTAGCGCGTACCGCAGGAAACTGCATAGTGATACCCTTCATTTCAACTGCATATTCCATCTCGTTCCCTTTCTATAGCCGGCGGCTATTTGAGAGTTGCTTCAAATTCAGCGTATTCTTCTTCCGTGGACGGAACCTTGATCTCTCCAGCAATTATCTTCTTCCTAATCTCTTCCACCTTATCCTTGATCTCCTGGGGAATCGGTTCGTCTCTTCCGTCAGGAGCGTATTTGATGCCTACGGAGTCTTCTGCCAATCCCAACCCGATCGTACCCGACTTCCATTCTCCGCCCAACGCCATCTTGCAGGCGTCATACATGGCGATATCGGTATTTTTCACCAGAGAAGCGATGATGGAATCCGACATATGGAACTGGCCGGTGGCTCCGCCCATGGTATAGTAACCTTCTCCCATGCTCTTAGCCGCCTCAAAGATACCGGTATTGGCGCCGCCCGCCCATGCCTGCATGATCCGCACGTCTCCGGAGAAAAGCTGTGTAGACAGTTCCTTCGCCTTCGCAGCATCGGTGAAGTTTCCTACAAAGACTGGTGTTGAATTTCCGCCAACATATTTGGCGCCGGCAGCGAAGCCATACTGGGCACGGTCTAAATCCGGGTTACGAACGCCTCCGATAAAGGCTGTTTCCATCTTTCCATTTATCTCCTGATTCATCAGCGCGGCAAAGGCTCCGCTGACAAAACCAGCCTCGGCGATACGGAAACGGATGTTTAAGAGATTGTCTAACCCCTCCCCGCTTGTACCTTCAGAAATCACAAATTTCACATCCGGATAGGATTCCGCCACCTGCGGGACAAATTCTGAAACCTGGGAAGAGTTGCAGATTACCAGGTTAAAGCCTTTATCGCAGTAGGCGCGCACTGTGGAATCAAAGTCCTGAAGCTCCGCCATTTCAAATGCCGAGCACTCCGCGCCTGTCTCCTCACAGTACTTCTGGACTCCGCTCCAGGAAGCATCATTGGCCGCCTGGTCACCTAATTTCCCCCCTGCAATAACGAAGAGGATCTTATCTCCGCCGCCATCCGATACCGCCGGAGCTTTTTCCCCGCCGCCGCAGGCAGCGAGAGCCAGCATACTCACCATTGTAACGATTGCAATTAATTTTTTCATGATCTCTCCTCCGTCATCACATCATTTTCAAATTTATCCAGCAGCTCATCGCGGCTCTGTTTCATATATTCCTGCATCCGTACACGCATCTCTTTTAACAGCGAACGGTATTCCGGCTCTCCTGCCAGATTATTAAGGGCTTGGGGATCTTTCTGATAATCGTACAGTTCTTCCTTTACCCTGTTCAGATAAAACTCGACCCGCCTGGCAATCGCCTCATCTGTCTTTGCGGCTTCCTCCATGGCTTTAAAGCTCAGGCCTGCCATGGTCTCCGTCCGGTATTTATCCTCCTGGCCGTACCAGCCATTGTAGATATAGGCGTATTGTTTATTCTGCACGCATCTCATTGGGAAATAGCGTTCTCTCTTCGTCACATTATTTTTAGCGGTCTTATAAAAAGAGGTATAAATGTCATCATACTGTTCTTTTAAACCTTCCGTCAGCACCGGCAGAAGACTTTTGCCGTCCACGTCTTCCGGGCAGGCAAGTCCGGCCACCTCAAGAATCGTCGGCATATAGTCGATGCTCGCTGCCAGCGCATCTGAGACCGAGCCGGGAGCGATATGGCCGCTCCATTTTACGGTATAAGGGCTTTTGGTGCTGTTTAAATAACAATTTGCCTTTGCAAACGGCATCGACATCCCGTTATCGCTTAAAAACCAGACCATAGTGTCTTCTTCCACTCCTGCTTCCTTTAACGCCCTCATCACCTGGCCGACAGTCTGATCCGCCCGGTAAACCGAATTTAAGTACTGGGCGAACTCCTTGCGGATGTCCGGCAGATCGGGCACAAATTCCGGCACTTTTACATCCGCCTCACAAAACATTTCCTCATAGGCAATATGGCGGCCAAACATCTCTATCTCATCCTCGCTGCCTGCAAAGGGTCTGTGGGGATCGTGGGAATTCACCATGAGGAAGAAAGGCGCATCCTGCTCTTTTGACCGGGAAAGGAATTCGCGCACTTTTTGGTAGTAGCACTCAGGACTCCTGCCAAAATCTCCAGCATCGTCATAGGTGTGCTCATACACATCCCAGCAGAACTGTTCCCGGGGTGAGATATGGTTTTCCTTTCCGATGATGCCGTTAAAATATCCGTCTTCCTTCAATATCTGGGTTAACGTCCTCACGTCCGGGCTGATGTTTTCAAATCCCCTGGCCCCGTTGCAGTGAGGATACTTGCCGGACATTAAAACCGAACGCGACGGCTGGCAAAGTCCGATGGACACATGGCTCTCCCTAAATGTCATACCTTCTGCTTTCAGACGGTCTAAGTTAGGCATCAGCTGCCGTTTCTTTTCCTCTGTCCCCACAAAATCCACTGAATCGTAATTCATATCATCTAATGTCAGCAGTAAAAAATTGGTTTTCACAATTCTCCTCCTTTAAAAAGACTTAAATACCGTCTTATCTGTTCCATAGTTTTCCAGCCGTTCCATCTGACCGTCCCCGTCCACCGGATATTTTCTTCCGTCGTATTTCTCCACCGTATAGCGTTCAAACCAGCCTGTCAGCTTCTGATACAGCATCTCTTTTACTTTTTGGTACTCCGGATTTTTAATCTCATTGACCCTCTCATCCGGGTCCTTTTTAAGATCATAGAGTTCATGAGGCCCAAATGGAGTCCGGTAGATCAGCTTGTACTCCTTTGTTCTCACCATGCGGGTGGGACCATATTCGTCGTAAACCACCACATCCTCACGGATCTCCTCCTTGCTTCCGTCGATGACCGGAAGGATGCTGGTTCCCGGGAGTTCCTTCATGTATTCACTGATTTCTTCTTCGGAAATCCCCGCCAGTTCCAGAATCGTTGGGAACAGATCGTAATGGCTGATTAACGTCCTGCAGTCTCCCGTCCTGCCGGTAAAGCGTTTTCCATAAACGATGCAGGGTACTTTCACGGAAGTCTCATACATATTGATCGGGAAGGTACCGTTGCCTTTGCCCCAGATGCCGTGATGTCCCATGTTCATGCCGTTGTCAGCGGTGAAGATGATGATGGTATTATCAAGCTTCCCATCCTGTTCAAGCCGCTCTACAATCCGTCCGACGCCCCGGTCCATGCCGGTAATACATGCATAATATACCTGGCGGAACTCTCTTAACTGCTCCGGACTTTTCGGTCTGGTGCGCTTTGCCACCTGAGTGGGATTGTCCGGTTCATCGGGATAAGAGGAAAACTCACATTCTTCATAAAGCTTTAAAAGTTCTTCCGGCTGATCCTCCCGCATCCATGGATCGTGAGGCGCGTTGTAATTGACACTCAGGAAAAACGGCTGTTCACTGTCCGTCTCAGAGATAAAGCGCAGGGCCTCGTCTGTGATCAGATCCGTCACATACCCCTCCTTGATCACCGGTTTTCCATCCTTAAAGAACGTTCCCAACCGGTAATTGGTGCCTCCTTTGATAATCGGCTCCCAGAAATCAAAGCCTTTATGGGGATATCTGGCGGAACCCAGATGCCATTTGCCTGAAAGGCCGCAGCTGTATCCATTATCCTTTAAAATCTCCGCAAAGGTCTTCTGTCCTTCCAGGAAATCAATATCTCCGCGTTCAAAATTCATATACCTCTGATAGGTGGCTGTCTTTTCAAAGGTGATTTCCTCGTCCTCGGGAATCTCCTCCCTGTTTTGGCTCTGATCTGCCAGATAAATCCACGATTTTTTATGATTTATCTTTAAGTCCCGGCATTCCTTTTTATCGATGGCTCCGCCGCCCAGCCAATCCAGGACTCCGTGCTGGGAAGGCATCTTTCCCGTCATAATAGACGCCCTCGCCGGGGAGCAAACCGGGCTGGTGCAATAGCAGTTGTCAAATTTGATCCCCTCGGCAGCCAGCCGGTCTAAATTCGGCGAGATCACTTCCTTGTTCCCATAAGATCCCAGGCTCCAATAGCCCTGGTCATCGGTCAGAATCAATACAATATTTGGTTTTTGCATTCCTTCCACTCTCCTTTTATCTCCGGCATCTATGCCTCATTACTCGCTCTGCGAAACCGCACCGTGGCATCATAAAGGCTCTCTTCCTGACCGAAGATGGCAAACATTCCTGCAACAGCCACATCCACGCCCGCCGCTTTCAGCTTCCGGATATTTTCCCATCCGACGCCTCCGTCCACCTCAATCAAAAAGTTTAAATGTTCCCGTTCCCGCATTTTCTTTAACTCTTCTACCTTGGGAAGCATCTCCTCCATAAAGGTCTGTCCGGCAAATCCCGGCTTCACGCACATTACCAGCACGTACTCCACATCTTTTAAGTAAGGCTGGATGCTGTCCGCACTGTCTTCCGGAGAAAGAACAAGGCCGGCTTTCATATTGTGTTTATGTACCTTATCAATAAAATACTCCACATTGTCCTTCAGCACATCGCTGTGGGCACAGACATATTCCACACCGCAGTCCGACAGCCGTTTCACATAGTCCATAGGATTGCTCACCATCAGATGAACATCCATAGGAGTTCTTGTGACACTCTTCACCGCCCGGATAAATTCAAAATTCAGGCAGATATTGGGCACATAATGTCCGTCCATAATATCCATATGATAGAAATCCGCTCCGGCACGGTCCATCACCTCAATATCGTTCTGCAGCTGTAAATAATTGGCACATGCCAATGTCGGTGAAATCATAACACTCTCCCCTTTTAATCACACATTCTGACGGCACGGTACAGCGCCTCTAAAAACCGCTCTCTGTCCACCGTTTCCGCCAAATATAAATTCCGTTCCTCCATGGTCTTCCCATAATAATCCGCCTTATCAATCAAGGTAAATCCTGTTGTCAGCTCTCCTTTGCACTCCACATCACAGTAATATTTCTCCACTGTGAAAAACTCCGGGAAGGCCGCATAGGCTACTACCGCCGGATCGTGCAGTACACGTTTTTTATTCTGGGCCGACTTAGCGATGCGGGCGGCCGTGATCTCCTCTTCGCCTTTTTTATCAATCACCTCATCCGACTGAATATTCTCCACTCCATAGCTGGAAAGTACCTTCGACACCAATTCTCCGGCCCGGTTGCCAAAGGTTCCGATGTATTCATTCTCCTCCGGTGTGATATAGGCCTTTCTGGTCGTCTCTAAGGGACAGGCACAGACATCCACGCCGCTGTTTAAGAGATAGCGGAATGCTTCCGGGTCCACCAGCACATTGAAGGTTGCCAGCGGAGTCGGGTTGCCGTCATGCCAGGAGGTTCCCATAAACAGGATTTGATCCACCTGTTTTTTTATCTCGGGGTACTTCATAAATAGAATCGCCAGATTGGTAACCGGCCCGGTGGCAATCAGAGTCACCTTTTCCTCACTCTCTTTTAACACACGGTACATAAAATCCCAGGCTGTTTCTTCTACCAATGCCTCTCTGCTGTCCTGCTCAAATGTATATCCCCGCAGTCCGCTGACCCCGTGGACTCCGCTGGCCTTTAACGGCTCCCGTTCTATGGGTTTTTCCGCTCCCTTTGCCACCGGGATCTCTCCTGCACCGATCAGCTTTAATACATTCAGGGTGTTTCTTGTAGTGTTCTCGATTCCCACATTCCCTGCCACCGTAGTCACTCCCAGAATGTCCAGCCGGTCCCGCAGGCCCCAGGCCAGCACGAGCGCTACTGCATCGTCAATACCGGTATCACAGTCAATCATCACTTTTTTTCGGTTCATCTCTATTCCTCCTGATCTTCTCTTTTATCACTATCTTTCCTGTTCCAGCTCCATCATCATGCCAACTCTCTTTTCATGAATACCGCCCTCAAATTCCGCCTCCAGAAAGCTGTCCACAATCATCTTCGCCATCTCGCTCCCCACCACTCTGGCGCCAAAAGCGATGATGTTGGCGTTGTTGTGCTGCCTGGCCAGCTTTGCTGAGTAGGGCTCGCTGCATACCGCCGCGCGGATACCCTTCACCTTATTGGCAGCCAGGGAAATTCCGATTCCTGTTCCGCAGATTAATATGCCGAAATCGTTGTCACCTTTTTTAACCGATTCAGCCACCAGCTTTGCATAGATCGGATAATCGCAGGCCTCTGGGGAATTTGTACCATAATCCGTTATTATATGGCCTTTTTCCTGCAAATACCCTTTAATATCCCGCTTCATTTCCAAAGCAGCGTGATCATTGCCCATCGCTATTTTCATGATTTTTCCTCCTGAAATCGTTGTCACTAAATTCAGTATAGGACTATTGCTTAATTTTGTCAATACAGAGGTTATAATAATGCTTTTTTTGTTAGTACTGATCAATCAAGCTTTCATTTTTATGTATATATTGCACAATAGTATTTGTTTTTTTGTTGTACTATTAATCATTTACTAATATTGCATAGTGTGATATAGTAGTTAATATAAAGAATTCGATTTCAGCACCGGAGGTTATTTAATTAATATGAAGATAACAGTAAAAGATGTGGCAAAGCATGCCAATGTATCACCCAGTTCCGTATCCCGCTATTTGAATAATCCCAACAGCATCAATGCCGAGAATGCTTTTCGTATCAAGAATGCCATCGATGACTTGAACTACACCCCTAACCCTGTGGCCCGCAGTTTAAAAAGCGGACGTTCCAATTTAATCGGTGTCATCGTTCCATCGATCAATTCCTACTTCAGTCTTCTATGCCGGGCCGCCAGTGATTTCTTCTATCAGCAGGGTTATCTGGTCTTCTTCTGTGAGTCCGGGGAAAATGGCGAAAAGGAGGAGTATTATCTCCAAAAGATGCTTCAGTTCAGCTTTGAGGGGATTCTTTTGTCCGCAATCTCCACACCGCCCAAGGAACTTCAGAGAATCTCCACTCTCACCGAATTGGTGCTGGTAGACCGTACCGTAGATGCCGATGTTGATACTGTGGCCATCGATAATAAACAGCTGGGAGGAGAACTGACCCGTCATGTCATTTCCCTCGGATATAATAATATCCTGGGACTCTTCGGATCTTCTCACAGCAAGCACGCGCAGATGCGCCTGGCCGGGGCGAAAGAAGTTCTCGGCGAACATAAGGATATTATCCTGACCACTCAGATGGACTGTTACAGCAACGACACCACCTATCACACGATAAAGAACAGTTTAGCTTCTTTGACTCCTCCTAAGGCTATCATTTCCTATGGACTTACCGTTTCAGAAAATACCTTAATTGCACTGAACACGCTGAATATGCGCATTCCTGACGATATCTTTATTGCGTGCTGGGGGCTGAATGATTTTAAAGACAAGTACCGCCTGGCGCTTCCGATTGTGGAAGAGAATCCTTATGAGATGGGTATTACCGCCTCCAGTATTCTGCTCAAGAAGATAAAGAAACAGGATACCGGAAAGAAAGCCAAAAATTACATTTTCCCGGCTGTATTAAAAAAATAGACACATGTCCGCATTTTGGCGGACATGTGTCTTTTCCATAAAAGGGGAGCCCTGACAGTCTAAGAATTAAACGAGCAGATTATAAACTCCCAAAATCGCCATCAAAAAACTGATTCCAAGAGCCGCAAAGGCCCAGCCGAATAATTCCACAAACATTTTACTGCTGTCATATTTTTTATCTGATTCTTCATCAGCTGCAATACCGGACATAATCAGCGCTCCGGTGGTGGATACAGGGCTTAAACCGGACACGGTTCCTCCCACCGCCACCATGGCAACCAGCAGAGACGGATTGACCGCGCCTCCAAAGTTGGCAGCCACCGGCCCGCAGGTGGGCATGAGGGTAGGGAATACCACGCCCAGACCGGAGCTGAAAAAGGACATAAAACAGGCGGTTGCATCCATAATCGCCGCCGCTGTCCTCTGGCTCATGACCGCGGTCAGGCTGCCGGAAAGCAAATCGATTCCGCCTGATTCCAGCACCACGTTCATGAGAATTCCCACTCCCGATACCAGGATCAGCACGCTCCAGGGAATCGCTTTGATGCAGGCTCCTTCGTCTGCAACTCCAATGGCGGATAGTATCATGCCGATCGTGAATGCGGTAAGTCCCACATTCCAGGAAAATGCCACTGCACCCACTATCAGAGCCGCCAGGCCTATCAGAGAGATAATCTGATCCTTATTAAATTTCCCGGCAGTTTCATTTCTGCGGCCTTCTCCGGTTTCTTCCATCTTCCACCCTTTATAATAGATATAACAGACCACGGAAAGAACGATGGAGGTCAGAAACAGGCAGGCCCATACCGGCATAATTCCGGAAGTAATCCCCTGTTCTTCCATCAGACGAATGGTCAGCAGGCCCTCCGGCGTTATCTTCGTCATTCTTCCTCCAAACGCGCCGCACTCTCCTATAATGGAAAGCATCATCGGACTGCATCCGGCCGAAAATGCGATGGGAATCGCGATGACCGGCATAATCGCCAGCACCGGTATGGAACCCGGTCCCATAGCGGTCAAAACAAATCCAACGAAATATATGGCTATCGGAAGAGCCTTTTTAATCCTGACCAGCCCCACGATCTTCTGCCCTAAAATCTCCAGGGTCTTATTCTTAATCAAAATGCTGAACAGATAGGTCACCCCCATCATTGTTACAAACAAAGATGCATTAAACCCCGCCAACAGCTGTTTATTGGAAATCCCGTAAAATTTGCTTATGATAAATGCAAAACCAATCATGAGAATTCCCACATTTGTCTTTTTAATGAATCCTATGGCTATTGCCGCCAATATGGCTGCCAGTGAAACGATTGCTAAATTCGGCATATTTCCCCTCTCCTCTCGATTTGTCTATTTTCTGAATAATAAGCACACCGGGCTTTCCGTGCGGATCACTCTGCCCGTCGGCGTCAATTTTCCTTCATAACTGTTAAAATGATATTCTACAATTGTATCACTGTCTTCATTTGCCGCATAAAATTTATTTCCCGTCAGGTCAAATGTGATAAACCTGGGAGTCAGCCCCTGACAGCCCACATAATCCGTGGTTTTCAGATAACCAGTATTCTGATCGATGTGGTAAACCGTCATCCCCTCAAAAATTCTGGTGGACTCAATCACCCATTCCCCTGTAGGATCAACCAGAATGGCGCTGGCCTGGCCGTTCTTTGTATAGGTATCCGGAAGTACCGGAATAATCTGAAGCGGCTTTAAAACGCCTTTCCGATCGTCAAATTGGAAGTATGTAACCGTATTATCCTTTTCATTTACCAGATACACATAACGGTTGTTCGGATGAACCGCGATATGTCTCGGCTCCGCATAGTCCCTGGCCCTGTAATAATCCGTTTCTTCCAGATGACCGTTTTCCGGATTGAATCTGAGCACCGTAACTCCCGGATATCCGATCTGCCGCCCCTGCTGGGGAACGAAAAGATATTGTTTGCTCTGATCCCAGATGCACTGATGGGCATGGCATACGCCGTCCTCACCGATTCCCGGAAAATGATGGACAAACACCACCTCTCCTAAAGAACCGTCTTCCTTCCTGAGAATTACGTATACCGCGCCGCCCTGCAGAGCTGCGGCGATCAAATAACGGTTGGTCTTATCGCAAGTGATAAAAACAGGATTTTTACCGCCCTCCAATTCGATCCGGTTGATATAGGATAATTGGCCCGATTCCTCATCTATGGAGCAGCTGCTCACATGATGAAAGTCTCCGTGCACCGTATATAAGAATTTATTATCGTTATCAAATGTAAAATAAGATGGATTATCCATGGTTTTCAATGTTTGAACGGCATTCCATTCGCCGGTTCGGTCATCAATCTCATAAACCCGAATCCCTTTGCCCCTTGCATTTCTCTTTTCCGTCGTCCTGCATCCCACATATGCAAAGCTCATAAATGGCCCTCCTTTTTATGCATATTTTGATTTATTTGTTTTGGAATTCCATATTCTTTATAAGTAATTACATTCATTACTTTACCATCGCTCTTGTATTTTGTGAAATATTCATATACAATCGACCTATAACAAAAACTTATACCATTTCATGACCGGAGGAAAGACATTGAAATTAAAAGATTTTGAATATGTGGATGCGATTGCAAGGTGTAAAACCTTTTCACGGGCTGCCGAGGAACTCTATATCAGCCAGCCGGCCCTGACACAGGCCATTCAGCGCCTGGAACAGGAGCTGAAGCTGCCCATTTTTACAAGAAACTATAACTGTATCGACCTTACGCTGGCCGGGGAGATCTTTTTAGAGGAAGCGAGAGAAGTGCTGAAGATTACAGACCGCTTAAAACAGAGGCTGTCTTATGTTGAAAATATTGAAAACAAGACCTTTTATCTGGGCGTTTCCCAATTTTACGGCACCTATACCATGCCGGAAATCATGCATTATATCTCGGATCACTATCCGGGAATCAAGATTAACCTGATCGAAGATGTGTCCACAAATCTGGAAGTATTGTTGGAAAATAACAAGCTCGATTTTGCGCTGATGCCATTTCCAATCACAGCAAATTCATTAAAATATCAGGTACTTCTGGAAGAAGAGATCCTGTTAGGCGCCCATTCCTCCCGGACGATGCCCATGCTGGAAACCTATTCCTCTGACTCCAGCCTGCCTCATGTTGACCTTTCCTCGGTAAAGGGGCCTTATATCTTATTAAAAAACGGCTTAAAATTCCGTAATATGACAGACCAGATATTAAAGGACGCAGGCGTGGAACCCGAGATCTTTTTCGAGACCATGAATCTGTCAACTGTGGAGTCCTTTATCAGGCAGGACTTGGGAATCGGCTTTCTCCCGTCTTCGGTTCCTAAAGATCCGGAGATCTCTTACTACCGTTTTTCCGGGAAATATTCCAGCAGAAAATATGTAATCGCCTACAAAGAGGATAATTACCAGGCGAAAAGTTCTCTGGAAATTGTAAATATAATTAAAAAGGCTTTAACGGAAAAAATGGCGCAGGATAAGGCGGTTGTTAAATAACGGCCGCCGTTTAGCGGCGGCTGGGTTATCTGACCGGCAGTGCGGCAGACCCAATATAATTTATCATTGACATTTTCCGAATTATCCCTCATAATTATCATAATTTCACGATTACATTTTGTAATCTTCTAACGCATTGCCGTATGGCACTGCATTCTTCTGCGCCTTTGTGCGCTGGCTGGATCAGCCGTATTTTCCTTGATTTTATGAATAGTTACAATTAAACAGAGAATGGAAGTGATGTGCCGGAAGGTGTGTTTTTCGTTGCATATTCGTATTTTTTTGATTATAATGGAGGTATAAGAAAATTGAAAACTAGAGTAAACAAACAGTATAAGGACAGGGTTTTCCGCTTGATTTTTCAAAGGAAAGAGGATCTTTTAGACCTTTATAATGCGCTCAACGATTCAGCTTACACCAATCCTGAAGAGCTGGTAATCACCACGCTGGAGGATGCGGTTTATCTGAACATGAAAAATGACGTATCTTTTTTGATCGGAGATGTCCTCAATCTTTATGAACATCAAAGCACCAGCAACCCTAATATGCCAATCCGCGGACTCTTTTATCTGTCCGATTTATACCGCATCTACATCAAACATCATGACCTGGATATCTATCGGGAACCCCGCCTGCAGCTGCCTTTTCCCCAGTATTTTGTATTTTATAACGGAACCAGGAAAGAACCGGACAGACAGGAGCTGTATCTGAGCAGCAGTTTCCCGGACAGAGGGGTGAAAAAACCGGCTTTGGAGTGCACTGCAGTCATGCTGAACATCAACCGTGGAAACAATCAGCAGTTAATGGAACGGTGCGGGCGGCTTCAGGAATATTCGTTTTTTATCGCTGCAATCAGGGATAATCTGATGGCCGGTATGACAATTGAAGAGGCGGTGGAACAGGCAGTGGATCTTTGCATCGAGAGGGAGATTTTGTCCGATATTCTGATTCAGAACAGGGGTGATATCGTGAATACATTGTTGACTGAATACAATGAGGAAAAATATCTGAATGGGTTGAGGGAATATGAACGGTCAGAAGGAAAAACTGAGGGAATGGCTGAGGCGGTTCTCGCTCTGTTGGAGGACTTAGGCGAAGTGCCCGAAGAGTTACGCAAGACGATACTGTCGGAAGCCGATATCAATACATTAAAAGTGTATCTGAAATCAGCATCCAAAGCCGGATCTATTGATAATTTTATGAAACTCTTCTAAAGCTGAAAACATTTGCAATAACACGCGAATACAAACGCCGCTGGCACCACCGGTTATAAAGTCATTTTCACACTTATAACCAACCGCACCAGCGGCATCCTATTCTATCTTATCTTTATCTAATCATTTCTCTTTTATTTGCTTCTGTAAGCCGCCAACAGCTTGTTAATACGGTTGGTAGGATTCAGCAGCTCGCTTAAAGATGCATCGTGATTCAGATTGTCAATAATCAATGCGATATACTTGCTCATATCCACATCAATATAATACGGTCTGGACAGCAGATCCGGAGTCTGATATACCAGGTTCGTAGTAAGAATACGGTCAATTACGCCGTTTTCATAGTATTCGTCAAACTTGGAAAGTCCATTCGTAAATAAGCCGAATGTGGAACAGATGAAGACCTTTCTGGCCTTTCTTCTTTTCAGTTCTTTTGCAACATCCTGCATGCTTTCACCTGATGAGATCATATCGTCGATGATCAGTACGTCCTTGCCTTCCACGCTGGAGCCCAGGAATTCGTGAGCTACGATAGGATTGCGTCCATTGATGATCTGTGTGTAATCGCGGCGTTTGTAGAACATGCCCATATCCAGTCCCAACACGTTTGCAAAATATACAGCGCGTGACATGCCGCCTTCATCCGGGCTGATCACCATCATATGATCGCTGTCAATCTGCAGGTCTGTTTCATGTTTTAACAGATGTTTGATAAACTGATAGATCGGCTGTACGGTCTCGAATCCCTTTAACGGAATCGCATTCTGAACGCGGGGATCATGAGCATCGAACGTAATGATGTTTTCAACGCCCATATTAGTCAGTTCCTGAAGCCCTAACGCGCAGTCTAAGGATTCTCTTCCGGAACGTTTATGCTGTCTGCTTTCATATAAAAACGGCATAATAACGTTAATTCTTCTCGCCTTGCCTGCCGCCGCTGCGATCAGACGTTTTAAATCCTGGAAATGGTCGTCCGGCGACATATGATTGGTCATACCGCACAGAGAATAGGTCAGGCTGTAATTGCATACATCCACCATAAAATAAAGGTCATCACCGCGGACAGACTGGTCAATGGAGCCTTTGGCTTCACCGGAACCGAATCTCGGTGTTTTGGAATCAATAATATAAGAATCTCTCTGATAACCGGAAAATGCTATCGTCGATTTGTGTTCACTTTCACGTTCATGTCTCCATTCTACCAGGTAGTTGTTTACCTTTTCCCCCAATTGTGAGCAGCTTTTCAATGGAATCAGTCCCAGGGGTCCTACCGGAATCGTCTCAATGGTTTTCTCTTCGTAAATCATCTTTGGCTCCTATCTGCGTGCATCTGTGCACATCTCCATTCATTTTGTTACACATAATAAAGCAACGTATCTTTTATATCATTATGTGCTGAAATAGTCAAGATATCAATATTTTTTTGTCCTGATATCGCTGCCGTAAAGCGGCGTTATCATGTATTCGCTGATAATTCTGGAGGAAACGCGCTCCGTATACCGGTCCCTGATCCCCTCCATGTCCAGGTTTGTGGAAATGATTGTCCCATTTTTCCGCATCAGGCGCTCGTTGATGCAGTAAAAAAACTGGGAAGACACAAAACTGTTGTTAAGCTCCGTTCCAAGGTCATCGATAATCAGCAGATCACAATCCAGAATGTGCTGGTACATATCCTTCATCTCTTCCTCAGTGGTGCGTTCAAATGTATTCTGAGCGAATATATGGAACAGATCGGTCGAGGACAGATAAATCACAGAATAATAATGATCGATCAGATCCTTAGCAATGCAGTTTGTCAAAAATGTCTTTCCCACTCCGGTATCGCCCTGAAACAGAATATTCCCCTTCTTAACCCCGAACTGGTCAACGTAATTATGGCAGATCTGCTTTACCTGCATCATATAATCATAGACTGAGATCCCCAGTCCGGGCACAATCCGGCTCTTATCAAAATACTGGTCGGAAAATGTTCCGAAATTTTCCTTCTTCATGACCTCTTCCAGATTCGACTGGGCGTAGAGAAGCTTAATCTCCTCCTTGCGGAAACAGTGGCATTTCTTTCCGTCGTGATAGCCCGTGTCCTCACAATCTTTACAGCTGTACTGCATCTCCATATAATTTTCCGGATATCCGAAAGACTTTAAAAGCACCCTTTTTTGCTCCCGCAGATCCTCCAGTTCTCCCTTCAGCCTCCGCCCGGCTTCATCGTCTCCGTCCAGCAGGCGTTTTGCCCGCTCCACGGCTTTGCCGGTGATCACCGATTCCAATTCCTGAATAACCGGATATTTGGTATGAACCTCTTCAATCCGCTTGTCCTGTTCATGTTTATTCTGAAATTGTTTTTGGTTGTAGATGCGCATTATCGCATTGTACTGAGAATTGCTGAGTCCCATAGATCCCTCCTCACTGTTGGTTCGCCTGTTCGTTCAGACGTTCCTTTAATCGTTCCATCACCAGGGCATTATAATCGGTATCCCTCTGCTTAAAGTTGTGGAACTGGTTTTTGTCCGTCTTGGATGATGTCTGCCATCTCTTGTTCTCTTCGTTCTTCTGCTGGCGTTCCCCTTCCCTGGCCTGATCCAGCTTTTTCACATCCTCTAAGCTTCTGACTCCCGCTTCCTTCCAGGACGCCAGAATCTTGTCTGCATATTCAAAGCTGGGCTGGTGAAGCGCTCTCATGGTCCGGTTACAGGCCTCTGTAACCAATGTGGGGGAAAACATGTATGTATAGAACCATTTACGGATCAAATCGTGTTCCGACGCGCCGGGTTTTCTCCCGCTCAAACCAAATGCTTTCATCACATTGGCATAGCCTTTTACGTAAAGCTCCGTCCCCTGCTTGGCCTGATCCACGGTTTTCACCCCGTTTTTATGCCAGTTTAGGGCTACCGCCTCCATGTAGCGGACTTCCCGGTGTTCCGCCTGTACGCAGGACGCCACCAGATGCACCAACAGATCAAAGGACATTCCAAGAGCTTCATAAAGATATGCAAATACCTCGCAGTCCTTATGGCTGAATATGGTTCCCGTATATTTCTGGGCTACATAGAGGAGCTGGGCAAATTCCTCATTATCCGATAATTTTGACAGCTGATACGGAGAGTAAGACGGTTTTTCTATAATCTCCTGTTTCTCCGGTTCTTTCCCATGCTCTAAAACAGCATAATGCTCAGGTTCCGCCGTTACCGCATGTTCCTTCACCTGGAAATTCACCGGTGCCTGTTCCGGAACCGGCATTTTTTTCTTTTCCGATTCCGCCTGCAAAGGCTGGGCTTTCAGCACGCCGGCTTTCGTCCAGTATGTAATCGCCCGTTTCACATCCGACTCCGTATGGTTAAGATGATCCGCTATATCAGAGATATCCACATTCTCATCCTGATGCCGCAGCAGATATAAATATACTTTTACATATTCTCCGTTCGCCGATATCATACACTGGTCAATAAAATCATTGGCCACCAAGGTAGCTTTTATCTGAAAATTATCCATAAATCCTACTGACATAACATCACCCTCTCAATCTCTTTCAACATCATATCACATCCTCCGACAAATGAAAATAGCCCCGAGTTGCCCACAATTTGATTGTGGATAATGTGGATAATGTGGATACCAAGGTTACATAATCGCAAGAATATTGGCGTTTTTTGTCGAAGCCCTCATAAAAACAAGGGTTTCCGGAATTGTTAGACATTATATTATGTTAATCAAGAAATCCACATAGCTTCTTAACATAAAATGTTGAAAACTATGTGGATAATGTGGATAACTATACCCCTAACAGCTTTTCTCCCACTTTTACTATGTCTCCGGCGCCCATAGTTATCAACAAATCGCCGTTAACACAATTTTTTAAAATAAATGTTTCGATTTCGTCGAATGATGGAATATAGTGGGCAGTTGTGCCTAATTCTTGGATTTTTTCTGCAATATCTCCTGAGCTCACCCCCAGATTGTCGGTTTCGCGGGCCGCATAAATATCGGCCAGAATCACTTCATCCGCTGCCGATAATGCCTGTGCAAACTCATTCAGAAACGCTTTTGTCCTCGTATAAGTATGCGGCTGGAATACGCACCATAACTTTCTATGTGGATAATTCTGGGCAGCCGACAGAGTTGCAGCAATCTCCCTTGGATGGTGTGCATAATCATCAATGATAACCACACCGCCAATCTCGCCTTTTTTCTCAAACCTGCGGTTTGTGCCCGTAAATTTTCCAAGCCCCTTCACCACCGCATCCATGGATATCCCAAGTTCTCCGGCAACGGCAACGGCAGCCAGCGCGTTGTACACATTATGTTCTCCCGGAACCCCCAGCTTAATATGCTCCGCCTTCTCACCTTTCACAATCAAGTCAAAGGAAGGACGGGCCAGCTCATCATACTGAATTCCTCCTGCGCTGTAAGTACTCGTTCTGTCTTTTCCGCAAGTAACCACCCTGCATGGAAGTCCATCCACAATTTCCTGATAATTTTCAATATCGCTGCTGATAACCATCAGACCTGACTCGGGCAGCTTTCCTGCAAATTCCCGGAAAGAGCTGCGAATATCATTAATATCCTTAAAAAAGTCAAGATGGTCTTCTTCTATATTTAATATTACTTCAATTGTCGGAAAAAATGACAGGAAACTGTTGGTGTATTCGCAAGCCTCGGTCACAAACAGCTCCGGGCCGCCCACACGTATGTTGCCCCCTATGGAATTTAAAATGCCGCCAACGGATATTGTTGGATTCTCTTCTGCTGCCAGCAAAATCTCTGTTATCATAGACGTAGTCGTGGTCTTTCCGTGGGTTCCCGCTACGGCTACCGCCTGCTCATAGTTCCTCATCATCTCACCCAGCAGCTGTGCACGGCTGAGCATGGGAATGCCACGCGCTTCTACCTCCATAAATTCCGGGTTATCCTTATGAATGGCCGCAGTATATACCACTACGTCAATTCCATCATATATATTGGCCGCTTTCTGGCCATAAAACACCTTCGCGCCCTTTGCTTCCAGGTTATCAGTCAGCTCTGTGCGGTGAGCGTCAGAACCTGATACGGTAAATCCCTCG
Organism: Clostridium sp. chh4-2; assembly: GCF_002899675.1. Lineage (GTDB taxonomy): Bacteria > Bacillota > Clostridia > Lachnospirales > Lachnospiraceae > CHH4-2. Next base: position 89,889 of record NZ_PKUU01000016.1, on the reverse strand, counting down.
TCCAGAAGTATTTCCGCCAGCCCGCTCATGCTGATCCCTCCGATTCCAATAAAATGAATCGTTTCCGGTTTATTAAAATCTATCTGATACATAATCTCTTCCATCCCTTTTCCGTGAATCAGGCATTCACTTTTATTATTCATTTACTTTTACTTCTTTTTCCCGGTAAAGTCAATATACCTTCTTATATTATAGTAAAAAAAGGGGAGAAAATCCACCTAAAGCTGATTGGAAGGCCCTATTTATGTAACAGTCCAGCCTTCCGATACCGGTGCCTGCTCCGGCAGTTTCCATGGCAATTCCAGGTCACTTAAATAACACGTTCCTATACCGTTCCAAAGACAACATGAGAAGATTGCCCAAAACACCGATTGCCAGAATTTCGCCAATTCCTACGGTAACCATCATATAGGGAATAATCTGGTCATTTCCATAGGCAAAACGAAGAACCCAGGGAATAATAAGAGTGTTGGAAACAATGGGCGGGATGCATACCGCCCACCGCCATCTTTTGAGCAGATAAGATCCCACCGCCCCGATCAGTGAGGCCAGGCTCCCGAAAATCACATCCAGTATCACCGCTCCGCCCAATGCATTGGATAACAGGCAGCCAATAAATACTCCCGGAATAGCTGCCGGAGTAAAATAAGGGAGGATGCACAATGCCTCAGATACCCTGAACTGTACGGGTCCGTATCCCAGAGGAATCAGCATCAGAGTCAAAACAATATAAATAGCCGCTATCATGGCCGCCTGCACCATAAAATACGCTGTTTTTGTATTTTTCATATCTTTAACCTCTCATTCTGCCGTTAAAACCGGCATTTAGAGAAATTATACCCTATCAGGCGGCCATTTACCAGATCAAGACCAAATCTTAGAAAGCGCAAGTACAATAAAAAGGCATCCGCTGATCCAGGAAAGATCCCAGCTGCATTTAGCGGCCAGTTTCTTTCCAAGGTACATGCCCGCATACATCACAATTATTCCCATAACAAAAGCTGTGATTACCGTCAGCCCAAGAGGAACTCTCATAAAGGCGGCCAGGGTTCCGGCAACCAGACTGTCGATCGACATGGCAAATGCCAAAAATGCGGACTCCTTCCAGGATAAAGACTGCGATCGGTCCCAATCCGCCGCCATAGGATCTCCATAGATGCTCACGATCACCTGCAAGCCGGAAAAAGAAAAACTGATATCTTTGCGCACCGCGCAGTGGGAATTAATGTATTTCTTTATTAAAAAATCTGAAAGCTTTACCAGACCCAGCAGCAAAAGGCTGGTACAGCAGACTGCTTTTGTAAAGTTTTCCGGAATCAGGTTGTCAATAAAACCGCCCAACCCCAGCGCCGCGCCAAGGCAGCCGCTGCAGATTCCATTCATAAAAAACACTTTTTCCCATGTTATGTTAACTTTATTTGCACCGTAAGCTATGCTGGCCACAAACGTATCCATGCATAGAGCCAGAACTAAAATCAGAATTTGCAACATATTTTCATCTTTATTCTTTTTATTCTAATATATTCCAAAAACATACAATTGCAACATAAAGCAGCATTTACACAGATCCATATAGGCAAAAAGAGACAGGTACAAACCGAATTCCATATCAGTCTATACCTGCCCCTTTTGTCCTCGCCGGTCTTAGATTCCCCTTCTTTCCGAAGCCCCCTCTCACCCGTCGATCTCTATATAATTTTTATCTTCAACCATCGGCTGCTCTTCCTTCTTAGGAATGGACAGCTTTAGGATACCGTGTTTAAACTTCGCTTTTATCTTCTCTTCGTCCACGTTGTCACCAACATAAAAGGTTCTTCTGCACGCTCCGGCGTAGCGTTCTCTTCGTAAATATCTGCCCCTTTTCTTGTCTCCGTCATCCGGCAGGCCCTTGACTGCGCTGATGGTAAGGTAACCATCGTGGAGCTGTGCATTCACCTCATCTTTTTTAAATCCGGGCAGATCGATCTCCAGCTCATAGCCGTCCTTCGTCTCCCGTACATCGGTCTTCATCCATCTGTTCAACCTGCGGCTGCCAACGCTTCCAAAAAATTCTTTCTCAAGCTTTTTCTCAAATCTATCGTCAAATGGAAAATCCATGAAATCATTAAAAAATCTATCTTCCAGTAAATCAGGCATCAACATAAGTCATTCCTCCATTCCCTGTTAAAACCCGCTGCCTGACTATAAGGTCAGGCTATTGTCAGCCTTCGATTGAAATATACTTTTTCTCTTCTACCGCCGGTTTATTCTCCATCTTAGGCACTGACAGTTTCAAAATACCATCTTCAAATCTGGCTTTAATATCTTCCTTGGTAACCGCTTCGCCAACGTAGAAACTTCTGCTGCAGGAACCGGAATACCGTTCTCTGCGGATATACTTGCCGTCGCTGTCTTTCTCGTCTTTGCTGGAATTGGAAGTTGCGCTGATGTTTAAGTATCCATCCTTTAATTCAGCTGTAATATCCTCTTTCTTAAATCCAGGAAGATCGATGTCCAGTTCATAGCTGCCTTCCATGTCTTTAATATCTGTTTTCATCATGCTGTTTTTCATTGTTCCGTAACTGCCAAACGGAAAATCCATAAAATCATCAAACAATTTGTCTCCAAATATACTAGGCATTAACATCATAAGTCATCGCTCCTTTTCTTTATCTTTGTTATAGCTGTACTATAACATATATTATTAGCACTGTCAAGCGTTGAGTGCTAATTTCACACTTTCTTCATACATTCAGAATATTCAATCTATTTTTTCAGAAAATTATCCTATTTTATCTGAAATTCAAATGACAACTGCTGACCGGAAGAATGGGTAAAATATCAAAATCTCAAAAAGATATTGACTCTCACGTATGGTGATAGTGTACAGTATTAATTAGAAACAAAGCAATTATATGAGTTCCTCCGCCGGCAGGATGAACATTGGTAAGCGATCTATTAAATAAGAAGGTGATTTTATATGATGACTGTAAAACAGGTTTCTTCCTTAACGGGAGTCAGCGTCCGGACGCTGCAATTTTACGACGAAATCGGTCTATTCAAGCCGACCAAAGTGACAGATGCAGGATACCGGCTGTATGACGAAAACGCATTGGAAACACTGCAGCAGATTCTATTTTTTAAAGAACTCGATTTTTCACTCAAAGAAATAAAAATAATTATGGAAAACCCGCATTTTGATAAAACGTCTGCATTTTTAAAACAACGGGAACTGATCCGGTTAAAACGCGACCGGTTAACCGGCCTGTTGGAACTGTTGGATAAACTTATAAAAGGAGAGAAATGTATGGACTTTAAAGATTTTGATATGAGCGAATATTTTCGCATTTTAACAGATTTTAAAGGAACGCACGGAGATGAAATTATCGATCGGATGGGAAGCATGGAAAGCTTTGATGAGATGGTCTCGGACTTAAAGGCCCGTCAGGACGAAATCGCCGATATGGCTGTAAAGCAGTTTGGAAGCTTGGAAAACTACACTGAAGCGATGAAAAAGAACCTGAAGGATTTTCTGACCGGACAAACGCCCGTTACTCCTTCAGAAGTAAGCGGCATCGTTGATAAAACAGATGATATCACCAAAAAGCTAACCGCCGATCTGAGCAGAGATCCGGCATCCTCCCAAGTTCAGGAAACAGTGGGTGAATTGATCGCCTATGTCAACGAATGTAACCGGGGTATGGATATGGGCGAAAATTATTGGTCTTTTATGGCCGAAACCTATATGACGTCACCTGTATATATTGAAGCAACTGATAAAAAATACGGAATCGGGGCATCTGAATTTATGGGAGCCGCAATCAAAGCATATCTTGACAAACAGTAAATATTTCCCTTTTCTTCATTTGATTCAGGATATTAAACAGATGTAAAATCGGAGGGAAACAAAACAGATTCTGTTTCCCTCCGCTAATTATTCTTGCATCTGCCATACCTTTTAAAATTATTGAACCCATATCCCAAAGTCAAACTTCTTCTATATAATGGACTGCATATTTATTCCAATATTTTTTATAAACAGGTACTCCTTGTTCTTTGAGATTCTGCTGGTACATTCTGAATCTGACCGGAATGTTTTTAGGCTGCCACTGCTCCTCATAAGTATATTGATACGTCATGCCCAGCTTTTTCATCACTGCACCGCTGCGCGGGTTCTGAATATCATGAGTAGCGGTTATGTACGGCAATTCCGACCTTTTCAGCCGTTCTATTACCGCTTTACCCGCCTCAGTAATAAGGCCCCGATGCCAGAACTCCCTGTCGCTTAATATTCGAAACAACGCTTCCGCATCATGATCCGTAAACCTTCTCAGTATCAATCGTTCTGTTATTAAGGTTGGCGTATTTTCTTCTGTCAAAATCTGTCGTCCCCCCACCAGTTTGGCATCAGTTCTCTTAAAGTAACTGTTTTCTTTTCATCATAATCCAACAGCACTTCAATATTCCCGCTGTCTTTATCCAACTGCATCATAAACTCTCTGCACGCTCCGCAGGGCGCTCCCGCTCTGCCGTCCGGCATGATGGCCAGCACCTTGTCTATACGGTGTTCCCCGTGGGTAATCATGCTGGCAATCGCATTGCGCTCCGCGCACATGCCAAGCGTCGACGCAGTATCAATACAGACACCCACATAGATATTTCCTTCTTTTGTTAAAACCGCAGCGGATACTCCGCCCGCCTCAATAAACGGCGATATGGTTCTGTTATTTTGTACTCTTTTAGCTTCCTGATACATCTGATCCCATATATCCATAAGATTTTCTCCTTAAAGCGAAAAATCCTGTGAATTCTCATCACAACATCTGAAAATCCACAGGATTCTGTCAATCCGCTCTTATCATTCCTTATTTTTCAAGCAATTCTTTCATCAATTCATATCCGTGTCCCACATAGCGTCCGGTACTTGCGCAGGTTTCCTCCGTATAAGTGCTGATTCCGGAATCCACCGGGTCGGTACTCCGGTAAAGCAGATATGGAACCGGGTCGGAGATATGGGTCTTGATGGCCAATGGAGTTGGATGATCCGGCATAACCAGAATGGAATATTCCTCTCCGGCCTCTTCAAGACCTTTTAACAGCGGGCCTACGATCAATTCATCAATCAGCTCAATGGCCTTTACTTTATTTTCAATCTCGCCTCTGTGTCCGCATTCGTCCGGGGCCTCCACGTGAATGTAAACAAGATCCTGTCCTTCCAGCAATGTATCCAAAGCCGCTTTTCCCTTGCCGGAAAAATTGGTATCGATGTTTCCGGTTGCGCCTTCTACTTCGATGACTTTCATGCCCGCGCAGATTCCAATTCCCTTAATCAGATCCACAGCCGAGATAACCGAACCCTTTACCCCGTATGTCTTTTCAAAATTGGAAACTCCGGGCTTTGTGCCTTCGCCCCAGAGCCAGATTGAATTGGCAGGATGAAGGCCTCTCGCTATACGGGCCTGATTCACCGGATGATTTTTCAGCACTTCATGGCTGCGCTTCATCAGATCGTAAACAACTTCATTTTTCGGAACATATTCTGTAATCTTCCGGTCGGAAATATCATGAGGGGGCGTTAAATCAAGGCCTACAGGCCCTTCGTGCCAGATCATGCAGTGTCTGTAGCTGATGCCCGGATAAAACTCGATGCTGGCGCTTTTAAAGGCTTCGTTGACCGCCAAAATCAGCTCTGCCGCCTCAGCTGTGGATATCTCGTCTGAACTGTAGTCCACCATGGTTTTCTGGTCATAATCCGCTTCATCGGAAAGAGTGACCAGATTGCAGCGGAACGCCACATCCGTATCCGACATTTCAATTCCGATGCTGACCGCTTCCAGAGGAGAACGTCCGGTATAACATTCCACCGGATTGTATCCCATTGCGGAAAGGTTTGCCACATCGCTTCCGGGCTTTAAACCGTCCGGAACTGTCTTTACCATGCCTAACACACCCTTTGATGCCAGTCTGTCGATATTCGGCTTCTGAGCTTTCTGAAGGGGCGTACAGCCGCCCAGTTTCTCTACCGGATAATCTGCCATTCCATCGCCAAGCATAACAATGTATTTCATCGCCTAATTCCCCCTATGTATTATTTTAATTCCCGTTCCATCATCTCTCTCAGCTCATCTACCGTCTGGCCGGGAGTTCTTCCATTCTCATCGACTGTGATATCCGCATATCTTTCATAGTACGGTACCCGCTCGTCATAGAGATCCTTTAACGACATGCCGTCCTTTAAAGCGACTCCGCGGTCTTTTAAATCCCCAAGGCGGGATTTTACTTCATGATAGCTCAGTTTCAGATAAACCACGGTGCTGATCTCTTTTAAATGTTCCATAGCTTCTTTTCCATAGATCACGCTGCCGCCGGGAGCGATCACCGAATGAACCACATCCAGCTCGCTGTTGATCCTGTTTTCCACTTCCAGAAAACCGCTTAAACCGTCCTGCTCGATAATGTCCTTTAACAGCCGCCCTTCCTTTTCCTGAATGACAATATCCGTGTCCACAAATGAATAGCCCAGCCGTTTGGCCAGCAATACTCCCACGGTGCTCTTGCCTGAGGCCGGCATGCCGATTAATGTAATATTTTTCTTCATGTTTTTCTCATCCTGATGTAATTTACTTATTTTCTGGTTTTTTTCTTCTTTTGGACCGAATATCCAAATTTCCCCAGTTTTTTCCCCAGTTCAAAATATTCCCCATGAGAGTAAGCCACCAGCCCGGAGCTGTTTAAATGAAACTTGCCGTTCTGATCCATATATTTTTCATCCACCGTTACGCCCGCCACTTCTGCCAGAAACATATCATGGCTGCCCAGCGGAATGATCTTTGTTACCCTGCATTCAATGTTTACAGGGCTTTCTTCAATTCCCGGGGCCTTGATATATTGGGACGGCAGAGGCGTCAGCTTCATCTCTTTATATTTGTCCGTATCCCTCCCGGACTTGACTCCGCAGTAATCCGTTGCGAATACAAGATCCTTTGTGACCAGGTTTACAACAAACTCCCCGGTCTCTTTGATAATATTATAAGAATAGCGCTCCGGCCTTATGGATACGTAAAGCATGGCTGGAGTGGACCCGGTCGTACCGCACCAGGCAGTCGTTATAATATTCGGCTTTTCGCCTTCTCTCTGGCAGCTCACCATCACTGCCGGAACCGGATACAGCATATTGCCCGGTTTCCAATGTTGTTTCGCCATATCTGCCTCCCTTTCCGCACACCAAAATGCCACCGTTCAGCTTTTTCTCTAATCGTTATCCGGCAAAAGCTTTATCGTAATCACCAGCTGTTTGACAAAACATCCCTCTTCTAATTTAATATCCTCCACATGTGTCTGAGCAGGCAGATCGCCGTCCTCTTCCAATTCCACACAGATCCAATTGTAGGCGGCGTCTTTTGCGTTGTCAACCGCATCCTCCAAATCCGGGCCGTCCGCTTCGCAGCATTCCAAATCCGGAAATTCCACATGATAGCCTTTTCCCTCTTTATGAGGTGTAAAAACTGCTGGGTAAATAAATGTCATATTATCCGCAACCTGCCTTCCTATCTATTATTTCTAAGCCTGAACCGCGATCATCAGTCCGGGTATCAGCTGTTTTTTACGGGAAACCACGCCCGGCAAAGCCACTACGCAGTCATTGCTCTCCGCATGCTCTTCCTCCGGCTCCACATGAAATGCTTCTGAAATCAATTTTTCAGCGCCCTGTCCCTCGCATAAAAGAACGGTGGACTCGGTCAGAATATTGGTCAGCATAAAGAACATCATGTCAACTCCATGCTCCTGATGTGCCTTTTTCAGATAAGGCAGCATTCTCACCCTGAGCTGCTTTAATTCATCCGCATTCAGAGAACTGATCTGTCCCACGCCAAATGAAAGCTTTCCGGCCGTAAAATGTTTGAAATCCTGATAAAAGATCTCTTCATCCGACTTGCCCTTCAAATTGCTTCCAGCCGCAAACATCTCCGAAGCATATTCCTCGATATTCACGCCTGCGATTTCCGCCAGTTTAAGAGCCGCCATGCGGTCGATCTCCGTACATGTCGGAGAACGGAATAACAGGGTATCCGAGATGATAGCGCTGCAAAGCAGTCCTGCGATATGTCTCTCGATCTCCACATGATTCTCCAGATACATCTGATAGATTATGGTCGCCGTACATCCTAACGGCTGGTTTCTGAAAAATACAGGTGAAATGGTTTCAATCGCGCCCAAGCGGTGATGATCGATGATCTCCAGCAGACGGGCATTTTCAATTCCGTCCACAGCCTGACTCTTTTCATTGTGATCCACTAAGATCACGGATTTCCCCTGTGCTCCCAGCAAATTACGGCGGGAAATCATCCCTTTGTATTTGCCGTCTTTATCCAGAATCGGGAAATCACGGTGGCGCTTGCTTGCCATCACTTCTTTGATATCATCAATATAATCCGTATCTTCAAATGTAATCAGATTCTCCGTTTTCATAAAGTAGCTGATCGGCATACTCTGATTGATCAGACGGGCTGCCGTATACGTATCATACGGGGTGGTGATCACCGTGCAGCCCCGCTCGGCCGCCAGCTTTTTAATGGTCATGGAAACGGCAGCGCCCTCGCACACGATAATGCAGGCCGCTTCCATCTCAATGGCGCAGAGCTGGGATTCATAGCGGTTTCCCAGAATCACCAGATCGTCTTTTTCAATATAATATTCCATCATGTCCGGATTGGCCGCTGCGATCAAAACCTTTCCCTTGTTGTAAAATGCATTTTCATCGCCCACAACAATAGCGCCTTCCAATGTCTCGATAATATTGGAATACCCGGTATTCGCCTTTGATAAAATGCTGCTGTCATACACATTCATGTAAGACTGGGCGATATCTCCGACCGTAATCAGCCCTTCCAGCATTCCGTCCTCCGTTACCGCCGGAATGGTTACCACATTGGCTTCCTGCATGGTTTTCCAAGCCTTTTTCAGGGAAATGTTATTGGCCACTCCCTTGGTTTCCCGAATCTCGATATCCCTTACCTGAGTCTTTACATTCTGAATCAGTTCCGGCGCATCCACACCAAAATAGTTTAACACAAACTGAGTCTCTTCATTCACATGTCCGGCGCGTCCCGGCTGATATTCTTCCTTTGTAATTTCCCGTTTCAGATTGGCATAACATACCGCTGAGCAGATCGAGTCGGTATCCGGATTTTTGTGTCCTATTACGATTGTCTTGTGTGTACAATACTCTGCCATACTACCTCCACTTTTCATAATCTATTTACAACTTGTTCACATTTTATTCACAACTATTTTTTATACTATTTGTATAGAAAATCAATTATGTGGATTGATTAAATCGTCAAATTGCACATAGATTTTTCATAATTACCCCGGTTGCCTGGCAATCGGGGTCTCCTCATTTTATAGCTCATTTATCCGGCGGCAAAGCCGCCGTCTATCAGTCGAGAACCAGTCTTGCAGCGCCGTAGATACCGGCGTCATTGCCCAGTTTTGCCAGCGCGATAACCCCTTTATTCTCAGAAATCGGTGTAAAATGCCGATAATATTTATCCACGCGGTCAATCAAAAACTGGCCTGCTTTCGATACGCCTCCCCCGATTACAAAAACCTGAGGGTCCACGATCATTGCCACATGGGCCAGCGCCAGCCCCAGATAACGGCTCACCACTTCCACCACCTCATTGGCTAAAGCGTCTCCCGCCTTTGCGCAGTCGTAAACGTCCTTGGCAGTAATCCTGTCGCCAAATTCACGCATGGAAGACGGATCTTCCTTCGCTGCCATCATCCTTCTGGCTTCCCTTGCGATTCCCGTCGCAGAAGCCACCTGCTCCAGACATCCCTGTCCATGGCAGTTACAGTACTCCTTTTCCTCATCTCTCACGTGAATATGTCCCAATTCGCCGCCAAGTCCATGAGTTCCTGCTATAATTTTCTCATCAATAATCACTCCGCCGCCTACTCCGGTTCCAAGTGTTACCATCATAACGTCCTTATAACCTTTTCCGCCGCCCTGCCACATCTCGCCCAGCGCCGCCACATTGGCATCATTCCCGCTGCGCACATTTTCAATCCCTAAGATACGGCTCAGCTCCTCCTGAGGATTCCGGTCTCTCCATCCCAGATTGACACACACTTCCACATAACCATCCGGCATAACCGGCCCCGGAACTCCCAGGCCCACGCCCACGATCTCCGACAATCCAATATTTCTCTCATCCAAAACCTTTAAAATCGACTCTCCCACATCCGGCAGTATGTATTTCCCCGCCTCTTCCTTACGAGTCTTCACTTCCCACTTATACAACACTTCCCCGTCCGTCGTAAAAAGCCCGATTTTAACGCTCGTACCTCCTACATCTACTCCGATGCACTTCATACCCATTGTCCTAACTCCTTTTCCCTGTTATTTATCAATCCTAAACCAGCAGTTCTCAACCAGCATCACTTGCCCTAGCACAGTCCTTTTCGTTCCTGATTCCTCAATCAATCTTCTTTTCCTCAGCCTGCCAGTCCCCAGTTACGCTTCTCAGCCCGCTGTAAGACATGCCCCCGGTCTTCCGGTCTCCGGAATCGAGTTTTCACTGCATGACTATGCAGGGCATTAGAGGCTGTAAGCGCGCGGAATTTTTCGTTCTGAAGAAAAGAGCCGCTTGTCTGAGCGAAGCGAGTTGCGGTCTTTTCTTCAGGCTTTTAGAAAAATCCCGCACGCTTACAGCCTCTTATGCCCGAATCCGGAATGCAGTGGAAACTCGATTCCGGAGACCGGAAGACCGGGGGCATGTCTTACAGCGGGCTGAGAAGCGTAACGTCCCCTTCATCAGCAAAAGGGGATGCCGCAAACCTTTGGTCTGCGACGCCCCCATTTATCTATTACAGTGAACGAACGGTCTTCACTACATTCTCAACCGTAAATCCAAAATGTTCAAACAATTTTCCTGCAGGGCCGCTGGCTCCGAATCCCTTCATGGTAACCGTAGCGCCGTCAAGTCCTACATATTTGCCCCATCCGAAATCTCCGAGAGCTTCAATTGCAACACGCTTTCTTACATTCTTAGGAAGCACGGATTCCTTGTATTCGTCGGACTGCTCTTCGAATAAATCCATACACGGCATGGAAACCACGCGGATCTGATGTTCGGAAGAAAGCTCTGCTTTTGCTTTAACAGCAAGTTCCACTTCTGATCCGGTTGCGATCAGAATCACATCCGGCGTTCCTTCGCAATCATCGATTACATATGCGCCCTTTAATGCATCCTTGCTGCTGCCGGGCATCGGTGTCAGGTTCTGTCTTGTCAGAACGAGTGCGGTCGGCGTCTTCTCAGAAGTCATAGCGCTGTACCAGGCTGCCGCAGTCTCCACACCGTCGCATGGGCGGAATACGTGGAAATTCGGCATAGCGCGAAGCATAGCCAGCTGTTCAATCGGCTCATGAGTCGGTCCGTCTTCGCCTACGCCAATGCTGTCATGAGTCAGTACAAATGTCAGCGGCACTCCCATAAGAGCGGATAAACGCGCCATCGGTTTCACATAATCGCTGAACACGAAGAAGGTTGCCACATAAGCGTGCAGCCCGCCGTGAAGCATCATGCCGTTTCCGATCGCCGCCATAGCCAGCTCGCGAACGCCGAAATGCATGTTGCGGCCCAGACGGTTCTCCTTGGAGTAATCTCCTGCGTCGGACATATTGGTCTTATTGGACGGAGCCAGATCTGCGGAACCTCCGATCAGATTTGGAATCTCTGTTTTTAATTTATTAATCATCTTTCCGGATAAGTTTCTGGTTGCATCCGGCTTTTCATTCTGTGCCCAGAATTCTTCATTGTTAAATAATTTATCCGCATCCACAGGCGCGTGATACTGATTCCACAGAGCTTCCATCTCCGGGAATTCCTCGCAGTAAGCGGCGAACATCACGTTCCATGCTGCCTCTGCTTCTGCCTTCTGAGCTGCGATCTCATTAAAGTGGTCATATACTTCCTGAGGAACGAAAAATGGTTCCTGAGACGGCCAGCCTAAATTAGCCTTCATGGCATCCACATTATCCGCTCCAAGAGGTTCTCCGTGAGCGCTTGCTTTTCCCTGTTTTGCAGGACAGCCATAGCCGATCTGTGTTTTTACCGTGATGAAGGAAGGTCTTGTGGTATCCGCCTTCGCCTCTTCAATAGCCGCTCCGATTGAAGCCAGGTCATTGCCGTCTTCCACGGTAATCAGCTGGAAGCCAAATGCTTCCATACGTTTCTGCACATTCTCCGTAAAGGCGATATCCGTGCTGCCTTCGATGGAGATCTTATTAGAATCATAGATCACGATTAATTTTCCAAGTCCCAATGTGCCTGCCAGTGAAAATGCTTCTGAGGAAATGCCTTCCATCATGCATCCGTCTCCGCCCAGCACGAAGGTATAGTGATCTACAACAGGATAATCATCTTTATTAAATACGGCCGCCAAATGAGTCTCCGCGATGGCCATACCAACTGCCATGCCCATTCCGGCTCCTAAAGGTCCTGTGGTAGCTTCCACGCCAACCGTATGGCGGTATTCAGGATGGCCCGGCGTCAATGACCCCATCTGTCTGAAATTCATCAGATCTTCTTTTGACAGATTGCCATAGCCGAATAAATGAAGCAGGGAATACAGGAGCATAGATCCATGTCCCCCTGACAAAACAAAACGGTCGCGGTTCGCCCAATCAGGGTCTGCCGGATTGTGATTCATATGATTTGCCCAAAGTTCATAACCGATTGGAGCACATCCAAGCGGAAGTCCCGGATGACCGGAATTGGCCTTCTGGATTGCATCTGCAGAAAGCACGCGGATTGCATTTACTGACAATGTGTCGATGTGATTCATTGATATTAGCCTCCTAATTTTATCTCTTTTATAGTTTGTGGCCCCATTACGATAAACGTGCCGGGTAGCCGCCCCTTAGTTACCTTGGAAACCGTGAAATCAAATTCGCCTCTAAACTTTAAATTCCCCTGCATGTTATAAACCTCACAGGAACTTTCATTATACAAAAGAACGTAATCTCCGTCAATATCCGCATGGGTATACTGGATATTAAAATCCTTGCTGAACTGCTTTTCACCGGTGTTTTTATAGACATCCACCCGGTACGGATTCTCGCCTGTCGTATTGTTGACCACAATGCCTGCATAATTCTCAGAATAGAAGATGCTTCGGATCTCCTCTTCCACCGGAATCTGCACCAGCATCTCCGGCGACATCACATTCTTGGATGAGAAAAAGGTCAGGCTGTTGTCTGCAAACGCACAGGAATAAGTCTCTGTCATAAAGCGGACTCTGGCAATCATGCTGTTGTCATAGATATCCTTATAACCAGCCACCAGACGTCCCGGAACGTTCTTTCCGATCTCAGAAAAGTTATAGAATACGACTTGTCCCTTCGCGGCTCCATTGCTCAGATAGATATAGGATACCATCAACTGAGTTCCGTCCGGTGAAAGGGAGATATCGATGGGATATCCGTCCTTTTCCAGCGTGGACTTTATGGAAATATCAAGGGGAGTTCCGTCTTTTCTGAAAAATGTGATCCTTCCGGACTTGCTGTCCTCCTGAATCGCCGCCACCACTCCATGAGCCGATACCGCCACTTTCGTGATCGGAAGCAATGTGGTGGCAATCCCCTGGCGTCCGTTTTTATCGCAGATATAGATGCTGTTGCCCTGCCTGTCCGCTATGGCCGCATAATCTCCGTTGACCACAGCTTCCGGGGATTTCATCTCATAGCTTTCAATCCAGATGTCCTTTCCCTGGTTGTCCGTGTAGGCTGCTCCGTCCTTGCTGTACTTGATTACATTGTTGCCGAAATTAATGTACTCATTAATGCTGCTGTCCGACCGCTCCACGTTATGCTCCCAGGACACCTGATATTCCATGTATTGATGGCCCGCCTGGTAACGGTAATATCCAAATCCTGCTCCTGAAATGGCAAGCGCTGCTGCCAATGACAGAAAGAAACGTTTCCGCCTTACCTTTCTGGCCGCTTTCTTTACGATCTCCTCGCTGTCGGCGTCCTCTTTCTCCATTCGGGGCGGGGGCGCAGCATTGGGCGTGATCACTCTGCTTTTTAGTTGTCTTTTTTTTGTCTCTCTATTCATAGAGCTCATATCACTCATGCCGTTATTCTCCCAAAAATGCCCAAATATGATTTAAGTATACAACATTTTCAAAAGAAACGCATTACATTTTTCTACGGCAGAACTAATTTCTGGCCTGATATGATCTTGTTCGGGTCATCCAAACCGTTAATACGGCAGATTTCATCCATTTTACTGAGATTGTGGTAAAATTTCAGACAGATTCCGTGCAGAGTTTCGCCTTCTCCGATTATGTAAGTTTCCGGCACCGCCGCAGCCGCTTCCGCTCCCTGATCTGCTGCCTGCGCACCGCCCGATGCTGATGAACTGCCTGCATTTGACGCTCCTCCAGCTGTTGCTGCGCTCGTTTCCGGAACTGTCTCCTGAGCCGCGGTTTCTCCCGAACCATTTTCCACCGGCACTGCGGAGGCAGCCGTTGTTTCCGGTTCTGAAGCCATGGTATAGTGCTCTACCGGCTCTGTGGGATAGACTTGTCCCGGAACCTCTTCTACGGAAAGCTTTTCCTTATCCGATTTGGGATCGTACTCCTGCCAGTTTTTTACGCCTTCCGGAAGAACCGAAACCATCACGCTCTCCATCTGACGCATTTTTTCATAGTTATTAAACATGATGATGCCGCCCGCCAGCACCACTATGGCCAATGCGCTGCACAGGCCGCCCAAAACGCTCACCGTGTTCTTATGAGCTTTGACTTCCGTCTTCCTGCTTTCAATCCTCTGTCTGAAATCAGTGACCACATTATCCGGGACGCCTGTTTCCACGCGCCTCACATCTTTTCGCAGCACCATATAGTCCTGCATCATCTGATTTCTTTCATAATAAATGCTGTGGCCGCGAAGCTTGTAAAATCCGTCCTCCGAGGTCACATAGATGGATTCTTCCCCTTCCAGCCCTGAATTTAAGTACATCAGCTGATTCTTTCCGGGGAAATACTTTACATGCTCTTTCCAATAATTAAGCGGACTGAGCTGGCTGCCCTGCGATGCGCAGAGAAACCATCCCAGAACCGTTCTCTTAGGAAACATCTGTTCCATATCTTCATAGGCTTTCTTCCACGCTGCCTCTGTAAATTCTACTTTTTCTCCGTCCCGTGTCACATCTTCCATTTCCATGGCTCCGTCAATGAACAGATAAGGGGTTCCCTCATGCTGTTCGCTGCTGCCAAGTAAAAGCCCGATCCTCAGGTCTTGTCCTCCTGCCGGATACAATTTTTGTAAATACGTGTTCACATAGTCTTCCAAATATAATTTTACAATCTGGTCCCGCTCACCGATCTGCCTGATATTTTTCGGCAGCTTTGGGTACGGGTTATATAATTCTCCCATTGGCTCACCCCGCTAACTTATTCTAATATCTGAACAATCATAGCATGGATGTTTTGCAAATGTTGTCAAACCAGTGCCGCAGACTCACATAATTTTTCGACAAGAAATATGCTGTCGCTGATGCAGTCCGCAAGCCTCATAACCACGGCCAGACGGATGCTCTGAAGCATGATCGGGTCCGCTCCCGCACAGCCTCCCACAATTCCGGTGATGAAAATGTCCCCCACAGGCCGCAATTCTTTGCTGACTCCCAAGCCGGGGCGCAGAGATCCCTTACCCAGGGTGATATATCCCACATGCTCGTTATTTCCCACGGAAGCGTCCACTGCAACTACCAGGTGATTGGGATAACTGCATCTGAGGACAGCCAGATAATCGTCCAGGTTCATGGCGTGAACCGGGCGTTCTAAGGTTCCGAACACTTCCAGGTTTTTCACCTTTTTTTCTTTTAATTTATACCCGATCAGCGGGCCTAAACTGTCTCCTGTGGACCGGTCTGTCCCAATACACAGGATTAAAACCCCTGATTTATTCTGGTTTTTCAATTCTTCGGATATCATTTGATAAAGCCGGGTAGCCAGTTTATCGGTTTCAAACCCCTCTCCGGCATGGTAATAGTAAACTTCCTGTCCGGTTCTCATTCCAATCCATTCCCACAGTTTCATAAAGTACTCCGCCTAATCATTTTATTAATTCTATTATAGGCAGGGGATTGGATAATTATGCAAATAATAAATAAGGGGGAGTTCTGTTGAATGGCGAGGGAACGCTAAGATCGGGAGTTTGGGCGGAGCGGGGGCGGGGGAGGCCTGTGGTTTTGCGGCTCCGGATTCCAGAGAGGGCAGAACTAAGTAAAAATGAGGGGAAAAAGGCAGGACCGGCGCCATTCGGTGAGATCTCTTTATGACATCTCGCCTCAGGGCGCCTTGGATATTGATTCGGAATTCAAGATCCACCTGCCTTTTTCCCCTCATTTTAACTAAGATCTGCCGATCTCTTCCATAGTCGCCGCAAAACCACAGACCTCCCCCGCCCTCGCTCCGCCCAAACTCCCGATCTTAGCTGGGTACTGGCTCATTTAAGGGAAGAAATCCTTTAATAGAGTAGATTTATAAGAGGAGTTGGTAGAGTTCAAATTCTGATAAGCCGAACTCGCTGTAGCCAAGATCTACGGTGTCTATGTATTGGAAGCCGTGTTTTTTGTAGAGTTGGATGGCTGGGGTGTTTTTTTGGTGGACATCCAGGCGTATGGCTTTTATGTTTGTTTTTTGGCTGTGGTCTTTGATGAATTCCATTATTTTGCTGCCGATGCCTTGGTTTTGGTAGGCGGGGTGGATGGCGAAGGTGTATATTACGAGGATATCTGAGTAGTCTAAGTCTGTATGCCAGTCGGCGGATGCATAAGCTGCTTCCGGTTCGTGGCGGAGGATTACGGAACCGATGATTTTACCGTCTGTTTTGGCTGTGTACAGACTTCCTTCACGGACGGCTTGGGCTGCGTCTTCTTCTATAGGATATATGCCTTTTTTCCAGCCCGGGTAGTTTATATTGTTTTCGAGATGGGTACAGACAGTGTCGTAGAGAAGGCCCAGCTCTTTGATGTCGGCTGTTGTGGCTTGTTCGATTGTTATTTGCATGAAATTGGGCTCCTTTTTTCTGATTTTAAAGTAAAGGGTGAAGGCATTTTGCAAAATGCCTTGAAGTTTAAAGTAAAACGTGAAGGCATTTCTGAAAATGCCTTCAGGGTCTATGTAAAACTCAGCACAGAGGAGGAGTCCGTCAAGGGCATTCCACCCCTTCTAAACTCCTCCCCGCATAATTTCACACATTAAATCTGCTTCTATTTCGCCTCCCTGCAGCTGTTTATCGCCTCACTGAGATTTGATGACGATCCGCTGACGATCTTTTCCAAAAGCATATCCAGCTTGGAAGGTGTTAAAAACTCTTTTCCAAGATAAGGTTCATAGTGATCCGTAACATAAAGGCTTTTCTCGTTTCTGGCCGTCTCCACTTCTTTCAGGCGCCGCCTTAAAACATCCAGTTCCGCCTCCATGGACTCGATCTTTTCTTTGCTGTTATTTGTGATTTCATCCGCGATAATATTCTTTGTCACGGTTTCAAATGTATTGAGGGCATCCTTTTTCTTGCCTGCAGTAACCGCAAGTTCCTGTTCCAGCTGGGATATCTCATCGTCGAAAATCTGTAAGTCGTATACGGCTTCATTGCGGTCTTTTTGTATAGTATGGGTGATCACTTTGATTTTCTTCTTGTTTCCGTGAATCTGGTCACGGATGATCTGACCGTCTCTCAGAGCCGCCAGATGAGGAATCTTCGTTTTGTTGCTGATGAACACATACAGACCGCCGAATATCAGAACCGTGATGAAGTAAATCACAACCAGCACCAGCGTCTTCTTCTGGCCGATCAGCATATAGGAACCATATGGCACTGCCAGAAAACAGACCAGGATCGTGCACAATAATTTTAAATATTCGCTGAACCATCGGGGGAGAAAGAGGGCATAGTACCAGTTTCCCCTGCAGATCTTAGGAACGTGGTTTTGCTGGAATAAGGTTTTTAACCGGAGGTTCAGTTCCCGGTTTTCTTCCCGGAGTTCGGAGGTTTCTTCTGCGATCCGTTCTTTTACGCCCTGGTTTTTCGCTTTTTCCCTTTTGGCCCGGGCTTTTTTTAACCGTTCCTGTCCTTTTCCGATCTCCTGGTCATAGCTCAGAGTCAATGCTTCCGTTCTTTTTTTAATTGTCATGTTTATGGAGTCTGAAACCGACCTTTTTTCCGTTTCCACAGTTCTCTCGAGCTGGTATTCTTCCTGTCTTAACTGTTCTTCCTGCTCGGTGAGCTGTGCCATCCGCAGCACGTCCGCTTTTGCATCTCTCAGGAATTCAGCATAGTCTGTAATGGGCTGCACCATGCTTTCCACCCTCCTTAATTTCAAGTATTGTAAACACCCAGTCTTAATCCGGAACGATAACTACGCTTTTTCCTCGTAAGCAAATTTCATATCCCATGACTTACGGATATCATCCATCAGGGCAAGCACGGTTAAAGAATCCGTTTTCCTCAGCACATCGCTTGTATTCATGCCTGCTTTTACGCAGCGGTTTACTTCCCTGATCTGATATTCGAAACCATTTACGTCAAACGGCATCTGAATCTCGTAGGGTTCGCCGTTATTCGGACGGACGGTCATAACTTTGGCATGCTGGTGATCCGGTATGGAGATGGAGCCTTTGGTTCCGAATACGGCCGCTTCTCTCGGCATCTCAAGTCCGATGGCCGTAGTCACACATGCGGTCCGTCCTCCCGGATATTCCAATAAAATGGAGCTGAAATCATCGGTTCCATATTCATTAATATTAACTTCTGAAGAGAAATGAACCGGGGCCGCGTCCATAATCATATGAATAAAGCCTAAGTTATAGATTCCGATATCCAATAGAGCGCCCCCGCCCAGTCCGGAATCGAATTTTCTTCCCTTTCTGGACTCATCCGTGACAAATCCATAATCACAGCGGGCATGTTTTACCTCTCCGATCACCCCATCCGCAATCAAACGTCTCATCTCCAACAAAAGCGGAAGGAAGCGTGTCCAAAATGCTTCCATAATGAAAAGTCCTTTTTCCTCAGCCAGGCGGTAAAGTTCTTCCGCTTCCGCAGCGTTTGTAGTAAACGGCTTTTCACACAGCACATGCTTTCCGGCATTCAGGCACATCTTGGCATTCTCATAATGCATACTGTTAGGAGTTGCAATATATACGGCATCCACATAAGGGGAGCTGCACAGCTCTTCATAAGAACCATATGCATGTTCAATTCCATATTTATCTGCAAATGCGGATGCAGCTTCTAAACGTCTGGAACCAACGGCATTTAAAGTGTCTTCGCCCTTCATGCCGATAACCGTTTCTGCAAATTTATTTGTTATTCTTCCAGTAGCTAAAATACCCCATTTCATTGATCTTCAACCTCCGATATTCTGTTTTTATGTACGAAATGCAAAAAAGGTACAATCTAATTAAGATTATACCCTTTTTGTATCTTATTTTCAATTTTCTTTTGAACGGAATTTTCAATATAGATATTCCATTTGAAAGCGTTCTGAATATTTATATCATATGGCCGATTTGACCGCAATATTTATGGAATCAATTTATCCAGCTCCATAATGGCATGAATATAGATTTCAACCGCATTTACCAGGTTTTCAATACACACGCATTCATCCGGCTGATGGCCTTTTCCGTGACCGTCCTCACAAGGCTTCTTTTGATAGGAAAGACCCGGGCCGTATCCGACCGCATTGGGAAGCTTTCTGGCATAGGTTCCGCCGCCCATACAATAGGGTTCAAACTTGCGGCCGTATACCCGGCTGCAGATTTCAGTCAGCAGCTTAACCGTTTCATTTTCCTTATCCATGTAAAAGGAAGGATTGTGATCCATCTTTATGACGTTCCAGCCGTAATGCTCCGCTGTATTTTTAAATCCTGATTCGATCATTTCCGTATCGGCGGTAACCGGATAGCGCAGATCCAAAAACAGGCGCATGACATCCTCTGTGTGTTCGATCATCGTGGCTGCAATTGTCAGCGGCCCTGAATCCTCATCTTCACAGCTGATATGAAGGCCTGATCCGTTGTAGTCGGATAATCCTTCCCATAAAAACCGGAATACGGTTTCGTCCGCTTCACCCAGCAGATGATTCTGAACCAGAAGGCCGCTAAGCTTCACAATAGCGTTATCTCCGGTTTCCGGCTTTGCAGCATGAGCGGCTTTTCCGTCAGCCGTAACCTTTTTTTCCTTTAATGAGATTTCCGCATGGGCAGGAACCGAATTGATTCCTTCTCCGCCTTTTACTGACAGGATATCATTCGATATCTGCGCTTCACACACAATCTGATATCTTCCTTTTTCCCCGCAGCAGACAGGAAATGCCGCGTCAGGAACCAGAGAAAAAACAGGCGGTTTATGGGCTTTCAGGTAATACCCCATATCCTCCATTCCCCGCTCTTCATCGCAGCCGTAAAACTGCCGGAGCGTATGGCGCAGGGAAATCCCGTTTTCTTTAAAATATTTCATTGCGTAAAGAGCGGCCACCGCCGGCCCTTTATTGTCGGCGCTTCCCCGTCCATAGATCCAGCCATCCGCCACGAGAGGTTCATAGGGTTTGGTCTTGGTCCAGTCGTTTCCTTCGGGAACCACGTCCAGATGGGAAAAGAATCCCAGTTCCTCTTCGCTTTCTCCTTTAAGAACCGCGCTTCCGCAGTAATTTTCATGATTTTCGGTTTCCAGGCCGTTTTCTTCCGCCAGGGAAAGGGCTTTTAAAAGCACCTGCCTGCATCCGGTACCAAAAGGCCAGCCGCCCTCACCAGGGCTGCTGACGCTTTTAATTTCCACCAGGGAACAGACATCCCGGATGATGCTGTCCCTGTTTTTTTCAATCCATTCTCTTATCTGCATGCTTCCAGTCTCTCCACCGCTTCCACCACATGTTTGATTCTGTCATAGGAAATCTCGGTTGGGAGGGTGCAGTCCGAACCAACGATAAACCGCCTTCCCTTCATTTCCTCCAAAACTTTTCTGGTATGCTCTGCGATCTCCTCTTCCGTACCGTCCACTAAAACGCCGGAACGATCCGGGAACCCGCCCAGGATAATGCTGTCCTCAAACAGTTTGCAGCCTTCTGTCAGGCTGAATTGGTTGGTATACACTCCCCAGTTCACAATCGTAGGCTTTAACTTCACATAGCGGTCGAATCCGATTCCGCTTTTACAGATATGAAGAACGTCGAATTTTGTCTTCTCCTTAATATAGTCATAGATCTTCAGTTCATATGGGATCACAAATTCCTCATATTCTTCATCTGTAAAATACCGTTTTTCTCCGCCCAGAGCCGCATAGAAAATGCCTTCCGCCCCAGCTTCCAGAGAACAGTCCACAAACTCCATCAGCGTTTCCGCTATGGTTTCAAACACCTGTTTCATCTCATTCGGGCGTTCCCGGCAGAAAAGCGCCAGGCAGTACCCCATGCTGGTGAAATTCCCTGAAAATCCAGTTTCATGAAATGCGGATGCCAACAGGCCGTGAATGGTAGCCAGAATTGGATATTCTGCTTTCGAACAGTCGGAAATTCTCTTGATGATCTCCATCTGATCCCGGAAAATATCATCCTTTCTGGAGAAACCGCGGAATTTCTTAATATCGTTGAGGCACATGATTTTGCTCTCGCCGTCGTACAGGATATTTTCATTCATGACCTTTAAAATATCCGTGTCCGTATGATTCATAAAATCGATATGGGCCTTTACCGCCGCTTCCCCATACTGGCATTCCTGCGGGAAATGAATCCAGAACCCGGCCGGGCAGCGGTCGATCTCTTTTCCTTCTATTAAACCGTAAATCCGTTCACGTTTTGTCATTTCGCCCTCCAATGATCCCTGATTTTCAGCCATTCGCTGTATGCCATCATGCAGGTTGCAACCCCATGGGCATTGTCATCTTTCACGGCTTCGCTCAGATAATACTCAGGACTTCCGTCCCTCTCGTCTTTCGGCCCAAGTCCGGCGCTTGCGCAGGTTCCGGTCAGATGGATTTCCCCATCCTGTATATCCGCCTTCAGCGCTTCTATGGAAGCCAGAATAAATTCTCCTGTTTTTAAGTATTTTTCCTTGTCCAATATGCCCAGGCGGCAGCCTTTTAATATGGCATAAGCCACCATGGCCGAGCCCGAGGTTTCCAGATAATTGTCTTTTAAATCAGCCCGGTCTATCAGCTGGTAAAACAGTCCTGACTTTTTGTCCTGATAAGGGAGGATTCCGTCAATGGCTTCTCTCAAAAGACTTCCCAGCACCACCTTAGCCTCAAAATCATCAGATATCTCATAGCAGTCGCAGAGAGCCATCAGATACCATCCCATAGACCTGAGCCAGAAGCTGGGGGAAAGTCCGGTTTCCTTATCGGCCCAGATCATCACCTTCTTTTCGTCATAAGCGTGATAGTACAGGTGTTTTTCCTCGTCGTAAAGATATTTTCTCACATTTTTAAACTGGTTTAAAGTGTCGGAATAATTTTCTTTGTGGTTAAACCGTTTTTCATATTCCATATAAAACGGTTGTACCATATATAAACCGTCCAGCCACACCTGATATGGATAGATCTTCTTATGCCAGAAATTCCCGGTGCTGGTTCTGGGCTGGTTTCTTAAAACCTCCATAATGTTATGGATCCCTTTTATGTATTTTTCTTCTCCGGTCTGGTCATATAAAAAATATAAAAGTCCGCCGCTGGCCATCAGATCCACATTCTGCTCTTCGGCCTTAAATCCTATGATCACTCCATTTTCGTCCACATACTTTCTTCCGAAGTTTAATATGGCTTCCAGGTATTCCTCTTTCCCGGTCACCTCGTACAGATATTTTGCTCCGGTCAGCACGCAGCCGTAATGGTAATTCCAGCGGTCCAGCTCCATCTCATTGAACTGCTTTAAATATTCTGAAAAATATACATCAAAAACCATAAGTCCCCTTCCTGTCCTTCTCTTTTTCTACCCATCGGGCAAAGGAGAATTCTCCCCTGTAATTTGATGCGTTATAATGCGGATATTTTTCCGGCGCATATTCCAAACCGTCTTCCCGGTCACACGCCCGGTCCTGGGTGTAAATATACATCTTCTCCGCATCCCACAGCACGATCTCATCCCTTTTGTCACCGGTAAGATCGATCACTTCCGCACAAAGATCCGGGTGGCCGTCGTCCGGGAAGGAAACAACCACATCCCCGTCGCCGTCCATCATGCCTCCAAACTTCACATTGCCGTTTAACAGAATCAGCTCGGTTCCGTCGCCCTGCCAGTTTACCGGAGCGATGATATTGCCATTGCTTCCGTCCTCTCTATGCCAGATTTCGTTGCCTTTGCAGTCATAGAGATAGACGATACCCTGGTATTCCCAATAGGTCGTGGTGCATATCTCAAGTCCTTTTCTCTCAGGGCAGTAATTTGCTGTGCTGATTCTCTGGCCGTGTCCGTTGATATCACGGACTTTTATATTGCCCTGTTTGTCAACGATCATGAACCCTTCCCAACCGGACACGATGGCAATCTGTTCCTCTTCATCGGGGTCAAACTGCCCTACAATGATCTCGTCCGTATGATCCCTGTCGATGGGAAGCTGCCAGATCAGTTTTCCGTCGCTGCTAATCATGTTATAGCAGCTGAAAATCTCATCTTTTCCGTCTCCATTGAAATCATAAGCATATGGAAAATGGCCGGTATTGTTGTGGTTAAACTTCCATTTTAAGTTCAGCATGCTGTCGTAAACCCAGATTCTCGCATAGCGGTCCTTGATCATGATGTCCGACGGCCGCTCATTGCCCGATACGTTGACAATACGGATCGCGTCCACATTCACCCGGTCAAATGCATGCTTTTGAAATTCAATGCCCAGAATCTGATCCGCCGGGTCTTCATTGTATGGTGTATCCACATACCGGATCACCTCTCCGGTGCGCCCGTTTAAGATCATCAGCTTAAAATCCCTGGAAACGATCACTTCATCCGCACCGTCATTGTCGATATCATAAACCTGGAACGGCAGGTCGGCCGTCACATTCTGGTTGTCCTTTAACTCAGACGGCTCTCCAATCTGCCACAAGATGTTTCCGTTTTCCATGTTGACCGCCGTCAGGCAGCTGATTACCGAATAACGGTCCTTAAACACCCGTTTCTGGTGCTGGGCCATCACAAAATACCAGGTGTTCCCGCCCGTCAGATGGCCGAAACGCACCTGCCTTGCGGCGCCGTAATTTTGCAGATCGATGACTTTATGAAGCTTCGGCCGGGCGTATTTCTGCCTTTTTTCAGCCAGCCGTTTCTGATATGCGGCTCTTTTTTTCAATAGCGTTTCGTAGCTATCCCGGTCTGTTTTCACCCATACGCCGGTAAACTGAGCCGGCATATAGCTGGACAGCCCTATTTTTCCGTATCGGTAGCGCCCGTCCTCTGTTTCCAGCACTTCTTCGCCGTTTACAGAGCAGGTAAACCGGCTGCCTTTGCAGATCACTTTCAAATCATAATAGGAATCGCAGTTATACGGATAATCGGTCTCGGCCAACAGCGTTCTGTTTTTCTTCTCAATTTTCCAAATCTGCGCTTTCTGTCCGCAAAGGTAAAATGCGTAATGCATCAAAGATGTATGATAGCGGAACAGAAGCCCTGTTTCTTCTTTCGTATCCAGCGCCCTGACTCTGACGCCGGCTTCATAATCTTCCCAGTCATCCTCTCCGGCCGCCAGTACGGGGCAAACCCCGCGGGTCAGAGGATTCCTGACCCGCATCTGCTCCATGTATTTGACACCGTTCATCTCGGTGACCAGCCAGCTTGGACCGCGGTAATTGGTACATACGATCGGATCATACCACTGGCCGGTATAACCTTTTACGGGATAGTAATGGTACTCCCCCATTGCGGAATGATCCGGATCGTATGGAAATGGGCCTATTTTAAAGGATGAAAAATCATCTTGGAACAGCAGAACCTGTTCATTCATCGAAACATCCTCCATTATTGGTTTTGTTTATAAGCGGCCTGCTCTTCTGTCAGGAATGCTGCCCATTTATCGAGGGCTTCCTGTGATGTCATGTCTCCCAACAGAACTGCCTGGAAATCAGCGGTCATATCATTGTTGATAAAGTTAAAGTAAGAGGTCAGCCAGTATGGGTTCTGAATCTGGATAAAGTTCTCGTCTGTCATGATTTCCTGATATAAAGGCATGAACTTATCTTCCTTAAACCACTGGTTTTCATAGTTATCTGAGTTAACCGGAATTCTTCCCAAATGCATGGAAATCTTTTCTACGGTTGATGCGCTTGATAAGTATTTGCAGAGCTCAAATGCGCCTGTATAATCTGCGTCCTGTCCTTTTGTATTGGTTACAGAGTAGATCTGAGGCTGGATTGCTGATGTGTAATATCTTCCTTCATCATTTGCAAGGCATTTCGCCGCATCGAAATTGCCGTCTCCTAAGTTGCTCACATGAGAGGATCTGGAAGAGGAGTTATGGGTGATGTACATCGCCGTCTGGGAACCGAATTCAGCCACCATCTCATTGAATCCGTTATTTACGCAGTCTCCTGATACCCAGCTGTTTTTATAGATGGATGCATAGGCGTCAAGGGCTTCCACGAATTCAGGTTTATTGATAATACAGGTTCCGTTTTCATCGAAATAAGAACCGCCGTATCCGCCGCCGTCGGCATATGTAAAGATCCAGCCCAGCAGGTTATCATACGGTTTAACGCCTCTCAGGCTGTAGAAATACGTTCCTGCATCCGGATTTGCATATTTCTCGCAGAGCTCCAGGAACTCTTTCTGGGTCTTTGGAACTTCGATTCCATTTTCCTCAAAAAGCTTTTTATTGTACCAGGAAATGTCCTGATTATAGTTGTATGGAACTCCGTAAAGTTTGCCTGCGCCCAGCTCTTTTAAAGTTTCAACCATGGACGGAGCGATCTTGGAAGCCTCATCCCATTGTTCAAAATAGCTGCTCACATCCACAAGCGCGTCCTGAGCCACATAAGTCATAACGTTGGAAAATCCAAGGCTCACCACATCGGGCATGGTGTTGGTCGCGATTGCCATGGCGAATTTATCCGGGAAATCTTTGTTGGCAAATCCCGTATATCTGGCCTCATATAAATCCTGTGAGTTATTGAAATCAGCGAATATTTCCTCATAGAGATCATTGGACTTTTCGTCCGCCGCATGGAACCAGAATTCGATTACTTCTCTGTCTTTTGAAGCCGTTTTTGTGGTTTCCTTTGCCGCTTCGGAACCTGCCGCCCCCGGTGTGGTTGAACTGGGTGCCGCCTCCTGTTTGCCTCCGCATCCGGTGATACTGCTGACTAACATTCCTGATGCCAGTGCCAGTGCTAATAACTTTTTCATAGAATTGTCCTCCTTAAAATAATATGGTATTTGATATTTTCTAGCCTTTAACCGCTCCGCTTGTAGCTCCGCCGGCCAAATTCTTCTGAATAAATGCAAAGATTACCAGTACGGGAATGAGGGCTACCACACAGCCGGCCGCCAGACCCGAATAGTTGGTGTTAAATTCTCCCTGGAACACATTCAGCGCCAGAGGAATGGTATAATTGTCTTTTTTCGTAATAAAAGCCGTTGCATAGATGAACACGTTCCAGGAATTGATAAACGCATATGCGCCCGTTGCCACGATGCTGGGCCTCATGGTTGGAAGCAGAATCTTAAACACCGCTCCCATCAGGGAACTTCCGTCCACCTGGGCAGCTTCCTCCAAAGACCTGGGAATCGAATTGTAATATCCCATCATCATGAAGAGGCAGAACGGCAGGTTGGTTACGGAACAGGTAATGATCAGAGATGGCAGTGTATTGATTAAACGCAGCTTGTTCATGGTCTCAAACAGAGGGATCATGAGCACTACGGCCGGAAACATCTGCGTGAACAAAAGAAGCACGTACACAAACGCTTTTCCCCTGAACCGGTAACGGGACATGGCATATCCGCCGATCAACGCCAGCACGCTGACGATAAATGTGGTGGACACAGATACGATCAAACTGTTCATGAAATATTTGCTGAATCCCAGTTTTGCAAACAGATATTGATAGTTTTCAAATGTGAGCACCTTCGGCCAGTAGGTAATCGGCCTGGCAAAAACTTCTGTACTGGTCTTTAACGAAGTGACCAGAATCCAGTAAAATGGCGCCAGCGTGATGATAATGAAAAATGCCAGCGGAATATGGAGCCAGAACACTCTGGCAATCCTTCTTTTCTGCTTGATATCCATCAGTACATCTCCTCCTTTCCCATACCGCTTCCGGTAATATAGATAAAGGCCACCACCATCATAATCAATGTGGCAATCGCTGCCAGGGCGGAAGCATATCCGTAATTCAATTCGCCCTTAAACATCTGCATGATATAAAGCGGCATCGTCATAGTTGCGTTGTTAGGCCCGCCGTAAGTCAGGCTGTAAATCAAGTCCACCGCATTGAAGGTCCAGATGGCCCTAAGCAGTGTTGTGAGCACGATGGTATCCTTAATCATCGGAATCGTGATTTTAAATAGAATCACGCCCGTTCCGGCTCCATCGATCTTGGCCGATTCATAGATGTCTTCCGAAATACTGGAAAGCGCCGATATGTAGCTGATGGTGAAAAATGGAATTCCCCTCCACACATTTGCCATAATTGCCGCTGCCATCGCCCGGTTTCCGCTGGAAAACCAGGAAATATTTCTTTGGATGATGCCCAGCTTCTGAAGCACGTCATTTAAAACGCCGTATGTCTCACCGAGAATCAGGCTCCAGATAATTCCGACCATAACGCCGGCCACCGCCCAGGGCGATAACACCAGCGCCCGGTAGATTCCTCTGCCTTTGAACTTCTTGTTCAGCAGATATGCCAGCCAGAAACCGAAAATTGTCTGGAAAACTACGCTGACAAATACCCATACCGCTGAATTTTTAAGCCCCTTAAAAAACAGCTTATCCTTTGTAAATATATCAATGTAGTTCTGCAGGCCGATAAAAGCCCTGTCCTTTGGTTTAATCACTACATAATTCTGAAGACTCATGATAAATACGTTAAGCATCGGCCATAACATGAACAGCGCCACGAAAAGAACTACCGGAAGCAATAACAGATATGGGATCGCCGCCCGTTTATAATAAAGCTTGCTTTTCACTCTCTGGCCTTTGAATACATCATTGTTCTTCATCTTGTAACCTCCCCCCGTCTTAATTGTTTTGGTTGTTTTTACTGTTTTCATTATATTTAAAATGTACTTTTAGTACAATTGACACAACAAACAAGAAGAACCTATACATTTTATATAAATCATGCATAGGTTCTTTATTGAAATTTATTCGTTTCAGATTCCTTTCAAACATGTCACGGACGTTTCTAAATGCAACTTTTTTCTAGTCCAGATTATACTTTTTCATCCGCCTCCAAAGCGTCGAAGTGCTGATATTTAATGCTTTTGCAGTTAAAATCCGGTTCCCTCCGTATTTAAGAAGGGCGGTTTTTAGGTTTTCCAGCTCGTCGTTCATCAGCTCGCCGATGGGCTCCTCCTCAAATTCGTCCTTATCCCTGATATTATACAGCTCGTCCAGCAGATAGTTCACATATTCCGCGGTTATCTTTCTGCGCCTTGTAGTCAGGATCAGCCGTTCGCAGAACGCCTCCAGCTGCAGGTCATTCCCTTCCCAATAATAGTTAACAATCGTATCCCTGGCCTCGTCCGTGAGGATATGGAATCTGGAATACAGTTCCATGTATTTTTTCACGTATTCGTCCACCAGAATCCTAACGTCCTCTTTTCTCTCGGTGAAATCGGGTACCGTCAGGCGGAAGGTCTGGAACAGGTAATAAAGGTCTTTCCTCATCCTGCCGCTGCGCTTTAGTTCAACCAGATTTTTTGATGTGCAGCCGATGATTCTTACATCCAGCTCCTGCACGTTGTCATTGTCCACGATAGAGGAAACACGCCGTTTTTTTCGTATGGCCTGAAGCAGATGGTATTGGGAATTCAGGGTCAGTTTATCGATGGCCCGGATGACGATGGTGCCGTAATTGGCCTGCATCAAAAGCCCTTTATCCTCTCCCTCGCCGAACAGGATTCTCATCTGGTCATCCTCCCGGATTCCCGCCACATTGACCACCAGAAACGGTCCGTTTCTCCTCAGGCTGTAATTGTGAATTCCCTGGCATAAATCCTCCAGCTCCTGCGCAGTCTTTCCTTCCACCAGAATGGGGCTGGAAGACTGGGCATAGAGCTTTGCCAGGTCCGCCACCTTTTTTAAGCTGGGCATCCTGGCCGTCAGCTCGTCCAGGCTGCCCTTTGCCACGAATCCCCGAAGGAACTGCTCTCTCATGTTCTCTTCCCGGTCCCAGTTCAGCCGCTTCATCATATTGCAGGACACGATCGCGCCCGTTATCATCCCTTCCACGGCGATGGGGTCCACAACCACCACCAGAGCCTGATAATTGGTATTGATAAATGTGGAGTAACTGTCCATGGAACCCTCCAGCACCCGGTTAAATGTATCCCGTTCCAGCCCCTCCAGCACTTCCGTAACATGCCTTCCTAAAACTTCTCCTGAAGTAGTCTTCAAAAACTGTTCCATCACCCGGTTCATCAAGAGGATGCTTCCTTCCGCGTCCGTCTTTATGATCCCGTTAAACGCGCTGTCCAAAACGGAGATAAACTGTGCGTAGCTCTGCTGCTCCACTGAGGAGGTGTAATACATCTTTTCCGCATTATTTAACGCTACCTGCAGCGCTTCTCCCGTCGTACGAAACAGCATGGCGGGTACCCCTTTTTGATTGGCATAATTCACGCACTGTTCCCCGCTGATTAAGAAATCCATGCCTCTGACAATGGCTTCATCCACAAGCTCAACCCAGGAGGTGTCCCCGTCCAAATCCCTCCGTATGATTTTGACGTCAAAAAGCTCTTCAAACTTGGAAGTGTCGCCCAACATTCCCTTCCAAAAGAAAATTCCGATCACAGGATGCTTCTTTTTTAAGATTTTTTTCGCCTTTACAATGGACAGCCCCAGTTCCTGAGTGGTCAGTTCAATCTCCACCACAGGGACATTGGTGTGCTGCTTCACCGCACTGGCCTGGCTCCCCCTGGATATGACGATGTTCGCCCCTTTTGCAATGGCATTTCTCGCTTCCAGAACCACCGTGTCTATGGTGGTTTCCTTAATATAGACCACATGATGTTTTTTCTTTTTTATAACCTCTTCCGCCTGCCTGCACAACTGCGCATCCGGCAAAAGCATCGCTATTCCAGCCATAATTCCACCTCCCAAGTACTGAACCCAGTATATCACAACAGGCACACGGATCAAATAAAAATATACCGGGAAACGCAAGAAAACATTAAGTTGCGGACCGGAACAAAAGTGAGCTATAATATACCCAAACCCTGAGCAAGAAGGAGGCTGTTATGGATTTAGTCAACCAGTTTATAGAAAATTATAAAAGGCGCTTTCAGTTCTACGATACTGCCGGCCGTCTGGCGGCAAAGCAGTTGGAGGATGCCCTGCAATCCGCCGGTATCCGCGCGATCGTGACTTCCAGAGCCAAGAATCCCGGCCGCCTGAAAAGCAAGGTACTGAGAAGGAATTCCAGAAGGGAAGTTCCTTATAAAAATATGCGTGAAATCTACGACGATATCGCCGATCTTTCCGGCGTCAGGGTGTCCTTATATTTCCCGGGAGACCGCGAAAAGACGGATACTCTGATTGCGGATTTATTCGTGGTTCTGGAAACAAAGCAGTTCCCTGAACAGTCGAAACGCCCGTCTTATAACAAACGTTTTTCCGGCTACTGGGCCAACCATTACCGGGCCCACATGAGGGAGGAACATTTAGACCCGTCCCAGAAGAAATACGCGGCCGCGCGCATTGAAGTCCAGGTGGCTTCCGTTTTAATGCACGCCTGGTCCGAGGTGGAACATGACCTGATCTATAAACCGCTGCAGGGTACTTTATCCGATGAAGAGCTGGCCATTATCGACGAGCTGAACGGTCTGGTACTGACCGGAGAGATCGCCCTGGAACGCCTTCAGAATGCGGGAAATGAACGAATCCGCAACAAGAGCACCTCATTTGTCAGCCAGTACGATCTGGCTTCCTACTTATATAATTATCTGAGCAATAACTTCCGCCCGGAAGATATGAGCTGCGCATGGGTAATGTGGAACTTCTGTTCAAGCTTCTGAGCCATTTGAAGATCACAAGCGTAAAGGAGATCGAACCGATTCTCAAGTCCGTAAAATTTGAAAAGGACCGCAGAAATATCTCCCAGCAGATCATTGACCAGATTATTACAGGAAGTGAGAAACGTTATCAGATATACCGGGAACTGCGCTCCGACGAAAGCATGGCGGATGAAAAAACGCGTCATGCGGTGGATAATTTCTTCACCCAATGGGTGCGCCTGGAAAATACATTAAACCGAATCACCTATAAGAATGCGCCCAGAAGCCGCGGAGCATTTAATATCAACTCGCTGAAGCGGATGAATATTCTGAGCCAGGATGCGCTTAACAAGATCGCATCTCTGAGAAAGCTGCGTAATGTGCTGATCCACGATATTGAGATACCGGATGTGGAATTGATTGTCAAGCAGGCCGGGGAGGCGCAGGAGCTGCTGTCTAAGCTTAATGAGATGCAGAACAGCGTTCAATAACGTAATACCAGGAAGAATGGGAGCCGGAGCCGGCTCCCATTTTACGCGTCTGCTACCTGAATATTTAGGGCGCTAAAAAATTGGTCACTATTCAGAGAGGGCATCTTCTTGCATGGCCTTTGAACAGTTACAAAAATTGTATATTAATCTAAGAAATAGTACATTTCATATTTACCTCTGCCGTTATATACTAAACTTACAATGACGATGGAGGTATTTTTATGTACACAGATTATTTTAATAACCCCAACAACTATATTGCTCCAAAGCAGCTGGCCTGGTGTGCGGATTACTGCAAGGCCAATTGGGCGGAGGAAGTCAGCCATATTCTGCGGATCGCAGACGATGCCGTTAATCACACATTTCTGTTTGATCTACGCTGGGACATGGAGAGGACTTATGAACCCGTTCATTTCGACGGCCCTGTTAAATGGGATTACCAGCCCGGAGACGACCCGGAATTCGTGTATCAGTTCAACCGCCACCAATTTTTCATCTGTCTCGGTCAGGCATATGCGTTAACCGGCAATGAGATATATGCCCGGACATTTGCAGACCTTCTGACGTCCTGGATTGAGGAAAATCCTCTGAATGAAGAAACAGAGCAGACCACATGGCGCAGCATTGAGGCCGGAATCCGCGCTGAAACCTGGGTTAAGGCCATGTCCTACTTTAAGGACAGCCCTGCCATTACGGAAGAATTGATGGAGCGGTATGTAAACTGTCTGGCAGAGCATGCCCGTTATCTGATGAGATCTTATAAATATTTTCAGATTAAAAGCAACTGGGGCGTTATCGAAAGCAGGGGACTTTTGGAAATCGGGCTGGCCTTATCTGACTGCCCGGTTATTTCTGAAACAGGAGAGCCGAAAAATTGGGTAGAAACGGCAGTATCCCGTCTGGATGAGGGGCTGAGAGTTCAGATCATGGACGACGGCGTTCAGTGGGAACAGTCTCCCATGTACCATAATGAGGTTTTTCACTGCAGCATTGAGGCGGTTCGTCTGGCAAAACGTTATGGCATCGCCTTACCGGACAGCTTTTTACATAAGGCGCACAACATGGCCTGCGCCAATCTGGCCTGGAAAAAGCCCAACCACTGCCAGATCGCCCAGGGAGACAGCGACGAAACCGATCTGCGCGACCTTTTAGCCCAAAGCGCTTACCTTTTTAATGATCCGGAGCTGAAATTCGGTGCCTATGAGCATATGGACTTTGACGGCGTCTGGGATTATCTGGAAGAAGGGGTGAAAGCCTACGAAAGCATGGAAGCCAAAAAACCGGATTATCTGTTAAAAGAGCTTTCCAACAGCGGAAACCTGTATCTGAGATCCGGCTGGAATGAAGATGATGATTTCTTCCATTTCCGCTGCGGAAGCTTAGGCGGCGGCCACGGGCATTCCGACAAGCTGCATATCGACCTTGCCATCGGCGGAGAAGATATCTTAATGGATTCCGGCAGATATCATTATGTGGGCGGCCCAACCCGGTATGCTCTGAAAAATGCTCTCAGCCACAATACTCCAGTGGTGGACGGAAAAGATTATCTGACCTGCCTGGACGCATGGGGCGTCAGCGGCCTGGCTCCGGCTTACCGCCAGCCCTGCTGCCAAAAAGGAATTTTCACCCTGGTTCAGGGCGGCCACGGCGGATATCTGCAGGAAGAGCTTGGAGATGTCTATATCAACCGCAAAGTATTGGCTATTGGAACGGATCTTTACATCATTGCCGATGAATTTTACGGTTCCACGGAACACACTTACCAGCAAAACTATCATTTCAACCCGGATGGAACCGTCGAACTGACAGAAGAAAAAAATTCTGCCCATTATACGGGGCAGAATGTGGAAGCTGATTTTATATTTGATATAAACGAAGAATCCAATGCGGTCATAGAGACCACACGCCTGTCCAGAAACTATAATCAGATGGAGCCAAACCAGTCCCTCATCTTATCGCGCAGAAAGAAAGGCTGCTGCTGCCTGATAACCGTCGTGGCCGGCGGAAAAAAAGGCTGTTACGTAAAACCGGAAGTGACGCGGCTGGATGTCACCGCACCGGCCAGGGGCCTTACCCTTCCGGAAGAAGACGCGCATGGCCTGAAAATCACCTTTAAAGGCCATACTTATGTGATAATCATCGGGCACAAAGATATCGCCGGCGCCAACGAGATGCTGAGCGCCGACGGATATATGGGTCTTGGCACTGTCCTGATCTTCGAACCCGGACAGCAAAAAACCGGAGGAACGGTTCTTTGCTGGTAATGCTACCTCCTCAGTTTGCGGTAGTCCCCGGGCGTGATGCCGTTTAGCTGCTTAAACCGGCGGATAAAGCTGGAAACATTGTAATAACCTACCTGCTGGCTGATATCTTTAAGCGTAAGCTTATGATCGGCCAGCAGTTTTTTTGCCTTTTCCATGCGGAAATCCGTGCTGTAATCCAGAATGTTCTGCCCCGTCTTCTCCTTAAAGAACTGGCTCAGATTAGGAAGCAGCATATTAAAATGCTCCGCAGTCTCCTGAATGGAAAAATCGCAGCGCAGGCAGTTTTCCCTGATGTACACGATAATCTCTTCCAAAAGCCGGTCGGAATCCTGTTTCGGCTGGCTGACCGGCTGGGAAGCCAGTTCCGTATTCAGCTGCTGAATCAGCCGGATAACATCGTCCACCGTATCCAGCTGCATAAGCCCGGATAAATCCACGGTATCCGACAGCGTATAGTGGAAAGATGCCGAAATCTCGATAAACAAACTGAGAATATCGAAACAAATCCCCTTTGCCACAAACAGCGGCAGATTTTTCTTCTGGATGTAATCGATTAAAGAGCTGACGCTCACGTGAATCATGTTCTGGTCTGATTGGGAGATGGCTTCTTTTAACTGCTCAAACTGGCGTTTCGGGTATGGAAAGGCGGCGTTATCCCCCACCAGAAGATCTTTATAAAGGATGGTATTTCCATTGCCCTTTACAAACCGGTAGTCCAGTGCGCTCCTCGCTTCCAGATACGAACGCGGAATGGAGAGGGTGCCGGAATAAATCTTGCCCACTCCAAGAGTGAGTTCCAGATGATATTCCTCCTTCACAGAAATTCTCATCTGATCCAAAGCTTTTTCCACCCGTTTTGATTCTTCTTTTTTCAGTCCGTTTATCAATATGATCTTGTCCGGTTCCGGCGTAAAGGTATAAAAGCTTTCCATAAAGCCGGAAAGCAGCTCCTGCAAACGCAGGGCGAACGCATCGTATTCTTCGATCTTCCCATGAATCTGAACCACGGCCACGAAGAACCAGTCGTTTTCATATTTCATGTTCAGATCCTGGACATCCAGATTGAAATCCTCCCGGCTCATATAGTGCCCGGTCAGCAGTTTGTGGATACGGTTGCTCTTAATGGCGGCCGCACTGTTCTGCAGTTTATTGGACAGGTACTGGTTTTGATCGGATAAAAAGTCCAGCGTGGTGGATATGGTCTCCAGCTCTCCCTTTTGTTTCGGATTATTCAATAAGGAAGACGCCTTTTCTCCCAGCCTGCGGATCGGCGAGTAGTTCATGCGCATCAGCACAGAAATCAGCACGCCTGCCAAAATCAGCACAAAGATGGTGATAAAAAGCAGCTCCCGGTTAATCGCATTGATTTTCTGTAAAAAATGCTGATCCTGCGGCACATAGGCCACATAAGTCCATCCGGTCTGATCCGAAACATGGACAGAGGTAAAATACTGGCTGTTTTCCAGAATTCCCTCCTGATCCTCAAACTCTTTATCAGACGCGAATAAAAGCCGGCCGTCCCGGTCCCTGATGCAGAGGACCGCCCCGTATTTGCCCAGCTGGTTATGAATCCTGTTTCTGATCGTATCCGCTTCAATAAAGAAGATACATGTCCCCTTAATGGTCTGGTAATCCGTATACAGCGGTTCCAGCACCGTAATATATTCAATATCTTTTCCCGGTGTCTTCACCATCTGGGCAGGCAGAACCATCCTTCTTTCGCCGTGAACCAGCTGATCCATCAGCCGGTCCGGATCGGTATTCTCAAACCGGTACAGCTGGCCTAAAAAAAGCTCCACTTTACAGGTGGACTGGTCAATGAACATATAATCCTCATTCCTGAGATATAAAGCCATTTCACGAATAAACGGATTTGTGGTGCAGTAAATGGAAAGGTTGTTCACATAACGCCTTCCCTCCAGCGGATTATCAGTAAAATGAAATCCATTAAAATCCATCAGCAGATGCATCTGATCCACAGTCCTTGCCAAGGTCTGCATCTCCGAATCGATGGTATCCCCAAAATGCATCAGGTCCACATCCACCTGGGCCTGTATTTCTTTTTGATACGCCTGTATAAAACGGTATCCGAACAAACCGTTGATCAGCAGCACAGGAATCAAAAGAACCAGCAAATAGGAAAGTAAAAATTTAAAGAATAATTTATCGAATTTTATCCCGCTCATAGATGTCTCCCCCTTCCCGCTTTCCGGTTCCTGAATAATTACATTAATTGTAGCAATCAACCCCTGTCTTTGCAACCATCAAAAAATGTGCATCTTGTAAAAAATGTATACTCAAATATTAAAATTTCACGGTTTTATGGGCATTTTTAAACTTTTATGCCATATTTCAGCCGTTTTTTTATATAAATATTGTTGTACCAATAAAAAAATGAATATTGTATTTATACACTTTGCATACATATAATCGTATCAGGAGGTGTGGCAATTGTCGAATAAGCAAACAAAAAAACCATTGTCGGTCCGAATCCAAAAGGCGGTCCGAAAAGACTGGCAGCTTCTTCTCATGTGTTCTCTGCCGGTTATTTATTTTATTGTATTCCACTATCTCCCTATGTACGGGGTACAGATTGCATTTAAAGACTTTTATGCAAGCAAGGGTATATGGGGGAGTGAATGGGTCGGGTTCAAGTATTTTAAACGATTTTTCGAGTCCTATCAGTTTTGGCCTTTAATTAAAAATACGTTGTCCCTCAGTTTTTTACAGATCATAATCGGTTTTCCATTTCCGATTCTGCTGGCAATTCTTTTAAACCAGATGAAAAATCAGCGGTTTAAAAAATTCGTCCAGACCATAACCTATTGTCCGCATTTTATTTCTATCGTAGTTTTGACCGGTATGCTGTACATCTTCTTGTCTCCACGTACCGGATTAATCAATAATATGATAACATTATTTGGCGGCGATCCAAAATTCTTCCTGGGAGAGCCATCCTGGTTCCGGCCCATATTCGTATTATCCGGCGTATGGCAGAATGCGGGATGGAGTGCAATCATCTACATAGCGGCTTTAGCCGGAATCAGCACGGACTTATATGAAGCTGCCAAAATCGACGGAGCAAACAAATGGCAGATCATCCGCAACATCGATATTCCGGGAATCATGCCCACCATCACCATGATGCTGATCATGGAAATGGGAAAAGTTATGAACATCGGTTTCCAAAAAGCATACCTGATGCAGAACGGCTTAAATATATCGGCCAGCGAAATCATACCAACCTACATTTACAAGATCGGTCTGATCGACGCGCAGTACAGCTACTCGGCTGCAATCAGTTTGTTTAACAACATCATCAACATCATTTTGCTGGTAACCGTCAATAAAATCGCGCAGAAAACCAGCGAAAACAGTTTATGGTAGGGGGTGGAAACGATGTTAGCAAAGCTGAAAATGAAAAGCAAAAGCGATATTGCATTTGATATCTTTAACTATACCCTGCTGGGCGCAATCACCATACTGGTGCTCTACCCTCTGTATTTTATCGTGATCGCATCCTTTTCCGATCCCGATTTCATCAATACGGGACAGGTCGTATTCTGGCCTAAGGGATTTAACGTTCTTGGATATCAGAAGATCTTCGAAGATACAAAGATCTGGCGCGCCTATGGAAACACCATCTTCTACACTCTGGTGGGAACCTGTATCAACATCGTGCTGACTATGATGTTCGCCTATCCGCTGTCCAGAAAAGATTTCTGCGGCCGCAGGTTTTTAACCTTTTTTATGATGTTTACCATGTATTTTCAAGGCGGCCTGATGCCGACTTACATATTGATGCAGAACATTCATCTGTATGATACCCCATGGGTTATGGTTCTTCTCCCGGCAATCAATGTATTTAACGTGATTATCGCGAAGACCAACATTCAGAACAATATACCGGAAGAGCTGTATGAGGCAGCAGCCATCGACGGATGCAGCCATTTCAAATTCTTCTGTAAGATCGTGATGCCGCTGTCAAAATCCATTGTGGCAGTTTTAGTACTTTATTACGGAGTTGCTCACTGGAATGAATTTATGAACGGCTTGGTTTACCTGCGTGACGAAGGTCTTTATCCTCTCCAGCTGGTACTCCGCGGCATTCTGGTGCAAAACCAGGCTTCTGCCGACATGATGGCCGATATCGACAGCATGATGGCCCAGCAGAAAGCTGCTGAATTAATTAAATACGGTTTAATCATCGTATCCGCACTGCCTGTACTCGTTATCTACCCGTTCCTGCAGAAATATTTCGCCAAAGGCGTTATGGTAGGAGCTGTTAAGGGATGATATATAAACACGCTATATAATGAATAAGGAGGACGTATCATGAAACAAAACAAGAAACGAATTTTATGCGCGGCTCTGGCGACTGCCATGACAGCCGGAATGATGTCTGCCTGCGTACCGCAGAAAACTACTCAGACGACTGCTGCCGCACCTACAACCACATCTGCCGGCACCACGGCTTCGGGTGAGTCTTCGGGGGAAAGCTCAGCCGCTGCGGAAAAAGGGCTTTTTAATGCAACTGGACTTCCGATTGTCAACGAACCTGTCACCTATGAGATGGCCGCGAAATCAAGACACAACAAGAACTTCTCCGAATTGGAATTTTTCCAGAAATTAGAGGAAAATACCGGCGTACATATCGATTGGAACATGAGCTCTGAAGACGGATGGAAAGAGAAAAAGGGCCTGTTATTCGCAGGCGAACTTCCGGACGCATTTTACGGCCAGGCTATCTTAACTGATGTAGACGTAATTAAATACGGTTCTCAGGGCATGCTGATCCCGTTAAATGACCTGATTGACCAATATGCGCCGAACGTAAAGCATCTTTTGGAAAGCAACGAAGAATACCGCAAACAGCTGACCGCTCCTGACGGCAATATCTACAGCCTTCCGTCCCTGACCGAACTCTCTCCAACCACCCATGACAAACTTTTCATCAATAAAGTCTGGCTGGATAAGCTGGGACTGAAAGCTCCGGAAACTCTGGACGAATTTAAAGAAGTTTTAACCGCATTCCGC
This sequence comes from Clostridium sp. chh4-2, assembly GCF_002899675.1. Taxonomy (GTDB): domain Bacteria; phylum Bacillota; class Clostridia; order Lachnospirales; family Lachnospiraceae; genus CHH4-2. Next base: position 50,901 of record NZ_PKUU01000016.1, on the reverse strand, counting down.
GACAACGATATGAACGGCGACGGACGCACCGATGATGAAATCCCGTTCACCTTCCTTTACAACAGAAAAGAAAACGGCCTGTTCTCCCTGTTCGGCAGCTTCGGACAGCTGGATAAACTGGATCATTTCATCGTAAAAGACGGAAAAGTTGTTTACACCGCAATTACAGAACCTTACAAAGAGGCAATCGAATATTTCAACGGCCTGTACAAAGACCAGCTGGTAGACAAAGAAGGCTTTACTCATGACTTCAACGTATTCACAGCCAAGATCAAGGCCCCTGAGAAAAACATCGGCGCCTTCATGGCATGGAGCCTTTCCTCAAGTGCCGGCGCAAACAAAGACGATTTCATCCCTCTGGCACCGTTAAAGGGCGCAGACGGCAAGCAGATCTGGAACACCTATACCAGCGCCATCAATGCCAAAGGTTCCTTTGCCATCACCAATAAAGCACAGAATCCTGAGATTCTGATGCGTTGGATCGACCTTCATTTTGATCCTGAAACCTCCCTTCAGATCGACCAGGGCTTGTTCGGACGCACACTGGAGAAGAGAGAAGACGGAACCTACCACTATCTGCCTGTACCGGACGGCAAAACATTTACAGAGATGATCCACGACTACTCACCGGGCGTTAACAGCGTAGGCGCAGTTACCATGGATATCGCTTCCAAACTGGAATTAAATGCAAACCTTCAGGAAAGAAAAGAACTGGATGAATTCTACGCTCCTTATAATGTTCCTGCAGACGAAGTATTCCCAAGCGTTTACTTCACCATGGATGAGGTAGAGCAGATCTCAGCTCTCGAAACAGATATTAAAGCTTATGTGGACCAGTGTTATGCAAACTGGATCGTAAACGGCGGAATTGATGCCGAGTGGGACGGATATCTGAAGAAACTGGATCAGATGCATATCCAGGATTATATCAATATCTATCAGACCGCATATGACCGTTATCAGTCACTGGACTAAACCCAAACTTTTAACATAAAGGGTGAAGGCATTTTCGAAAATGCCTTCACCCTTCATGTAAAAAACATAAAACAGCGCCGTAATCGGCAGAATGAGAGAATCTATGAAACAGAATCTGGTATTTATCATGACAGACCAGCAGCGTGCCGACACCTTGGGAATGATATCCGGAGGAAGGGAAGTAACTCCTGAATTAAACCGTCTGGCAAATGAGAGCACTGTTTTCCGGCGGGCCTATGACGCCTGCCCCTTATGCGTCCCGGCCAGGACCGCTCTCGCTACCGGCATAAATCCCATAAAAAATGGCATGATGCTCAACGATTTACCTGGAAAATACGCCAGGAACCACCAAACCATTCACCAAATGCTTTACAACGCCGGATATGAAGTCGCTCATATCGGCGTCAATCACATCAGCGTCAAACCCGGCTTAAAGGACTCCATTCCATTTGCCGCCTGGGAAGACGACGACACCTACGCCGCTTTTGCAAAGGAAAATGGCCTTGATATCAAGCGGAAAGAGGAAGACTCCGTCGTCATTGACGAACTGGCCGACGGAGAATACCAAAAACACCGCTATTCCAACGCCCATACCTCAATCTGGCCTTATGATCTGAAGGACTTTAAGGACGTATGGTTTGCGGATAAAGCCGTCAGCTACTTAAAAAAAGAACACGACAAACCATTTGCCCTGTTTCTGTATATGTGGGCTCCCCATCCACCCCTGATTGTACCGCAGGAATACTGGGATCTGTTTGACGAAACCCGGATACAGCTTCCGCCCGGTACCGGAGAACGTTCCTGCGGAGAGCCGGCCGGCCGGCGAAAAGGAGCCGCGGCTCAACTGGGCGATTATCCTCCTGATCATGGCTGGAAGGAGGGCTGGCACGCCCATCTGGCGTTATCCTGCCTCTGCGACGCCCAGATCGGGCGGATCAGAGCTGCTTTAGAGCAGGCAGGATTGTCTGATAATACTGCCGTAGTCTTTACTACTGACCACGGCGAACACATGGGCCAGCACAGCATGTATCAGAAAATGGAGATGTACGAACCGGCAGTCCGCGTACCTGCCATCTTCCACGTTCCGGGCGCCAAGGCCTGCCGTCTGACAACGCCTGTCTCCCATCTGGATTTCGTGCCCACTCTCAAGGACCTGTTTGGGCTTGAAACAACCAATGAACTGGACGGACGCTCTCTGAAAGAAAGCATTTTTACGGGAAATGAACCGGAAGAACGGGCCGTATTCAGCGTATACTGCGGAAATCACCAGTACGGCGACATGCGCCGCATGATCGTAAAAGGAAACTATAAATATATCTATGATAATTCCTCGGAAGAATTGTATGATTTAAACTCTGATCCCGACGAAAGGAATAACCTGTGTCTGGACAGCTGCTTCCGTGAAACCGCAGACCAACTTTATCTTGAGTTAAAGGAGTGGGCTATGAAACAGAACGATCCATTTTATAAAGATAAGAAAAAGAAGAAAAATCTTCTCTTCGTCTTTGCGGACCAATGGCGCAGAGATGCGGTGGGATTTGCCGGCAAAGATCCGGTAAAAACTCCGAATATGGACGCATTTGCCCGGGATTCTGTCTATTGTACAGACGCAATCAGCACATTCCCGCTCTGCTCCCCTCACCGGGCCAGTTTATTGACCGGCAGACATCCTCTGAGCACCGGAGTATTTACCAACTGTAAAACAGGTCTGTCCATGGGACTCAAAGAGGATGAAGTCTGTATCGGCGACGTATTAAAGGAAAACGGCTACCATACCGGTTACATCGGCAAATGGCATCTGGATGAACCGGATCAGAATAAATCGCCGGAACCGGAATCAGGGGCTAAAAACTGGGATGCATTCACCCCGCCGGGGCCAAAGCGCCACGGTTTTGATTTCTGGTACTCTTACGGAGCCTGTGACCAGCACTTATCTCCTCACTACTGGAAGGACACACCGGAGCAGATTAAAGTAAACGCCTGGTCTCCGGAACACGAAACGGATGTGGCCATTGATTATCTGAAAAAACAGACGGATGAAGAACCATTTGCCCTTTTCATCTCCTGGAATCCGCCTCACAGCCCTTACGACCTGGTGCCCCAGCGCTATCTGGATTTATACCGGGACGAGGATATCCGGTTAAAGGAAAATGTGGACTTAACCAACATTCATCACCACACATATGAACCAGCCGGCTACACGAAACAGGAGCTGATTCAGATCACCAAGGAATATTATGCCGCAGTTTCCGGTTTAGACGACCAATTCGGCCGCCTGATTAAGACCTTAAAGGATCAGGGGCTGTATGACGACACCCTGATCGTTCTCTCCGCAGACCACGGCGACATGATGGGTTCTCACGGTCTGATGGCTAAACATGTGTGGTTTGAAGAATCCATCGGAATTCCCCTGATCGCAGGCGGCGCCGGATTGAATCCTTCTGTCTGCCATACATTGATCGGAAGCCCGGATTTCATGCCGACTCTGCTGGGACTTCTGAAACTGCCGATACCGGAAACGGTGGAGGGAACCGACTGTTCCGAAGATATCTCAGGCAATCCGGTCCACCACGATAAAATCTGTTATCTGGCCGCCTGCCCGGGACGCGATGTGTTTTTGAAGGCATTTAAAGAAGCCGGTGAAAATCCTCTGGACTTCGGCTGGAGAGGCGTCCGCACTTCACGGTATGTCTACATCGTGGAAGCCGGATATGATACCACGCCTCATATGACCCGCCTGCTTTACGATCTGGAAAATGATCCGCTGCAAATGAACCCGTCCATGATCCTCACTCCATCGGAAGACCCCATAGCCAACGAATTGGAGAATCTTCTGGTCACATGGCTTAAAGAGCAAAAAGACGGCTTCCTGAAACATATATAATTCATTAGTAACTGTTCAGAGGGCGGGAATATTGATAAAAAAATCAGTGTCAAGCTTGCTTGTAAGCGGATTTTTTTATCAATATTCACATCGGAGGAACCTCCGATGCTTCTGGTATGGCTGCAGGCCATGCAAGAAGATGCCCCCTCTGAATAGTTACATTCACTATTAATCCATTGGAGAATATAAGAATATGAAATCATACAAAAACGTAAATGCAGTAATTACAGAAGCCAAATTGTATTTATATCAGATACACGCCACAAAAAAATTCAGTTTTGGAACATGGACCAGCAGACAGCACATCATTATAGCGATTAAAGCCGGAGAAGAAACCGGGTATGGGGAAAATATCATATCCGTCAACCGCCCGGACATCTCCTTAGACACCTGGAGCGGATGGCTGCAAGAACTGGTTGGCAAACCTGTTGGCGAAGCCATCGATTACCTCAGAGATCACAGAGACTCCTGGGAAGACCGCATGACCGAGATGACGGAAATGTGTCTGGTCGATCTGTGGGGCAAACTGGTTAAGGAAAATGCCCTCGATCTGTTGGAACTTCCAGGAACCGATCCGGTATACGGCGTCTACGTAATCCTCAGCGACGACTTAAACTTTGTGGATGAAAAGGTTCATTATGCAATTTCCTGTGGAAAAACCAAGTACATTAAGGTAAAACTTTTCGGAAAGGGCGATCTGGATTGTGAAGTAATCAAAACCGTTAGAAAATATCTTTCCCGTGAGGAAACCTATCTGATCGGCGACGTAAACTGCGGCTACCGCCCGGAAGGTACAGAAAAAGATCTGGATGAGATTATCACAAGCATGCGCCGTCTGTATGAAGCCGGTTTGGATGCCTGCGAAGATCCCGCATTTTTAGATTTGGACGAATGGGTAAAACTCCAGAGCAGCGTACATCCGCTGTCCCTGATTCCCGATTATCCCATGAGGCCGTCCCGGAAAGCCAGAGAAACCATCGTGAGCGGAATGGGCGATATCTACAACATCCATCCCGGATGCTCGGCTTCTATCATTGACGCCATCTCCCTTGCGGAAAGAATCCGTGTTCTGGGTTCCAGCCTGTTTATAGGGGATGACAGCTTAGTTGGGCCAGGATGCACGATCTGGCAGCAGCTGGCCGTAGGCCTGTCCAGCAACCGGGTAGAAGCAACGGAAAAAGAATTGGAATCTGACTTTTATTATGATGCGGTTATCAAAATACCAACGGACAGCAGTAAAAATCCGATTGCGCCTGACAGAAGCGGTCATGGATTCGGAATCTATCTGGATGAAGAAAAGCTCTTAAAGGCAGCGAACCGGGTCGCTGTGATCCGGTAGTATTTGATTTATTTGTGCTTGATTTGATTGTGATGGAAACAGCCTGAAGCCGTTCCGGCCGCAGATTATAGCTGCTGGCTCAGAAACGGGCTTCAGGCTGTTTTTTAGTTTTATATCTTATATCATTTGATGGTAAATTAGACTTTTTACTTTATATATTTTTCAATCATCTCATTCATAAACTCTTTATCTGTTTCCAGGCGGTCAAATTCTTCCTGGCCTAATCCATCTTTCAACATGGATCTCAGTAATCGCAGCATAAGCCGTTCTCCTTCTTCCCGGCCCTTACCCGTATAATAATTCCTTATGGTAGTCTCATCCGACAGAGCCATCTCCTTTTTAAGATACAGGTATCTTAAACTTTCATCTGAATTGATCTTCTCCATCTCTTCCACAGTTGCCTTCATATACTCATTATTCTCTGCCATCTCTATCAACACCTTCCAATCTTTGGCCGATATCAGCTTGGCCCACTTATAAACCTCTTGCTCCGCTTCCTCTTTTGAGGCATGTTCCAGTTGGTTTAAGTATAACATACGCAGCCCCAGCTTGTCACTATACACGGCATGGGTTTTCTCATCCATCAGCCGGATCGTGGAATAAAAATGATCCGCATGCAGTAAATCAAATCCTAAAATGCTGATATGAATACATTCCTCTAATTCTTCATAACCCTGGCCTTTAGAAAAACCGTCCGTATACATCTTGCTCAGATAAAACAGGGATCTCTCTTCCCAAAACGGATAGGGCCGTACCTGAATCTCTATATTGATTCTCCGTCTGTCATTTAAATGCACTCTGACATCCAATATCCCTTCCCTGTCATCCGCATAATCTCCATGTAAAAATGTATCCGGAAACTCTACTTTCTTAATCTCCTCCGCCGGAATATCCAAAAGGGCGCTCAAAAGCCCGGTCAGCGCCTTTTTATTGTGGAATGCCTTCTTAAATGCAAAATCATTGGTGAGATGAATAGTAAGCGGACGTCCGCTTTCCGCCAGCTCCCGAAGAAGTCTCTCCCGTTTCCCTTCCTCCAATAATTCTTCCGTCGAAAGTACCTTGTTTTTGTCATTTTCCATATGCAGTTTCTCCTTTTGTATCATTCATTATAATGGGATCGCTGGCAGAACCGCCAGAATTATTCAGAAGCAGAAGCCCCTGAGATTAGTCCTTTAACTGTACCACAGGCCGATGCCGAAATCAAGCGGTATTCATAAGTGAATTTACAGACGCCCCAAAAAGGAAAAATATTTCAAGTCTTTTAAAAAATGCTTATCAATGATATACTTAAATTCCTTTAACATTCCAACCTGCTTTAAGAAGCACTTTAGAAAGGAGTCCTATCATGTTTCGTATGTGGGCCAAAATATTCCATAACAATCATATGATAAAAGATACCGTAATCTGCAACGACGATTACTCCCAGTCCAGAACTTCCATGATTTTTCAGGCCATCGATGACATTTGTTACGAATTTGATCTGGGGAAACCGATTTGGCTGGATTCCAATATCGCCGATTTCAAACGCCATGACAAAACACGTTTTAACAAAGACAATTTCATAGAATCCATCGATTTTGACTATTTGGAGATACAAGTAATCGAAGAGTAATTATTTGGCAATAACTGTTAAAAATTTCGTCATAATTAGAATAAAAACGTTAATTTAATATAAGGTTTCGTTAAGGTCTGAAAAATAGTGATATGATACAATTAAATCAGATAATTCTCATTGCTATGTGAATCATAGAATTTTTTAGAAAGAGCAGGTGATTGAATGAAGGTTCTGAAAATTGTAAAACACTTTATATTTCTCTGTATGTTTGTCTGCATTTGCTTTTTCATTGTGACAGCGGTGCAGGGATATCTGATCTATCGGAACGCTTTAGGCTCCATGAGTCTGGAACAAAAAGTTGAATCCATTCAGTCAAAAGAAAGCTATACCAATTATGAAGAGCTTCCCCAAACATATATAAATGCAGTGATTTCCGTAGAGGATAAACGCTTCTACAGCCATCCCGGCATCGATATGCTGGCAATTGGCCGGGCGGTTGTAAATGATTTAAAAGCCGGATCTTTTATCGAGGGCGGCAGCACCATTACACAGCAGCTGGCTAAAAACTTATATTTTTCCCAGCAAAAAGAGTTAACCAGAAAAGCGGCGGAAGTATTCATGGCATTTCATATTGAAAATACTTACGACAAAGAAGAAATCCTTGAAATTTACCTCAATACCATTTATTTCGGCGACGGTTATTATTGTGTGAAAGACGCAAGCCAGGGATATTTTGGAAAAGACCCTTCCGACATGTCTGAGTATGAATGCACGCTGCTGGCAGGTATCCCCAATGCGCCATCCGTTTATGCACCTACCAAGAACCCGCAGCTGGCAAGAAGACGTCAGCTTCAGGTATTCAAACGTATGGTAGCCTGTGGTTACTACTCATTAGAGCAGGCGGAAACCGTAGCTGCGCAGGTTGCATATTAGAATTCTATAGCCGTGTTCATACCCCGGCTGCATTAACAGATCCATATAACATCCATAACGTAAAATCAGGCGCCCGGTCGATTCCGGACGCCTTAATTTTATATTCACTGGAAATTATAATCTCTTTAACAAAACTTCCCGTTCTGCTTCATAACCAGGTTTTCCAAGTAATGCGAACATATTTTTCTTATAGCTCTCCACACCTGGCTGGTTGAACGGATTCACACCGAGGATATATCCGCTCAGACCACATGCAAATTCAAAGAAGTAGAATAACTGTCCGAGATAATAAGCGTTCTGCTCCGGTACGTTGACTTTCAGGTTCGGAACCTGACCATCCGTATGTGCCAGAATGGTACCGTTCATGGCACTCTTATTGACGAAATCAACGGTCTTTCCGGCAAGATAGTTCATACCGTCCGTATCAACTTCTTCTTCCTTCAAAACGATCTCAGCCTGTGATTCCTCTACATTGATAACAGTTTCAAACATGATGCGCGCGCCATCCTGAATGAACTGTCCCATAGAATGTAAATCTGTGGTTAAATCTACTGCAGCCGGGAAAATACCCTTCTGGTCCTTGCCTTCACTTTCACCAAATAACTGTTTCCACCATTCAGAAACATAATGAAGGCTTGGTTCATAATTGGCAACAACTTCAACATTCTTACCTTTTCTCAATAAAATGTTGCGGATTGCTGCGTACAGCATAGCCGGATTGCTCTCATATGGAGTCTCAAGCGCTTTTGCTCTTCCAGAAGCCGCGCCTTCCATTAACTGATCAATATCCGCACCGCTGACTGCTATTGGAAGCAAACCAACTGCTGTGAGTACGGAGAAACGTCCGCCTACATCATCAGGAACTACGAAGCTTTCATAGCCTTCCTGAGTTGCCAGATTCTTCAATGCACCTCTGGCTTTGTCAGTGGTTGCGTAAATACGTTTATTGGCTTCTTCTTTGCCATATTTCTCTATTAACATTTCCTTAAATACACGGAAAGCGATGGCAGGTTCAGTAGTAGTACCCGATTTGGATATAATATTAATGGAAAAATCTTTCCCTGCAAGCACTGCCTGCAAATCCTTTATGTACTTACTGCTGATACTGTTGCCTACAAAATAAATCTCCGGAGTTTTACGTGTCTCCTTGTCCAGCACATTATAAAAACTGTTTGTCAAAAACTCAATTGCCGCTCTTGCACCAAGGTAAGAACCGCCGATACCAACTACCAGCAATACATCTGAATCGCTCTGGATCTTTGCCGCAGCCTTTTTGATCCGGTCAAATTCGTCCTTATCATAATCTACCGGCAAATCAATCCAACCAAGAAAATCATTACCTGCTCCTGTTTTTTCTGTCAGCACTTTCTTGGCACACTCAACGGTGGCTTTCATATTATCCAATTCTTCTGCTGAGATAAAACCAGTAGCTTTTGAATAATCAAATGTTATTTCTTTACTCATGATGTTCTTCTCCTTCTTGTACGTTATAAAATTGACAAGTTTATTAGCTAGATTATAGCACATCTCCCCTCAAGTCTCAAGCCAGATATTCCCGGATTATCTCTCCGATCAACTGCAGCTCGTCCTGATTGAGTTCTTTAATCCAGCTGTCATCCGCCTTTCTTTTTTCCCTGCTGGCCGCAATCTGTTCCAAACTCTGTTTCAAATAGTCCACATCCCGTTTTGCCTGCGATTCAGCCGGTTCTGCAGCCTGTACTTGTACCTGCACCGGTTCCCTACGGTTTCTGGCTCCCCGCTTTCTTTCCGGAAGCACGGTACTGCCTGTCCTTTCTCTGGCGCTGTTTCTGGTGTTTTCCTGCGCTGAACTGTCTTCTTCACTTAAAGGCTCCGTTTTTGATTCCTGGGACAGACGGATCAAAAGCGTATTTTCCATATAATCCTGCATTCCGGCTAAAAGCTGCTGTCTGCGCTCCGCCAGGTTAAGGCCGGAATCCACCATCATGGTAAGCATACCGAGGAGGATTCCGGCTGAGCCATACAAGACGACATAATAAGAATCGCATCGGTACCAATAAGAAGCGAACGCCAGCACACCACCGGCAATAAAGTTGAGGAACATCAGCTGGGCGGAAATATTCCCCCATCCATTTAAGGAAATTCCCATGAAACGGTAACTGTAAATCTGTTTCTCTATGTATGCACGAATATTTCGGATTCCTCCGCTTAGCCGGTATGTACTTTCGGTCTTCTGTTTCAGATCTCTCAGGTATTTGTTCTTAGTAAGAGTCATATTGTCGGTTTCTTTAATCAATCTTTTGTAGAGGTTACGTGTTACCAGCCGGCTGAACATTCCTAATAAACAAACGGCGGCTAACAAGTAAAGTGCTTTTCCTGTTTCTAAAAATTGTAGCATAATAAAAGCTCCCCTTTCTTTTCCCGGATATTTTCCAGATAGGTATCATTATAACCACCTGTTTTCCGTTTGGGAAGATCAGAGAGCCTAGAATCGTTCGTCAAATTCTCGCATAAATCGATTATTAACTTATAGTTGAACCCATTTTAAAGTTCATTCATCTCCTTAATCATGGCCGCAACCAACCGAACGCTGTGCTCAATGGCCGCTGCCTCAAATATCGGATAATCAATGCTGGCGCTGTCGTCCGCCTTGTCTGAAATGGCACGGATCACCAGATAGGGAACCTTGTTCAGATAAGCCGCCTGAGCAATCGCAGCCCCCTCCATCTCCGTACAGTATCCGTCAAATGTCGAATGAATCCAGTTCTTTTTTTCCTTATCTGAAATAAACTGATCACCGCTGACCACTCTGCCCACCCAGGTTCCGATCTCAGGATTCACTTCTCTGCAGCACTTCTCTGCTAATTTTATCAGCCCCTCATCAGCTGGGAATGAAAATGTGTCCACTCTCGGAATTTGCCCCGGAGCATATCCAAATGTGGTTGCATCCACATCATGCTGCAAAGCGTCGCTGGACAAAACGATATCCCCGATATTGATTTCCGCCTTCAAAGATCCCGCAATACCTGTATTGATGATCGCAGACACTCCATATAGGTTCACCAAAATCTGACTGCATAATGCCGCATTCACCTTGCCAATACCTGAACGCACCACAACAATCTCTTTTCCCTCTAATTTTCCCTGTACAAAGCTCATGCCTGCCGCTTCCTGCACCTGCACACCGGTCATCATGTCTTTCAATTTACTCACTTCTTCTTCCATTGCTCCGATAATTCCTATCATATATAACGCTCCTTCTGATCTATTATAGCCATTCAATTAACACAAATAGAGCAAAGCCAAACCGGCTGTACAATGTCCCTTAGCCTCAAGGATAGGCTGTACCCGGTTAAAAGCCTTGTCCCACTTAATTTTTTCTACGAATTCGATAATTATAACAGAAATCACAGTTCTTGACAATAATTCTCCTTCATAGCATAATCTAATAGGTATAGGGCCCTTTCCTCATCTTTTTGTTGAGCAGGCACTCTATCATTGATTATAAACATATATGGAGGTATTCACACATGAATTTTAAAACCCAAGGCGTCTGCTCCCGCGAAATTAATTTTGAGGTGAAAGATAATAAAGTTGTAAATGTGGAATTTGTAGGCGGATGCGCCGGTAATACTCAGGGCGTTGCCCGTTTGATTGAAGGAATGAATATTGACGATGCTATCGCACGGATGGAGGGGATTCACTGTGGGCCGAGACCGACTTCCTGTCCGGATCAGTTGGCGAAGGCGTTGAAGAAGTATAAGGAAGAACATAAGTAGGGGGGTAAAAGGCAAGGGAGGCGATGACCTGAAGTCATAGCATTTTAGTTAATCCTTTAACACCTGTTTTAATTGCAAATTATTGAAAGAAAGGTTGTTCTACAAGAGAATCCCCCTCAGAACAACCTTTACTTTTTGGAAATATTTACTTTATTTTAGTTAAAAGAACGCCGTCGGTTTCTGCATTAGCAGACTCCCTTCTGCCATCTTTCTTAGCTATATAGATACCTCGTATCCGATAATAATTTCCTGGTTCAATACCGCCCGACAACGTATATGATGCAGTCGGTACCCCCATAAATGCTTCGCCCATTTCTTCCAACGTAAACTCTGCATCCTTACTAGATACAAATACCCAATCATCAACATCGAAGTCATACCGCTCTAAATAAAGCGTAATAGATGCATAATCTAATGTCGTATGTGCAATTATTTGACCATATACATCTAATGTTCCATCTTCATTATTTGCAATACTTGCAACCCTAGTTGCTATTAATAGACCTCTAGGTTCAATCCCTTCTATGTTAAGTGAAACTGACTGCCCTTCTGGTAAAAGAGTAGTTTCCTCCGCTGCTAAAGCAGGCATTGCTGTAAACATTGATAATACTACTATTAAGCATAACAATTTCTTGATACTATAGTTTTTCATTTTCGCCTCTCCTATTTAAAATATAAGCTTTTAACAATTGTAATAAAACTTTCCTCCGAAACATTTCCACTTATGCTATAATATGCATTTTCCAGCTCAAAATCAGATGTATATTCAATCTGCCCATCTTGCAATATATTTTTTCTGATAGGAATATCTAACTCTAAAAACTTATTATAAATAGTTGTATAAGAATCCGTATCTGCATATGTAGCACCAGAATTATCAATAGAATATCTCACTTCTGTTAAACTCACCCTTTTATCATCGTTTTCATATGTCAAGACGGCATAGTTTTGTCCCGATGTAAGATATTTATATGTTAGACCTTCCGGTAACTCATTAAAACATATTACATTAATACCTAAATTTTCTTCAATATATTGATACGCCTCTTTAGATTTTCCATACTTAACTAAATTTTCTGAATTATTCCACACAACCTTACTAGATATATCACTCTCCCTCTTCTTATACTCATAACTCCTCTTCGCCGATCCCCCAATCCCAGATGACATAACCAACGCACCCAACAAGGCGGCCACCAGTAAAGGCTTCCAAGCATTGCGTAACCTGAAATGACGCTTTTTCTTCCCCTCTTGTTCTTGACGGCGTTCGTGGGCCATAGCCAGAATTTTTTCAAGTTCGCCTTCAGGAGCCTTTAATTCCTCCTGCAGCTCCGGGGACGCTTTCCATTGTGCTTCTGCGGCCTCGAATTCAGCCAGCAGCTGTTCATCGCTATAGCCGAACGCTGTTTTCAACTTCTCGTCTATGGAATTGTCATTTATGTTATTTTTACTATTATTATCCACAGAACACCTCATAATTACAATTTGACCGTTAGTTCCCATCCGCTTTGGGGTTGACTTTTTGGTCTTAACGTTTAGTATAATAAATATATTTATATTGGAGGCAGCACACTATGAAAAAAATCATTTTAACCGGCGGTGGTACAGCCGGCCATGTTACCCCGAATCTTGCATTGGTTCCCTCATTGAAGGAACTGGGATATGAAATCCACTATATCGGTTCCTATCAGGGAATTGAGCGTAAATTAATCGAAGAAGCCGGCATTCCCTATGACGGAATATCTTCTGGTAAATTACGCCGTTATTTTGATATTAAAAACTTCTCCGACCCATTTCGTGTTGTAAAAGGATATGGGGAAGCGTTAAAACTTCTAAAAAAACACAAACCTGATATCGTATTTTCTAAAGGTGGTTTCGTTGCAGTACCTGTAGTATTAGCCGCTAAGCATTATAAAATCCCTGTCATTATCCATGAATCAGACATGACTCCCGGACTGGCCAACAAACTTTGTATTCCATCGGCAAAAAAAGTATGCTGTAATTTCCCGGAAACTCTGAACTATCTTCCCGAAGAAAAAGCTGTGCTTACCGGTTCGCCTATTCGTAAAGAACTTTTACAAGGAGACCGTCTGTCGGGACTTCAGTATGCCCACTTATCAGCCAATAAGCCGGTAATTATGGTCATAGGAGGAAGTCTTGGCTCTGTCACCGTAAATACAGTCGTTCGATCCATTTTAAAAAAATTACTAGAACAATTCCAGGTGATACATATCTGCGGAAAGGGCAATCTGGACGAGAGTCTGATCGGAACTACCGGATATGTACAGTATGAATATGTGGACGCTCCATTAAAGCATCTCTTCGCAGTCGCGGATTTAGTGATATCCCGGGCTGGCGCCAATTCTATCTGCGAAATACTGGCGCTCAGAAAACCTAACATCTTAATTCCTTTGTCAGCTGCAGCCAGCAGAGGCGATCAAATCCTAAATGCCAAATCCTTTGAAAAACAGGGATTCAGCACTTTGTTGGAAGAAGAATCTTTGAATGAAGACTCCCTCTATCAGGCTATAGTATCCACCTACAATAGACGTCAGGAATTCACTACAAATATGGAACAAAGTACATTAAATGATGCTGTTGGCACTATCATCGCCCTGATCGAGTCCTATACAAATGCGGGCTAAGCTTATTTGAATGTGTCTCTAAAGTATTTTCTGATTCTGGAAATCCTCATCCGCAAAGCCGGTTCTGATATTTCCAGGATCAGACATATTTCTTCTATTGGCCGTTCCTCAACAAAATATAGAATAGCCACATCCCGCCAGTCCTTCTTCATCTCCTGGATCTCTTTTCTGATCTCCATTAATGTTTCATCATTCGCCAGCGTATCCAAAACATCTTTTGTCGTTTTATTGGCAACTATCTTCGTCTCATCAAATGGTTCTTCCGTATCCATGCTCACCATATCATAATGGGATCTTCTTCTAAATAAATCGATACATTTGTTCTTCAATATTCTGACAAGCATAGCCTTTTTCTGCTTTTCATTCCAGTCCAAAGGATACTTCAGATAATAAGCTAAATAAGTTTCTTGAATCATGTCGTCTATATCATCGACAAAGACTCCCTGATTCTTGGCAATAGTACGTAGGATTGGTTCAAAATCTTTATACATGGTACGCAACACCTGATCATCATCTTGTTGCATATCTTTCTCCTAAAAGTAATTATATTTTATTTCAGCGCATCACGGAGCAGCTTTGCTGTTTCCTCTAACTCCTCTGATGCAGCACTGCCCGGATTCCAAGTAACCATAGCCGGACCACTCTCGTAGCGGGGAATAATATGCATATGGAAATGATATACGGTTTGGCCCGCCTCCGATCCATTATTCTGAACCAGATTGAAGCCTGCGCAGCCTAATTTTTCTTTCATTGCAGCCCCGATTTTTCCTGCCAGAGGCAGTACCTTGGCCGCAAGATCTGCATCCAGCTCACAAACATCCTTATAATGATTTTTAGGTAAAATCAATGCATGTCCTTTCGATGCCGGACCGAGATCCAGGATCGCTCTGAAATCCTCATCCTCATAGATCGTTGAAGATGGGATATCACCCTCTGCAATCCTGCAAAAAATACAATTGTCGTCTTTCATAATACCCTCCTTTCTAATATCTATCTTTCATAATCACGGTATGCGCGTGGTTTTCTGTACAATATCATGGACATCAAAATACCCAAAATCAATCCTGATACATGTGCAACATTATCCACTCCGCTGCCGGTAAATCCAAAATACAAAGAACATACGATAACCATCACAAGCTGTCGTGTGCTTAAATCTTCCAATTGTCCCCGGTTAATGACCACTGCATATAAAAGGCCTCCGATTACACCAAAGATTGCACCGGACGCTCCTGCCGAAACCACATGTCTGTATTGGCTGATATTAAACTGCATTGATATGATATTAGCACCTACCCCACAAACTATGTAAAATAACAAATATTTAATTTTGCCCAGCGCCCGTTCCAAATTGTCACCCAAAACAAATAAAATCACCATATTATTCAAAATATGATCAATACCAAAATGCATAAATATAGATGTAAACAATCGGTAGTATTCCTTATATTCCACCACATACGGAGCGTACATTGCGCCATGATCTACCATGAAATTCAAATCATCCGTAGAACCAGTCAATTCGAGATATAAAAACCAGATTACATTAACAGCAATTATTGCGCCATTAACATAAGCTATGTTTCTTTTGCGCCCATTTCCCATGTGAAATCTCCTTTGTATACATCAGCAGTATTTTAACATACTATGTTCTGTTTGTTAAGTCGTTATTTTATCAAAAAATCCGCTTTTTCGTACTTTTATGAATACAATTAAAGCTATAAATCTACAAAAATCGGTATGCCGCATCTGCAATATATACCTCATCTCCGGAGGACAGTTCCACACAGGCATTGTTATCCAGCAACACCCCATTGACCACCGTTCCGTTGGTAGAATTCAGATCAGTCAGCATATAATGCCCTTCCTGTTCATCCAGACGTACATGCAGACGGCTGACCGTATCCTTTGGCAATACATAGTCGACAATCCCTTCTTGTTTTCCAATTATAAATGGATAATATTCTATAAGTATATCAGAACTTTCCGGCTGTAGGCTTATTAATTTATGAAATCCGTCTTTTTTCTCTGTTTCCGCCAGCAAAACAGTGTTTTCTTCTTTATATCCCGTCGAAAATACTGCTTTTTGCAGGCTTTCATCACAGCTTTCTTCTCTCGCTTCCTCCTCAAAATCCATATGCCAGGACTCAGATGGGGACATTTTTTGAAATAGAACTTTTTCCTTCTGCTCCGGCTCAGTTTTTTTATTCCACATCAAAGCGGTAAAAACGGCTATAACAATCTCTATCGCGGCAACCCATATCCATTTGTTATAGAGTTCATCCCAACCGCCCCATGCATAAAGTCCGAATATCCCAAACGGAAGAAAGAGCAGTTGATACCAGACTCTTTTTTTCTGTTTTGGAGCTGCTGCATCCTTATTTAAAGATGATGGGCGTATCTCTTCCTTTTTATCCTCCTCCCGTTTCTGCTCTGGAACACGTTCTTCCTGCTGAGGCGCCGTATCATTCCGGCAGTTCACCGGAAACAGCAGTTTCAAAAGATCTTTCATACCATAGTTTTCCTTTTGGCTCTCCTGAAACAGGCCATATGCCAGCACAACGCTTTCTTTATCCTGATGATCCACTTTTCCCAGTAAATACTGAAGCAGTTTCGTCAACGAAGACGGAAAATCTCCATGGTAACCGGGAATCAGGCAAAGTCCCAATTCGTCGGTCTCAGGATCCATATAGATATATTCAGGATCTAAAAGTATCTGCTCTTCATTTAACAAAAAAGCGTCTATTTTTTCCAAAACCTGGCTGATTCCCAATATTAGACGGCTGATCTCAGGAGTCCTTAAAGAATGGCTGCTCAACAGACGGCTCAGCGGCTGGCGGGAGGTTATTTCATAATAGTAAAATTTCTCATTATCCACTAATTTCACACGGAATTTCAGCAAACCTTCTATACGGTTTCCAGCCATCATTTTTTCCGCATATCCGCTTCTGTCTCCTTCGCATTCCACGATCATATAGTTGTGGTTCATTTCCCGTTTATAGCTGATTTTCATCTTTTCCTCCGTTCCTAAATGTTTTGGCTATTAGGAAGATGAGCCGAATGCCTGCTTTCCATCTTCTGCCAGGCACTCTATAACGCCTCGCACTTATTCCACAATCAGGCTGATCATTCTGATGAACTCCTCCGGTTCATACAGATCATGTTCTATCCTTACGGTTCTCTTGTTTCCCAGATATTGTCCGCTCACCTTTTTCCCGTTTTCCGACACTTGAATCCGATACTCCGGAACGGATAATGAGGATAGATCTTTATGATATCTCATATACTCCACGGTTTCATGAAGCTTCATAATTCCGACTGTATCCTCTTTCCAGCCAAGTGCCGTCTGCAGCAGTATGCATAAGGCCATGAGCACAATCCCCATCACCGCAGCTGCCTCTACCGTATAACTCCCTCTCAATCTCATAGACATACCAGCCAAATAACTGCCGGAAGCAGAAATGGGAGGAAGGGAACCGTTCTGCCGCGCATACTCCGATTGGCAGCGCTACCCGCCGCAAAAACCATAAGGCTGAAAATGCTGCAGAAAAAAAGCCCGTATAAAAGCAAAAGACAGTTTTCCATAACCGGAAGGTATAAACCCGATACAAGAAAGAACATTCCATCTCCCTCTCCTACCGCTCCCCGGGATATAAACCCGATTCCCAGCAGGATCAGGCCGACTCCGGCACTGATTATCATATCCAGGCTGATTCCCCGGCGTTCCAGTAAAGCTGCAATACCAAAAATAACAAAAACCCACAGTGATACGCTTTTCATGCGCAGGTCCTGCCAGGCCGCTATACACCAAAAAAGCGAAAACATAATCAATCGTATTTTCAAAATTATTTTCCTCCACTTCCTCCTGAACAATAAGAACATCCTCCCAGATGCTCCACCTCAGACAGCTTCACTTCCTGTACGTAAGCAATAATCGAATGGCACCCGGGGTCCGTATGATATTTATTCCCGCTTGGCATGATATATACCGTATCCCCTCCATTCAGATTTCCACAGATACTGCATGGGTGATAAATGCCGCCTTCTGCATTGCGCAGACTGCCCACATCCTCCTTAGCAACCGCCTGAAGATCATTATAGAGGTAATGGCAGTAGCGGCTCTGATGATATCTGGTGGCGTTTCTTCCAATATAAACAATAATATCAGAATCACCTTCTGTGGTCTCCCCGTCTCCCCGTCCGCCTTTCCGGCCAATCCAGGCACGCCTGCGGCACCGGCATGTCTGGCGGATACTTTTTAAACCAAATACAGAAAATGGAAGGCGCACCTCATATCGAACGATCAGATCAATATCATCATCGCCGTTCATAATCTCAGAACCCATCATATTAATATGCTCCACCGGATATCCGGCGCTCCTGCGGCTCAGATCATAGGAAATTCCGGCCAGAACGGCTGCCTTGGTTGCAAATCCCTGTATATACTCCTGTATCCAGGACTGATCCGCCCCGGATACCTCTTTTCCCTGATCCATGCGGTAGGTCACATAGGCATACCGGGCCGCATCTTCTCCTGCTGCCTCCAAAGCAGCCTGCATCTGTCTATGTATATTCATCACTTTCATAGGAGCCAAGAGAGAGATCATAAAAAATAAAAATAAGCTCAGCGCGAAAGCGGCTTCCACACTTACAGCTGCATTCATACGGGAGGTGAAAGATAATACCCTTTTTTCCAGAGCACCTCTGAACTTCAGGGGCATTCGTACTTGGAGAGTTACGTTTTTTTTATTTATTTTTTGCAATTTTATATGGCACTCTGGAAAAAAGAGCATTATCCTTCACCTCCTAATATGATTTCTGAGCCGTCGCTTCCATCTGATAGTTATTTTCCTTACCGGATAAGTTATCCACCGGACTGAGAGAAAAGAAACTGTGTTTTCCACAAACTTCGCTTTTTATATACACTTGGTAAACCATATTTTGAATTAGAAAATCCGGCTGTTTCCTGACCAGGTTGGCTTGAATCATATCCATCATGCGGTAGTATTTTTGTGATGAATCCATGGGCAAAAGCAGCAATTTTAAGTATCCCTGGTAGGAAAATCCTTTTTGCGGCAAATCACCTCCCGGCAGATCCGCTTTTTCTCCCAAGCGCAGAAGACTGTCTAAATCCAGCTGCCAATCCTCTGATGATTTCAAAATCGGGATCTTTCCTCCCTGTAAAAGGATTCTGAGATCCATAATCCCTTCTCCTAATGCCCACACTCCCATGATAAAAACTGCCAAAACAGAGGCCAAAGGCGCAAGCCCAACAGAACCGGCGATCAGAGCCGCAAGTCCCCTGGCTTCTTCCCTTTTCTGAGGATCGGATAATATGTGAATCAGATTTAATCCGGTTCTTACCGCGAGCATCTCAGATGCCGTTTGGGATAAGTTCTCCCTGTCAGATTCTTTGCCTGAAATCAGGTATTCCATCTCATAAAAGGTATCTTTATCCGTTTCACTCAGCACATCGGTATAAACCATATCGCAGTATTGGCCGGTAAGCGCCCTTTTTATCAGGTCATCTCCATCCGGACTTCCATTTGTGCCGACAGTATAGGAGGGCCATCCGGCTTGATTCCATCGGCCGCCTGATATGTCTTTTCCTTCCGGCATAATGAGCCTTAGAAGCCCCGATTCCGCTATGGCTGTGACCTGTTCTAACCATGCCTGCTTTTTCTTATCCGCAATCCCGGCTTTGCAGGACAGACCGCTGGTTTCAAATCTCTGCAGATGGCTTTTTACCGGTTCCCAAAGCTCCTCTTCATCCAATTCGTCTCCGTCTTCTTCCGGTTCCCAATCGTTAATATATTGAATTACAGCTTCTGCTTCTTCTTTTACCGACTCTACAAGACTGGTATTGCGCTCCGATAGGGAAATCAGGCCGCGTACTTCTTTTCTCCGTTCGCCGTCTTCCAGTATGTAGGTTTCGTAAGAACTCAGTTCTTCTTCCAAAGCCTGTTTAACCGTACCGGATAAATCAGCTGATTTTCCTGCCAGATCCAGACGGCTCTTTTGGATCTCCGATGCCAGGATATCGGCTTGTTTTTCATACCGTTCCACTAAACCCGGCATCCGTTTTCCTTCTTTGAGGAGTTTATCCATCTGCTTTAAAAACGTCCCTCCGTCACAGCTGCTAAGCGCTTCAAAACCTGCGTTTCTGATCTCACCCTGTTTGCTCAGACTGGTGCTTATATCGGAAAGAGCCTGTTCCAGTTTCACCGCTTTTTTCGTATGGCTGTTATACGAACCGCTGATTCCGGCCGCCGCTTTCGCCTCTTTCACCTGGCTGAGCAGGTCTTTGGCGCTCTCCGGAGACACCTCGATCTGGGTGAAGATGCCGTATTTCATATAATCCATAATCTCATCCTGAAAGTATCTGCCGCCCTCATCTGTAATATGTTTCCAATTCTGAACCTCAGCTTTGGCCTCATTCATGGAATACCAATTTTCTGCTTCTGCATAGGTTTTAAAATAATCTTCAAATTCCTGCTCCACCTGGTCTTTGGAAAAGGCTTCTAAAAGCAGTAAATGGTAATCTTCCCATAATTCCCTGTGATATGCAGCCAGCACGGATTCCAGCGATGAGTTTACCGCAGTCTGCATGTACCATCTGGCACCTGCAGTTCTGGCCGATTCCATTAGGACGCAGACGAGACTGCAGGTGCACATAAGGATCAGGCTGAGGAAGACGGTGATTTGTCCGCTTTTTCTCCTCATGGTTTCACATAATCCCTTCCTGTAACCTGAAAATTAATAGACTTCTTTGGACTGGGTGTTAATTTCCTTAAAGATATTATTGAGAAGCGTTGTGATCTGCTTTTTAAATATGATCACCAGGCCAATCAAGACGACTAATATTAAAACTACCTCAATCACTCCAATTCCATCTTCTTCTCTGAAAAAACGTTTGATTTCCTTCATTCTGCATCCTGCCTTTCTAATCATTTTTTAATATTCAGTTTGTTAATACATAGACATCAGCGCCGGAACCATGATAATCACCATAACCACTCCCAGCATCATGAACAGTGGAAGCAGCAGTTTTGTTCCGGCTTCTTCCCCCAGTTTTTTCGCAAGATTTTTCCGCTGTTCAAATGCATCTTCCATCTCCGCGTCCAAAAGGACTTTAAGATTTTTCATGCCTGTTTTCCGGTTCTGCTCTAACAGACCGGACAGCTTCAGATAACAGCCAAGCCCTGCGCGCCTTCCAAAATCCCTATACGCCTTTCCTTCTGAGATTCCGCTTTTAATCTGATAATAGGCGGTGCACAGTTCTTCATATGCGAACCTCATCTCCTTTCTTCCCTCCGCCCTCATCTTTTCATAATCCAGAGCAACCCGTTCCCATGCCATAGATACCGTCATTCCGGCGCCGATGAATATCATCAATTTTGATACGATCTCCGAATAGTCCAGCATCATCTGGCTTCTGCGGCGCTTCTCTCTCTGGCGAGCATCCATCTTTTCCTTGGCAGCACATAGGACTGCCAGTAAGATGCCCAAAACCAATAATACTGAATGGCCGGAATCATCCGGCATTCGATAATGCAGTTCTTTCCCTTCATATTCTTTGGGCAGCTTCAGTTCTTCTCCGGTCCGGCTTTGTTCGTCCAAAGCGGACAACACTTTCCCCAATCCGGCTGCCGATTCCTCCTTATCTGTTAATCTTGCAGGATATACGGTAATTGGGATTTCATATTCACTTTTTATGGTTCCCTGGGAAAGAGTTACGGTCAGAATGACCTGATCTCCCCGGTCTGAGAGCTCCTCCGCCGTAATATGGCCAAAGCTGTCTAATATCTCCGGGCAGTCCGTATCCCATCTGGCTTTTATTCCATATTCATCAATCCAGCTTATCAGATTCAGATCGGTTCTGACTTCCTGCAGAGACTGATTCTCTCCCAGTATCCGTTCCGGGAGGGAGTCTATAATCTGACGGCCGGTTTCATCCCATTCTTCCTCCCCGATCAGCCTGTCGCTTACATTGATGATTAAAGGGATCTCTTCTTCCTCCAGCCCTTCGACAATCACTTGATAGGAAACGTCTCCCTGGCCGTAGGAAGGACGGTTCAGGCTGGTAATATCCCCATATTCACTCCAGGAAGATATTTTTGCGGCAGCAAAAGCCGCTGCTCCCAGGAGAATACAAACAATCTGCTTTTTCCCCTTCACAGGCACCTCCTTATTTCAGTCCGAATTTTGAGCCCATATATCATTCAAAATGACACGGCAGGTCTGCTGCCTTTTATTCAGTGCCGGATAATCTTGACAATCTTGCCCTCATGTCAGTGGGGTATCTATGCCCACCACTGCCGTTAAGCTTGTTTTTGACGATTCATCTCTCCGCCTAGAGGTGGGTAATTCTCGCTTATTTTGTTAAACTTCAATCTGAAGCAGCTTTCCCGACAGCCAGTAAGCCGCCAAATAGAGGATCAGGCAGACGCTCATCATAATCCTTCCAAGGCTTGTCTCATACATCATGTCGAAAAATCCCGGTGAAGTGGAATTAATATAAAAGACGATTAAGAACGGGATCATATTCATGATCTTCTGTTCAAACCTCCGGGAGGCGTTCAGAGTCTCGATCTCCTCCCGCACCTGCATCTTCTCACGGATGATGCCGGCCGTATGGTTAATGATGGGTACCAGCTGGCCTCCGCTGCGTTTAGCTACGGAAAAGACCTGGGCAAAATTCTCCACATCATCCAGCCCGCTCCGGTCCGCCAGATCAAGAAGGGCCTGTTCCACAGGACATTTCGTGGCGATTCTCTTTGACAGAAATTCAAATTCTCTGGTTATCAGCCCCTGATCTCCATACAAGGTCTTTAATTCCCCTAAGCTGGCGGAAAAAGCATTTTCCACCGAATATCCGGCGCTTAAAGAGGCGGCCAGAATTAAGATTCCTTCCTTAAACTCTCTGGCAAATTCCTGTTTCTGCCGGGCGGCCAGCTCTTTTCTCCTGATAAATGGGTAAATTCCTGCGATGGGCAGGCAGATAATGAATAAAAACAGACTTCGATAGAACGTATAGACCACAATTCCATAAATTATAATTCCGGTTAACAGGCTGACGCACCATTCCCCCGCGGATAAGTGATACTGGTTATAATCGGAAACCGGCTGCTGCCAGTTTTCCCGTGTTTTTAAGCTCCCCTGTCTTTTTAAGGCAGCCGGACACCTGATTCTGATTTTGGGAAGGCGATTCTTCAAACTGATACAAGGGATTAAGTTCAATTTCACCGTTAACAACACCTCCTACTTCGACAATTGACAAAACCCTTCTGCTTTTATCCCGGAGACGCCCCAGGTGGATTAAAATCTCGATGGCGGAAGCGATCTGGCTTCTTATGGCGGCAAGGGGCAGTTCCATGCCCATTAAAACCATGGTTTCCAGGCGGGAAAGCATGTCCTTAGGCGTATTTCCGTGGCCGGTGCTGAGGCTTCCGTCATGGCCCGTATTCATGCTGTTTAATAGCTCGGCGGCCTCCTTTCCCCTCACCTCCCCGACGATAATCCGGTCAGGATTCATCCTCAGGGACGCGCGGATCAAATCGCCAATGGTGATCGCCCCCTCCCCTTCCGCATTGGCATTCCTTGTCTCTAACCGAACCAGATTAGGAACATGCTGAATCTGAAGTTCCGCCGAATCTTCAATTGTGATCACCCGCTCATCTTCCGGGATAAATGCGGACAGGGCATTTAAAAACGTGCTTTTTCCTGAGTTTGTTCCTCCGCTGATAAACATGTTGTATCCTGACTTTACAAGCAGTTTTAAGAGATGGGCCGCTTCTTCGGTCAAAGAGCCGTATGTGATCAGTTTCTCCATGGTTATGGGTTCCGGGAATTTTCTAATGGTGACCGTGGGGCCATTTAAAGCGGCGGGAGGCAGAACTACATGAACGCGGGAGCCGTCTTCCAGCCTGGCATCCACAATAGGGGAAGAAACGTTAACCACGCGGTTTACCCTGCTCACGATCTGCTGGATCATATCTTCCAGCTGCTCTTCACTGTCAAAGGTATGAGGCCACCGTTTGATAACCCCTTTTTCTTCAACAAATATGGTATCCTTTCCATTGATCATAATTTCGCTGACAGATGGATTATCCACCGCCGCCTGAAGCACGTCGTCGAGGCGGCGGAAGCTGTTAAACAGGCTTTTTCTCAACATGGATTTCTCCTTTAAGGGCAGATAACGTTCCTTTGACGCCTCTAATATCCGGCTGTCAATCAATTCATACAGCTGGCTGTCGTCCAGGCCGCGCCGTTCATTCAGTTCCTGCCTCAGCTCATCCCTCAGAGCCGTTCTCAGTTCCTGAAAGTCTAATGCCATAGGTTCCCCTTTCCTTTCAGAAGCTGTCTGGTATAATCCCCCAGTTCTCCCCATAAAAGCTGTTCCAGATAAGTATCCCGCCTTCCGAAACTGCTGTGATAGGGAAGCTTCAGTTTCTGTATCTTATCCAGCAGCCCGCCTTTTCCCGACTGCATCAGATAATCTTCAAACTCTTCCAGCTTTGCAGCCGACATGCAGTCCTCTTTCACCGGCATGTAAACAGTGCCGCAAATCTCTAAAATGTCGGTCACGCTCTTGCCGAACCAGCCTGCGTCCACGATGATCACATCATACGCACTCTCCTCTGCAATCTCCCGGATCAGATCGGCCGCTCCCTGAGCTCCTGTCTCTTCCAAGTCTTCCGGGAATCTGGCGGGGGGAATGTAATCCAGATTTCCCCAGCTGTATACATAGGAGCTGAGTTTCAGCCAGTGGTAATTCCCCTGCCGGTACATATACATCACATCGGATAAATCTCCGCTAAAGTTTTCCCCGGTGATGGCTGAAAAGCCGGAATACTGCTCCAGGTTGAGATATAACACCTTCTCATCCTGGGCCATCAGCTGACCCAGCACCAGGGAAAAGGAGGTTTTCAGGCAACGTCCCACAGGCGAATAGACAGCGATGATCCGGCACTGGGAAAGGCTTGTTTTCAGCGGCTCAATCTCAGGTTTTTCACAGTAACATGCCATCACCTCGCGGATCACATTGTCCGTGGACTGGTACTTATAGACGCTGGGATAGCTGTCCTTCACATCCACCACCTCTCCGTCCGACAGAGTTACCACCTGTTTCGCATTCAGCTTATCCACCTGTTCCCGGTTCACACTGTCGCTGATCAGCAGAAGTTCTATGGGATTCTCTCCTGCGAAATCCTGTAATCGTTCCATGGACGTGAAAGCGGCAACCGTAAACGGCACCTTCTCCTTTCTGTTGGCAAAATCGGCAAAACGGTCTGAATAAAAGGGGTCCACATCATAGACCGCCATAATTCGTTTCATGTCTTCATCTCCTTTGTAAGTTTAATAAAGCCCAAGCCCGCACCGCTCTTTAATCAGGCTAAAAATGCATAGTAAAAAAAGCCGCCCAGAAACAAACAGACTGCAAATGGTATGGTCATGCGGTAACCATCCCGGCCAGGATTATAATATTCCCCGATTTCTTTTGTACAGATTATCCGCTGAACATATGCGGCAAGATAAAAAAGACGTTCTTTCAGGCTGTGGTAATACATAAGCTTCATCAGGGACCAGACAGCCCCGATCAGGAATCCGATGGCGATAACCGTAACGCTTCCTGCCACATTGCAGTAACCGCAGATTAAGGACATCACTTTAATATCCCCGGCTCCCATCATCCGGCAGTAATAGAGGGGGAAAAACAGAAGCGTCACAGCCAGAACTCTCAGCAGAAACCAGACCAGCTCTCCCCTATGTAAATACATCCCTGCTGCCATTCCTAAGAGAATCCAGATATTCGGTATCCTGTGGTTTTTGATATCAAAAAAAGCGCTTCCGGCAAGTAAACATAGAATCACCGTCTGATTGACAATAATAATCCCTTCTTTCTTAATCATATTTTATTTCGTTAATGGAGTATATGCCCGAAACGGGCTAAACCATGACCTGCACCGACTGAAAGCGATGCGAATAGTGTTTTTACATTATGCGTGATTTTGAATCAAATGTCAATATGTTTTTGTCGAAAAAACCATTTTTATTTCCGCTGTTTTTTGTTGACCTGATACCCTCAAAATGGTAGAATATAATTAGTTTAAAATTTTAAACCAAAGGAGGAACCCATGGTCGATTTAAACGAACTGCAAGCTCATTTTAACACCTGTATGCCCCTTTTCATCGCCTTGGGTGACGAAGTCAGGCTGACGATCATCGAAGCGCTGACCCACGCCGCCTTTGGCCGCCTGGAAGGCAGCGGCATACAGAATACCAGAGCCGGAATTAAGGGAATGAACGTGATGGAAATCACGAAAAAAACCAATCTTTCCCGGCCTGCTATTTCCCACCATTTAAAGATTTTAAAGGATGCCGGATTGGTGGGGATTCAGAAAGAAGGGACTTCCAACTATTATTACATGACCATTCAAAGCAGCACTGAACAGCTGATGAACTTGGGCTCCATGCTGCAGGAATGCCTAAAGGAAAAATCACTTTCCGTTTAATGCTGGAGTTATTTCCCTCAACTGAATAAATATTGTCAAATCAGTCATACTATGGTTATAAAAAAGATGAAAAAGCCGTATGAACGGCGGAATGAGAGGTAACCATGAGGAGACTGAAAAAGGCAGCCATCTGCACCTTGGAAAGACAGAATTTGCGGGCGGAGATCGAGCAGACGAAGACGGCCATTGACGCGGCCAGAAACCATTTCGAACAGGTTGTAGACCCTACTCTGATCGACTGCTACATCTACGAATTGAATGCGGCACAGCTGCGTTATCAATTTCTTCTCCGGCGTTTTAAAAGCCAGGAGATCCAATCTTAAAACGTGTGCCATTTACACGGCGCACCGGAAACCGGGAGGTAAGTATTTATGAGTACATGGTATGAAAAAGGGGTATTTTATCATATGTATCCCTTGGGTATGACAGGGGCTCCCAAGCAAAACCTGGAAGAATCTGTCACGGACCGGTTTGAGGAACTGAACCGCTGGATTCCTCATATCCTGTCGCTCGGCTGCAATGCCATCTACATCGGACCATTGTTCGAATCCACCTCTCACGGGTATGACACCAGGGATTACAAACTTGTGGACAAACGTTTAGGCACTAACAGCAGTTTTAAAACCTTCGTTTCCCTGTGTCACAGCCAGGGAATAAAGGTTGTGGTGGACGGGGTATTCAACCACACCGGGCGGGAATTTTTCGCATTTCGGGACATCCAGGCAAACCGGGAGTCATCGCCTTACCGCGATTGGTACAGAGGAGTTAATTTTTCCTGTCAAAGCCCCGCTGGCGACTCATTTACCTATGAAGCCTGGCAGGGACATTATGAACTTCCGTGTCTGAACCTGTGGAATCCTGATGTAAAACAGTATCTGTTTGATGTGATCAGATTCTGGATCGATGAATTCGATATCGACGGAATCCGCTTAGACTGTGCAAATGTTCTGGATTTCGGCTTCATGAAAGAACTGAGAACACAGACATCGGCTATGAAAGAGGAATTCTGGCTCATGGGCGAAGTGATCCACGGAGAATACAGCCGCTGGGTGAACTCTGAAATGCTTCATTCCGTAACGAATTATGAGTTACATAAGGGCTTTTATTCCGGTCATAACGACCACAATTATTTTGAGATCGCCCATACGGTCCGCAGGCTGGAACAGGTGGGTAAAGATCTCTACACCTTCGTGGACAACCACGATGAAAACCGGCTGGCCAGCAAGCTTAACCTGCCGGAGCATCTTCCTCTTGTCTACACACTTCTCTTCACCCTTCCGGGTATTCCTTCCATCTACTACGGAAGCGAATGGGGCATAAAGGGAATGAGAACAAAATACAGCGACGACGAACTGCGCCCCTCAATTTCCATCGGCGATGCAGACCGGCTAAACAACAGCCTGACCGAAATGATCGCAAAGCTGGGCGCAATCCACAGGGATAACCCGGAATACCACAGAGGAGAATACAAAGAACTTCTGCTCACCAACCGCCAGTATGCATTTGCCCGTTTTATCGGGGAGGAAGCATCCGTAACTGCGGTAAATAATGATGATAAAGAGGTAAACCTTCGCATTCCCATACCTTTTTCAGGAAATGAGGCTGTCAGCCTTTTTGACGGCGCTGTCTTTCCGATCGAGGGGGGCTTCATCAACTTGTTACTAAAGGGCAATGAGGGCATTGTCTTGAAGATAGCATCGGATCATCAAACTAATTGATTGCCGCAGGGACAAAAGCGGCAGGATGGAGGAAATTATGGCGGGTAGAAAAAAACAAATTGGGATAGGTTTTATTACGGAGGTTGACCGTTACCTGTACGGCAACGGCACTCACTACGAGATATATGAAAAATTAGGCGCTCACCCCAAAAATTATAAAGGCAAAGAAGGAATGTATTTTGCCGTATGGGCGCCTCACGCGGAAGCCGTGGGCGTTGTGGGGGATTTTAACAACTGGAATCCTGAGGCCAATCCAATGCAGGTTCTGGCCGATTCCGGTATCTATGAAGCATTTGTTCCCGGCATTGGAAGCGGGGAATTATATAAATTCGCCATCACCACACAAACCGGGAAAATACTGTTCAAAGCAGATCCGTATGCGTTTACGGCGGAGTACCGTCCGGGAACCGCTTCCATTACCACGGATCTTTCCGGTTTTTCCTGGAATGACGACACATGGATGAAGCAGCGCCTGGAGCAGAATCCGTTAAAAGCGCCCATGTCCATCTATGAAGTGCATCTGGGCTCCTGGAAGAAGAAAAACAGCGAAGAACGGGACGGCTATTATACATATCGGGAAGCAGCTCATGAATTGGCCGATTATGTGATTAAGATGGGCTATACCCATGTGGAATTGATGGGAATCGCGGAGCATCCTTACGACGGTTCCTGGGGCTATCAGGTGACCGGGTATTTTGCTCCTACCTCCCGTTATGGTACTCCTGAAGACTTCATGTATTTTGTCAATTACCTTCATAAAAAGGGGATCGGAGTTCTTCTGGACTGGGTTCCCGCCCATTTTCCAAAGGACGCCCATGGGCTTGCCGATTTTGACGGACAGCCGCTGTATGAATACGCGGACCCAAGAAAAGGGGAACATCCCGACTGGGGAACCAAGGTATTCGACTATGGAAAATACGAAGTCGCCAATTTCCTGATCGCCAACGCGGTGTTCTGGGTGGAGAAATTCCATGTGGACGGGCTGAGAGTGGACGCGGTGGCATCCATGCTCTATCTGGATTACGGACGGAATGACGGCAACTGGATTCCAAACATTTACGGGGGCAATGAAAACCTGGAAGCCATAGAATTTTTCAAACATTTAAACAGTGTGATGGGCGAACGGGGTAAGGGTGCCGTTGTGATTGCAGAAGAATCTACCACCTGGCCTAAGGTTACGAAAGCGCCTGAAGACGGCGGCCTTGGATTTACGTTCAAATGGAATATGGGCTGGATGCACGATTTCCTGGAATATATGAAGCTAGACCCGTATTTCAGAAAATACAATCACAACAAGATGACCTTTGGCATGACCTATTCCACCAGCGAGAATTTCATTCTGGTTCTCTCTCATGACGAGGTGGTGCATCTGAAATGTTCCATGCTCAACAAGATGCCCGGTTCTTATGAGGATAAATTCGCCAATTTGAAAGCCGGATACACCTTTATGTTCGGACATCCGGGCAAGAAACTGCTGTTTATGGGACAGGATTTCGGACAGATCCATGAATGGGATGAAAAGGTGAGTTTGGACTGGTATTTAACAGGTGAGGAACAGCATGCCGGGCTGCAGAGCTATGTCAGCGACCTGCTCCACATCTATCAGAAATATCCGGCCCTCTACACGCAGGATTACAAATGGGACGGTTTCCAATGGATCAATGCCAACGACGGAGACCGCAGCATCTTCAGCTTTGTCAGGTATTCGGAAACCGGCAAGCAGAATCTTCTGTTCATCTGCAACTTTACACCGGTTGCCAGAGACGATTACAGAGTGGGCGTTCCGAAAAAAGGCACTTATACCTTGGTTCTGGACAATCAGCACGGAATGTACCGCAGGGGCGAAAAAGCGCCTTCCTTCCGGGCAGTTCATAAGGAATGTGACGGGCAGCCGTATTCCGTCTCCTATCCGCTTCCCGCGTACGGAACGGCAATTCTCAGATTTAATTAACATATTTTTATACTGATATTGTAAGTAGTTTCATAAAAAAAAGAGCCGTTCATCCGGGGAAGATGAATGGCTCTTGGTTTTTCGCCCCAGGGAAAGGGCTGGCAAAGGATACCTTCCTTATAGTAATCCAATTGGATTCAAAAATCAATAGGTTTTTCATATTTTTTGTAAACGCTTACATAAATTTCGAAAAAATTCATGTGCATTTTCTCATTCCCATGATAAAATGTTCGTAAAGGGGCGGCAAGGGCTGTCCAACATTTAATTAAAGGAGGCTAAAACCATGCAAACAATCCTGGTCTGTGATGATGACAAACAAATTGTGGAAGCCATAGATATTTATTTAACCGGAGAGGGATTTCAGATTATTAAAGCTTATGATGGTTATGAAGCGCTGGAGCTGCTGGAGACTCATGAGGTGGATCTGATGATCGTAGACGTGATGATGCCGGGGCTGGACGGAATCAGAACCACTCTTAAAGTGCGTGAAACCAGCAGCATACCGATCATCATACTTTCCGCCAAATCCGAGGATACGGATAAGATTCTGGGGCTGAATATCGGCGCCGATGATTACATTACGAAACCGTTCAACCCGTTGGAGCTGGTTGCCCGCGTTAAATCCCAGTTAAGACGCTATACCCAGTTAGGCAATTTAAACCAGCAGCAGACGGAAAGCCAGATTTACAAATGCGGCGGCCTTCAGATCAATGATGACAACAAAGAGGTTCTGGTGGATGACGAACTGATTAAACTGACGCCGATTGAATACAATATCCTGCTGCTGCTTGTTAAAAATGCGGGCAAGGTATTTTCTATCGACGAAATATATGAACAGATCTGGAACGAGGAAGCCATCGGTGCGGACAACACAGTAGCTGTACACATCCGCCATATCCGTGAGAAAATTGAGATCAACCCAAGAGAACCCAGATATCTGAAAGTTGTTTGGGGCGTCGGATATAAGATTGAAAAGCAATAGGAGCCATTATGAAATCTGAACAGTTTAAGATGCAGTTTAAAAAAGGTTTTGTTGTGCTCCTGCACCTGTTCTTCGTGGTTCTGGTTCTGGCCGGTTTCTGTTTTTTACAGATCAACGACAACTCCGGGAAAGGGCTGGCCTGGCTCAATGAAGAAACCTATGAAGACACGCCGATGTTTTCTGAACAGCTGCGCTCTGACATTACCAATATCTTTAATTATGTAAACTATAAAGACTTATTTGAAACCAACGGGGAAATCGACTACACCAAAGATATTTTAAGCGTCCGTTACAACAATAAGCGGGATGTTACCTATACGTTGGACGAGTTGGTCCGTTATGCTAAGGCAAGAGGATTCTATCTGGACGAAAACTTCAAGGTCGTTAAAAATCAGGCCGGAGATATCGTTCCCGACAGGGAATCCCTGATGATCAACTGGAAAGCGTATCTGCCCAATGAAGTTTATGCGGAGCCGGGAGACCAGTTCGCCACCCTGGAAGAACTGTCCAGAGAGGTATTGGAAAAGCTGGGCGAATACTATACAATCCGGTTCAACTTTATTGAAAAACCCACCAACCTGTATTTCAGGGTGGCTTATCAGGACAGCAAAAAAAACACCAGCATTTACACCAATTCGGATGATATGACCTTTGAGGAAATGGCTAAGCTGGGTAAATTCCTTTATCTTTCAGGAGATGCGATCAGTCCTGTAACCAATATCGCCTTACCTCCCAATGATGTGGCCACTTTGTTGGAAAAAAACAACCCGTATGACAATTTCAATTCCTCCATTATAGTGGCAATTGATACTTCCTATCCGCATCTGGACGCATATTCAATAGCTGCACAGCGCTACCGCATCATGCATAAACGGTATGTGGACGGTTTTGTCATGCTGGTCATGGGCATATTGGGCTGTATGGGAACCGTGCTGTATCTGATCCCTGTATCAGGCCATAAAACCAGAAAATCCCGGGAAATATCCCTTCATCATTTTGACCGGATTCCTACGGAAGCGGGAGTCATCTTATATGGGGCTGCTGTATGGGCTGCGCTCTATATGGGCCGGATGATCGGCTATCCCCTTCTCCATCTGCTTTTTAAGTCGGATCACTGGGCTTACTTGGAACAGCTTTCCCAAGGAGCGGTTATGTACGTGGTCTCCCTGACCGCCGTTTTCAGCGTTATCCGCAGGTATAAAGCCGCTTCCCTGTGGAAAAACAGCATTGTCAACCGGTTCTGCAACGGCTTTTCCGCCTATCTGCTGAACCACAGTTTCAAGATGAGAATTATTGTGTGTTATCTGGCATTTTTAGCCGTTAATGTCAGCTGCGTGGTTTTGATCAGTTATCTTTACTATAAGCAGAACATCCCTTCTAATTTTATTAAATTCTGGGGTACTGCTGCTCTCCTTATTCTGATTGATCTGGCGGTATTTTTAAAGCTTTTACAGACCTCTATGGAAAAAGATAAGATTGACGAAGCGCTTAAAAGCATTTCCACAGGGGATACCGGTTATAAAGTGGATCTGGACTTTTTCTCAGGAAAAGAGCTGGCCGTTGCGGAAAGCATTAACAACATCAGCTCCGGTCTGGAAAATGCGCTTCAGGAAAAGGTTAAGAGCGAACGGTTAAAAGCGGATCTGATCACCAATGTTTCACACGATATCAAAACTCCCCTCACATCCATTATCAATTATGTGGATCTGATTAAGCGGGAACACATTCAGGACCCTAAGATTCAGGGTTATCTGGAGGTTCTGGACCAAAAATCCCAGCGTTTGAAGACGCTTACCGAGGACCTGGTGGAAGCTTCTAAAGCCAGCTCAGGAAATGTTAAGCTAGAGATCGCCAACATTGACCTGGTGGAACTGGTATGGCAGACCAACGGAGAATTTGATGAGAAATTTGCGCTCCGCCATCTGGAAGTGGTAACCCATCTGCCTGACCAGACGCTTTTAATCGAAGCGGACGGACGCCATCTGTGGCGGGTATTGGAAAA
This sequence comes from Clostridium sp. chh4-2, assembly GCF_002899675.1. Lineage (GTDB taxonomy): Bacteria > Bacillota > Clostridia > Lachnospirales > Lachnospiraceae > CHH4-2. Next base: position 17,644 of record NZ_PKUU01000016.1, on the reverse strand, counting down.
CCTCTATAACAACGCATACAAATATGCCATGGAAGGAAGCCGTGTCTATATCGACGTCCAGCAGGAAGAGGATCTGGCAGTCTTTACCATCAAGAATGTATCAGCCAATCCGCTTAACATCAATGCGGACGAGCTGACCGAACGTTTTGTAAGGGGAGATGTGGCGCGTACCACAGAAGGCAGCGGCCTCGGACTTTCCATCGCAAAAAGCCTGACCGAACTGCAGAATGGAATTTTTAAGCTCTATATAGACGGGGATTTATTCAAAGCCCAGGTGAGCTTTCCGATTAAGAAACCGGCTGTAAGCCAGGAACAGGCTGATCTCACTTAGAGATCAGCTTGATCTGACTCCATTTTCCGGTCAGATACCTGAGATAGGATATAACGAAGTTTGAAGCCCATCCCATAGGGATTGCAAACCAAACGGCTTCAACGCCCCAAACCGGGGCAAAATGAAACGCTACAAACACACGGATGGACAGGTTTACGAGATTAGCCAGGGTGAATACAAGCACATCCCCGGCTCCTCGCAGCAGTCCGTCCGTTGTCGCTTTGAGGCCTATAAATACATAGAAAAAGCAGATAAAGGTCACATAGCTGATTCCGGTTTCAAACGCCTTCTGTCCGCTCTGCGGGTCCAAAAACGCCATCAGGAAATACCGTCCTCCCAAAAGGGAAATCAGGCACAATATCACCGCAGACGCTCCCACCATCATACATCCCACCTTATATCCATGCCTTACCCGGTCCGTTCTTCCCGCTCCCATATTCTGAGCTGCAAATGTGGACATGGCGTTGCCGATGGCCAGCATGGGAACAATGCTGATGGACTCAATTCTGGTTGCCGCCGCATATCCGGCCATCACGGAGGCCCCGAATCCATTGACCACCGACTGAACAAGCAGCATTCCGATATGGACAATGGACTGCTGAAGGGTGGACGGCAGAGCCACCTTCACCATGTTAAACACCATTCCCGGATCATAGAACCGGAATTTCCCCTCTCCCTCATATCCGGCCATCTTTCGGATCAAAATCACAAAGGAAATCAATGCGGAAATGCCTTGGGCGATCAAAGTCGCCACCGCAACTCCCATAACTCCCCAATGGAATGAAATGACAAATATCAGGTCTAACACGATATTTAACAGCGAGGAAAAGATCAAAAGCCCCAAAGGAGTTTTGGAATCTCCCAGCGAATTAAATATGGCCGCCTGCACATTATACATAAAAAGAAAGGGCAGCCCGATAAAATAGATGCTCAGATAAGCGGACGCATCCTCAAATACGTCTGCCGGCGTATTCATCCATGTCAAAATGGCCTCATTATTCAGAAGTCCGAATATGCCAAGCAGGATTCCAACTGCCAAAAAGTTAAGCAGGGTTGTGGAAACCGCCGTTTTCATATTGCCGATCTGTTTCGCTCCAAAAAACTGGGATACGATGACAGCGCTTCCGATTCCCCCGCCGATAGCTATGGCGATAAACACATTGGTGATGGAATAGGACGCTCCCACCGACGCCAACGCATTCTCCCCCACAAATTTACCGACCACAACGGAATCCATAATATTATAAAACTGCTGAAACAGGTTGCCCATAATCATGGGAAGCGCGAAGAAAAACATGGTTCTTCCAGGCGGATCTGTCAGCATATTCAATTTTCTTTTTTCCCTATCCATCCAATCTCTTTCCTTTCTCAAATATTAACGCCAGGCCCACGGCTAAAACCCCGCTGAGCAGCTTAGCGGCCATCATCGGAACAAGTAATTCCGGCCTAACCCCTGCCGTAAATCCCAGATGCGCCGAAAATACGGCGATGGAACTTACCAAAAATGCGGTCGTAACCACCTTTCCCTTAGGGCACATATCCTTAATCATCCGGAATACGGGCAAAACACTGATGCAGGAAAACAGCATTCCCGCAATCGACGCGGAATCCAGCCCCAAAGCCTTTCCGGCCGTTCCAAACGGTTTTCTTAAAAGCCTCAGAATCAAATTCATGAGCGGCAGGCTCCCCAGCAGCACAATGCAGATTCCCGCTACGGTCTCCATACATTCCATAATCGGCGGCATTCCCTGAATCAGCACGATTCCGGTCATGTATTCAAACGCCGCGGCAGAAAGCCCGATCACAGTCAGAATCTTAATCCCCCGTCCAAAATAAATGAACCCCTTCACCATCTTTTCCTGCGCGAATAAAAGCCCTAAGACCAGCAGGATTCCTATAATCAGAATGGGAATCAGGTTAACCAGCACGCAGGCCGCCGGAAGTCCCATCATCAGGCCGCCTACAAGAGCTCCTACCGGAACAGGAACCAGCCCGATCAGCAGACCCTTGGCAAAATAAACCCGGTCCTCACTCTGTATCATGCCAAGCCCCACCGGTATGGTGAACACTATGGTGGCTCCCAGCATCGTGGATACGATCAGCCCTGAAAAATACCCCACCTGAGCATCCTCCGCCAATGCCAGCGCCAAAGGATAACCGCCCATATCTATAGCCAGAATGCTGGCAAACATGGCCGGATCAGCTCCGATTAAACGGAAAACAGGAACAATCACCGGTTCCAGTAACTGAGCCAGCTTAGGCGACAGGCAGATGATTCCCACCATGCTTAACGCCGTAGGGCCAAGACACATAAAACCTTCTTCAAATTTTTCCCCTAAGCCGAATTTGTTATTCAATATGCAGTCTGCCCCGCCAAGCAGGATTCCAACCGCCATAATGAACATTATGATATCATTAATTGACATTTTTATATTCCACCAGTCTTTGTATTAAGAAAAAAGAGTGTGCAGAATTTCGCACACTCCTATCTTAATTTATATTTGAGTTTTTATCAACTAAGCTTTTGATGAATTTTCATATGGCTGACTGCCGTAAGCTTCATATTCTTATAAGACAATAAACAGACCATCAATGTAAACACATCAGCAATCGGCTGCGAAAAATAAATCCCCGTCACTCCCAAATACCGTGGGAGCAGCAATATACACGGAATATAGAACAATCCCTGCCGTATTGTGGATAAAAACAAGCCATACCGTGAAGAACCAATTGTCTGATAAGTAATCGTCATCATATAGCAAAGGCCAAAAGCCGGATAAAGAATCACCTGCGAGATCAGCAGCCTTGCCCCATATAGAATGATCTCCGGATTGCGGTTAAATATCATAATAAGCGGCCGTGAAAAAACCACATATACAATGGCCACTGCTACGGACAGCATCAGCGTAGTTTTCTGCGCAAAACGGACGGATTCCCGGAACCGCCCTTCATTACCAGCGCCAAACGAATAAGAAGCCACCGGCTGATATCCCTGCATAAATCCCATAATGACATAACATCCTATCAGCACCAGCCGCTGTACCACTCCGTAAGCCGCTATAATGAGATCGCTGTCAGGAAGCAGGGATGCCTGCATATTGGTCAGCGATGTGGCCACAGCAAGGCAGATCTGTATAACAGCCGTAGGTATTCCGATCAGTATAACGGTCTTAAACAGCCGTGCAGAGGGCCTTACGAATTTCATCCGAACCTTAATGATGGAACGTCCGGAAGCATAAAACCACATCAGAATACCACAGGTCACAAACTGGGAAATAGTGGTTGCTAAAGACGCCCCTGCAACTCCCATGTCTAACCCCCAGTGAAACATAAATACAGGATCGAGAATCACGTTGAGCAGCGCTCCGGTAATCACCGCGACGGATGAAATGCGCACAGAGGACTCCGCCCGCGCCGCACAATTCAGGCTTTGTGCCGGAAGGTTGGCAAGAGCTGCGATAAACATCCAAAAAGCATATTCCTTTGCCTGCGGCATCACCGCCGCAGATGCTCCAAATGCTTTGAGCAGCGGCTCCATAAACACAATGCCGCCAATACATAACAGCATTCCGATCACTGCCGAAGCCGCAATTACGGTGGAAACCGTAGTATTGGCGCCGTTTTTATCATCTGCGCCCAATTGGCGCCCGGCCAGTACCGCAGCTCCTGCTGCGAAGATATTTTCAATGGATACAAATATCAACAGCAATGGAAGCGTTACCCCAACCGCCGCCAAAGCTGTTTCACTGTGCAGCAGACCGATATATGCGGTATCTACAATATTATATACCGCTTTAGCGAGCAATGCCATGGTGGCCGGAACCGCCAATTTAACGATCGCCTTTGACGGCTCCGTATCCGACAAAAGGGATTCTTTCAAAGCTTTATTTTCTTCATCTTTCATCATATCCTCCTGTCGGCCACGCCGTAAAGCAAAAGGTTTAAGATCCGTTTGCACTGGTTTTCATGCTGCTGTATTCCCGTATAATCAACTGTCTGCATCTGGTAACGCGTATTCACAAAATCCTGGAAAAGCCGGAATGTATGAATCACTTCGTCCACTGTGAATCCCGGCCTCAGCTTTATCTGGTTCAGCAATGATGTGAGGATTCTGATATTCATATCGTCAAATGCCTTCCTGATATCGGAAATATCCGTGGCCAGATGAGCCGGCGGCGTGATAACAGCGCTGCAGAATATCTTCAGATACAGAGGATTTTCTGCAAAAAAGTTAATCCTGACATCAAAATATTTTTGCAGATTTTCTTCCATATCGTCGCTGTCCAGCTCCATATGTTCTTCCATATATCCGGTCAAATTGTCAAAACAAGCCTTCACGCAGACCAGATAAAGCTCATCCTTATCCTTAAAATAATGATAAATAATTCCCTTTGAAATCTTACCCGTACTGCATATGGTGTTCATCGAAGCTTCGGCAAAACGTTTCTCACTGAATTCCTGCAATGCGGCGTCTATAATCTTTTGTTTGGTCATCAGGTTTTTTTCATCTCTATTCATTCCCAATCTCCTTTGCAATTATTGACCAACCGGTCTATTTTAATTGCATTGTATCATTTATTGACCGATCGGTCAATAAATAAACTATAAAGTTTATAAAGAATTCATTTCCGGGAACGGATCATCCGCAATAAGTAAAGGTATCATATGAAAATAGGATACAATCTCCGCCTCCACGCTCCACAAAAAATGACAGACAATTTTTCAACTGTCTGTCACCTTTTTAAGTTTTTTATTCAACACAATCAATGGATCTTCTTATCATTTACTGAACCCATACGCCTTCCCCATTGACCTTATATCCATCCGGCGTTTCCGTGTTAACCAGCATAGCTCCCTTCGTTCCATCTGAAACAAGGTTAAAATAGTACCACTTCTGATCAATCATCTGCCATCCAAGCTTCATCGATCCGCGGCTTCCGTCTGAAACTGGGTTCAAATAATATTTCCTGCCGTCAGCATCTGTATACCATCCGGTCATCATATATCCCTTTTCATCAAAACGGAACCAAAGACCGCCGTTCATCAGCCACTGGGAAACAGGATAGCTGCCGTCCGTTTTTTTGAACCACCAGCCGTTTGCATCCTGAATCCAGGTTCCTGCAGTCTCCAACGGGTCTTTTTTCACGCTTCGGGAACTGCTTGATGAACCTCCGCCGGAAGAACTTCCTCCGCCTGTCCATCCGCTATTGCCTCCGGAGGATTTAGCATCTCCTGCGAATAAAAACGTGCTGAATTTATCAGTTGTAAATGTGACTGTCTTATTTTCCTCATTCACCGGCGCATACAATTTGCTCTGCTGTCCGTTATGATAATGGTAAACTTCCAGGCTGCCCGGTTCTATGCTTTCGGGAATCGGCATTGTGATCACAACCGGGATATCCAATTCACTGACAACTGCATCATTGATTGCCAGCGACAAATCCAGCGGAATCTTCTTCGTTTTTCCTATAGAAGATGTGTCTATGGCTTCTGTGGATCTTCCCACCTGGAATGTAACGTCGGAATCCGCATCTGCATTCATGGCTGCTCCAACCGTCTTAATCTTTCCAGCGTCAAATTCACTGAGCAGTTCATTGTCAATTTTATTGCCCAATCCGATATTATATTCCAGGGAATAATCTCTTTCCACCTCTGAAATCTGTTTTACCAGGTTTGCATTGTTCTGGAATATCTTTGTTACATTTTCTTTGTTCAGCGCTTTTAATTCATCTACAACCGCTTTGCTCGGCTGGCTGATAATGTTGTTAATAGCCTTTTCCGTATCCTTTTCCGTTGTATCTTTTTTTCTGACATAGGCAAGCTCAACCGTATTGGACCTGACGCCATCTATCTCAAAACAAACCTCTACGGTACATGGACGATTGCTGGTAAAGCTGAGAACGGCATTTTTCTTATCCATAGCAATTCCGCTGGCGCCAATGGAACCGTCCTCCATATAGTAGAATATATCAGCTCCATAATTATATGCGTGTTGTAAGGCTTCGCCTGCTTTTGTACCTGAATACACATTTGCATCGTCATTTTCCGCTGACCGCTGTGATTTTGCGCGTCCGGACGCTGCCTTTGTTGTCTTCGTCTCTGCTTTGACCGTATCCTTTTTTGCATTGCTTCCGGATGCAGTCTCTATCTCTTCTTCCTCTTCATCATCTTCATAATAGGCGTTGCTTGGAGAAGCCAGTTCTTCCAAATATTCGAGATATTCCAGATCTGCGTCTTCAATGTACGGGTCTTCAATATATGGATCTTCAGTATCCAAGTCTTCAATCTCTAAATCTTCAATGACGTCCTCTTCCATCAAAAGATCAGCTTCCTCAGCGTTACTGTTGGATGCAACGGTAAATGATATGGGGATTTGAGCTCTCTCTCCCAGTTCCAATTCTAATTTTCCATCATAGTCCAACCGTACTTCTTCTATCTCCGAATACGGCGAGTTGGGAGTTGGTTCAGCCGGCATATGACCGTCGGAATCGATATAATACCAATCGCCATCAATCAAAAGCCACCTGTTCTTTGCCAGTGAACCGTTGGCTTCAGTCAAAGCGTAATACGTTTCTCCGTCCATTATAACAATCTGATCGTACAGCATATGTCCCATTTCGTCAAATGCATACAGCCGGTCATTAATATTCGTAATTGTATTGGCCTTTAATTTGCCATTTTCATTTTTAAAAAACCAATAAGGCTGATCATCTCCCGGTATTCTGCTGTCTCTGGCATACAGCCAGCCATATCTGGTAAATACATTGCCTGTGAAGTCAATAAAAAAGTTTTCTCCATTGATCTCCATGAATTCGTATGCCGCATCAACGCTGTTGCCCCGTTCCGGCTTAACCATATAGCCGTCCCCATCAAAATAGAAATAATGGCTTTCATCCATTTCTACCAGAGCATTCTTTATTTTGTTTCCATTTTCATCGAGGCAGCACCATTTTCCATCTTCTTTTACCATCCGTTCCATGCTGCTCTGCTGATATTCCGATACATCTGCCACAACAGAAATTCCCATGCTGCCGCACAGCATAACGGCCGATAATAATATGGCCGCTGCCTTCCTTAGTTTCTTTTTCACTTCTCAAACCTCCTGATCTGTTATTTTATCTAAAATTAAATAGTTCCCCTTCCCCTCCTTTACCATAAAAAAATGATGATTTCTTAAATGGATTATATCATCCATTTCCCATTAATACAACTAATAGTTATGTATTTTAAAGCTATTAGTTAATTACACTATGCATATAAACAAAGTACAATTTCTTTATTGGAGGATTAATTTATGAACTATATCGATTTAGGACGGCGAATCCGTGAAGAACGCCAAAAGCTGAACCTGACACAGGAAAAGCTTTCAGAATCCATTAATGTTTCAACCACCTATATTGGTCAGATTGAACGCGGGGAGCGCTGCCCTACTTTGGATACATTGATCAGAATTTCCAACAGTCTGGGAGTCAGCATCGACTACCTTCTCCGGGAATCCGTCACGCCATCCTCAACAGCCCTCATGAATCTATGGATTCAGCTCACCAGAGATCTGTCGGATAATGAGATGAAAATGATCATTGAACTGGTGAATGTAATTAAAAACCACAAAGCTTAATCCCCCGCTTTCCGCTGATATAGGCGTGCAAAGGGGGGCTTCGCGCCATTGGTAAACCTCGGTAATCTCATGAAGAATCCCATCCACACTCATGCCCTGCTGATATAATTGATAATAAACATTCAGATACAAATTGGGTTTTGACGCCTCTCCCGCCTTATCTATGTATACCGCATCCCCCACGCTCCCGTCTTCTCTGATATTCTTTTTTACAGTGACTTTGCATGTGTTCCCCAAATGTTCCTGCAATCCTGTTTTTACTGCCGTCAAAAATTCTTCATATCCCATATTTTCCTCCATTCCTCTTCCTCCATCCACAAAGAAAATAATCTAACTGCCGACCCGTTCTGATTTTAGTATAATAATCAAAAACGACAACTGATGTCATTCCGAAATTTATAATTACAGATTTTGAGTTTTTTCCAGACAAAAAAAGCCGTTCATCCTCCGTCTTGGATTCCGAACAGCTTTTCTCTGATACCTATGATTTATTAATTTATTCTTTGCTTCCTTTCCTGTCACCGATTCCGGCCAGCACCTCCACTTTATCGCCCTGGCTTCCCAGCCACATGCTGATCCCATAGATTCCGTACACTTCCATTTTTACAAGATATGTACCGTCTTCCCGCTTTTTATATTCCGCAGACGGAAGCCGGTCCAGCACTGTGTTAATATCCATTCCCCGATAAATGAATTCCACCCTTGTGAGCGGCCCGCTGAACATAAACGGCATCTTTTTCCGAAATTCCCCTTCTTCAATCCGGTCCTTATAAGGAATGGAAAATGTTTCATTTAACACCCGATAGCTTTCGATCCGGTCAATCCGGTAGATCGTGGGATATCCGGCATGATCCTTATCGCAGTCCTTTTCAAATCCCGCCAGATAAAAATAATATTCCGACGCCATAAGCCCCACCGGCTTGACTGTTTTCTGCGTCTCCACGCCGTCTAAACGCCGGTATCTCATATCCAGCTTCCTATGCGCATACATGGCTTCGCTCAGTTCCCATATCTTATCCACCAAAATCCGCTTATGATGGGGGCCTGTGTAGTGGAAAAGTTCATTATTGACCAGCTCAGTCATTTTCTTCTTCTCTGAAGGCGGAACGCAGGCATCCAAAAGCTTGCCGATCAGCGGCTTCATCTCTGAAGAATCCAGGGAACGGCTCTCTAAAAGCAGCTTCACAACGGTAAATAATTCCGCATTGGTAAGCCTGATTTTCTTTGCAAATTCCAGGCGGTACCCTTTTTTCTCCCTGTCATACACAATTTCTGCAATCTCACCGCGGCTGACTGTCTGATTCGAGAAAAAATTCCTCAGCGCGTCGATATCCCTCTGTATGGATCGGCAGTCCACCTGGTATTCTTTGGCCGCATCTTCTTTATTAATGATCTCTCCGTCCGACAAACGCATATACAGATCCAGCATTCTGTCGTATTTTAAATTGGCTTTTCCTGTTTTCATATTTACCCCCATCGTATAATCCTTTTGAAGATTATTATAAGATGCCGGAATGACAGAAATTGTCATTGTCTTATATTTAATGATCGGATTTTAAACCGGCTCCGCACATGGAGAGAAGGGCATCCCTTGCCGGCCCATATACTTCACAATACTTCTGATATGCTGCATAAGATGCAGCCGTTGTATGCTCGCAGTAGATTCCCTTAGCCGCCAAGGCCGCCCTTGCTTCCAGAATACGGTTTTCCGGAGCGGTAATCACCCGGATCTTATATTTATAGATATACTCCAGGATTTCCGCTCCTCTCATCGGCACTCCGATGGCAATTCCTTCCGCCATGGTGGGCTTTACCTCCACTTTCTCAGGCTTATGGCTGTGCAGTTCCACCGCTTTCATAAAAGGAGCACAATATTCGCTTTGGACAGCCACAATCTGAGGCATCCTGCCGATGATTCCGTTTTCCAAAAATTCTTCCAGCGCCTTAATTGCCCCGATAAACAGCGTCCCGTTGCCTAACGGAATGAAAAGATGTTCCGGAATTCTGTGGAGCTGTTCAAATATTTCATAAATATAAGTCTTAGTTCCTTCATAGAAGAATGGATTATATACATGGTTTGCATAATATTTCCCTTCTTCTTTCACTTTTGAACGGCACACATCCGCACAGTGGTCTCTGGAACCGGGCACAACATGGACCTCAGCCCCGTGGGATTTTATCATATCGATCTTCTTGGGCGACGTTCCTTCCGGCACGAATATCTCACATCCAATCCCTGCTTTTGCACAATAAGCCGCAACGCTGTTCCCTGCATTGCCGCTGCTGTCCTGCACCACAAAATCCACGCCTATGGATTTACAGTGGGATACGAGAACTGCCGCTCCCCGGTCCTTAAAGGATAAAGTGGGCATAAAATAGTCCATTTTCAGCAAAACATCATCCGAGAAACGGATGACGGGAGTCATTCCCTCTCCAAGGGTGATGTTCTTCCAGGAATCATCCAGAAGAGGCATAAACGCCCGGTACCGGAAAATCCCCCATGTATCCCGGTCTATAAGCTCTGGGGTGAAGGCCGAAGCTTTAAAGTCCAGTTTCCATAATCCGCCGCATTGGCAGGAGGGTTTCAGGGTTGTTACAGATTCTTCTTTTCCGCATTTTGAACAAATGTATTTCATTCTTGGTTTTCTCCTTATATTTGCCGGGATTTATCAACTTTTGTATATTTTTTAATAATAAATAATTACATTATTTCTGTCAATGTAACTTTTAATTCCGCTGTTCATCCTGCATTGTAAAAGGATCTCAAACGATTTTCATAAGAAAGAATCCCGCTTGCGGGATTCTCCGCCTGCGGCGGGTCGCTTCAGCGACATTATACCTCACCGCCGCAGTGCAATCCTGCCCGGAGGGCTTTTTGTATCATAGGAGCACTTTCCTATGATACAAAAAAAGAACAGCCTGAGCTGTCCTTTTCATCCTTTTGCTTCCGTCACCCTTTTACTGCGCCTAACATCACGCCCTTTTCAAAAAATTTCTGTAAAAATGGATAAATACACATTATCGGCAGCGTGCTCACAACAATCAGCGAGTATTTCAGAAGCTGCACGGCCTGAGGATTATCCGCACTACCCACGTCGCTGAGCATATCATTGGTCTGGCCCTCAATCAATATGTTCCTGAGAACCAGTTGAAGGGGAAATTTAGCGCTTGAACGAAGATAAATAGAAGCGTTAAACCAGGAATTCCAATGCGCTACCCCATAGTAAAGGACCAATACTGCCAAAGTGGCCTTTACAAGCGGTATCATGACGCGGATTAAAATTTGTCCGTGAGATGCGCCGTCAATCTCTGCGGCCTCTGCCAGACTTTCCGGCATTGACATAAATGCGCTCCTCATAATCAACAGATTACTTGTATTGATTGCATTTGGAATGATCAATGCCAGAATAGAATCCATCATGCCCAAATCTTTTATATTTAAATATGCAGGAATCATACCGCCGCTGAAATACATGGTTATAATGATAAATATCGTGAGCGGTTTTCTTAAAAGCAGCTTACGCAGGGACAGCACATAAGCGCCCAGTACGGTAAGCACCATATTTACCATTATCCCGGTAACCAGGATGATAAGCGTATTGCGGTAACCGCTCAACACCAGTTTGTTCTGAAATACCATGCGGTAACCGGCCAAAGTCATGTTTTTAAGGGGAAGAATGAGAAGGCCGTCATGTCCGATCAGCTTCACCGGATCACTGACAGAAGCAATGACCACATAATACAGCGGATATAAACAGGCAATTCCTATTATTATCAAAATGATATAGTTAAAAACGGTAAATATCGTATATCCTTTACTTTTATATGCCATAATTTTCTCCTACCACAATCCCATATCAATTGTCTTTCTGGATATCTTATTTGCTATGATCACCAGCGCAAAGTTAATGACAGAATTAAACAATCCGACCGCCGTACTAAAGCCCCAGTTGTACTCCAACAGTCCTTTTCTGTAAACAAACGATGAAATAACATCTGCCGTAGCATATATTTCCTCATTATACAAAAGAATTATTTTTTCATGTCCAATACTCATAACCTGCCCGATCCTCAATATGAACAGCATAATAATTGTGGGCATTAAACCCGGTATTGTAACATGCAGCATTTGTTTGAATTTATTGGCTCCATCCATTCTTGCCGCCTCATAAAGTCCCTGGTCAATTCCTGCCAGCGCTGATATGTATATGATGGCGCTCCATCCAATTGTCTGCCACAGACCGGAAATCACATAAATCGGAACAAAATAATTCTCCATAGATAATAAGGAATAAGTTCCATCCACAAGTCCCAATGATTTTAAAAATCCGGTGATAAGTCCATGATCCGCCACAAACAGGCGAATCATGCTGCAGATTACAACTAAAGATATAAAATGAGGCATATACGACACTGTCTGAATGCATTTTTTGAACTTCCTGTTCCTGACCTCATTCAGCAAAAGTGCAAGTATGATTGGCGCAGGAAATGTTACCAGTAATGTGGTCAGGCTGATTATCAATGTATTTTTTAATACACGCCCAAAATAGAACGACTGAAAAAATGACAGGAAATGTCCTAACCCATGATGGCTGGTCCACGGGCTTCCCCAGATTCCCTTCATCGGAACATAGTCCTTGAAAGCTACCAGAATACCGTACATTGGCTTATACGCAAACATCAGATAATATAACGCCACCGGGAGAAAAAGCAGGTAGGCTCCATAGTTTTTCTTCAAATCCTTTTTCAGTCTCAGTCCAAAAGGTTCTTTATAAATATTGTCTTTTTTCATATTAGCTCCTGCTCATTCAGCGCACCGCCATTAATATCAGGCGGCGCACTGAGATCATTCCATGATTATCTTGTATAATACTCATCCGTTGCTTTTTGAACAATTTCTAATAACCGGTCAACGCCCATTGCTTTTAAATTTTCCAGATATTTATCATAATTTTCGATCGGTTCCGTACCGCGGATAAATTTAATCGTCATTTCCTTTACATAAGTAGTGATATCACTCTTTAAGTTGCTGTATTCAGATAAATTATCCTGTGCAATAATAATTTTAGGAAGGAAATACTCATCCACAGTAGTATCTTCCCAGATCTTCCAGGCTTCTAACTGTTCCGGCATACCGCCTGTCTGCTCCTTCTGCTTGATATCCTGGACAAACGGGCCGTTGTCCCAGGAAAGCGTGTATTCCGACATCGCCTTTTTAACAGTCAGTCCATCCGGATTATTCATGATGTAATCTGTATAAACGGGTTCTCCGCTTTCCATATCGTAACTTTCCCCTTCAATGCCAAATACATATGTCATATGCCCTGGGTCCGTATATCCGTAATTCAAAAATTGGGCTGCCAGTTCCTTGTTTTTACAGCTTGTGGTTATCACCGCGGTCTTACCGATTACATCCGTCTTGTAAAATCCATATAAAGATTTCTCACCGTCATTTTTTACCAGGTTATGAATGCCTGCTAAACTGTAATCATCTACATCTTTATTCGTCTGCAGCCAGGTTCCGATACCTCCTCCCAACGCTCCGCTGGATGCGCCGGATGTGCCTGACAGCATATTCGCCGTAACCGTTTCTTTATCCGTAGTTGAGAAGTTGGGGTCCAACAATCCTTCACTGTACAGCTGGTTCAAATACTGCAGCACATCCTTATATTCCTGTTCCGCATATCCCACATGCACCTTGCCGTCCACCTGATAAATATCCCTGGTTACCAAGCCAAACGGTGATGTAATCACGCCATAGTCCAAAAGTTCCGTCAAATTCTCAGCCGTAATGGTAAATGGAACTGCCACACCTAATTCGTTCTTAAATGATGCCAGCATATCATGAAATTCCTGCGCCGTATCAATCTCAGTCACATCAAGCCCCAGTTCTTCACACCAGTCATCCCTCACCGTTAAACCATAGCCGGTTTTACACCTGTCATCGCCCATTATAAAAGTAAATCCAAACACCTGATTCTTCTGATTGGTACTCCCTTTCATAATATCTTCATCCGAATTGAGCACCGCCCAGTAATCCGGAGCATTTTTTTGCAAAAATTCCGCGTCCATAGGGAAGATAATTCCGTCTTCGATCGCCTTGCTCTCACCTCCGCTGTAATTGCTCTGAAAATTGAACAGAACAATGTCCGGCAGCTCGCCTGAGGCAAATAAAAGATTCATTGCCGTATTATTTTCCACATGTACCATTTCCAGTTCAATTCCCGTCTCTTCCTGTATTGCTTTCCCTATAGGAAGATCCGTCCAGCTGTCGTACCGGTCAGACCATTCTTTCGCAAGCGGCATGCCAAAGGTCAGCTTTTCGCCTGCATTAAGAGGATATGTCACGGCTATATCTCCCTCAACACTTTGCGTTGTCTCCTGTCCCGCTTCTAAAGCCAGCTTTGTTTGGGCGGGCTCTAAAGCAGAAGTTGTTCCTCCTCCATTGGAAGCTCCTCCGCATCCGCTCATAGTTAAAGCTGCCATAGAAATCGCGGCGCTTATTGCAGCTAATTTTCTAAATTGCTTTTTCATTATCATAAATACCTCCTATTTGTCATAACCTTCCGATTATCTGTTCTGATTTCATTTTATCGGATATCTTTCTGTATTATAAGAGACAATACCACGCATTAAAGGCCAAAAGACAACATTATTTTTTGTTATAACTGATTTTGTCCTCCCATCTTTTTTATTGTCCTGGACATTATTTTTTTAATATATTATAATCTGTTTACTAACCCGGAATCAAAATTATATTCTTAAAAAAGGGGTGATGACAGCATGAAAAATTTAATGCTCACACGAACGAAAACGGTTTTGCTGCAATGGATTATGACCTGTATTCTCATACTGCTCATTCCATTTATCACCATCATTGTCAATTACTATATCAGCAGAAAAATAATTAACGAACAGGTTAAAAACAGCAGCAATATTATTCTATCCCATATGCAGAACGCCATTGACAATAAGCTGCAGAGCATCCGGAATTTAAGTTATCTCCTGCTGCTCGACGACAATTTTATCAAGCTGTCTAATTCCTGGGATTCCGATGAGTTTTTTGACCTGGCTCAAACCTGCTATGATGAGCTTAACAGCTACAATTATGTCTACAACGATATCAATATACTGATCTATTATCCTTACAGGGATTATGTCATCACCACTGGAGTTTCCAATACGGCATCTTCCATTTACAATTCCATGTACTACGCTTCGAACAAAAACATGATATCCTATAATGACTGGCTTTCATTGATCGGAGATGATTATTCAAAATCATCTTATTTTTTCTCAGATTACTGCAGCTATAAAAATGCGGGTAAGGATTCTATCGTCTTTGGCTGTACCAGCCCCTTTATATATAAGGAAACCGCTAATTACAATCTTTTGGTTTCCTCACCTATGGATTTTATCGAGGATGACCTTACCGGCCTTCCTGACAGAACTTTTTTTATATGTAATCAGGATGGCACTATAATCAACCAATTCGGCACCCAATTAGACATTTCCCATCCGCTTCCGGTATCCAGCCCGGAAACTTCTGATTTGGTCCTGAACGGAGAAAATTACTACTGCTATTATGCCACTTCTCCCATTACAGGCTGGTTTTACGTATTATGTACTCCCCGGGCGCTTTATCTTCAGGATTCTCTGTTGATGCGCAATGTTACGCTTGCAAGCGCTATCATCTCCCTGTTAATCGGAATTACGATCGTTATCTACACGCAGTATCGTAATTACCGGCCCATAAAAAGAATCATGAATTTTATACCAACTTCAATTAAAACGGATGAACAAAATGAATTTCAGCAGATAGAACTTTATCAAGGTGAAATGCACCGATTAAATCAGTTCATGCAGAATAAATTAAACGATATATCAAAAAATGTCCGTGAACTCTATTTTTACTCTAAATTAAAAGGCATTAACTTTCATATTCAGGAAAATGATATTAACGCCGAGATGAACCTGGATTTTTCCGGCAAACATTTTGTAATTGCCTCTATCTATGCCGACAGTCACAGTTTTTCATCCGATGATATAATGAAAAACTGGGAACTTCTTCAGTTCGCCATTACTAACGTTTCGGATGAGATATTGCATGATCAACTGCCGCATGAACATATTCAGGATGAATTTTTCCATGTATTCTTTTTTATACTGAACGATAAACAGCTTGAAGATTGGAACCGATCCGGCCTTAGCTCGCTGAATCAAATATATGATTTTTTCCAAAACCAGTTTCATATTGACCTATTTATTACAGTCAGCCAGACTTTTGAAAATTTTGAACAAACCTCAGCTTTTTATTCCGATGTAATTACAACCTTTGAGGAACATTACGCCAAAAATGTTTCCGGCGTTTACCCCACGTCCCAATCGAAACAAAAGCACATTTTCTCCAATACAAAGTTCAGCGAATATTCCAAAGAAATCAATCTGGCCGTATTCCAGCATGATTATGATAGAGCAGCTGCCTCAGTACACAGCTATATAAACTATCTGCAGAACTACAATTGTTCAAAAATAATTGTGCGTTACAATGTTTACTCCCTGATTGCCACCATTCTCATGGATTCCGGAGACTATATCAGCCAAATAACCAGAGATACCGTTGAATCTTACCTGGCAAACTCCTTAAACTGCAATACACTGGAGGCCTATGAGTCACATATCAACCAATTGCTTCACTATCTGTGCGAACAGAACCTGAACTTATCGGATAATATTCAGGACCGGGAAAACCAACTGGTAAAGAAGATAAAAAATTATGTTGAAAATTACTATACCGATTACAATTTAAACGTTACTTCCGTTGCGGAAGCCGTTAATCTGTCCCCTAATTATATGTCAAAAATATTTAAAAACAATACGAAAGAAGGGCTTCTGTCCTATATCAACAACGTAAGAATCAATCACGCAAAAGAGCTTTTACGCACAACAAATATTAACGTAGACGAAATCGCCCTCATGGTCGGCTTCTCCAATTCCAGATCCTTCAGGCGAAACTTCCAAAACCTCACCGGAATCACCGCAACCGACTACCGCAACGACGTAATGTAATTTCAGTTAAATCTTTTTTTAACTGGCGAAGGTACGCCGGAAAGAAGGGGAAGCCCAGGCGGGTGGCGGAAGTAATCGGCAAAATGGGATTCGGGATTCGCCCCTAAGATGTACTAAGACCCGCAAGGACAAAAAGAGACAGGACCGCGCCCATTCGCAGTGAACTCCTTATGACTTCACTGCTCAAGGGGCGCTTAGAACCTGATTCGGAATTCAGTTTCTACCTGTCTCTTTTTATCCTTGCGGATCTAAGTACATCTAAGGGGTTCCATACGATCCCATTTCGCCGATTACTTCCGCCGCCCGCCTGGGCTTCCCCTTCTTTCCGGCTGTTGCTTGGCTAGCTAAGGGTAAAAAAGATTTGGTGGAGTAGTGAGTAAGTTTTTACATCAACCGTGAAGGCATTTCTGAAAATCCCTTGAAGATCTATGTAAATGCGGTTCTATACAACTACCTAAGCACATTTATTGTTTTTAACCAGGCTAGCGAAAACCAGCCCGGAATCGGGATGCGGGGAAGGGAGAGGCGGTCTTTACGGGAACCCGGGCGGGGGGAGAATGAAAAAAGGACAATTGGGATCGTATGGAACCCCTTTAGTGATTCTTAGGCACGCAAGTACAGAAAGA
>NZ_PKUU01000015.1 GCF_002899675.1 Clostridium sp. chh4-2 | reverse complement strand
CCGCTCTGCCTTTTTCCGTTTCTGGCGGCCTTAGTACCTCTTAGGGTCGAAACTCGAATCCCCTATTCCTTATGATTTCCGCCGCCCGCCCAGGTTCCCCCTTCTTTCCGGCGTTTCTTCCGAAACTAAATAAAGATTTGTGGCAGCTGTTGACGGACTCTAAAAAATGATTTATTATATAGTTATGTAACAATATAACGAAACTATATAATAAAACAAAGGAGGAAGTATCATGAAAAAATCTTTTAAGGCATTTGCCGCCCTCGCCCTAACCGCCTCTATGCTGTCAGGATGCACAGCCCAGCCTAAGGCAGAGCCGCAGGGAACACCCGCACCGGAAACTGAAAAACAGACGGAAGCTGCAACTACAGCGGCCTCTACAACTGCCTCTGCCGCCACGGAAGCGGTCACAGAAGCCCAGAAGGAAAACTCATCTAAGACAGACTATGCTCCGGTTCATCTGAGAATCGCTTACATGCCGAATATGGGAAGCGCCTCTGCGATCATTGCGGCCCGTGACGGAGGATTCTTTGATAAAGTCGGAATTACCGTGGATTTGGTGCAGTTCCAGGGAGGCCCGGCGGAGATCGCGGCTATGGCTTCGGGAGATATTGATATATCTCAGATCGGACACGGAGCCCACGCATTATGCATTGAGGGGCAGGCCCAGATCTTTGGGCTGGATCTTTTTGGAAAATCGGATGAGGTTATGGCCAATAAGGAGAAGGGGATAGAAAAGATCGAGGATTTGAAGGGAAAGATTGTGGCTGTAACAGCCGGAACCTCTTCTGAGATTGTTCTTGATCTGGCGCTTCAGAAGGCCGGAATGACACGTGATGATATGGAACTGGTGGAAATGGATGCCAACGGAGCTGTTACGGCTATGGTAAGCGGTAAAGTGGACGCCTGCGCCACCTGGTCGCCCAGCACCAACATTATCCGCGATAAAATGGGCGACAATGTTGTGACTTTGGCTGGGAATGCAGATTTCTTTGATCAGGTTGCATTTCCGGGAAGCTTTATTGTGACGGAAGCATTTGCCAAAGACAATCACGACGCGATCGTGCGTTTTTATGCCGCCATTTTAAAGGCTATGGATTATAGAAAAGATAATATAGATGAAGTCTGCAGATGGCTTGCCAAAGAGATCGAAGCAGATCCGGAAACCATCATAGCTACAAAAGATAATTATGAATGGCTGACGGCAAAGGATGTGGAAGAGGGCCTGGCGGACGATTCTATTAAAAAATGTTATGAAAGCCAGCAGCAGGTATTCATCGATTCAGAGAGAATCAAAGAAAAGGTTCCTGTAGACCAATATGTGATGTTTGATGTGATGAACGAAGCCCTGGAGTTATATAAAATGCTTGGTAATTGATCGGTATCCTCTCAATTACGAGGTTTAAATAATACTAAGAGAAAGGGGTATCGTTGATGATATCCCTTTCCGCTTGAAGGGATGTATTTGCACGATGAGAGATGAACAAGGACTGCTTTTAGAACGGAAGAAATATTACAGAAATACATTGTTAAAGGAAATTCTTCCCTACTGGATGGATAAAACGGACCCCCAAAGCGGAGGCTTTTATACCTGCTACAATGTATTTGGGGACCGCCTGATGTCAAAAGAGAAATACGTCTGGTCCCAGGGCAGGTGCACATGGATTTATTCCAAACTGGCTCAGAATGAAACTCTGATGATGGATGAAACACTTAAAAATTCCTGCCGGGAACTGGCTCTTAACGGCGGTGATTTTCTTGAGAAATACTGCATTTTGCCGGGAGATACGGCTGCATTTGTATTGGATGAGGAGAATCAGGCAGAGGTGATGGAACCTTATGGGAGCAAATCGATCAGTTCCTTTGCCGACTGTTTTGTGGCTATGGGCCTGGCGGCGGCCAGCGTGCTGAATCATGACCGGAAACGGGTGGAGCGGGCCTACCGCATGCTGGGACATGCCGCAGAACAGCTTAAAAATAATACATTCCGCACCGCGCCGGATGTGCTGCCAAAGGGCTGGCGCAGCCAGGCGGCCTATATGATTATGATCAATACCTCTTATGAACTGGCGGATGCATTGTCAAAGTTTGAACTATTTCAGGAAGCGGAATTTGCCAGGGAAATCTGCCGGTATTCCATCGAAATGGAACTGAAGCATTTTCTGACCGAAGATATGGTGCTGCTGGAATGCCTGGGGGCGGATTACGAGCCGCTGGATACACTGTATGGACGCCATATCAATCCGGGCCATACGGAGGAATGCATGTGGTTCATCATCCAGGCGGCCAGATGGCTGGGGATGGAAGAGGCACAGAAAACAGCGCTGGAGGTAATTAAGAAGATCAGTAAAATGGGCTGGGATGAAGAATACGGCGGCATGTATTATTATCTGGACCGGGATGGAGGCGAACCCAAAGGCTCCTATCTTAAAGAGGAGAAGGATTTGGCATTCGGCGCATGGCGGGATTGGAGCAATAAGATGTGGTGGACCAATCTGGAGACGATCTATGCCAATCTGATGGGATATCTGTATTATGGGGATGAAATATGTCTGGAAGAATATAAACGGTACCATGATTATACATTCCGGACATTTCCCAATCCTGATAAGCAGGTGGGAGAATGGATTCAGATCAGAGACAGGAGGGGGCTGCCGGTGATGGGGCAGGTAGGCGGAAGACTTCCGGTGAAAGACCCGTATCACCTGATCAGAACATTGATTTTGCTGGTGGATTTGATCAGCGATGAAATTGGATAGAGATGATGGAAGGAGATACTGCGGGCAGCATGGCAATATCTCCTGATTTTTATGATTTGATCCGCAGGCCATAGATGATATAATGGAAGAAAATCATTGTTGAGGTGCCGGATTGTGTACAATCAAATAGAAATACAAAATGTGGATACACCGTATTCTTACAAGCAGAATATGTGGATGATTGACGGGAAACCGCTGACGGCCTATCTGGAAGCTATGGTAAAGGAGGGGGCTTGTGAGAAACTGGCTGTTCATAAAGGCACGCTGCCCGGGCTTTGTCCGGCCGGCAGCGGTCATATGCTGTTTTCCTATGAACGGGAATTCGTATGGGAGTTATTCAATCTGGATGAGAACATCTGCGTCCCTGTTTTAATCTGTGAGGACGATTTGGATTTCAGCTGCATTGTAATCGTGGTGAAGGTCAGGAAGACGGAAAAGTTGGTTTATTGGGACTATCTTGGATATCTGAACCATTGGGACGAAAAAACAGCTGAGAAATATGGGATTCTCTGTACGGAATCGTATACAAAAGAGGACTGGCAGGAATACGGAGGAACAATGGCCTGGGAAACGCCGGGAAGTTCTTTATGGAAACAGTGGATCAGTTCACATTGGGAAGAAGAACAGAAACGGAGGTATGCTAATTATGTAAAGCCATATCTGCGGTCAGAAAGCTGTGCGGAAAAGATCGGGGACTTAAATTTTTGTTTTGAGCGCACGGAATATGAAAAATGCGTGAAACAGGCCGAAGAATTATTTGGAAATTTATGATATAATGGCATTACAATTCATAAAAGAGGAATGATCGATGGCGAATACACAAAATAAAGCGGCACTTCCAAAGGATCTGAAACGAAAAAACAGAAAAGAGATTCTGAAAGTATTTCAGAATTCCCAAAAGGAGGACTGGTCTCTGGCGGAATTGTCGGAATTAACGGGGATCAGCCGGGCGACTGTGACGAAAGCGGTGATGTCATTTGTAGAAAAGGACATCCTTATATATAGAGGGAAGGGAAACTCCACGGAGATCGGCGGAAAAAGACCGGATGTCTATGCCTTTAATAAGGAATATCAGTTTCTGGCCTATATGAATATCGGGATCGGCTGGATGAGCATGGCGGTCATGGATCTGAAGCTGCAGGAGCTGAAAAGAGTGCGGGCCGACATCTCCGTAAATTCCAGCCTGGATGAGATGATAGGAGTCAGCAGGGAATGTTATGACCGGCTTATGAGAGAGGCTGAGATACCTCTTGAGAGGGTCTACGGACTGTGTATCAGCACCAGCGGACTGATTAACCAGGAGACGGGGAGTTTGCAGCACATCCTGTCCTATAAAAATTGGGGCAGTGAGATTCCCATGAGAGAAATTTTTGAGCGGGAATTTCCCGGCCTTGTAATCATGGTTGAAAATGTGGCCCGCGCGGCGGGACGTGCAGAGCTCCACTATCACCGTGAATTTGACAATAAAAGGGTGTTTACCCTGTTCACCCACCGGGGAATTTCCGGCTGTCTGATCGACCAGGGAAAGGTGCAGAACAGCAGGAACAGTTTGATCGGCGAGATCGGCCATATCATCGTCTGCCCGGAGGATGAGGATATCTGCCGCTGCGGCAGCAGAGGGTGTTTTGAAAACATGGTTTCTGAGGAGCGCATGGTTCAAAGACTGAAAATGTTTCCGGAAAGGTTTTCCGGGTCTGCGCTTGGAACGTGTGAAGAGATTCGTTTGAGAGATATATTGGAAGCGGCCGATGAAGGGGACGCATATGCGCGTGAGATTGTGGATGAGGCGGCGGGGTATTTTGCCATCGCATTCAGAAATATCATTCTTACCGTGGACCCGGAGATCATTGTGATCCAGGGGCGTTATTCCGCCGGAGGGGACTATTTTAGAAGGAAAATATCGGAATATCTTTATAACCCGGCTTATTTTCCCAACACCTCGGACTGGTCTTTCCTTTATGATGAAGAGGACATATGGAAACTGGCGGAAATCGGCCTTTCTGCGGCTATGGCGGAGGATTTATTTCAAAACCGGGAGCTTTACAAAGACTCAAAATAACGAAAATTTCTGCGGATATGGTCAGAACTTTTTCTTGACATGTGAAAAACAGTCTGTTAAAATAAGTACTCGTGTAGAAACGAGAGGATTCAAAGTCTGAAACGTGCTTTGAGTTCTCTTTTTCTTTGTGTGTATCCTGTATGAAATGTGGGGATACTCTTGTTGCGGCAGTTATAGACTGCATGATGTGTGTGCGGTTGTCGGATTTGGTCCTGAATTACAGGAGCCGGCGGCCATGAGAAAGGAATTATATGGAGACAGTAAGATTTGACGAGTTACAATTAGACGAGAGAATTCTGCGGGCAGTTACGGATATGGGGTTTGAAGCAGCATCCCCAATTCAGGCTCAGGCGATACCGGTTCAGTTAGAAGGCCTTGACATTATCGGTCAGGCACAGACAGGTACTGGTAAAACAGCGGCTTTTGGAATCCCTTTATTACAGAAAATCGATCCAAAAAGCAAGAAGCTTCAGGCAATTGCACTTTGCCCTACCAGAGAGCTGGCCATTCAGGTAGCTGAAGAAATCCGCAGATTAGCTAAATATATGCACGGTGTAAAGGTTCTACCTATCTACGGTGGACAGGATATTGTGAAACAGATTCGTTCATTGAAAGACGGAACGCAGATCATCATCGGAACTCCGGGACGTGTGATGGATCATATGCGCCGTAAGACAGTGAAATTCGATCACGTTCATACGGTTATTATGGATGAAGCGGACGAGATGCTGAACATGGGATTCTTAGAGGATATGGAAACCATTTTAAGCCAGCTTCCTGAGGAGCGCCAGACAATCATGTTTTCCGCTACCATGCCGGACGCTATCGCTAAGATTGCCAATAACTTCCAGAATAATCCGGTTACTGTAAAAGTGGTTAAGAAAGAACTGACAGTTCCGAAAGTGACCCAGTATTATTATGAAGTAAAACCGAAAAACAAGGTGGAAGTAATGTGCCGTCTTCTGGATATGTATGCGCCGAAACTTTCCGTTGTTTTCTGTAATACAAAGCGCCAGGTAGACGAACTGGTTCAGGCCCTTCAGGGCCGCGGTTATTTCGCAGAAGGCCTTCACGGCGATTTGAAGCAGATTCAGAGAGACCGGGTTATGAACAGCTTCCGTAACGGCAAGACGGAGATTCTGGTGGCTACCGACGTGGCGGCCCGCGGTATCGACGTGGATGACGTAGGCGCGGTATTTAACTACGACCTTCCTCAGGATGATGAATATTATGTTCACAGAATCGGACGTACCGGACGTGCAGGACGTGAAGGAATCGCGTTCAGCTTTGTAGTCGGTAGAGAAGTTTACAAACTCCGCGATATTCAGCGCTACTGCAAGACCAAGATCATTCCTCAGGCAATTCCGTCTCTGAACGATATTACAGAGATCAAAGTGGAAAAGATCATGGAGCAGGTGGCTGACGTCATCAATGAAAATGATCTGAGCAAGATGATCAACATCATAGAAAAGAAGCTTCTGGAAGAGGATTACACCTCTTTAGATCTGGCGGCAGCACTGTTAAAGATGACCATGGGCGAGGAAAATGAAGACATCATTGATGACAGAAGACCGGCCCGCTCTTTAGACGATTTAGGAAGCTCTTACTCTGATTCCGGACGCGGCGGACGTGGAAACGGATACGGAAATTCCAGATCAGGACGCGGCAACAGCGGAAACGGATACGGCAGAAGCCAGAGAAATTCCGGCGACGACGATATGGCCCGCCTTTTCATCAATATCGGAAAAGACCAGAATATCAAACCGGGAGATATCCTCGGAGCCATTGCAGGAGAATCCGGAATGCCGGGTAAGATGGTTGGAAGCATCGATATGTATGATAAATATACATTTGTGGAAGTTCCCCGCGAAAGCGCAGACGCCGTTTTGCAGGCTATGAAGGATGTTAAGATCAAAGGCAAAAACATTCATATGGAAAAAGCCAATTCTAAAGGCAGATAAGCAAACAGAATAAATAGGCCGGATAGATAAAACCTGTAAGACGGTATGGCAGAAGAATCGATGATTCTTACGCCATACCGTCTTACAGTTTTTTTGATATATAGAGTGTATAAATTTGTAAATGTTCAGTATCCTCACAATCACGAGCAAATCGCAGAAGCCATTTTCTAAGAGATTGTTTTAAACCCTTCCCCATAAACTTCCGATGTTTCCGTTACCAGAACAAAAGCCGCCGGGTCAACCCTATGTATGATCTGTTTCAGGGTGCTGAACTGGTTTTTTCTCACCGCGCATAAAAGCACATCCGTGCTGCATTTGCTGTAAGCGCCGTAGCCGGGAAGGACGGTAGCGCTCCGTTCCAGAGTGGTGATAATCTGGCGGCTGATTTCTTCAGGAGAAGAGGTGATGATGGTGACCATATTTCCCACGTCGGCTCCGTAGATGATCCGGTCGATTACCTGGGTCTGCACGAAAAGCGAGATGAGGCCAAAGAGGCCGGATTCAATGTTGCGGAACACGAAGATGGAAGCTGCCAAAAGGAATCCGTCGATGATGAGCAGGGCATGGCCGATGGAAAGGTGGGGCTTTTTCTTTTGCAGCAGGTATCCGATGATATCGCTTCCTCCTGTGGTGCAGCCGGCCAGAAAGATGAGCGCCATGCCGATGCCTACTAAAACGCCGCCGAACAGGCTGCTTAAAAGCCGGTCTCCCTGATAGATGGGAAATAAGGGGGCGATCACAAAATCCATGATCCCGGAAGAGACCGCGCAGGCCAGGGCGGTTTTTATGGTGAAGCTTTTGCTCAGGTAAAACCAGGCCAGCACCAGCAGCGGAATATTGATCAGAAATGTCAGGATTCCGATAGGAATGCCGGTCACAAAATTCACCATCAGAGCGATGCCGGAAGCCCCTCCCGGCGCGATCTGGGCATAGGAAATAAAGCATTGGGTTCCGATTCCGTACACGACAGAACCGGCCAGAATCAGGACAGTATTCTTTATCCGGTCCAGGAAAGCCTGGTTTTGGCAGTCTTTTGGCCTGAGTGATGGGAAAAATGTACGGCGTTTTTCAATACGGTTGTTTTGCATGATGTGCTCCTTTCCAAGATATCTTAGATCAAGTATAGAAAGAAACACTATATTTTGTCAAATTAAACTAATTTAATAATATATTAGCTAAATGCTAATCTTATCTCTCAACAGTGAAATGAAGCTGAGCACATAATTGGGCAGATATTTGTCTTTTCTGCACACAATGTAATAGTTTGTAGTTTCTTCCATATCCCCTACATAAAAATAGCGGACGGGTTTTGTGTAGGTGAAGTTGCGGATATAACTTTCAAAATTAAACGCAATTCCCAATCCCTCCGCCGCTAACTGAGCGGCAGTCTCCAAATTGGAGATGAGAAATGATTTTCGCGGAGTTATGTGGGAATAGGCAAGGGCCTTATCCGCATAGGTCCGGGAGGACTGGTCTGTGTGGGTCAGAATAAAGCGTTCATTTTGAAACAGAGCCAGGTCGATCCATGGCGTTTCTTTGTCCGGCAGGGAGACGCAGTTGGAAAGCAGCGGATGATCCGCCGCAGCCACCATAACGATCCGGTCCTGATAAAATGGGGAGTAGGTCAGGGCCGGATTGTCGTTAATCCGGTTGTTGATGATAAAATCCAGCTCCCCGCTGATGAGCAGAGAAAAAGCGACGGATGATACTTCCTCGCACGTATTGATCTGAACATTGGGATACATCGCGCAAAATTCGCTCAGCACTGCGGATAAAAGGTACAAGGTGCGGCGCGGCTGGATTCCAAAGGAAATGGTACCGGTTGTCCCGTTTTTTAAATCGCTGAGCTCCGCTTCATAACAGTTTCTCAGATTCATCATCTCTCTGGCAGTTTTTATATAAAGCGTACCGGCTTCCGTGGGAACGAACCGCTTGCCGAGCCGGTCAAACAGGCGGATACCGATGTTGTCCTCCAGATTGCTTAAAAAAATGCTCAAAGTCGGGGAGGAAATGTGCAGCTCTTCGGCAGCATTTTTAATGCTCCCATGTTTGGCTAAAGCCAGAATATAGGACTGTTCTCTTAAATCCATATGGTTCACCTCTTTAAATTAGTCTATAACTAATATTATATTAAAAACAATTGATTTGACATAATTATATATGTTTTCTATACTGAAAGCAAGCAGAAACGAAAGCGAAAGGAGAATGTATTTGTTATGAGTATGAGGGGAAATGAAACTGGTAAAAAGCGGTTTCGCATCGCGGATTTCAGGGTGCCGCACACGTATGTTATTATCTTTTCTATTATTATCCTGGCTGCAGTTTTAACTCACCTGGTGCCGTCAGGTGCCTACGACAGGTATGAAAATGCCAATGGAACCACGGTTGTGGACCCGGTGTCCTATCATTCGGTGGAGGCCCCGGCAGCGGGCATCATGGATGTGCTGAACGCAGCGCCTTCCGGCATGAAGGCTGCGGCCGGTCTGATCTTCTTCGTATTTATCGTGGGAGGAACATTTCAGATTATCAACGGCACAGGGGCGGTGGATCTGCTGATCGGCAAATTGATCCGGTCACTGAAAGGGAAGGAACATTGGATTATTCCCATCTTCCTGTTTACATTTTCTTTAGGCGGAGCGCTGATGGGAATGTCCAACGAGGTGCTGGCCTTTGTTCCAATCGGAATTATTGTGGCGAGGAAGGCAGGATACGACGCGGCGATCGGAACGTCTATGGTGACATTAGGAGCGGCGGCCGGATTCAGCGCCGGTACCATGAACCCGTTTAACGTGGGAATCGCTCAGGGAATTGCGGAACTTCCTATCTATTCAGGATTGGGATTCCGCGTTATTATCCACATCACATTTTTAGTGATCGCAAGCGTGTATATGATGCGCTATGCGGCCAAGGTTAAAGCAGATCCGTCTAAAAGCATTGTGTACAACCTGGAACAGGAGAGCCGGGGCGAAGAGATGAGCGATGAGGAGGAGGGGCAGAAAGTGACTGTCCGCCATTACCTTGTGCTGCTTTCATTTGCCGCAGGACTGGGCTGGATTGTATGGGGCGTTATCAACCACGGCTGGGGAACGGATGAAATGCAGCCGGTATTCATTGCAATCGGCATTGTCAGCGGCCTGGTAGGCGGTTTAAAACCCAGCCGGATCGCCAAAGAGTTCGTGGACGGAGCCAAGGCGCTGGCCTTTGGGGCATTGGTTATCGGTATTGCAAGAGGTATTTTGGTGGTACTGCAAAACGGCATGATCCTGGATACGATCGTATATGATTTTGGAAATCTACTTCAAAAGCTTCCGGCCGCATTTGCTCCAATCGGAATGTACATTGTACATATTATATTGAATGTCTTCATCCCGTCCGGTTCGGGACAGGCGGCGGCGACCATGCCTTTATTCATCCCGCTGGCGGATATTACGGGGGTTACCAGGCAGGTGGCGGTTTTAGCGTTCCAGCTGGGCGACGGCATCACCAATTCCATTAACCCTACGTCTTCCAATATGAACGCGTATCTGTCCATTTCCAAGATTAATTATGCGCAGTGGGTACGCTATGCCGGCCCGATCCTGTTCAGCTGGATGGCAGCAGGCGGCGTCTTTATCGTAATCGGATACTGCATCGGATACGGACCATTTTAAACGATTATCAGGGAGGAACTATTGATGAAGGATATTATATTTAATGAAATTGACCGCGCAAAGGATACATGGATTTCCATGGCGGATTCCATCTTCGATCATCCGGAAGCGGGATTTAAAGAAGTTTATGCCAGTGGTATGCTGATGAAATGCTTAGAAGAAAATGGTTTTGAAGTTGAGGCGGGAATCGCCGATATGGAAACGGCCTTCCGGGCGGTCTATCAGAACAAAGAGGGCGGGCCGTCCATCGGCCTGCTGTGCGAATATGATGCCTTAGAGGGAATCGGCCATGCCTGCGGCCATCACATGCAGGGGCCTGCAATTCTGGCGGCCGCGCTGGCTGTGAAAAACTGCTGCAAAGACGAGCCATACCGCCTGGTGGTATACGGCACACCGGCTGAGGAAACTGTGGGCGGAAAGATTCTGATGAAAGAAAAAGGATGTTTTCAGGATATTGACATAGCCCTGATGATGCACCCCAGTCCGACCACGACCACTGACGTAAAATGCATGGCTCTGGCAACTTATATCATACATTTTCATGGAAAAACCGCCCATGCGGCCATGAGCCCTGACCAGGGAAGAAGCGGTTTGGATGCCGTTCTTCTGGCCGCCCACGGGATTGAATGTCTGAGGGAACATGTAAAAGAGGATACCCGCATTCACTATACGATTCTGGACGCAGGCGGCCCCAGCAACGTGGTTCCGGCCGAGGCGGTGATGGAAGTGTGTATGAGAAGCTATAATACCGCCTATTTGGAAACCGTAGTCTCCAGAGTGGAGAAGATCATCCAGGGAGGGGCCCTCATGACTGAAACCGGCTATGAGATTGAGGAACGCCCATTTTTCCAGGCGAAGATTCCCGTTTTATCGTTAAATGAGATTTTAATGGATAACGCCCGCCTGGTGGATGCGCCAACAATACGGCCGGCCAGGGAAAAAACCGGTTCTACGGATTTCGGCAATGTGATGTATGATGTGCCGGGGTCCTGTATCCGCATGGCGTTTGTACCGGAAGGGACCTCTGCCCATTCTCAGGAGTATCTGGATGCAGGGAAGAGTGAAGAGGCGCATAATTGTTTGATTCTGGCAGGCAAGATTCTTGCGGCGACTTGCAGTGATTTGATTCTGAAACCGGAATTGATGGAACGGGTGAAGGAGGAATTTCGCAGGAAGAAGAATGGGGAATAAAATTTTCGATTGGTTAATGACGAAGAATAGAGGAGTCCGGGGCTGGCAGCCCTGGGCGCCTCTATTCTTCGTCTATTCCCCATGATTGATTTCCGGTTCAATTCGATGTACAATAGATTCATTACACATGTTTAAGGAGACAAATAATTGATGGATCTGAGTGAGTACCTTCCATTTTGGAAGAAATTAACGCCTGCTCAACAGGAATTGCTGAAAAATGCGGTGAGGGAACGGGAATTTTCCAAAGGTGCTGTAATACACAATGGTTCCTCCAGCTGTATTGGCCTTTTAGTAATGGTCTGCGGACAGCTCAGGGTCTATACGATGTCGGATGAAGGAAAGGAACTTACGCTTTACCGCCTTTTGGAACGGGATATCTGCCTGTTTTCGGCGGCCTGTCTGTTGAAAGGGATTCAGTTTGACGTGATGGTGGAGGCCGAACAGGATTCTGTGGTTTTGAGGATTCCGGTTGAACTCTACAAAAACCTGATGGATGAATCGGCCGCTGTTGCAAACTATACCAATGAATTGATGGCCACCAGATTTTCAGATGTGATGTGGCTGATGGATCAGGTGCTGAATAAGAAACTGGACAGCCGCCTGGCAGCATTTTTATTGGAAGAATGCGAGCTGTCAGGTTCGGAAGAGCTGCAAATCACCCATGAGCAGATTGCAAATCACTTGGGCAGCGTGAGAGAAGTAGTGACGCGCATGCTGAAGTATTTTCAAAATGAACAGCTGGTGAAGCTGAAACGGGGCGGAATCGAGCTGCTGGATAAAGAGCGGATCGCGCATATGGCGGCGGCCAGCCTGCGGTAGCGTAACCGTCCACTCTTTTTTCAGATACCGAAAGCCGGATGATTACGCAGCAATGCCGCAGAGAAATGTAACAAAGTTACGGTAAAGACAGACATTTTATAGTATCCTGTTAACATGAGTTGAAAAGGAGCAGTAAATATGTCTGTTTTTTCTATAATCAGGGATGAGTATGCAGCCGAAGGTCAAAAGTCCGGAAGGCTGGAAGCGCCCCGCAAGGACACAGGAACAAGGGCGGAAATGAACAAAATACATTTAGATAAGGAGAGATCAGGTATGAAAGTATTAATTATTGGCGGCGTAGCCGGTGGAGCAACAGCCGCAGCACGTCTTCGCCGTTTAGACGAGTCGGCAGAGATTATTATATTTGAAAGAGGAGGTTACGTATCCTATGCCAACTGCGGACTTCCATATTATATCGGCGGGGTTATTGAAGAGAAGAAGAAGCTGACCCTGCAGACGCCGGAGAGTTTTTGGAACCGCTTCCGGGTGGAGGTGCGTGTAAAGAACGAGGTTACGTCCATTGATCCGGCAGGAAAAACTGTGACGGTAAAACGTTTGGAAGACGGGAGCGAATATACGGAATCGTATGATAAGCTGATCCTTTCGCCGGGGGCAAAGGCGATGACGCCTCCATTTCCGGGCATTGACAATCCGAAGATATTTACACTGCGCACTGTGGAAGATACTTACCGGATCAAAGAATACATCGAAGAGACAAAACCCGGCAGGGCGGTTGTGGTCGGCGGCGGATTTATCGGCCTTGAGATGGCTGAAAACCTGATTCATACGGGGATCGACACCATTCTTTTACAGAGAGAAGACCAGATTATGCTGCCGTTTGATTATGACATGGCATGTGAGATGCACGCTTATTTGAGAAAGAAAGGCATGGATCTGAGGGTGAATGCGGAAGTTACCGGATTTTCAGAGAAAGAAGGAAATGTGGTAACTCATCTGAAAAATGGAGATGCCATCGGGGCGGATCTTGTCATTTTGGCAATCGGTGTGACGCCGGATACGCTGCTGGCTAAAAATGCGGGACTGGAACTGGGCGTCAGAGGTTCCATCCGGGTTAATGAGCATATGCAGACGTCCGATCCTGATATCTATGCGGCCGGCGACGCGGTGGAAGTGAAGAATTTTGTGACGGGAGAGCAGACATTGATTTCTCTTGCAGGTCCAGCCAACAAGCAGGGGCGCATTGCCGCTGATAATATCTGCGGACGGAACAGCACATTTAAAGGCTCGCTGGGATCTTCCGTTCTTAAAATGTTCGATATGACGGCTGCTTCTGCGGGAATCAATGAAAAGACAGCCAAAGAATCAGGAATTGAATACGATAAGGTTGTGACCTACTCTGTTTCCCACGCTTCCTATTATCCGGGAGCGACGAATATGACCATTAAAACTCTGTTTTCTCCAAAAGACGGCAGAATCTTAGGCGCTCAGATTGTGGGCTTTGAAGGTGTAGACAAACGGCTTGATGTGATGGCTGCCGCCATTCATGCGGGCATGACAGGCATTGATCTGACGGAACTGGATCTTTCTTATGCTCCTCCGTATTCTTCCGCCAAAGACCCAGTCAATATGGCCGGATATGTGATTGAAAATATCATGACAGGAAATGTAAAACAGTATCATTGGAGTGATGTGGAGCGCCTGATGAAAGACGATTCCGTTATTATGCTGGATGTGAGAAATGTTTCCGAATATGCCAAAGGCCATATCGAAGGAACGGTAAATATTCCTCTTGATGAACTGAGAGAGCGCATGAAAGAGCTGGATCAGGCAAAAGATATCTATATCAACTGTCACAGCGGTCTCAGAAGCTACATTGCATGCAGAATTTTAACTGCCAATGGATTTAACTGCTATAATTTATCCGGCGGTTTCCGCTTTTATGAATGCATATTCAACGACCGCAGCTACGATGAAAGGCCAACCCATCCATGCGGGATAGTTATGGATTGAAAAAAACGGGAAATCATCGTAGAATAGAGGGATGATGTACAGTTAAAATCAAGCCGTTTATTCGGCAGAATAGAGGGATAGTATGGTTATACAAAGTAAAAAAGTCTGGATTGCCGGGCAGTTTTTGGATGCGCAGCTGGAGATCAGGGATGGAAAAATCGAAGCGGTTTATCCATATGATTCTCATCCGGCCGACAAAGATTACGGAGAAGACCGGATTGTGCCCGGATTCATCGACGTTCATACGCACGGAGCCTATGGCTATGATACCAATGACGGAACAGAAGAGGGCCTCAGGGATTGGATGAAACGGATTCCATGTGAAGGCGTGACCTCCATTTTACCTACCACAGTGACCCAGATGCCGGATGTTCTTACCGCCGCGGTTGCCAATGTGGCAAAGGTGGTAAAGGAAGGGTATGAAGGCGCTGAGATCCTGGGAATCCATTTTGAAGGGCCTTATCTGGATATGAAGTACAAAGGAGCACAGCCTCCGGAAGCCATAGCGAAACCTTCGGTAGAACAATTTAAGATGTATCAGGAAGCGGCAGACGGCCTGATTAAATATATCACCCTCGCGCCGGAACAGGACGATGAGTTTCAGCTGACTAAGTACTGCCGCAGCCACGGAGTCGTTGTGAGCATGGGACACTCGGCGGCCAATTACAGACAGGCGCTGATGGGAATCGCTCATGGAGCCACTTCCATGACCCACGTTTATAATGGCATGACCCCATATCACCACAGAGACCCCGGACTGGTAGGAACTGCTTTCCGGGTTCGCGAAATCTATGGAGAAGTGATCTGCGACGGCTGTCACAGCAGCGTTGCGGCACTCAATAACTTTTTTACCGCCAAAGGCCGTGATTTCGGCATTATGGTCAGCGATTCACTGAGAGCAAAACACTGTCCTCCGGGAGGAAAATACCAGCTGGGCG
Organism: Clostridium sp. chh4-2; assembly: GCF_002899675.1. Lineage (GTDB taxonomy): Bacteria > Bacillota > Clostridia > Lachnospirales > Lachnospiraceae > CHH4-2. The sequence continues at coordinate 139,644 of NZ_PKUU01000015.1, read as the reverse complement.
GCCATGATATTGAGATCAGGGAAAACGGGCTGGCTTATCTGAAGGGAACGGAAACCATTGCCGGAAGCACACTTTTTATGAACCGCGGGCTGAAGATATTGGTTGAGGAAGCACAGGTTCCATTTGACACGGCTTTGAACTCCTGCACGATTAACCCGGCCAGATGTCTGGGCGTGGATGACAGGAAGGGCAAGATTGTGGCAGGATATGATGCGGATCTGGTGGTGCTGGACAGGGATTATGAGGTGGTTCAGACTTATTGCAGAGGGAAAGAGATGCTTTAAGGGAGAGTTAGGCCGGTTTATAAAGGACTAATAGACCTGGAATGAGATAGGGGAAAATAAAGAAGAGCTTGCTGAGATTTATTAAATAGCAGGCTCTTTTTTATTTACGATATTAGAATTCAATCTGCAAATTTCTGCTTCTGAAATACTCTTGTATAAATGCTCTCAGTTCCTTGTTTTTATCAAGGTCCTTCTCATCTCCCGGAACAAAATCATCAATATACATACTTCTGTTGCTGGGTCCCGGATAGGGCTCGGGATAATGTCCTCTATTCGCCCATGCCACATAATCTGCGCCGTTTTCAATCAGCAAATCAAGGATTCCTGCAAGCTGCTTTCGCACCGCCTCCTGAGACTGCGGATACACACTTGCACGATTAAATAATAACTCCGCTGCGCATATGGACCAATTGATCGCATCATATCCGTTTGATGCCCGTTTATTTACGTCAGCGCCTCTTTCCACAAGCTTTTTAACAAGGCCAAATGCAGTCTCTGATTCGTCGAATCTTTTGTAGCAAAGGGAAACAATCGTAGAATTGATGGCGTCAAATAAAACTGGCGCTCGTATACCAGGATCATCATCTTCGGCTTCCATAAAATTTATATCTGCGTCATGTTCGATGAAATAATCGGCAATTTCATAGTTCCCGCTTTTTAACGCAACCTGGAGCGGAGACTGCCCATGATCCTTCTTCGGCAATGCTCCGGAAACACAATTGACAAGCTCCGGCTTTTTTTCAATGATGCATTTTACTTCACCAAGATTTCCCTGACGAATGGCCTTAAACAATTTCTTCATGTTCTCTGTTCCCTTACGCATTGATTAAGTGCGCCTTATCCGCCATAAGCGATAAGCGGCAAGGTGAACATTGCAAAGTTATAAATTAGTAGAACGCGGAAGAGTGAATATGAATTCAGTTCCGACGCCTTCCGTGCTGATTACGTCGATATTTTCCCCATGAGCCTGAACGATTTCTTTTACGATTGATAAACCGAGGCCGGTTCCTTTTTTATCCTTGCCGCGTGAAAGATCGGATTTATAAAAACGTTCCCAAATCTTTTTAACGCTGTCTTTCGGTATGCCGATTCCCGTATCCTTGACTGAGATAAATGCCTTTTCATACTTGGTGGAAGTCTGAATGTAGATGACGGAATTGTGATGGCTGAATTTGATCGCATTGTCGATCAAGTTATACAATACCTGCTGTATTTTCCCCAAGTCTGCGTAAACCATCTGTATGCTGTCGGAAAATGTCAGGTCTATGACCAGATTCTTGGCATCACAGGTGCCTTCAAAGGATGCAGCCACATCTTTAATCACCCGGTTGATATCGAAATTCGTCCGCGACAGGTACCCTTTGCTGTCCAAGGAGTTCAGGGTCAGCAGTCCCTGTGTTAATTTCGTAAGGCGGGCTGTCTCGGAAATAACCAGATGAAGGTATTTATCATACATCTCAGGCGGAATCGTTCCGTCCAGAATCGCTTCCAGATACCCCTTAATGGAGGTCAGCGGGGAGCGGAAATCATGGGAAACATTGGCGATAAAGGTGCGCTGGTATTCTTCCGCCTTATTGAGCTCGTCCGACATATAGTCTAAAGTAGCGGCCAGGTACCCCATCTCGTCGTGGGTTTCCAGCTTGATCTTGTAGTTTAAGTTTCCAGCCGCATATTCATTGGCCGCTGCAGTAATCTTTTTCAGCGGATAGTATACGGTTTTACTGAACACAAGAAGAATGATTAAGGAAAGTGCAAATACAATTCCCGATGTGATGTATAAAATATTCAGAATCCCGTTCTGGGAATCTAAGATCTGGCTGATAGGCAGATGTATGATCACATATCCGTGAGTGGTGTAATTGCCGGTAATGGGGGCGCTTACGCTGAGCATTTCATAGGGAAATGAACCATAATAATTGCCGATACCATAGGATTTGTTGCCGGTCAGGGTGGGATCAAAGCCGTCGATCAGTGTTCCGTTACGGCTGGAATGGTTGCTGTCCACCGTGATAGTGCCCTTCCGGTCCACAACCCACACCTCTGATTTCAGAAAGGTGGAGACGGCCTGAAGCTGCGGATAGGCGCTCACCAGGTCGATATTCTGCCCTTTATACATGGCGCTGTATGACGAAGCGATCAAATTGGCCTCGTCATACAGCGCTTCTGCTTTTTCATCGATCAGATAGTTGTAGGTGATTCTGGATGAAAAGGTGGCAATGGTTATAAATCCCAAAAGGCCGAAAACAAGATAGCCTATAAGAAACTTGGAATAAAGGGAGTGGGTCATCGTTTCACCTCGAATTTGTAGCCGATGCCCCAAACCGTAGTCAGAGCCCAGCTGTCGTGGTCTTTAATCTTTTCCCTCAGACGTTTGATATGAACGTCCACGGTTCTGGTATCTCCAATATATTCATAGCCCCAGATATGGTCTAAAAGCTGTTCTCTGGTAAACACCTGATTGGGAGAGGAGGCCAGAAAATATAAAAGCTCCAGCTCTTTGGGCGGCATCTCAATGGAATGCCCCATGTAAATGACTGAGTAATTCGTTAGGTTTACGATCAGGTCCGGATATTCCACATAATCGCCCTTCTGCTCTGTCTGGGGAGCTGCGGGGGCAGGAACGGCCTGATATCTGCGGAGCACGGCCTTTACCCTGGCAACCAGTTCCTTGGAATCGAAGGGTTTCATCATGTAATCATCCGCGCCCAGTTCCAGTCCCAGGACTTTATCGAATATCTCTCCCTTTGCGGAGAGCATGATGATGGGAACCTGTGAGGAAGCCCTTAACTCCCGGCAGACCTGATATCCGTCAATACCCGGAAGCATAAGATCCAGCAGCACGATATTAGGCTTAAAATCGGAAAATACATGGAGCGCCTCTTCTCCGTCATATACGATCTTTGTTTCATAGCATTCCTTCATCAGATAGAGGGAAATCAGTTCTGCGATATTTGCATCGTCGTCAACAATTAATACCCGTTGTTTTTCTGCCATTATGATCCTCCTGTTTATTTAAATGTAACGATGGTTACGCCGGTATCTCCTTCGCCAAATTCCCCAAGACGGAATTCCTTTACGTACTTGAGCTTTTTCAAATGTTTATGCACTCCGGCTTTCAGCGCTCCTGTGCCGCGGCCGTGAACCACACGCACCTGAGGCAGATGGGCCAGATAGGCGTCATCCAGATATTTGTCCAGTTCCGGTATGGCCTCATCCACGGTTTTTCCGATCAGTTTGATCTCCGGGGAAATGGTGGCGGATTTGGACATCTTGATCTTTCCGCTGCCGCTCATGCCCTTTTTGCCCATGGCGCCGGGAACAGCAGCCCCGGTAATGGTCTCTTCTTCAATCAGTTCCAAATCTTTTATATTGACCTGGGAACGGAGAATCCCCATCTGAACGAATAGATTGCCTTTGGCATCGGGCAGAGTGCTGACCGTGCCCTTTAAATTCATCGTAAGCACGCGGACGCTGTCGCCTATCTTTAAAGTCTTTGCATTGACCGCTTTCTTTGGACTCGGTGAATTCTTAACCGCCAGTTCTTTGTCTACAGAACCCAGCTTATCCCTGAGTTTGCTTCTCTCCGCTTCCAGCTCTTTGTTATAGCCGGACTGGGAAGCCAGTTTGTTGACCCGGCGGATTACCTGATCGGCAGTTTCCTTTGCCTCCCGGAGTATGCGCTGGGCCTCTTCGTTGGCATTGCGGATCAGAGCGTCCTTCCGCTCATCTAACCGCTCTTCTTTCTGCTCCAGCCGTGATTTCAGCCGTGAGATCTCTTCCTTATAGGACTGAATCTGTTCCCGCTCTTTTTCAATTGTGACGCGGCTCTCTTCCAGATTGGCCAGCAAATCTTCAAATGTTTCGTCTTCCGCTTCGATGTGTCCCTTGGCGTCTTCAATAATATAGTCCGGCAGTCCCAGCTTTTTGGAAATGGCGAACGCGTTGCTCTTGCCCGGTATGCCGATCAGCAGTCGGTAAGTAGGACGAAGGGTTTCTACGTTAAATTCACAGCAGGCATTTTCCACGGCAGGCGTTGTCAGGGCAAAGACCTTTAATTCGCTGTAATGGGTGGTTGCCATAGTGCGGCATTTCATGTTGTGCAGGAACGTCAGGATGGCGATGGCCAGCGCAGCGCCTTCGGTGGGGTCTGTTCCCGCTCCCAGCTCATCGAACAAACAGAGGGAACGGCTGTCCGCCTTGCCCAAAATGTCCACGATGTTGGTCATATGGGAAGAAAAGGTACTGAGACTCTGCTCAATGCTCTGTTCATCTCCGATATCTGCAAATACTTCATCAAATACGGCCAGTTCAGAGCCGTCAAACGCCGGAATGTGAAGCCCGGCCTGCCCCATCAGGGTGAAGAGCCCGACTGTCTTTAAGGAAACGGTTTTACCGCCCGTGTTGGGTCCCGTCACGATCAGAAGATCAAAGTCCCGTCCCAAATGAATGTTGATGGGAACCACCTTCTGCGGGTCTAACAACGGATGGCGTCCGTCTTTAATGTTGATGAAGCCTTTGTTGTTAAATATGGGCGCGCTGCATTTATAATGTTTGGACAGCGCCGCTTTTGCAAAAATAAAGTCCAGTTTAGCTAAAAGCTGAAGATTTAAGGCCAGTTCTTCCGTATAAGGCGCTAACTGGATGCTGAGATCGGCTAAAACGGCTTCGATCTCTTTCTGCTCCTGAATCTCTAACTCCCTCAGTTCATTGTTCAGCTTAATGATTGCCATAGGCTCGATAAAAAGCGTGGAACCGGTGGAGGACTGGTCGTGAACCATGCCGGCCACCTGATTCTTGTATTCCGATTTGACCGGAAGGCAGTAGCGCCCGTCTCTCATGGTGATGACCGGGTCCATCAGATAGGAACGGTTGGAGTTAAGTATGGAGTTTAACTGGGTATGAACCCGGTCATTGATCACTTTCATGGAGCGGCGCACATGCCGCAGCCCCGGGCTGGCGTCATCGCTGACTTCGTCCTCGGAAAGAATGCAGCGTTTAATCTCCGTATTCACCGGAGTGAGGGGCTCTAAGGAACGGAACATCTCTTCCAGGGAATCGTCCGGAAATTCGTCTGATTCCTCATGGCGTCCGTAATTTTTTGCGCGGGCGGAGATGGTGAGCAGGGAGCTGATGGACAGAATTTCCACAATTCCGAGAGAGCTTCCGATCTCCAGGCGCTTTAAAGAGTCCCTGATATCCCGCACTCCGCTGAAGGAAATGCTTCCTTTCTGGCGAATGCGGGTCACGGCATCGCTGGTTTCTGTCTGATTTTGTATAATTTCATCCAGATCGGAAGACGGCACCAGGTTTTTGCAGAGTTCCTGTCCCGGCTGGGTGGTGGCATATTCCGTCAGCTGGCTGATAATCTTATGGTATTCCAATGTTTTTAATGCTTTTAAATTCATAGATACATCCCTTTCGGTATAGATAAATCGGGTTATGATGTTACGGTGGGATACTGGGACATTCGAAAATGCGCGTAAATGCCGGGATTTGGAGAGAAAATCCCCTCTGCGCAAGTATAATATCCTGACGATATTATACCATAAAAACTTTGATTTACTATCTTTTTCTTGCATAAATGGACGAACCATCTTATAATAGATGTAGCTATTTTTTGAAGTGGAGGTTGCTATGCCAGATGTAAAAGGTCCTGACAAAGAAGCAGCTGAAAAACGCCGCTTTATGCGAGAGAAGATTGTAAGACAGCCGATGACAAAGAAGCAGATTGCTATGCGGGTTGCTGTCTTTTTCTTTATTGCGCTTGCAGCAGGTGTGGCAGCGGGCATCAGCTTTGCGGTAGCAAGGCCGATTGCAGACCGCTATCTTGGCAACACTACGGAAGAGATGACGCAGATCACCATTCCCAAGGATGAGCCTGAGACGACCACACAGGCAGCGACTGTAGTTCAGACAACAGAGCCCAAGGAAACAGAACCGATTGAAGAGATCCTTCAGTCAGCAATTGAAGATTATAAATTTACCATTGACGATTTCAACAGTTTATATGGGAATTTAAGGACAATTGCCCAGGAAGCGGACAAGGGTGTGGTGACCGTTCATTCTGTAAAACAGCAGATGGACTGGTTTGATAACCCTATCGAGACCGCAGGCCTTTACGCAGGCGCAGTGATTGCCGCCACCAGAACAGAACTGCTGATTCTGACACCGGAAGCGGCGGTTGAGAATGCTGATTCCATTAAAGTGGCATTCAGCGACGGCAGCGAGGTGAGCGGAACGATCAAGCAGGCGGATACCATATTAGGTATGGCGATCGTAAGCGTCAACACGGATGCCATGGACCCCAATGCTTTGAAGAATGTAAAAGCCATAGAGTTGGGCAATTCCTACAGCGTTAAGCAGGGAGATATGCTGATCGCAGTGGGCGGACCGGCCGGAATGGTACATTCGACCGCTTATGGAGACGTAGCTTACGTGATGCGCAACGTACAGGTTATAGATGGTACAAGCCGTATTTTATATGTGGATTTGTGCGGAAGCGCAGCTATGGGAACATTTTTAATCAACACCAGCGGACAGATGGTTGGCTGGGTAACGGATGAATACCGGATGGAAGCCAGTCCCAATATGACCAGCGTTATGGCTATTTCCGATTATAAGGGATTATTGGAGCGCATGAGCAATGGACGCCCGGCCGCATATTTCGGTATGATCGGTCAGGAAGTTAATGAAGCTATGATGGAACAGGGACTGCCCGGAGGCGTATACGCAGCCGATGTTATCGTGGACAGCCCGGCCTATAATGCAGGGATTCAGCCGGGAGATATCATAACCAAGATCGGGGAACGCGAGATCCGCACCATGAAGGATTTCCAGACCCAGGTGGAGAGCATGAATCCGGAAGAAGCTGCGACAGTGCTGGTTCAGCGCAATGGAATTAACGAATACAAAGAAATAGAATATCATTTGACGATAGGAGCCAGGTAGCAGGAAGCGACTGGCTCTTCGTTTAGGAGATAATAGAAAGAGAGAATTGAAGAATTATGAGATATATTGAGATGTTCCGCGAGGGAATGCACGTATCAGACGTTTATTTATGCAAAAACAAACAGATCGCACTTACGAAAGCCGGCAAGGAATACGGCAATCTGGTGCTTCAGGACAAATCAGGCACCATCGATGCTAAGATCTGGGATTTGGGCTCTCCGGGAATCGGCAATTTTGAAACTATGGATTACGTTTATATCGATGCGGATGTGACTGTTTTCATGAATTCCAACCAGCTGAGCATTAAACGAATCCGCAAAGCGGATGAAAGCGAGTACATACCGGGAGATTATCTTCCTGTTTCACGGAAAGATATCGGCCTGATGTATGAGGAACTGCTGGGATTTATCCGTACCATCAAGAATCCTTACCTTCACCAACTGGCGGACAGCTATTTTGTAAATGACCGGGAGTTTGCTAAGGCATTTCAGTTCCACAGCGCGGCAAAGAGCGTTCATCACGGATTTGTGGGCGGACTGCTGGAGCATACGCTGAGCGTGGTTAAGCTCTGTGATTATTATGCGGGCTATTATCCGCTGATTAACAGAGATCTGCTGATTACCGCAGCCATGTTTCACGATATCGGAAAAACAAAAGAATTATCCGCATTTCCGGAAAATGATTACACGGATGACGGCCAGTTATTAGGCCACATCATCATCGGAACAGAGATGATCGGCGAGCGTATCCGCACCATTCCGGGATTTCCTGAGAAAACGGCGGCGGAACTGAAACACTGCATTCTGGCCCATCACGGGGAGCTTGAATACGGTTCTCCTAAGAAACCGGCTTTAATCGAAGCTCTGGCTTTAAATTTTGCGGACAATACGGACGCCAAACTCCAGACAATGACGGAATTATTAAATGCGGCTGGGGATAATAACGGCTGGCTCGGATTCAACCGTCTGCTGGACAGCAATGTGAGAAAGACAACAGAATTTTAAACGTAACTGTTCAGTAGGTCTGCGCATTTACTGCGCTGACCGTAATAAAACTTGGAAAAGCAGGCAAAAATCCCATCGCCGCAGGCGATTTCGCATGGATTTTTGCTCGTAATTGTGAGGGTACTGAACAATTACGTTTAAACAATATAAAGAAGCGTTCTACTTTCATTCATGTGGGGGATACTGAATGGGTTGGAACGCTTTTGCTGTTAGGCGAATCCGGCAGCTGATTTGTGCGCGCTATATGCTGCCCGGATTCATTTATATCATGTATTAATGATACTGAATAGTTGTGTACAAAGTTTGATCATTCTCTAAAATAACAATAAATGGAAATGAAGTTTCTGTTACTTTTATCTTTATATTTCTTGCGGAATTATAAGAAAATTATTGATAAAGAAACAGCAGAAAGCGGAGAAAACTTATACGAAAACAGATTATTTTGGATTGACCGGCATTTATGGCCGGAATATGGAGGACGATATGAATAAGAATGAGGTATTTACCGTTTTAATAGAAGATATGAGCGACACAGGAGAGGGAATCGGGAAGGTGGACGGATATATCTGGTTCATCAAAGACGCGGTAATCGGCGACGAAGTGGAAGCGAAAGTGATGAAAACGAAAAAGTCTTACGGCTTTGCCAAGCTGATCCGCGTCATCAAACCATCCCCTGACCGGGTGGAAGCCAGATGCCCGGTGGCCCGCCAATGCGGCGGCTGCCAGCTTCAGGCCATGAGCTATGAAGCGCAGCTGAAATTTAAAGAGAGAAAAATTTATAACAATCTGCTAAGAATCGGTAAATTTACGGAAGATGAGATTCACATGCTGCCCATTATGGGCATGGAAGACCCTTGGAGATACCGCAACAAAGCCCAGTTTCCATTCGGTTTAAATAAGGAAGGCCGGATTATCACCGGTTTCTATGCCGGCAGAACCCATTCCATCATTGAGAATGAGGATTGTCTGCTTGGGGTGGAGGTTAATAAGGAAATTCTGGGGCGGATTAAGGGATTTATGAACGCTTATGGGGTGAAGCCGTATGATGAAGAGGGCCATAGGGGCTTGGTCCGCCATGCGCTGATCCGCGTGGGATTTAAAACAGGCGAGATTATGGTCTGCCTTGTGATTAATGGGAAAAAGCTGCCTTATGGAGAGTTTTTGGTGGAAAGCTTGAGAGAGGTACCGGGAATGACCAGCATCTCTTACAGCATTAACCGGGAAAAGACCAATGTGATCATGGGAAAAGAGGTTGTCAATCTGTATGGACCGGGTTATATTGCGGACTATATCGGCAATGTAAAATACCGGATCTCACCGCTTTCTTTCTATCAGGTGAATCCTGTCCAGACGGAAAAATTGTATGGAACGGCTCTGGAATACGCGGGGCTGACCGGAGATGAAGTGGTGTGGGATCTGTACTGCGGGATCGGAACTATCTCACTGTTTTTGGCTCAGAAGGCGAAAAAGGTGTATGGCGTGGAAATCGTGCCTCAGGCGATTGAGGACGCTAGAGAAAATGCCAGGATTAATGGAATTGAGAACGTGGAATTCTTTGTTGGAAAAGCGGAAGAAGTGCTTCCCGAGCAGTTTGAAAAGAATCAGGTTCACGCAGATGTGATCGTGGTGGACCCGCCGAGAAAAGGCTGCGACCAGGTTTGTCTGGAGACGATTGTGAAGATGAGGCCGGAGAAGGTGGTGTATGTGAGCTGTGATTCGGCTACGCTGGCACGGGATTTGAGGTATTTGGTGGATTGCGGGTATGAGATGGGGAGAGTTAGAGGGTGCGATATGTTTCCGGGATCAACACATTGTGAGGTTTGCGTCGAAATTTGTCGAACAAAACAGTGAATTATATTTTGTGTTATGAGGAGGTTGTGATGAATAAGCAGGATTTTATACATCTGTATTGGAAAATTTATATTTCTATTGAAAAAGAATTTGCTGAAACTTTAAACTATGTTTCATTGGATGTAGAAAATTATGGTACATTCTCTTCCTCATATATTAAAATATTATTGCAAGTGGGTAGTGAGATTGACATAGTGGCAAAATCAATTTGTAATTACCACGAAAAGAGTTTCAAAGGAGAAAATATTAATGATTATCGACCTGTAATTATGAAACATGAGACTGATTTTAGCAATACTGAAGTGAAAATATTACAGATTAAAGAGGCATTTTCAATAAAACCTTGGGAAATATGGGGGGTAACAAATAAAAATGGTGTAGTTGAAAATCCAAGCTGGTGGAAAGTTTATAATAAAGTTAAACATGATCGACATACAGTCGGTACTATTAACGACATGAGCAAGGAGTATTACAAGTTTGCAAATTTAGAATACACGTTATACTCGTTAGCAGGTTTATATCAATTACTAATATACTATTATTATGATTTAGCCCAAAAAGATAGAATACAAGTACCATTACCGGGTTCTCGCCTTTTTACCTTGTCTGGTGGTAAATGGGATGATATAGTTTTTTATAAAGATATTTCATTTTACATAGATTTTTCAGATGGACATCTTTATAGTGAATCAGGTGAGTTTGTTTATTGATAGATGTTTAATATGGATATTAGCGAAGGTAGGAGAGAAAGCAGATGTCTGAATGAAAAGAATGGAAAAGAGAAAGAAAAGGTAATATTTCCAATAGAGCCTAATCTTTCGGAAATTAGCCAGTCTCATGTGCAATTTATTGAAGAAATTAAGGAAAAGATAAAGAGCCAGAGAATTTCTGCTGTTTAGAAAGCCTATGCAACAGTTTTTTGAGAACAAGAGGATGGAAAATGAATCTAAATAATAATGCTGAAAAAAGATCTCAAATGCTTAATTATACCACTGTGGATGGTCTGACGAAAATTGAAACGGCATTTGACGGCGATACTGTCTGGCTTTCAATTGATCAGATGGCTGAATTGTTTCAAAGAGATAAGTCAACGATTACGAGACATATAAAAAATATATTCAAAGAGGACAATTAAGCAGAGATTCAGTTGTTGCAAAAATTACAACAACTGCGGCCCATGGGAAAAATTATAAGGTTGAGTATTACAATCTTGATGTTATTATTTCCGTTGGCTATCGAGTGAAGTCAAAGCGTGGTACGCAGTTCAGAATTTGGGTGACTGGTATTTTGAAGGAATATATGAGGAAAGGATTTGCCTTGGATGATGAGCGGCTGAAGAACCTTGGCGGTGGAGGTTATTTATACAAGTGCGGATGCAGAGAGAGAGTTTATGGGACTGACTACCTTTGCAGGAAAACAACCTATATTAAAAGAGGCCGTTATAGCGAAGAACTATCTGGACGAGAAAGAACTTCGTGCTATGGGGCAGCTTGTATCCGGATATTTGGATTTTGCAGAGCGCCAGGCAGAGCGGGAGCAGGTTATGACCATGCAGGACTGGTCAGACCATCTGGATCGTATTTTGACAATGAGTGGAGAGCTGCTTTTGGAGGGAAATGGAAGCATATCTCATAAACAGGCAGTTGATAAGGCAACCGATGAATATCGGAAATATAAAGCGAGGACACTTAGCGATGTTGAACAAGATTATTTGAATTCACTTCAGTTATTGCAGAAGAAAGCAAATGAAAAGTAATGTGCCACAGGTTGTGCACACTTTAAAACAGACCGAAGTTGAGACTTTAGAAAAAACAGTAGAGCTATGTTGACAGGAATAATAACCGTTCCACCAAGGCCGAATTTTGCCCTCTAGGAATCTTTTTCACAGACTCCACATATACAGAATGCTGTGTGGAACTGGATTAAGTAACACTAATAATAAACTTAGCTTATTAAAAATAATTTAAAAATTACGATGAAACTGGAGAGGACTATGCAGGAAGGGAAAAACGAAATAACCATTCACAGCTCGGCAGCTGAGTATCTGACTTATGTAGCATCGGTCGGTGATAATGCTGATAGTATGGAAATGCGTTACGAGTCCGAAAATATATGGCTGACACAGAGAATGATGGCACAGCTTTATAGTGTAGATGTAAGGACAATTAATGAACATATCAAGAAAATATATGACGACAATGAGCTTATAGAGGAGGCAACTATCCGGAAATTCCGGATAGTTCAAACGGAAGGTTCCCGTCAGGTAAATCGAGAGCTTATTCATTATAATCTCCAGATGATTATTGCTGTTGGTTTTAAAGTAAATAATGAACGTGCGGTCCGTTTTCGTAAATGGGCGGGACAAATTGTAAAAGATTATACAATTCAAGGCTGGACGATGGATAAAGAACGTCTGAAAAAAGGACATATGTTCACGGACGAGTATTTTGAAAGACAGTTGCAAAATATACGCGAGATACGTCTTTCAGAGCGGAAGTTCTATCAGAAAGTTACGGATTTATATGCCACCGCCTTTGATTATGATAAAGATGCGAAGACTACGAGGCGTTTTTTCCAGACAGTGCAGAATAAAATGCATTGGGCAGTTCACAGGCATACAGTAGCAGAACTGATTGTAGAACGTGCAGATGCTGAAAAAGAACATATGGGATTGACATCGTGGGAAGCAGCTCCTGATGGTAAGATAGTAAAAACGGATGTTTTGATTGCAAAGAATTATTTAAGTGATAAAGAGATGTCCTACATGGAACGTATTGTATCTTTGTACCTTGATTACGCAGAACTGCAGGCGGAGCGTCAGATTCCGATGAGTATGGAAGATTGGGCGAAGCGTCTGGATGGTTTTTTGGAATTTAATGGAAATGAAATCCTTACGGATGCTGGAAAAATCAGTGCAGAACAGGCAAAACTTTATGCGGAAACAGAATTCGAAAAATATCGGATCGTACAGGATAGAATGTTCATATCAGATTATGATAAATTCTTACTTGAACTAGAAGAAAAATCGAAGGAATAATTTAGTTTAAAATTGGTAAAAGGTTTTTGCCGCTAAGATCAAAGTGGAGGTTTGGTAATTACTATTGTTGATGAAGTGGACGATGTAGTTGCTGCGCGGTTGATGGCAATACCGGCTTTGCTTCAACAGATGTGGATCAGGCTGGTTGAGGAAGAGTTGTATTTGGTGGGAGACGATTGGGTAAAAGCGGATGTAAGCTGCACTGCAGGGAGTAGGATGTGGTATGTCTATCTATTGCATAAAAATGAACGCGGAGGATATTGATATGTATGAGTGGAAAAATGTAACTGAATATTTTTCGGAAGAAGAAAGGCATTATAAAGATACTTATCTGGAAATAGATGAAGTATACGATGAAAAAGTCGAAGTGAGTTTATTTTCTTCACCAGATGGATTATATGAACTATATGTTTCCTATGGTATAATGCATGGTATTATTTATGTGGAGGCAGAAAAGGCAGATTCAAAACGTGAAGAGGTTAAAAACGAACTTGCACAGGAATATCAAAAACACAAGGAACCAACAAACGAATTTATAGATGCGTTTAGTGAAAAACACAAACTGAAACTGCCAATTGATATTTTTTTTGACATGTAGAAGCTGCTGTATAAATTTTCTATAACGCGGGAATAACAGGAGGATTTATATTTTGCCGGAAAGAGGATTTACAGAAAAGGACTGGAAACTTTTTAGAAATAAGATATCCGATTGGCAGGAAGCCTATATGGACAAACTCAATAAGGAATACATAGAATTATTAAGTGAAGACGCCAATCCGTCAGATAAGTTTTGGCGTTTGGAAAAGAGAATTAAGGAAGACAGGAGGCAGACCGGTGTCTGCGCAGACATGCGCCGTTCACAAATGATTTATAATATTATTTCACTTATAAGTGAAGGCGCGATTGATTTTGAAGATTTGGAGGAATTCGGTGCTGAACTGAAGGAAGTTGTAAGATTTTATATAGAAAGATAGTTTTGAGATATGATCAAGTTGTGAATTTTTTGATAATATGGTGTCTGCATTATGGATGACGGATTATAGCAAGGTCATTATACTTCTCCTGCTGACAATTTAAAGTGTATTATGCAGCACATGGGGTTCTACAGCAGCGGAAAGAGTATAGGAGCGGGTAAATTAAATTTAGCAGGAGAACCAGTCTATGAAAATGCCGAAAAATATTGATACAATTATGTTTGCTCCCTGCGGAATGAATTGTATGGTTTGTTATAAGCATTGTTATCACAAAAAGCCATGCGCCGGTTGTTTAAATACCGATATAGGAAAGCCGGAACACTGCCGTAAATGTAAGATAAAAGAGTGTGCCGGTCAAAACGAGGTGATTTATTGCTTTAATTGCTCCGATTATCCTTGTAAGCTGATAAAAAATCTTGAAAAAAGCTATAACAAAAGGTATCAAGCCAGCTTTATGGGCAATAGTGAACAGGTTCGGCAAAGCGGTTTAGAAACATTTATGGAAAATCAAAAAGAGAGATATACCTGTTTAAAATGCGGCGGTATTATTTCTATTCACGATAGGGAATGCAGCGAGTGCCAGGAAAAGATGAAATGATTAAATTGTGGTTACATTCTTGCTTTTAGAGTTATATGTAAATATATAAAAAGTCGTCATAAAGCTGAATGGTTCTTTCTTGGCTTTGGGTGCGGAGCTGCGCCGGAGGATTAATATCCCAGTGTACCGCCATCTGAATACGAGCCGTAAAAATGAACGTGACTGGCGAACACATGTATTTTGTGTCCGACAGTCACGTTCATTTTTATGGCGAGTAGGAAGCCCGGCGGACACGGGATATTAACCCTCCGGCGCAGCTCCGCACCCAAAGCCAAGAAAGAACCGCTGAATTGGGCTAAATATGGCGGCTTTTATTTCTGTTTTTTCGAAACTAAATGAGAATTTTCGGTAAAAGGCATATCTGAGAATGCGAAGCTTCAGTAAAACAGAAGTCGCCAGCGTTGGAAAATCGTGATATAATTTGGAAATAGCGGTCTTACAAAAACGCCTTAAACAAGAGAAGTGTACACAAAACAGGAGGACATAATGAAAGCAATTTTAATGATCGGCCAATCAAACATGGCCGGGCGGGGCTTTTTAAATGAAGTGCCGCTCATCTGCAATGAAAGAATTCAAATGCTCCGCAACGGAAGATGGCAAATGATGACAGAACCGATTAACTATGACAGACCGGTTGCAGGCGTGGGGCTTGCCGGATCATTTGCCGCAATGTGGTGTATGGAGAATGAAGCGGATAAAATCGGATTAATTCCCTGTGCAGAGGGAGGGAGTTCAATCGATGAGTGGGCCATAGATAAAACGTTGTTTAAGCATGCAAGCTGTCAGTCAAAATTCGCAATGCAGGACGCCGAGCTCATCGGAATCTTGTGGCACCAGGGGGAGAACGACAGTAATGGCGGAAAATATCACACCTATTATGAAAAATTGCGGGTGATAGTGGAGGCGCTGCGAAAAGAACTGGATGTACCTGAAATACCTTTTATCATGGGCGGATTGGGAGACTATTTGGGGAAGTCGGGTTTTGGGCTGAATTGTACGGAATATGATCTCATCAATGGCGAGTTGATGAGATTTGCCGCTGAGCAGAAATGCTGCTATTTTGTGACGGCAGAAGGATTAACGTCCAATCCCGACGGAATCCACTTGAGCGCGATGTCACAAAGAAAATTTGGCATACGCTATTATGAGGCCTTTTCAAAGAGAAAAGATGTGTTAACTCCTGTGGAAAATGAGATGGAACGATTGGATATGTGCATTAACCGGCCGTTTACAAAAGGTGAAAAAATGTATTTGGGGCTGACGGATTTTGCATCAGGAAAGATAACTTATGAGGAATTTGTGGAGAAAATGGGGATGCAGTAGATTGATTATCGATTTCTTCGGACCTGCTGAACAGTTACATGATAACATAAAAAATGTATCCGGATACATAAAAAGGGGCAGACATTATAAAATGGGTGAGCGATTAGAACGATTAAAGCGGACATTTAGGAGAAAAACAGCTTGGTTCCTGGCAGCGGTAATGCTGGGGGTGTACGAGACAACTGCGTTAGGGACGATAATGGTTTATGCGCTGCCAGATCCGGCGGCTGTTGATGAAGAGGCAGAAGATCTATGGGAAAAAGTTGAAAGCGGGGGGGAAGTTATCATTGCCTTTCCAAGCCAGCTGGAAGCTGTTATTTCTTCGGCAGAAGATGAGGATCGCTATTCGTTCCGGCTGGAAGATGAGACGGATTTAACACTGTCTTTAGAATCGGATTATCCGTGTGATCTGGAGCTGATATCAAAGGAACGCGTGATTGGAGAATCCAGAAAGCCGTACAGCCAGATATTAGAGCCTGCCGGTCTGGAAGCGGGAACCTATACCGTCCGCATTGTCCCTCATGAGGGAACGGAGAGAGCTTCCTATACACTGCGTGTTGCCGGGCAGGCAGACCGAAAGAAGAAGCCGGACTATTCAGAGGCCCATATAGCCGGAACCATTTTTGATCCTGAATCACCTTTCCGCTATTTGAATATTCAAAATGCGGAAGAAAAGGATCAGGGAAGCAGCCCGATTGCCGTTATGCACTATCTTGCCCATTGGCAGGGACCGGTAAATGAATCCGTAGTGCCCTATTATTCGAAGGGGGATTATGGAGAGATTCCCGGCGATTATATCTTCTATAAAAAGGCGAATCCGGAATTTCATGAACAGAATGCGATTATTCTTCCGGGGAATAACGGAGACGGTAAACATATAGAGCATTGGAAGAATGCGATTATGACATATGGGGCCGTCCAAACTGGTTTTTACACCAGTTATAAGTATCTGGATAAAAATGAGGGTGACGGATATCCGGATTGGGACCTACGGTACTTTTATGCTCCCAATGATATGGAATATGAGAGGTTCGGCGGCCATTCGACTTTGATTGTGGGCTGGGATGATACGGTGAAAAGAGAGAATTTCCGTGTTACACAGAGGGAGATACCATCAGATGTGGAGCCCGATGGCTCTAATATAAAACTCATTAAAGAGACCATGCCGGAACATGATGGGGCGTGGATCTGCAGAGACTCTTATGGGACGGATAATATATATGGGGTACCTGATTATTTTTACGTTTCTTACGAGTCTTGCGACTTTGGAGTACCGGCTTTTACGCCGTCTGCATATGCGCCCGGTGAAAAAAATGACAACTATAACCATATGTACAGTAATTCGGCTGGTGGGCTCATTGATGTGGCAGTAGGCAACACAGGCTTTTTAAGGGGGGTAGAGGTCTTTCACAATGACGGAGATGCTGAGCTTTTGAGAGCGGTTGGTTTTGCTGTGGGGCAGGGAGAACTTTCCTATGAAATCGGTATCAGAATAGAAGATGGTCCGGTGGAAAAGGTGAAATCAGGTTATATTAAGTATTCGGGCTTTCATACCGTGCGTTTGGAGGACGGAATTATGATTCCAAAAGACGCTGACTTTGAAATACATGTGGCTTTTTCAAACGATGATCATAGAAAAATTAGCTTTTTTACAAGCCGAAACGTTGAAAACTGGGTGAATGGTGTGACGGCAATTCCGGGAAAAGCTTTTTATTATACAAGCTGGAGTGACGAGACGGACTTGATTGATGCATCGGCTCTTTCGGAATATCCTTGCATTTATGCCTATACATACGCTTCGTCAGACCGGGGAATTACAATACTGGACAATAAAGAAAAAGCAGAAGGATACGATCCGTTTCCGGGAACTGCTACAAGCTCAAATGCGGAGGCAGATACTGAGACAGATATTGGAACAGATATTGGAGGAGTTACGGAAACCGATGAGGGAGAGACGGCAGTAGAAACAGCTACATCGTCTAATGCGGACAAAAACGCTGTTTCAACCGACATACGAAAGAACCGGAAACACAGTAAAACAGCATCTCCGTCAGATGCGGATTATGATGACGGCATGGATATTGAAGATGATGCCGTTTACGAGGAAGACAGAGATGAAAATGCAGATATAATCGACGAGTATGGGGTGGCAACATCTTCCAATGCGGAGAGTTTTAATGGTGCGGGCGAAGATATTTTGGAAGATGACCTTCAATTAATTGAGCAGAAGGAAAATGAGGGGAAAGAAGAACTGTTTAAAAACCGGCAGATGAGAATCCGGGATACGGGAGCCGTACCGCTTGAGAATGTGGAACCTTCGGAGATAGGCCCGCTTAATCTGAATCTCCCTGCCGCCTATGATTCCAGAGATTATCATCTGATCACGGAGGCGAAACATCAGGGAAACAGCAGCATATGCTGGGCATTTTCAGCGGCGGGAGCGCTGGAGGCCAGTTATTTAAGATATGGAAACCAACTGATTAATTACCCAAGAGGATTGAATATTATTTCCAGAGAAGAGGCGATTACAGACGGTACTGTTTCGCTGAAACTGAAACAGGGACAGACGATTCCATTGGATTTTTCAGCTGTCTTGTATTCAGACAGCGAGTATTTCAGCCCTGGAAGTCCTCAGGTATATTGGGAGATTACCGGGGATTTGGGCAGTGTGGAAAAAGGAAAGATCCTTTCGGAAAGCGGAGAAGAAACCACTGTACTGACAGCCAAAGCGCCCGGAAAAGTGACTGTAACGGCTGTCAGCATGGCGGATATGAGTTTGAAGGCTTCCTGTCAGATTGAAATTACAGAATCTGCTCCGGCAAAAGTATTTGTAAAGCCGGAAAGTCTGACTATGAATGTGGGAGATATGCAGGTACTGGAAACGACTGTGGAAGCAGAGGAAGAACTGACTGTAATCTATTCCTCAGACAGGCCTGATATTGTTTCTGTGGATAAAACGGGCCGGATTCTGGCATTGAAACCGGGCGAGGCAGTTATTACCGCGAAAGCCGGCGATGGTCAGGCGTCCTGCAGGATAACAGTAAGAGACAGGACTGGTTCCAAGCACAGTTCCCGCCCTGTTCGTTCTGCTGAGCGGAGGGAGGTTCCGGATACGGTCAGCGGTTCCTGGGAACAGAATGGCGGTGGCTGGCTCTTTAAGAAAACGGACGGAAGCTATGCGCAGTCCTCCTGGGAGAGAATCGGCGGCCTATGGTATTATTTTAAAGAAGACTGTTTGGCGGCTTCGGGTTGGCTGAATCAGGGAGAGACCTGGTATTATCTGAGCCAGGATGCGGCATCTTACGGCAGGATGGAAACGGGCTGGGTCTATGATCCGTCATTCCAAAGATGGTTCTATCTGGAGGAGAACGGCGCCATGTCTGTGGGATGGAGAGAGATTGACGGCAAATGGTATTATTTCCATACGGAATCCGATGGAGGAAAAGGGAAGATGTATGCAGGAGAAAGGACACCGGACGGTTATAAGACAGGACCGAATGGAGAATGGGTTCCATAAATTAGAAAGGATTTATTAGATGAACTGCTTTTTAGTTCTGTAATGTTCATGGCTGAGAGATCATGGCGGAAATCATTTTGAGGGATTTCCGCCATGTTTTTTTGTATGGCGTGATTCTTGATATGGACGGTTGGTTATAAATATAGTACACTGAATTTATAGAAAAATTGTGGGGGACTGAACAATTACGAGATTTCTGTAAAATGAACGGAGCCAATGAATTACTATAGAATATAAGGAGACCGCTGCATGAATGATCCGTTGTATTTTAACACACGCCATGAATTTAGAGAGTGGCTTTTAAAAAATTGTCTGTCCAATGACGGCGTATGGCTGCTTTTTGGAAAAACCAAGGAATTTTCGGCTTTAAAAGCCGGTGAAGCCCTTGAAGAGGCTTTATGTTTTGGCTGGATCGATGGTTTAATGAAAAAGGTTGATGACAAAACATATGTAAAGTATTTTTCCCCGCGCCGTAAAAACAGTAAATGGTCTGAGAAAAATAAGGCGTTGGCTGAAAATTTAGAAAAGCGCGGATTAATGACCGATTTTGGCAGGACTAAGATAGAGGAAGCCAAGAAAAATGGCCAGTGGGATAGCGCCGGTAAACCAGCTGAAATTACAGATGAGCAGATCGAAACGGTAAACAGTCTGCTGAAACAAAATGAAGATGCATATAATAACTTTCAGGGAATGTCTCCATCTGTGAAAAAGACATATACCAGAGCTTATTTTGATGCCAAGACGGAGGACGGGCGTTCGAATCGGTTGGCATGGATGATAGGGCGGCTGGAAAAAAACTTGAAACCCATGTGAGTTCCTGCAAAATGACGGCGAATGCCTGTCAGGCGGACGCAGGCTGGAAAAATGCGTGAGATATCCCTATACCGATCAGGATGAACGACTAATAGGAGGCATAAGCGAAAAGACTATGGATGCCATTTGCCGCGATATATTCAAAGCCATCCACGAAGGAAAGTGGCTGTCGATTGAGTACCGCAATAAACAGGATAAAATTACAAAATATTGGATAGGGATTCTGAACCTTAATGCGTCAAAGCGGACTCTGGAAGTGGAGGGGCTTCATTTGGGGCGCTGTTCCATAGATAATTTCCGTTTGATTTATATAGACTCCATTCTTTCCTCCCAGATAATCGAAGGTTCTTACTGCCCGGTCAATCAGGCCCTTGTTCAGGATATTCATCTAAATCCCCATAAATACAAACCGCTGTTTGACCACGTGTCCAATTTGAAAATATTGAGCTATCTGGAAGACTGTAACAGGATGGATGCAACGCCCTATAAGGCGGATTATACACTGGTGCGGTATCTTGACAGGGAGAGCTTTCAAGGTGACGTCTATCCTCTGGACGATGAGCAGTTTCGTTGGATTGTGAAAAATTTTCAGACGAAAGCGGAGATGAGTAAGGAAGACGGGAAGAAGCTTTCAATCCAGCAGTTAGCCATGAATGTGATAAGCATCCATACCACGCGCGGTTTGTATGTGCTGGCATACCGGAAACTGGCGCTGGATGTAAAGCGGCGGTGCCTCAAGCCGGATGAAGATATTACAATCTGTACGGAATTTACCATTGACGGGGTAAAGGAGAGCGTCCGTAAATATCTGGATGCGGAAGATTACGAATTGCTCCAGGATTTTGAACAGAATCAGGAGAAGATTAAGGATTCCATAACCAAATTCAATCCTAAGATTTTTGGGGTAGATGATATGCCTTATATAATCGGATTGGGAATAGATGTGGCTCTTGATCTGCATAAAGAATACCATGCCGTGATGGATATGTACCGGAACGGGAACGTGGAGGTGCCGCTGAAAGCATTTTTCGGCGATTTTCTGGAGCGCCCGGTGAGCAGGAGGACGATGCCTATTGTGCTTTTGGATAAGAGGATTAATCTGGACCAGCTGCTTGCCATCCATAATGCGATGAAATATCCCATGACCTATGTTCAGGGACCGCCCGGGACGGGGAAGACCAATACCATCATCAATGCGGTGATCACGGCATTTTTTAACGGCAGAACGGTTCTGCTTACGGCATATAATAACCATCCCATCGACAGTGTTCTGGAGAAGATGACTTCCATGCGTTACCGGAAGGATAGGATTCCATTTCCTATCATACGGCTGGGGAATGCGGAAAAAACAAGAGCGGCTCTGGCATACATGAGGCAGATGTATGAGCAGGTAAAAGGGATTTCCGTATTTGAGAAAACTCTGGATAAAAAGAAAGACGACAGGGCGAAGCGGGCCAGACATTTATCGGAATTGTTGAAAAGATATGAAGAGGTTCTGGAATTAAAGGAGAGAAGCGAGACGATCCGGCGAATGCTGGAGTATAACCGACAAGTGGGGGCAGCTATGCAGATGCTGCCTTTTGAAGCCGATCTGGAAGGGCGGCAGTTGGAAAAAGTAAACCGGAGAATAGAAAAAATTGGTACCATATCGGATGAAGATGCGTTTAAACTGCTGACGGATGACATTGAAGAGCTGAAAAAATACCTTTATTATACCTCGGCGAAATATATTAAAAAGATCGACAGCCCCAAGAATGAAAAGCTGAAAGACATCCTGTTTATGGAAAAAGAGGACGACCGGCTGTCTGAGTTTAATCTGTATTTAAGTGATGAAAAAAACTTGGAGAATTTTTTGGAGATATTTCCCATCGTGGCAACGACCTGCATTTCAGCGCATAAACTGGGCAGCCCTAAAGCTTATTTTGATATGACGATTATGGACGAAGCCAGCCAGTGCAATACTGCGGTAGGGCTGGTTCCGGTTATCCGTGGGAAAAACCTGATGCTGGTAGGAGATCCCCAACAGCTGAATCCGGTAATCCTGCTGGATGAGGTCACAAACCAGAAGCTGCGTAAAAAATATGCCATATCCGAAGAATATGATTATCGGAAAAATTCAATTTATAAGACATTTCTGGCCTGCGATTCCGTAAGCGATGAGGTGCTTTTGCATAACCATTACCGCTGCAATAAAAAGATTATCGGTTTTAATAATAAGAAATATTATAATTCCAAGCTGCTGATCCATACGAAAAGTTCGGAAGAACAGCCGCTGGTATATGTAAATATTGCGGATGGAAAGACCAATTATAAAAATACCGCGCCTGCTGAAGTGGAAGAGATCATCCGCTATGCGGCTCTCTATAAGGATAAAAGCATTGGGGTGATCACTCCATTTGTCAATCAGCGGAAAGCCATCGAACAGAGGCTTCAGGAGGAGCGTTTGCAGAATGTGGCCTGCGGCACGGTGCACGCATTTCAGGGAGACGAAAAGGATATTGTGCTTTTCTCCACGGCAATTACGGATGAAACCCACGCAGGGACTTATGAATGGCTGAAAAATAACCGGGAGCTGATCAATGTGGCCACCTCCCGGGCTAAAGAAAAATTAATTGTCCTGTCGAATACGGAAAATCTGGAGCGCCTGCATCAGCAGGGCGGAGACGATGATCTGTACGATTTAGTCCAGTATGTCAAAAGCAACGGCACCTCCAATGTTGCCGGGAAAGAGACAAATTCCAGAGCATTGGGAATAAAGCCGTTCAGCAGCGCCACGGAGGAAGCATTTCTGGCTAATTTGAATCATGCGCTGGACAATATCTGGCTTTCCCAAAACCGTTTTACCGTGGAAAAGGAAGTGTCGGTTGCCCATGTGTTTGGAGAAAATGTGAACTACAGCGATTTATTCTATGCCGGGCGGTTCGATTTTGTGGTGTATGAACAGAGAGATCAGCAGAAATATCCGGTGTTGGTGATTGAACTCGATGGGAAAGAGCATTATGAAAATGATGTGGTGATGGCCAGGGATCGGAAGAAGCAGTCGATATGCGATGCGCACAATATGCAGTTAATCCGCGTGGAGAATTCTTATGCCAGGCGGTATCAGCATATTAAAGGGATTTTAGAACAGTATTTTAAAGTAATGCATTAAAAATGGGCCTGCAAATCCATATACAGTTAACAAAGAGGATGCAGAAAAGGAGAGGGAACCGAGACGGATATCTTTTCGTCAAGGCTCCCTTTTTTATGCATATAATTTCAGTTATTAATTAATCAATTTCAACAATATATCCGTTTTTACGAGGAGCGGCATCCGGATGTGCGCCTTCCGGATATCCTAACGCAATGGTGGCAACTCCCAGAAGATTGTCAGAAAGTCCCCATTGGCGCAGAAGCGCTTTGCCGTCCTCTGATTCAAACATCTCTTTACCGCGGTGAATCCAGCAGGAGCCAAGTCCGGCTGCATAGGCGGCATTCATTAAGTTACCGGCGACCAGGCTGGCGTCCTGTACAGGGGCATAGCCGTCCTTTGGCGCCAGAACGACGAGAATGGTCGGCGCTCCGTAATACGGATGCGGCATTTTCGGTGAGTTTAAAACCTGCGCATTCATGGAATCCAGTTTTGCCACAGTGTCCGGGTTTTGGACTGCCACGATCACCGGGGCCTGGGTTCCTGCGGCTGTAGGCGCGTAGGTTCCTGCTTCCAGTACTGTGCGCAGTTCTTCTTTTGTGACCTGATCCGGTTTGAATTTGCGGATGCTTCTTCGGTTCTTTAATACTTCCAGTGCTTCTTTCTTCATGATAAAGACC
Organism: Clostridium sp. chh4-2; assembly: GCF_002899675.1. GTDB lineage: Bacteria > Bacillota > Clostridia > Lachnospirales > Lachnospiraceae > CHH4-2. The sequence goes on along the minus strand of NZ_PKUU01000015.1, from coordinate 115,485 downwards.
TCCTGCTGTTTGATATGTAATAACATTTGTAGCTTTGTGCACTACAAATAGATTATACACCGGCTTAATTGTAGCGTCAATAGCTACAATTGACTTTCCCCATAAAATAGCGTAAAATAATTACTGTTCATCGCTGGAGCCGGATCAGACGGAAAGCGGTGAACCGTAACGTCAATACATACACATGGAGGGCTGGAGTATGAAGATGAGCACCCAATTTACCGTATCCATTCAGATGCTTATGATTATTACGGTTTTTAAAGATAAAAAGATAACCAGCGAAACACTTTCGCAAAGCACCGGTGCCAACCCGGTGATGATCCGTCAATTGTACGGGAAATTAAAAAATGCAGGCATATTGAATGTTTCCACCGGCATGGGAGCGACTACCTTGGCAAAACCGCCGTCTGATATTTCATTATGGGATATTTACATCGCGGTCGAAGGCTATAACCCCAATGAACTGTTTCAGTTTCATCCCAAGATATCGGACGGCTGCCAGATCGGCCGCTTCTTTAAAGAGATCTTGAGCGTCCATTTGGATGAGGCGGTGTTGGCGATGGGGGAAAAATTGGCGGCAATATCATTAGAGCAATTATTAAATGAATGGAACGCGATTAACATAAATAGGGAATCGTGATAAATTCTCCATCTTAGAGAAGAAAGATTCACGCGTCTCTGCCTGGATATTTAAAATATGGACTGCTTCTGCACCGGAAAACGATGTGGGGCAGTCTTTTTCATATGGTAGGATTCGGGTGTCAAAAGGTCTTGTCCCCGCAAGTTGTCTGAATCGTTTGCAGGGTTCGGAACTAAGAAATTCTAAGACCGCCGGATTTTGCTAAAAGCGAGACGAAAATGCAGAACTCGCTGCGCTCAGACATGCTGTCATTTTCGTCTCAACGCAAAATCCGACAGTCTAAGGATTCCTAAATTCCTGCACATGTAAACAATTTAGACAACTTGTGGGGACAAGACCTTTTGACACCCGAATCATGGTAGGAAAGTGATTCTATGATATAAAAAGCACCCTGCCTCCTAATAAGAATACCACAAGCAGTTCTGCACATAATGAATATATCAACAGGAAAGCGACGGCACCGGAAGCAGTATGAAGAACTTCAGAATGATTTTAAAAATAATCTTCAAAAACTGGACATCTCTGATCTATTTCGAGATTGCCTATAAAACATTTGGATTTACCATAGTATTCTCTTTTATCCGGCATTTATTGAGTCTTCTGCCGGCCTCTGCCGGCTTGGGATATCTGAGCCAGGAAAATATAGGGGAGCTGTTTAAAAGCCCGGCCGCTGTTTTCATATGCCTGGCCGTGCTGTTTTTGACAGCGCTTTATACTGCATATGAAATAATCGCCTTTATGGTGTTATGTGAATATGGGTGGCATGATAAGAAAATTTCGCTTTTTCAGATGTGCGGACAGGCGGCGTCAAAGACCGTCCAGCTGATAAAACCGTCAAAAATCGGCGTGACCGTAATGCTGCCGGTGCTGATGTTTTCTGTATTTTCTCCAATAAGCGGATATCTGAAAAATATTCGCATACCGGGATTTATATTGAAGTTTTTAGGAGATAATCCTGTATTATTTGGCATATTTATCGGATTGCTCCTTCTGTTTCACATTCTGCTTTTGCTGTATTTGTTTGGTGTTCCGGCTTTGCTTTTTGAAGGGATTTCGTTCCGGGAATCATGGAAGGAAAGCTTAAAGCTTCTGCGAAGAAGAAAGATCAAAATAGCTGCAGAGGTGATTGGGCTGACGTTCTGCTTCATAATCTTATTCCTGGCATTGTCGTCCGCCTTTATGTTGTTTGCCGGATTCTATACAAAGCTGGTTTATGCCGGCGGGAGCGGCCGTTATGTATTACGGTTGAATCTTGTGGGCTGGCTGAGGGTTATACAGATTGTGGGAAGTATTTTGACGTCCGCATTTCTATGCGGGACCATCATGGTATTTTACCATCAGTGCAGAGGTGAATCCCGCCAGGCATCATTTTTGGGGGCTGAAAAGAAGGGCGGGGCATTTAGACGAGCGCTTTTTCGACTGTGCAATATGGTCCTTTTGGTCTATCTGCTGTTTATATATAGTGAGACCGAGATTGACGGAGGGTTGTTGCCTTACGATTTCGGTTCGCCTATGATCATCGCCCACCGGGCCGGAGCGGCATTTGTTCCGGAAAATACCATCGCAGCCCTGCATTCCGCCATTGAAGACGGTGCGGATGCGGCGGAAATTGACATTCAGCAGTTGGGGGATGGGACTTTGATTGTAATGCATGACACCAACTTTAAACGGACGGCTGGGGTGAATCTGAATGTATGGGACGCAGATTATGAAATGCTGCAGGAACTGAATGCAGATTCCGGAAGAGAAGCGGTTCCTACTCTGGAAGAATTTTTACGGGAGGCCAAAGGAAAGATACGCCTGATGCTGGAACTGAAGGCGAGCGGTCATGAAAATGGGATCGAATCTGGGGTTTTGCAGCTGGTTCGCCGGTACAACATGGAAAATCAGTGCATGATAGCTTCTATGGACTTGAATATCTTAAAACGAATCAGGGAAATGGATTCGGAAGTGGAGACGGTTTATATCTCCGCAATCCTGATTACCGGTAAAGATAATTTAAACGCCGTGGACGGATATAGTGTCGAGACAACTTCCCTGACGCAGGAAATGGCAGCCCTGGCACATTTCCAGGGAAAGAAAATCTACGGCTGGACCGCAAATTCCGGACATGCGATAAAAAAGATTTTACGGTGCGGTGCAGACGGCATCATTACGGATAATGTGCTGTACGCGGAATTTTTTATGAAGGAGTATGGAAATAATCTACTGGCAGAGGACATCGTAAGCCTGTTTTATGGGGAAGAAAATTGGCAGGAGTTGAAGGCGGATGACTGAAATCATACGGACGAGTCACTTGATATAAGCGGGAAAACGTGTTAAGATGCAAACCAGAAGGCATCTGGCATCGCATAAAAGGAGACAGTACACATGAAAGCAGTATTTATGGATTATACAGGAACAACCGTCCAGGAGAAGGGGCCGGAGATCAAAGAAGTCGTAATGAGGATATGCAAAAACAGCTCTCTGAAAGATCCCGGGAAGGTCATGGAACTTTGGTGGACAGGCCTGAGAAAGTATGAGGAAAACAGTTATCTAAACACCTATTTATCAGAGGATGAAATTGTGGACCGTCTGCTGGGGGAATTTAAAAAGGAGATTCAGCTGGAGGATAATCTGGAGGAACTGCATGCGTTGATTCAAGGATTTTGGGTCAATGCTCCGCTTTTCCCAGATGTGAAAGCATTTTATAAAAAATGTCCGGCCCCAATATATGTTATCAGCAACAATGGAGTTCAATATGTGGAAAAGGCGCTGGCAAAACATGAACTAACTCCGGCGGGAATTGTCTGCGCCGATATGGTACACGCATATAAGCCCCGTAAGGAAATCTTCGAAAAGGCATTGGAACTTTGCGGATGCAGGGCAGACGAGGTCATTCATATCGGTGATTCTTATTCATCTGATGTACAAGGGGCCAGAGCAGCAGGCATTAAACCGGTTCTCATACAGCGAAAAGGCGGAGACCAGGCTCCGGATGTTCTCTGCATAAAGGACCTAGGCGAAATAAATTTCTCCCTTTTACTTTAAGGGGGGATGTAAATCTTTGTTTAGTTAACTAAGGGACGCCGGAAAGAAGGGGAAACCTGGGCGGGCGGCGGAAATGGAAACGGATAGGGGATTCGGGTTACGACCCTAAGTGATACTAGGCCGCCAAGAGCGGAAAAAGGCAGCGCGGCGCCATTCACGATGAACTCTTTATGACTTCATCGTTCAGTGGCGCCTCAAATACTGATTCGGAATACAGTATTTGTCTGCCTTTTTCCGCACTTGCCGACCAAGTATCACTAAGGGTCTGCACACGATCCCCTATCCGTTTCCATTTCCGCCGCCCGCCCAGGTTTCCCCTTCTTTCCGGCTGGTGCTTGGCTGGCTAAGGATAAAAAAGATTTGGTGGATTGTGAGTAAATTTTACATCAAGGGTGAAGGCTTTTTCAGAAATGCCTTCACCCTTTAATGTAAAGGGTGAGGTCTTTTAGTGAAATGCTTTGACGTTTAAAGTAAAATCTGAAGGCATTTCTGAAAATCCTTTGACAATCTATGTAAATGTGATTCTGCATAAATACCGAAGCATAACCATTGTTTTTAACCAGGCCAGCGAAAACCAGCACGGAATCGGGAGGAGGAACCGGGAAACGAAGGGCGGAGGGGCCGTTTGGGCCGGGGAAGGAAGATGCAGCCGGATGGGATCGTATGGAACCCCTGTAGTGCTACTTAGGTCCGTAAGGACAGAACGAGGCAGGTAGAAACTGATTTCCGTCTCAGTTTCTAAAGCGCCGTTGAGCAGCGAAGTCATCAAGAGTTCGCCGCGAATGGCGCTGGCCTGCCTCGTTCTGTCCTTACGGGCCTTAGTAGCTCTTAGGGGCGAATCCCGAATCCCATCCGGCTGCATCTTCCTTCCCCGGCCCAAACGGCCCCTCCGCCCTTCGTTTCCCGGTTCCTCCTCCCGATTCCGTGCGTCCCCCTGCCAATTCAGGTAAATAACAATGAAGTGCGTTGCCTTTTTCAGGGGGGATGGTATAATAAATTGTATGAATGTTAAGCACAATATTAGATGATTTTCATAAGGCAGATCAGATAATTATAGGTGTAAGGCCGTATGAGCGGTAAATACATTTGCAGGTTTAATTATAAAGAATAATGGGGGTAAATTAATGACAAATAATTCAAGTCAGCCAGTGGGGAAAAGGATGAAAGCAGTAGGCAGGGGAAAGGAATCGATTTCTTTTAAAATCAATATGAGTATTTTGGCTGTTTTAATTCCGTCATTGGTGATTTTGATTGTCACTTCCTGTATTATGGTATCGCAGGCTATTTCAAATCTGAACACGAAAGTTTTGGATGCCCAGGCGGATTATGCGGTGTCCATTGTGGATGATTTTTTCAGCGGGAAGGTTGCTGCGGTCAGCATGTTTGAGGAGGACGGCAGACTTCAGGCGTATTTCGGCAGCGTTTTAAGCCCTGAGGACATCGGGACATATGAGAAACGGGATGAGATTTTGAAGATACTTTCAAGCGCGTTGGAGCGCATGTCTGAAGAAGAGGTCATGCAGGTGTGGGCGGCTGACGTGAAAACGGACAGTTATCTGCTTTCCACCGGGGAGGTGGTGAAGGCGGATTTGAGGGATACCGGCTGGTATAAGAAAATTCTTGAAAGCAAAGAGGTTGTAGTGTCAGAGCCTTATCAGGACCCGGCGACGAAGGAGGAGATTGTCTCCGTGGTGGCGCCTGTATTTTCACCGGACGAATCAGAGGCGGAGGGATACTTTGGTTTCGATGTTTATGTAAGCAGTCTCACCAAGCTTCTTTCCGGGATAAAAATCGGCGACAATGGTTATCTGGAACTGATTTCCAAGAAATCGGATTATATCTACAGCGATGATCCGTATGCGACAGGGAAAAATATATCTGACCTGAATATATCTGAAAGTTATAAAGAAAAGATCCTTAACAGATATAATGGCATTGTGGATTTTCATTATAATGGCATTGACTATACGTCCATGTTTTGTAACAGCGAAGTGACCGGATGGCTTGCGGCGGCTACGCTGCCTATGTCTGAGGTAAACGCTACCAGGAATCAGCTGATAACGGTTTTAGTATTGCTGGCATTTGTTATTCTGGCGGTTTTAATCGCTGTTATTGTGATAATAATCCGGAAAATGATGAGGCCTTTGTCTGAGATCAGCGATAATATGAAAGAGTTCTCCCAGGGAAATCTGGAGGTGGATATACAGATACATAGTAAGGATGAGATCGGACTTATGGCTGACAGCGTGCGCGCGTCCATTCAGGCTTTAAAAGAGATGATAAACGATGTTTCCTATCTGCTGGGAGAAATTTCAAATGGGAACCTGGATCTGACGGTGGATGGGGAATACATTGGAGATTTCCGGTTTATCCGCGATGCGTTGGAGAAGATTATAAGTTCTCTGAACCTTACGATGGGGCAGATTAATGTTTCCGCAGAACAGGTATCCTGCGGTTCAGAGCAGGTTTCAGCCGGCGCCCAGGCGCTTTCGCAAGGGGCTTCCGAACAGGCGGGCGCGGTGGAAGAGCTGGCTGTCAGCATCAGCGAGATTTCCAATCAGATCACATCAAATGCTGAAAATGCGGCGGATGCCAATAAGCAGGCATATTCCGTGGAAAATGAAGCGGTTAAAAGCAATCTCAGGATGAAGGAGATGCTGGCTGCGATGAAGGACATTTCAGAGAGTTCACGGGAAATAGATAAGATTATTAAAGTGATTGAAGATATTGCATTTCAGACCAATTTGCTGGCTTTGAATGCAGCGGTGGAAGCTGCGCGGGCAGGAGAAAGCGGCAGAGGATTTGCCGTTGTGGCGGGAGAGGTCAGAAACCTCGCTTCTAAGAGCGCGGAGGCCTCCAAGAATACCACTGTTTTGATAGAAAATTCCTTAAACGCTGTGGAGAGAGGGAAGAAGATTGCAGACGAGACTGCAAAATCCCTAGAGACAGTTGTGGCAGGGGTTAAGACTGTGGTGGAGGCGATTGACGGCATTTCCGAAGCTTCAAGCGATCAGGCGCGTTCCGTAGAGCAGGTAACCCAGGGAATTGAACTGATTTCCAACGTTGTACAAGTTAATTCGGCAACCGCTGAAGAAAGCGCGGCGGCCAGCGAAGAATTTTCCGCCCAGGCTCTTCTTTTGAAGGAATGGATTGGTAAGTTTCAGCTGAGAAAAGACATGAAATAGTTATTAAGCGGAAATACCATAAAAGATAACCAGGATTTGCTATAATGGTTTCATGACTGACTGAGGTGATAGAGTGAGCGGTTACAATTTTCATGATATATTTGAAGCTCTGGAATTCCAGGACTTTGCGAGAGATATGATCCAGGTCAGGGATAATCTCAGATTTGAATCATTTGGCGAGGGAAAAGACGGCGGGATGGATGCCCGGTGTCTGGGAGAAGACGGCTTCTGTACGATTTTGCAGGCAAAACGTTGGAAAAATACTTCTGTTCTGCACTTGAAAGAGCTGAAGGCAGAAAAGGAGAAGATGGATCTGATAAAACCGGACCGCTATATTCTGGTGACCACTCAGAATTTTTCGCCTCTTCAAAAGCAGAGGATCAAAGAATTATTTGAACCTTATATTCTGCGGGAAGAGGATATTGTGGGAGAAAATGACCTGAATAATTATTTGAGCGGCTTCGGAGGTCTCTATTCCAAGGTAGAAGAAAAATATTTTAAATTGTGGATACAAAATACCGATATGTTAAAGCGCGTGCTCCAGGAAACGGTTTATGGGGCGCTGATGGAAGAGTCCAGGATTGAACTAAAGAATGCGGTTGAAAACGCCGGGACTTTTGTGGAAACCCAGGTCTATTATAAGGCGCTGAACCAGTTGAAGAAAAACAAGGTGATCATCATATCCGGGGAACCGGGAATGGGAAAGACGACATTAGCATACCAGCTTTCCCTCTATTACCGTTTTAAAAAGCAATATACCACGTTTGTCTGGGCAAATGAGGTGGAAGATCTTTACCGGGCTCATCAGATGAGCGGAAAGAAAGTCGTGATTTATGATGATTTCTGGGGCGGTAATGCGTGGAAACGGATGGAGGCGGGACGGGAAGAAGGCCGCCTTCAAAGGTTTATCGATCTGGTTCAGAAGAGCGATGATTTTATTCTGATCATGACCACCAGGGAATACGTTTTGGAACAGGGATTGAAGCAGAATGAGGACATGCGGCGGAATATGGAAAAGAACAAGCTGGAGTGCAGGCTGGAGGACTATTCAAATGTGGAAAAGGTAAAGATCTATCTGGAACATTTGAAGAAAGCCATGCTGACGCCGGATCAGCTAAACGAGCTGTTTCACATGCACCGCAGCATTGTTTCTTCGCCCAATTATAATCCCCGTGTGATCGGAGCATTTGTAAAAGATATTGTTACGCCGGAGATGAGGCCGGAAGAGTGCAGTGATCAATTTTTGAATTATTTGAGAAATCCCAATGATTTTTGGAAAAAGATATTTGGTGATCTGTCGCCGGAGGCACGAGCGCTTTATGTGGCTCTTTATTTGATGCCGGTTCCGGTGGAATTGGACTATGTAAAAGCGTGTTATACGAAATTGCTGCCGTTTTTTGGAAATCCGGTGAACATTAAAGAGTTTGGCCGGGTGATTGCGGAACTGGAACGGACTGTAATTAGAACAGATCCCTATTTAAATAATGATAGAATTATTGTAAAGTTCCGGAATCCGTCGGCGAGAGATTTTATGCATGAGTATCTGATGCAGAATATGGAGCAGCAAAAGGGATTGCTGCTTGAAAGCTGCGGCTATTTCTTTCAATGCATTCAGCTGCTGGAGCTTTTAGATGAGGCCGGAGGAGTAAACAGTTTTTATCATAAAGTGATGGAGCGGGCGATCGCTCTCATCAATTCCGAGTCCATGTTTTTGTGGAAGCAGAGAGAAGCGCTTCAAGCCGGAGAACGGTATTATTACCAGTCGCTCCCACAGTCGGAAGCCGGTTACAGCCGGGTATACCAGATTATATCTTTATACAGGGAAGAAAAGTGCGGAAAATTAAGACCCTGGTTTGTTTCTGTTTTTAACATAGTGCTGGATAAGCTAAAAAAGACTCCTTGGAAAATGAATGGAGAGGATATTATAAAATTTCCTGAAATCGCAGTCTGTGCACTGGCACAAGGCATTTTTGAGGATGAAGAGCAGTTGATCTCCGCTTATTTCCATGCGGCCATGAAAAACAGGATGCGCATTGAGGACGAGCCTTTTCACATCGAGTACAGCAAATCCTGGAATGACTATGTGGAAAAGAATAAAGATGCAATCGGAAAATATCTGGAGATCTTTTACCGGGGTGAGATGTGCATGGCTGCGGCCGAGGGGGATATCTATCTGTTTGCCGATTTGGAAGATGCCAGAATCGAGGATTTTAATAAGTATGATCTGACAATGAGTGATGAGTTTCAGAAGACGGTGATGCGTTATGATCAATGGCTGGATAATGTGGATTTAGAGGACGATGAGCCGGAGGACGATGAAGATTTAGAGGACGAGAAGCAATACGATTCCATCGTATCCCGGTTTGAAGCGGAATTTCTGGGGAAACGGTTTAATTATATTGAAGATATTTCCGAATACATTTTGCAGGTGCCCCTACCTGAAGAGGTAAAGAATGAACTTTTAAGGATCAGAGAGGAATGGGAGCCGTGGTATTGGTATGAGTTTGTAAGATTTGAAGAACCGCTGACATTTTTGCTGGCAGTTATTGAAAGGCAGGGAAGGCTGGCATCCGGCTTGAAAGAGGCATTGGAGGATATCTTTCAGTTTATAGGCGGATGTATGGGCTGCGGCGGACTGGAAGCGGCGGAGTACATTTACGGCCTTGGGGAGGAAGATACAGGAGAATTGATCTGGACCCGTAAAATGCTGACAGAGAAAGCGGAAGAATTATTGGAGCCAAAGGAGGGCTGGATTGATACTCTGGAAAACAGCGGAATTCTCCTGAGTCTTGGCAAATGGTATTGTTTTTCCAATAATATTATTCTGGTTTTAGCTTATCTCAGGAAGAAATTGGATCACACCGGCACTCTGGCTTTGGAATACAGCCGTGATTTAAAGAATATATGCTCTGGGGCGATGACCCGGTTATGGCGTATTTATGAAAGTCAGATGGACCAGGGGCTTTTAGAACTTGACGGCGCCGGCTTTGAGAAGCATATCATCCGGCCTGCGGCGCAGGAATTCTGCAGTAAAGTGGAGGGGGAAAATGACCGTGAAACCCTGCATAACATTCTTTTTGATCTGTCCTATTCGTTTGATATTGATGAAAATGGGGATGTGTCGGGCTCGGAAGGTTCATATGACAGAGTCTTCAATGCTTTGGAAGAAGCGGAGATTTTGTCAGTAGACGATATCATTCCATGGGAGCTGGATGAAAACCAGAAGAATCTGCTGAAGAAAAATGGTTTTTATGAATCCGGGGATGGAGAAAAAACCATTGAACTTTTGGAGCTGGAGAAAAAAGGCCTTCTGGACGCCCTTGGAATATCGGCTGGGGTTTGGCAGTTATGGAAGACATTAAAACAGTATACGGAATGAGGCGGGATGAAAAATGATAGATGAAAAAAGGATCGAGGCACTGAAGCAGAAACTTCTGGAGGCAGCCGGAAAATATTCCGACCACAGAGAATACGAAACCCGGCTGGAAAACCTGGAAGAACTTTATGATGAAACTACGGAAATCTATGATTATGATGTCTGGATGGGAAGGTCCCATGGAAATATAGCTGATAAAGCGACGGAGATGCTGAGAATCACTGTAAATATTTTCCGTGAACTGGAAGAGGCTGCAGAACAGGAGCTTTACCTGGTCACTCTGGAAATCGCCGGCCTGGATGAGGATTCTCAAAAGGAAATTTGGGGAATGGTTCTGGATAAGGAGAAGATAACAGAAGACTGGTTTAGCGACAGGCTGATCGATTGGGAATATGAATATTCACAGGATGAGGCTCTGGAAGAATTTCTGCAGTTGATGAAGGAAGAAGACAGCGAAGATTAATAACGGCAGCAATAGGAAATAGCAGGAGGCTTGATATGAACATACAAATATTTGGAAGAACAAAATGTTTTGATACAAAAAAGGCGCAGCGCTACTTTAAAGAGCGGGGAATCAAGGTTCAGTTCATCGATCTGAAAGAAAAACCCATGAGCAAAGGGGAATTTAACAGTGTAAAGCAGGCCGTCGGCGGCTATGCAAAGATGATCGATGAAAATTGTAAAGATAAAGACCTTCTGGCTCTGATCCAATACATCGCCGAGGAAGACAAAGAGGAAAAGATACTGGAAAACCAACAGGTTTTGAAAACTCCTTTGGTGAGAAACGGAAAGAAGGCCACTGTTGGTTATCAGCCGGATGTGTGGAAAACTTGGGAATAAAAATGTAAGTTTGTGGATGAAAGCCGGCGCGGTCAGTTTAGAGGAAACTGACCGCGCTTTGATAGATTACTTCTACAATTCCGCAGGAGACCATAACTTTAATGGGATCGGTTTTCCATTTGCGCAGAAGGATTACCGCGCCGATAAAGTAGATAACCGGCCTGAGCTGGAAGTTTCCGCTCAGGAATCCGATATGTCCGCTGGAAAAAAAGGCGGGAATCAGGATCGTAATGCCAGCTGTCAGGATCATGGCGACAACGGCTGGGCGCAGGGATTCCAGGACGCCCTGCATTAAGGTTAAATCCCTGTATTTTGTATAGATTTTGGCGAGAATCGTTACGAATATGCAGGATGGCAGAATGCACCCCAGCGTTGCGATAAGCCCGCCCGGAATACCGGCGATCTGATTGCCCACAAAGGTTGCGGAGTTCACTGCGATAGGGCCCGGGGTCATCTCGGCGATAGTGATTAAATCCGTAAAATCGGTCATTGTGAGCCAGTGATATTTATCAATTACCTGTGCCTGAATCAGGGGCATGGCGGCGTAACCGCCTCCGAAACTGAAGGCGCCGATTTGAAGAAATGCTAAAAAAAGTCTGATATAGGTCATGACGGTACCCCTCCCCTTTTATGTTCACGGTATAGTGTGCGGACGACTCCTAAAAGTGCGACCAGAAGTATGATAAAGATAACATTTACTTTGGCGTAGTAATTGGCGATAAATGCGGCGGCCATGATGACCAGTAAAATGGGGTCTCTTGTTTTTGTGACGCTGCTTCCCATATCATATACTACCGAGATGATGACTGCGCCAACCCCGGACCGCATTCCATTTAACAAAGCTTGAATGAAGAAATTGGATTTAAATGCGGTGTAGAAAAATGATACGATAGTCAGGATCAGAAACGGCGGTATGATCGCTCCTAATATTGCACAGCTGATTCCTGGTAAACCGGCCAGTTTGTAGCCGACCACAATCGCCCCGTTCACTGCAATTGCTCCGGGCGAAGACTGGGCGATCGCAACTAAATCCATCATTTCCTCTTCGTCAATCCAGTGCAGGTCATCCACGAATTTATTTTTCAACAGTGTGACGATTACGTAACCGCCGCCAAATGTAAATGCACTCAGATATAAAGTCGATAAGAACAGTTTTCTTAAAATATGTTTTTCCATTTTTGTTTACCCTTTATTCTTTCTAAACAACCATAAATTCATTTTCTTTATCCAGGAACCGGCAGAAGACGAACATTCCCATGACAATGCAGGAATCAAAATCTTTATAGATAACCGTATTCCATCCGCCGCCGATGTCATTGTGAATGATTTCCATCACGCTGCAGTCTTTTTGGTCTTTCATCACAAAATTCTGGCTGTTCAGCATTTTCAGTTCGTAAGTCGAATCCTGCATATTGATGTGTAGGCGGTTAACACGGGGCGCATGAGAAACGGGCCAAGGATCGGCGCCTTCCGCATATTCCGGATGGCCTTCCGCGATGATGTGATCTGCCTCGTCTTTCAGCAGATATTTCCTGCTGTCCAATTTCCCGTCCTTTTGTTTCTGTTCAATTTCCGCTTTTAAAATGGAGTTGTCTTTGGAAGAAATTATGGTTTTATTTGTGGAATAAAACGGCCCTTTGATGTAACACAAACAGATTTCCTGTTGATTTTTCTTTCGCAGATACAGCTTTCCAAAATGAATGTAGTAATTCATAATCTCCCTCCTCATGGATGAATCGCGTTGTTGTTCATATCCCCGGCGGTCTTTGCCGCCCGTTCAGGTTCCGGCAGTTTGCAGAACCTTTCCGGTTTGGGTTTCGGATATGAGCACTTCTTCTTAACTTCAATATATCACTTGTGCGTATATAAAAAAAATAATATAATCATATAATAAACATAACGTTTTTATTATATAGGGAGGCGGACTATGACGATTCGGCATGTTCACATATTTCTATCCGTCTGTGAGTGCGGAAACAATCTGACCAAGGCGGCAGAAAAACTGTATATGGCCCAGCCGGCAGTTACGCTGGCCATAAAAGAGATTGAAAAATACTATGGCGTAAACTTATTTGACCGTATCGGAAAGCGCCTGTACATAACCGAGGCCGGCAAACAATTCAGAGAATACGCGCTGCGCATCTCAACTCTGTTTGACGATATGGAAAAAGGGCTTAAAAATTGGGATTCTTTTGGGATTTTGAGAATTGGGGCCAGCATCACCATCGGATCACAGTTCATGGCAAACTATGTGGAAGCGTTTAATAAATCATACCCCAATGTAGATGTAAGGGTTTTGATCGACACTTCGGATACGTTGGAACAGAAATTGCTGAACAATGAATTGGATTTTGTTTTAAATGAAAGCTCGGTACACCAGGAAAATCTGATCGCGGAAGCCTATATGGAAGATACGCTGGCTGTTATCACACCTGCCCGTCAGCCGTTTTATTCCGGTCAGACGATGACCAAGGAAGAGTTTAAGAAGCACCGTTTCCTTCTGAGAGAACACGGAAGCGGAACCAGGGAAGTGTTTGAACAGGTCATGGCCGTCAATAATATGTCCATAACCCCCATGTGGGAAGCGATGAGCACCACCGCACTTGTGAATGCGGTGATTCACGGCCTGGGCATCTCCGTAGTGCCCAGACGCATGGTGTCAGGCCCTTTGAAAAAGGGAATGATCTACATGGCGGAAGTGGAGGGAATTGAGTTTAAACGTTGCTTTTACATCGTTTATCACAGAGATAAACTGCTGTCCAAATCGATTCAGAGCTTTATTAACTTATGTAAATGCTATGAATTGGATTACCCGATTCCCAAATATAACGGGTTATTTTAGGCGGCGGTTCGTTCTTGGCTTTGGGTATGGGGCCGGGCCGGAGGGGGGATATCCCGTGTCCGCCTGTCACGTTTCAACCTTAACGATTCCTTAATGGCAAAATTCATAATTTAGTCATAAACCGGTAATAGAATTTTCCTATATCAAGTTGATAGGAGGATAATATTATGGGAAATGAGGTAAAAGAAATCAGCCGCAAAGAATACGCATGTGTGGCAATCATTTTAATTGCGGTATTTGCGGTTATTATGGCGGGAGCCCTTGTTATGGCATACTTAATTCATCAGGCTCCGGCATTGACCGGCATGGTTTACGATAAAGTGACGCTGCCGCAGGCCCTGCACTTTGTTACAGGATTGAAAGGCATTTTCCGTATGTTCATGGTGTTGGTTTGCTGTGTGCCGGTGTCTGTGATCTATTATGGACTGCTTTTAGGGCTGGCGAGATATGGGGCGAGATATAACGAGTGAGATTTACATCAAACCTCAAGGCTTTTCCGGAAATGCCTTGACGATTTAACGTAAAACGTGAAGGCTTTTCTGAAAAAGCCTTCACGCTTGATGTAAAAAATCACCTAATATTAAAGTATACCTTCCCAGGTTCCATCCCAATTCCCTTTGCCGCATACATTTCGCTTACGGTCACCAGCTGAAACCCCTGTGCAATCAGCTGTGGAACCGCTTCTTCAAATGCTTCCGCGGTGCTGGGATACAGATCGTGCATCAGAATGATATTTCCGTCTTTCGCATGGGAGAGAATGGATGCCAGCGCGGACGCTTTATCCTTATTCTTCCAGTCTTCCGTATCCACATTCCATTGAATAATCGGGTAATTGACCAGTTCGGCCACCTGTCCCTGATAAGCGCCGTAAGGCACCCGGACCAGTTTTGGACGGTAGCCGGTTACGGCCTCAACCGCATCATTGGTCATCTCTATCTGGGCCAGCACCTCTTCCGGGGGGAGTTTTTCCAGGTTTTTATGATTGTAAGTATGGTTTCCAATCTCAGAACCGGTGGTATAAATCCGGGTCAGTGTTTCTTTATAATCATCTACACGGCTGCCGACGATGAAAAATGTAGCCCGTCCTCCATTAGATTCCAAAACATCCAATATCCTCTTATCCACTTTTGTATAAGGCCCGTCATCAAAGGTAAATGCGATCATCGGTTTAGAACTGTCCACCGTTCCGGGTGATAATATGCTGTGAAGCTCCGGCGGCTGAACGGTATTTTCCACTGTTTCCGCCTGAGGGGCAATGTTCTGGGCTTCCGGAGCGGTTGGCGCTTCCGGAGCGATCGGCGCTTCCGGTGCGATCTGGGCTTGCGGCGGAACCGGAGTATCCAAAACCGGAGTCGGGGCATTGGGATCAAGGGCATCCACTTTTACAGCTACAGTCTCGTCAGAGGACGGTTCAGACGAAGTTTCAGCTTTTGACGCCTTTGACGATGCTTTTTCTGTCTCCGGTTTGGAAGAAGGCTTTGACGGCGAAGTTTCGTCAGAGGACAAGGCAGTCTGAGGCTGGGAATTCTCTATATCGTCAGGAAGCGTGCTTTCCGGCAAAAAGCTGCCGTCCGCATTGGCCGAAAGTTCCCGGCTTTGATTGTTTTTGTATATTCCTTTTGCATAGGGAAATGCATGGACAGCGCCTGCGACCAGCGCCAGAACGATGACCAGTTTCAGGCCGAAGAGCAGCGTGCCCTTCATCCGTTCCTCGCGCATCTTTTTTTCCCGCGCTTTGGCGGATGTGCGGGAAGGCGTTTTCGGCTTTTTCCCGGGTGCTTTTTTATTTTTTGTATTTTCCGTCATTTTAAGATCTCCCGTTTTATCAAATGTGTATATTAAATGCTCATTATATAAATTAGACGTATGAATTATCGGTTTTGTTTCAATTAAAAAATTAAAATCCAAAGGCTATGGATTTAACAGAATAAGAATTATGAAAGCCTATTAAGTTTACCATAAAAGAAGAAAAAATTATAGAACATAGAAGGTTAAGTTTTTATTTCCAACAGCAGTCCGTTACTATTTACAGCCCCTGCGGCCTCTGCCGTCCGTTCCGGTTTGGGCAGTTTGCAGGATCTTTCCTGTTCCGGTTTCGGGTATAAGCACTTCTAAACGTGCAGGATTTTTCTAAAAACCAAGGGAAATGTCCAAACTCGCTCCGCTCAAACAAGTGGACATTTCCCTTGAACGAAAAATTCTGCGCGTTAAGAATTGCTAATACCCTGCAAAGTCACAGGAAAGATCCTGCAAACTGCCCAAACCGGAACGGACGGCAGGGGCCGCAGGGGCTGTAACTAATAACAACAGTCCGGCCGGTCAGAAAATTGAGAAAGGTGCTGTACAACTGGAAAGAGTTACGATAGACTTAATATAATATGGGATGTTACAGAGCTGTTTGAAAATTACTGAATATAAATGACGGGAGGAACATTTTATGGGACTTAACAGAGAAGAATTAGTAAAAGCGATCCGGGAGGGGCGCACTTCCCTTGGTATTGAGCTGGGCTCCACCAGAATCAAAGCGGTGCTCACAGGGCCGGATCACACGCCTATCGCATCGGGCAGCCACGACTGGGAAAACCGGTATGAGGATCATATCTGGACCTACAGTCTGGAGGACATCTGGACGGGAATCAGGAACAGTTACAGCGCAATGGCGGGAGAAGTGGAGGAGCTGTATAAAACAGAGCTCACAACCATTGGTTCCATTGGCTTCAGTGCGATGATGCACGGATACATGGTATTTGACAGAGACGATAATCTGCTGGTGCCGTTCCGCACCTGGAGAAACACCATAACGGAGGAAGCATCGGAAAAATTGACCCGGCTGTTTCATTACCCGATTCCTCAGAGATGGAGCATTGCCCACCTGTATCAGGCTATGCTGAACGGGGAAATGCACGTATCCGATATCCATTTCCAAACCACGCTTGCTGGTTATGTTCACTGGAAAATGACCGGCCAAAAGGTGCTGGGAGTGGGGGAAGCATCCGGCATGTTTCCGATCGATCCGTCCACAGGAACCTATTACTCCAGCATGGTGAACCAGTTTGACCAGCTGGTTGAGGCAAATGGACTTTCCTGGCGTTTGGAAGACATTTTCCCCAAGGTATTAACAGCCGGAGAACAGGCGGGGACGCTGACAGAAGCAGGAGCCGTGCTTTTAGACAGTTCCGGACGATTACAGCCGGGAATCCCCCTGTGTCCGCCGGAAGGAGACGCGGGAACCGGAATGGCGGCCACCAATAGCGTGGCTGTACGAACAGGCAATGTATCTGCCGGAACATCCGTATTTGCTATGATCGTTCTGGAAAAAGAGTTGTCAAAGGTTCACCCGGAAATCGATCTTGTGACAACGCCGTCCGGAGATCCCGTGGCAATGGTTCACTGCAACAACTGCACGTCGGATCTGAATGCCTGGATTTCTTTGTTCCAGGAAGTTACGGAGTCATTTGGCATGAAAATGGACAAGGACCGGCTGTTTTCCGTGCTGTATCAAAAGGCGTTGGAAGGTGACCCCGAATGCGGAGGACTTCTGGCTTACAACTATTTTTCAGGCGAGCACATCACCGGTTTTGAAGAAGGAAGGCCGCTGTTTGTGCGCACACCGGAAAGCCGGTTTAATCTGTCCAACTTCATGAGAGTTCATCTGTTCACCGCTTTAGGGGCGCTGAAAACCGGTCTCGATATCCTTTTAAAAGAAGAGGGAATCAAGGTAGATAAGGTATACGGCCATGGCGGTCTGTTTAAGACAAAAGGCGTGGGACAGAAAATCATGGCGGCTGCTATGAATGCTCCTGTTTCCGTGATGGAGACAGCCGGCGAAGGCGGCGCCTGGGGAATCGCACTTTTGGCGGCTTATATGAAAGAGAAAAAAGAGGGTCAGACGCTTGTGGATTACCTGGCAGAAGAGGTGTTCGCCGGAGAAAGCGGGACCAGTATGGAACCGGACCCTGTGGATGTGGAAGGTTTCGATCAATTTATCGCCCGGTATGCAAAAGGTCTTTCGATTGAGCGGGCGGCTGTGGATCATTTGTCTTGAGTGAAGAAAGAATTTAGGAATATAAGCAGCTGATAAAAAATAAGAAGAGGTGTTCATTGATGTTAGAAGAACTGAAAAAACAGGTATACGAAGCCAATATGGAACTTCCAAGAAGGGGACTGATCACTTATACATGGGGAAATGTCAGCGGTATTGACAGGGAAAAAGGCTTGTTTGTGATAAAACCCAGCGGCGTGGACTACAGCATTTTAAAAGCCGAACATATGGTAGTCATGGATTTAGACGGCAATAAAATAGAGGGGGATTTAAATCCTTCATCGGATACGGCCACCCATTTAGAGCTTTATAAAGCATTTGGGGAGATCGGGGGAATTGTACATACCCATTCTCCGGCTGCAACCGCTTGGGCGCAGGCGGGAAGAAGCCTGCCTTGCTACGGGACTACTCATGCGGATTATTTCTATGGAGAGATCCCATGCGCCAGGAACCTGACGGAAGAGGAGATTGAGGATGGGTATGAAAAGAATACCGGCCTTGTAATTGTTGAGACGTTTAAAGGGAAAAATCCTGTTTATGTTCCGGCGGTGCTGTGTAAAAACCATGGGCCGTTTGCCTGGGGAAAGGATGCGGATGAGGCGGTGCACAATGCGGTGGTTTTGGAGGAAGTGGCGAAGATGAATTTTATGACGGAGATGCTGAACCCAAAGGCGGAACCGGCGCCGGAATGTATGCAGAATAAGCATTTTTTGAGAAAGCATGGGCCTGGGGCATATTATGGGCAGAAAAATTTACATAAAGGGTGAAGTCATTTTCGAAAAAGCCTTCACCCTTTAAGTTAAAACGTGAAGGCTTTTCTGAAAATGCCTTCACCCTTTAGTTGAAAGGAGCCCCCATGGATTTGGAAAAACAATACAGCATAGAACGCTACGAAGCCCAGGTACCCGTAAAAGAATATATAGAGACCTGCGTAAATATCGATGAATTTCTGGAATACTGCAAAGAATGCAGAAATTACAACACCACCTGGTCCTGCCCGCCCTTTGATTTTTCACCGGAGGATTATTGGAAAAGATACGATACTTTATACCTCTTTGCCAGAAAGATCCGATTCAGCCGGGAGCTCCTTCAGGTGGAATATACTCCACAACAGCTTCAGGAAATTACCGGAGCGGTAATGCGCATAGAAAAGGGAAAAATGAGCGAAGAACTTGCAGAACTGGAAGCAAAAAATCCGGGAAGCACCGCTCTGTCCGCCGGACATTGTATGGAATGCGGGGATTTGGGCTGCACCAGGCCCCAGGGCCTTCCGTGCAGGGAACCGGGAAAAATGAGGTATTCCATCGAATCATTAGGCGGCAACGTAGGCCTTACCATAACAAAATATTTGAAACAAAAGCTTTTATGGATTGAAGAAGGAAAACTGCCGGAATACTTTATTTTAGCAGGCGGTTTGTTGATCCGGGATGAAAGCGGGGGCTTGCGGAAATAATATTTCATGATATACTGTTAAAAAGATTCAGGGCAGATCCTTTTTACACTGGAATCTTAAAAAAGTAAGGAGATCAGACAATGGCAGCAGTGATGAGAACTGTTTTATATTATACACCGGAGCAGTCCCCAAAGGTGAGCATCCTCAAAGGCATTTTTGTGCGCCTGGGAATCCGTATTAAAAATGTGGCGCCGGATCAGGTGATGCAGCAGGTTGGTTATCTGGCCGGGCTGCCGGGATTTGAAGAGAGCGAGTCCGGAGACCGGCTTCCCACAATTGACGAAGAAGTATTAGTCCTTAAAAATTTTACCGGACAGGATATCGATGTTCTGCTGCAGAATATCAGAAAAGCAGGGCTTCCAAAGATCGCTTTAAAAGCGGTTTTGACAGAAAGTAACAGCAAATGGACCTTTTACCAGCTGTATCAGGAGATCAAACAAGAGCATGAAATGATGTCCGGTAAGGCACAGGCAAAAGAAGAGAACAGAGAATAGTAAAATTAAATATTTATAAGGCGGTTCTTTCGGCCTGACTTTATGCGGTTCATTGCAGGCATACAGTCAGGCCGGAAGGACTTTATTATTATAAATGCGGTTTTTCAACATTTTATTTACAGAAATATAGAAAACGTTATCGACAATAAAAATATATATTATGCACAAATAACTGCGAAATATTTATATAAAAACGACGAAAATACCGAAATATATTGACAATAGTTTTTGCAGGATGTATTCTGTTTATAGAAATATAGAAAACGATTTCTAAGGGGCGAACAATGAAAGATATAACAATTAAAGATATCGCTAATGAGGCAGGAGTATCTATTTCAACAGTTTCAAGAGTGATTAACGGAAACTATCCGGTAAGGCAGGAAGTGCGGGAAAAGGTGGAAGCGGTTATGAAAGAGCTGGAATACCACCCAAATGCGGTAGCGAGAAGCCTGCGTATTAATAAAACTAATTTGATTGCCCTGGTAGTTGCGGATCTGTCCAACCATTTTTTCATGGAAATAGCAAAGGGATTAGAATTAGAAGTGTCTAAGATGGGGTATCACCTGGTAATTGCCAGTTCCGGGGGAGATATTGAGAAGGAACGGGAGCTTATTGATACCTTGGTAGGAAAAAGGATCGACGGTCTGGTGATCGCCAGCTCCGATTCCGACGGGGGAAAGATTCAGAAGTGTTTAAGCCTTGGAATTCCGGTGGTGCTGGTAGACCGTACCATTAAGAATATAACCACTAATCAGATTTTGTGGAATGATTTTGACAGCTCGTATAAGCTGACAAAGCTTTTGACGGATAATGGCCATAAGAAGCTGGCGATTGTGAATGTCACGCTGACCAATCCTAACGGAAGCAACCGTTTGGAGGGATTTAAGCAGGCGGTGGCGGATGCGGGAATTCCGGTTTCGGAAGCATTTATCAGCCCGTCTAATTTTAGCGGACGGCAGGCCTATGATTATGTCATGAAGATTATGAAGGAAGAGAACAGGCCGACGGCTATCTATTGTGCCAACAACATCATGCTGGAAGGAACGCTGCAGGCGCTGAGAGAGCTGAATCTGAAGGTTTATGACGACGTTTCCGTGGCTGCGTTCGGCAATCTGGAATGCAACAAGTATATCACGCCGCAGATCACATCCGCGGATCAGGACAGTCTTGAGATGGGACATCAGGCGGGAGAAATTTTATCCGGGCTTTTGGCTGGAAAAAATACATACAGCACTCAGATTATTTTAGATTCAAAAATTGTGGAGAGGGGGTCAGTGAAAAAGATAAGGTAACCCTTATCTTTGTGCATATAGAAAACGATTTCTATATGAATAAATGTTATGACAGTTGATAAATAGAGGAGAAATTAATTCTATTTGTGTTGGTATCTGTTTGAACAGATGGAGTGAGGAGGTTTCTATGAGCAAATTAAAATTGTATCACAAGGGGTTGTATAATACGGTCTGCCTGATTATTTCTGTGGCGGCCGCCATTATTCTATGGTGTATGATTTCGTCTATGCCGGATATAAAGAGCGTGATCGTGTCTCCGCCTAAAGTGCTGAGGGCGCTGGCTTCCAATCTGAAGTCAGGGTATCTGCTGATTCAGATCAGGGACAGTCTGATCAGGGTAATCGGAGGCTTTATGCTGGGATTTCTGTTCTCCATACCGGTGGCATTTCTGCTGGGATGGTATGAGGGGTTCCGCGTCATTGTGGAGCCGTGGATTCAGTTTTTGAGAACAATTCCACCTATCGCATTGATTCCCATCGTGATCGCCACCTTTGGCATCGGAACAAGCGCCAAGATCATGATCATCTTCTTTGCCGTTTTTCTTACCATGGTTGTGACCATATATCAGGGGGTTAAAAATGTGGACCCTACGTTGATTAAAGCGGCAAAAGTATTTGATGCAAATGATGCGCAGATATTCATTCATGTGGTGGTTCCGGCGGCGGTTCCTTATATTCTGACCGGAGTCCGTTTAGGTTTGGCTTCCGCGCTGACAACACTGGTTGCCGCAGAGCTGACGGGAGCAGCCAGCGGCCTGGGCACGATGATTCAGCAGGCGGGCATGTATTTCAAGATGGACGTGGTGCTGTTAGGCATTATCATCATTGGAATAATCGGGTTTTTATTTGATAAACTGGTTCTGTTTCTGGAGAAACGGCTGACTTCATGGCAGGAGGTGAAATAAATGGGGACGGAAAATGCGGGCAAATACGAGATTGAAATCTCAGGCGTAACCAAGTCATTTGACAAAAAAGACGGGCAGTTTTTGGCCCTGGACGAAGTGAATCTGACGGTTGATAAGAATGAGTTTATCTGCGTCGTGGGGCCGTCCGGATGCGGAAAAACGACATTGATGAACATCATAGCAGGCTTATATCCTCCGTCGACCGGAACGGTCCGCGTCAGAGGCGAGCTGGTCACCGGACCTGGAAAGGGAAAAGGCGTGGTATTTCAGCAGTACGCCCTGTATCCATGGCTTACCGTGGAGAAAAATGTGGAATTTGGTTTGAAAATGAAGGGCGTCGCCAAGGCGGAACGCCAGGAAACAGCCAGAAAATATATTAAAATCGTAGGTCTTGAAAAATTCGCCTCTTCATTTCCAAAAGAGCTGTCGGGCGGCATGAAGCAGAGAGTGGCCATCGCCCGCGCATATGCCACCGATCCGGAGGTACTTTTAATGGATGAACCTTTCGGCGCATTGGATGCACAGACCAGGGCGCAGCTCCAGGAAAACCTGCTCAATACATGGCAGCAGGAGAGAAAAACATGCTTTTTCATCACTCATGACGTGGAGGAAGCGGTTCTGCTTTCTACTAAAATCATCATAATGAGCGCCGGGCCGGGCCGGATCAGGGAGATTGTGGACGTAAATCTGCCTTATCCCAGAAATCAGGAGACAAAGCTGACTCCGGAGTTCAATGAGATGAAGAACAGCATTTGGAACAAGGTATATAAAGAGTATTTGCAAAATGCAAAATAAATAGAAAAGGAGAAGGTATTTATGAGAAAACAATTGGCAGTATTAGCAGCGATGGGATTGGCGGCAGGAATGATCACCGGGTGCGGTTCCGGTAAAACAACAGAAACCCAGGCGCCGGGAACGACCGCGGCTGTGCAGGCGGCTTCATCGGAAGAAACCAAGACGGAGGCAGCTTCTTCTGCGGAAGAAACGACCGCTCCAAAGCCGGAACGGGCTAAGATTAAAATCGCCTACCATCCCCACATTACAGGCGTGGGCGGCATTTTGAACGCAATTGATAACGGATATTTTGAAGACGAGAATCTGGAGGTGGAGTTGGTTCAGTTCACTTCAGGAGCCACCGAACTGGCGGCCATGGCCTCAGGAGATATCGATATCGGCTATCTCGGAGTGGGCGCTCATGTATTCGCCCCTCAGGGACAGTGTGCGATTCTGACTTTGGACAGCACGGATCTGAGCGGTGAGATCATGGTAAAAGCGGACAGCGGCATCCAGTCCATGAAGGATTTAAAAGGGAAAAATGTGGCGATTTCCGCAGGAACTACTTCGGAACTGGTGCTTTCCATGGCATTGAAGCTTAACGATATGGATAAAACGGATGTGAACATGATCAATATGGACGCTTCCGGAAAAGTGACTGCATTTATGACAGGACAGATTGACGCCATCTCCATCGAAGCCCCTTACACGGATCAGATCAGGAAAGAGATGGGCGAGGATAAAGTGGTGACCATCAGTGGTTCCAAGGATTTCCTTCCGGACGCCGTATTTACAAACAGCTGGGTTACAACCAACAAATTCCTGGAGAAAAATGAGGACGTAGTGGTCCGTTTCCTGAAAGCATGGTTGAAAGGCACACAAGACCGCTATGACAATATGGAAGAAACGGTTCAGAAGGTGGCCGATTACATCAATACAGATTACGATACCGCTTATCTGGTGGTAGAAAAGACAAACTGGCTGAGCAATAAAGAGTTGAAAAAACTGGCTGAGGACGGCACCATGCTTACCTGGTACGACACCATTAAAAATATGTTTTTGGATGCGGGACTCCTGGACCCACAGTATGACGTGCCGCCGGAAGACTATGTAAAACTACAGTATCTTGAGCAGGCGATGCAGGAGATAGGAGTGGAATAGCGATGAAGGAAGGGCTGCCGGATGCCCGGATATTTACAAGAGATTACATAGTCCCCGGACTGGATGGACACGATGTGGTCTGCGATATTTTCAACAATAATCTTGGAAACAGCAGGCGTCCGGCACTGGTTTTCGTTCACGGAGGCGGATTTGTGGGCGGAGATAAGGACCAGTTTTTTGGCGCTGCCTCCTGGATTTCCATGATGACAGGCGCGCTGTGCGTTACCATGCAGTACCGGACAGCGCCTGAACATGTGTATCCAGCTCCGGTGATCGACTGCCTGAGCGTCTTTCGATGGCTTTGGGCCAATAAAGAGCGGTATCACGTCTGCCCGGAGCTGATATTCGTAACCGGCGGTTCGCCCGGCGCCAATATCGGAGCTATGGCCATGACGGCGGAGACGGAGCTTTTAAAAAAATACGGTTTGGAACCGGATAAATGCTTCCAGCCGGACAATGGCATCTTTTTGAACGGCATTTTCGATCTGACCGATTTTTATAAAAGAAACCCTTTAGAACGGCAACATGTGAACTCCTATTTAAACAGCAGGCAGTTTGACAAAGAATTGTGGGAAGAATCCTCCCCGGTCTTTCATAAAAAGCCGGGACTCAATCTGCTGCTGCTTCACGGAAGCGAGGATTCCATCGTCCCCTGGCAGCAATGTGAAAGCATGAAACATGCCGCAGAGCAGGAACAAGGCCGTGTAAAAATCTGCATATTTGAAGGAAGGGAACATGCCTGGTTCAATGAGCCGCAGAATCTATATGAAGTTTTATGTGAAATTATCAATTATATAAAAGAAACGGAAGACAAAGTCTTCAATGTTAAAAAGTGAGAAAAGAGGTGGTTCAGAGTGGGACTAAAAGCTCCAAAAGAATTATATCAGGATGCGGTCCGCAACAATTACGGGCTGGGTGCATTTAACACCTTTTCAATAGAAGGGATTCTGGCGGTATTGGAAGCCTGTAAAGAGCAGCGTTCGCCGGCGATCATTCAGATCTCCATGGGAGCCAGAAAATATGTGAAACATCTGAAATCCTATGTGGATATCATCAAATGCATGGCGGAAAATTACGAGATGCCCGTATTCATCCAGCACGATCACTGTTCCACGGTGGAAGCCTGCAAAGAGGCCATCGAGGCGGGAGTCCAGGCCGTGATGTTCGACGGTTCTCACCTGCCGTTTGAGGAAAATGCAGAAAAAACAAAGGAAATTGTGGCATACGCCCATGATAGAGGAGTCTGGGTGGAGGCGGAATTGGGGTGTCTCCCGGGATTTGAGGATCTGGTATTTGCGGAAAAAGCAGTCTTTACGGACCCGGATATGGCGCAGCAGTTTATCTCCATAACAGGCTGCGATGCGCTGGCGGTGGCCGTAGGCACCTCCCACGGAGGTGTTGCAGGAGATGATTATCTTCCCCTGGATTTTGAATTGCTGGAAAAAATAGTCTCTAAAAATCCGGATTTCCCCTATGTGCTTCACGGTGCGGCTTCCCTTCCTCCGGAACTGATAACTGCCTGCAACGACCAGGGCGGACAGGTGGATTATCTGCGCAACTGCTGTGAGGAAAGCATTGCCAGAGCGGTGAAAACAGGCGTCCGCAAAGTGAATATGGACGTGGACAATTTTCTTGTATTCACTACGGCGGTTAGAAAATTTTTAAACGATAAGCCTGATATCTATGATCCCCGAAAATATTTACAGCCCGCTACGGAAGCATTTCAAAAAGAAGTGGAGCATAAGATGAAAGAAGTTTTGGACAGTGCCGGAAGATACTGACTGCTGCGAGGAGGACGATAATGATACGGGTAATTTGCTTAAATCCAGTGATTGACCGCATGTATTATATAGATGATTTCTGCGCGGCAACGAAGTTTTATGAAGTTCCTCCCAAAGTTTACGTTGGAGGAAAAGGCATTAATATAGCCAGGGTGATGAGCCTGATGGGAGAACACTGCGTGCTCTACGGATTTTTAGGAGGCGGCAACGGGCGGCTGGTTTCGGAGGATATGAAAGGCTATGACGTGGAATTCAAAGCATTTCAGACGTCAGGGGAGACCAGGACTACGATCAACATTATTGACAACAAGAACAGGAAGGAAACCGAGATTACGGAACCTGGCACAGAAGTCGGCGAAAAAGAGGAACGGGAATTTCTGGAAACGCTGGAGGCGGACGTATGCCAAGGAGACATGGTGATCTGCTCCGGGATTCCGATGAAGGGGATGAGAGCCGATATTTACCAAAAGGTGAGCGGTATCTGTGAAAAACGGGGCGGCATCTGCATTCTGGACGCCACCGGGATTTATCTGGAAAAATCATTTCCTGGAAAATATTATTTTTCAAAGCCCAATTTCAGTGAGTTATCGGAGTTGTTTTCCATAACAGAAGAAGAAAATATGGAAAATATCATAAAATCAGGAAAACGGATGCTGGATATGGGGGTGGAGAATCTGCTGATTTCCACCGGAGAATCGGGCGGGATATTCTTGAATGGAAAAGGCGTGTTTAAAGCGGTGATTCCGAAAGAAGAGGTGGTATCCACCATAGGAAGCGGGGATGCTTCGGTTGCGGGATTCTGTATTGGGGTGAAGAGAGGATATTCTTCAGAAGATTGCGTGAAGCTGGCTATGGCCTGCGGAATCTGCAATGCGAAATTTAGCAAGGTGGGGTATGTGGAGCCCGATCTGGTGGAGCAGCTGTTTCAGAAAGTGAGGATTTTACATCAAGCGTGAAGGCATTTTCTAAAATTCCATAAGGTTTAAAGTAAAGCGTGAAGGCATTTCGCGAAATGCCTTCACGCTTTACTTTAATGTTTTATGCTGTAAAATAGTCGAAAAAAATAAAAAGTTGTTTGAAAAATCTCATAAAAACCAAGTTTCAATATGAAAATAATAGACTAATTACGAAAAACCACAGTTTTGTAATTCATTTGTAACCCCACCGGTCTATAATTACAAACATGAGGAGTTGAATGAGTGTAATTAACAATAGAGTTAGTTCAGTAAAATTAGGAGGGTCAAATGATGAGGAAGAGAAAACGTAGTTTTGGAAAAAGAATTGGTCCTGTCATCTTATCAGTATTAATGGTAGTATCAAATATTGGAGGAAGTGTATCCACCGCTTTTGGATACAATATGAAGCCGGTAATTATGCTTCAAAGTGAATTTTTGAAACAAGCTGCCCGCGAGGCACTGGGTGGTTCCGGAATCCCTCTTAGCGGAGGGGAATACAAGTTTATCAACGTGGAAGGCGTAGAATCTGAAGAATATGCAAGGCTGTTTGACGGGGATGTATACGAGATAAATCCTGAATACAGAGTTGCTGCTGATGAAAAAGGCGCAAAATTAAAAGTATTTGTAACAGAATCAGAAGAGGTTATCTTTTTATTTGAAAATCATTCCGACCGGGAGATTATTTTCTGGGCTAAAGTGGATGACGAATATATTAACTCTCATGTTACCGTGAGCCCGTATGATGAGGACGGTTTTAAGGCAATAGAAGCCACTGAACCTACAGCAAATATGCTGACTATCCCGGAAAAAGAAACAGAACCGGTTCCGGAGATAAATAACGAGATAGTACCAGTAGCGCCGGAGGCAGGAAGCAGTGAGGAAATCGGCGGGCCGGAAGAGGGAACCGGAGAAGAAATCGGCGAACCGGAAGAAGGAACCGGAGAAGAAGTCAGCGAACCGGAAGAAGGAACCGGAGAAGAAATTGGCGAACCGGAAGGAGGAACCGGAGAGGAGATCGGCGAACCGGAAGGAGGAACCGGAGAGGAGATCGGCGAACCGGAAGAAGGAACCGGAGAGGAGATCGGCGAACCGGAAGGAGGAACCGGAGAGGAGATCGGCGAACCGGAAGGAGGAACCGGAGAGGAGATCGGCGAACCGGAAGAAGGAACCGGAGAGGAGATCGGCGAACCGGAAGAAGGAACCGGAGAAGAAGCCGGTGAACCGGAAGAAGGAACCGGAGAAGAAGCCGGCGAACTGGAAGAAGGGACTGGAGAGGAAATCGGCGAACCGGAAGAAGGAACCGGAGAAGAAGCCGGTGAACCGGAAGAAGGAACTGAAGAAGCAGGCGAACCAGAAGAAGGAACCGGAGAAGAAAACAGCGAACCAGATCAGACGGAAGAAACAGATATGCCGGAATTAAGCCTTTCCCGCCATATGATTCAGAGAGTAACCTCTTCTTATCCGGAGGGAAGTGCCTCTAATGCAGATAAAGAGCTTGTAAATGATCTTGCAGACGCTCCTGAAAGTAAAGAAATCAAAGAAGATAATGCAATCAGCACTTATGGGCTGGGAAGTACTTTCTGGGAATTGGTTGCAGTGGACGGAGAATATACGGCTAGAGCATTTGTCACTTCCTTTGAAGAATTAGGAATTGATTTACATGCAGAAGAAGAAAATTATGCGTCCATAGAGGGTGACACTACTCAGTATCTGTTTGCAGTGGAAGCAATCGCAGCAGCCCAGGCCGGAGATACAATCCAGATTCATGGAACTGTAAAATGGGGATATGATGCGGAAGCATGGCCGGACGGCGGATTAAAGGTTGCAGGCGTTGGAGAAAATGCAAGGCTGGTTTTAAACGGTGCATACGCCAGCGAAAGCGGTGAGTTACGAAAGACCTATTTGGGCTGTGACATGACATTTAATAATCTTACAATGGAATTAAAAAATGATATGAATTACATTTTCGCCTGCGGCCACAGGCTTGAGATTGGCGAAGATGTTGTAATTAAAGGAAACGGCACGATAGACAGCGGAAGCATAGGCAGTGCTCATCTGACGGTTGTCGGAGGCTCTGATATAGAAGAAGTTGACCATACTGAATTGATGCTGCATGCCGGAACTTACGACTATATAATCAGTGGCGGCCTCACTCAGGACGTTGGAGGTAATACGGATATTTACGTAGGCTCTGAGGCGAAGGGATCGCCAGTAATTATTGGCGGCGGCTATAGAGGCAATGTTGGCGGAGACGTCAGTGCGGAAATCAATATGGGCTCAGCCGAACGGGTGATCGGCGGCGGATATAAAGGCCACATAGAAGGAAGTACGGATATATTTGTTAACAGCAGAGTGCCGCTAGGCGGTGTAATTGGCGGATGCTGGCTGGGTCATGTTACCGGAAATACGAGTTTAGTGTTAGGAGAGAACTCCAGCGTCACATTCAGCAGTATATATGGCGGAAGTGTTGTAAATTCTCTTGGCTGGCTGGTAGACGATGGCCTGTTGTATGATCCGGTTCGGTTGGATACGGACGACAACGGAATTGAGCTTGCAGATGTATATGTAGGCGGAAGTACATCAGTAATAGCAAACGGATACAGCGAAGGGGCAATTTACGGAGGCGGCCAGGCTCCTGTTGGCACTCCGGAAAATCCCACAGGAACCTACATTGAGATCAACGGAACAGTAATACCGGAACGGCTTAGTGATGTCGTTTGCGGAGGCGGAAGTGAAAATGGAACCGTTTATGGTGACACCCATGTGGTGATCGGTTCCGGAGCTTCGATAGAAAGACTCATATTAGAGGGCGGCCTTTGGGGTGGAACTGTGGTAGGCGGCGGAGATAGAAGCGCTGTTTACGGTGACACTTATGTAACATTAAACGGTAAGGTTGGTTCGCCGGAATATGGCGGTTTTGTAATGGGAGCCGGATTTACTAACAGTTCTTCCCGCATTCCTAAAGTGTCTGGCACCACCCACATTACAGTTAATGAAGCCCCTTATGAATGTACCGGCGACTATCAGTACCGATCATTCTCATATGAAGGAATGCGCTCCATTAACGGCATTTTCGGCGGCGGATTCAACTATGCCGGTGATGAAAATACAGAGATCATTATCAATGCAGATATGGGAGCAGTGCCCGTTTATGGAGGCGGTTTCCTTCAAAACTGCGGCGGTGACGCGAACATTACGGTTTACGGTTCGGCAGACAGCGTTTATGCAGGAGGTAAGAATGCAGGAATCGAAGCCGGAAATATCGGCGGAAACGCTACAATTACCCTCAGAGGTTCCGGTCAGGTAACTAACATCTACGGTCACGAGTATAATGGGCAGGAAGACAGCGTAACCGGAACAGCAGCAGCAGTCTTCAGCCAGAACGGCAGCGCAGAACAACCGAATGCCGGTGTTAACCGCATTATCAACATGGATCAGGTAACCGTAACGGATGGATCTTATGTAAATCTTGAAAATCCGGAAGATTATGGGCAGTTTATCAATGTAGGTAATTTGACAATCAATGAAGGCGCAGCGCTGAATCTCAATTCCAACGCGGCTATAAGCGGCAATTATATGGGAAGCATTGCTCCGGAATCCAAAGGAAGCTTAGGCATTCTCCCGGGTAAAAAATTGATTGCAAATGGAACCGCAGCCGGATATACGGCATTGAACATTATGGAAACAGAAGACAACGAAGCACTTATCCATCAGGTATATGTAGCAGCGATGCGTGGCAGCCAGAGTGGAAGCTTCACATGGAGAGATTCTAAATATCGTTTTGATTTGGAGCAGAATCCAACGTTGATTTCTACAGAGAATGCAAACCTTGGATTGGAAGAACTTATGGAACGGGGAATGGAAGTAGGAGAAGATGGAGATAAATGGTGGTTGGTGAAGGGAACGGAAGATCCGCCAGTTGATCCGCCAGTTAAACCGCCGGTTGATCCACCCGTTGATCCAGTTGAACCACCGGTCGAGCCTCCGGTAGAACCGGAAGTACCATATGTACCTAGCGGCGGACATTCCAGCGGCGGCGGAAGCAGCAGCGGACCAAGTTCCAGCAAAGGATATGTGGCCGGCGGACCTGGAACGGTTTCAATCAATGAGCCGGAAGTACCATTAGCTCCAGCGCCTGAAATGCCTGAGAATGTTGTTATTACAGAGAATGAAGTACCGTTAGCGCCTCTTCCTAAGACAGGGGAATCAGGATCGCCTTATGGAGCGGTGGCGATGATGGCCAGTATCATTTTATTGGCGTACAGCTTGTTAGTTGGGAAAAAGAAAGAATTAAAGTAAAATGCTTTGCGGCAGAACCTTAAAGAAGGTGCCGCTCAATTGTCAAAAAGATAATTGAGCGGCACCTTCGCTCTGTCTAAAACAGCAGCTTTGGAATATTATCACTATTTTTTTATCGTGGCCGCACTTTCCAGCAAGTGCTGAGCCATTTTTTGTTTTGCGGTTTCCGAATCATGATGTGAAATTGCATGTACTATTTCACGCTGTAACGGGATTGCAGAATTTTCGGCGATTTCCAGCGTACAAAACCGTGGATAAACCTTTTCTAGTGCAGAGGTTATATTCTTGATGAGTATCTGCAACCCTGCATTCCCGCTGGCATTTGCAACCGCCATATGAAATTTCACATCTAAATCTATAAATTCTTCCAGCGTAATGTCCGGTTTCTGCACCAGCCAGACAATATTTTCCAATTCCCGGATATCTTTTTCAGTGGCTCGCTGTGCTGCCAGGCCGGCCGTTTCCGACTCTAAGATGCGTCTGATCTCCAGCAGATCGTCCACTTCAGCCAGATTGAGCTGAAGCATTGCCACCAGAGGGCTGATTAAGCCTTCATCAAATGTGTCGGTCACATATGTGCCCCCGCCTCTCTTTTCAAGAATGCCGGAAGACCTGAGCGCCTGCAGGGCTTCCCGCACGGATGTACGGCTGGCGTCAAACAGAGTGCATAATTCAGACTCTGTCGGCAATTTGTCTCCCGGCCTCATCTTCTCCAAAATCATTTTGCGCATTTCTTCTTTCAATTTATCTGATACCTTAATTTTAGATGTCATGATTCCCTCCAAATATAAATGATAGCTTCGCATCATAAGAATACGGCTTCACGAAAACGAAACGGCAATGCCGAATGATGCGATGCCGTGGCATATGATACCATAATTTTCCAATAAAGAACCTGAAAAAAATACAGTACTATAAGATTAACCTATATCGACATGAATTTATTATAATATATGATTTTTATCTTATCAAGAATAAAAATGTAGTAATTAAACAGAAAGATGAAGAAAAAATATAATACAATTATAATTTATATGCTATAAAAGTAATATAAAATAAAGAAAAACGAGAAAGAAATATTGACAAAAGAAATGTATTATTGTAATATACGGATATAAAGTATTATAAATGAAATTATAAAATATAAATTGTATTACAAAATAAATATAATAAAGACAAAAGGTATACAAATTAGAACTGAATTATAGCAGATTCATAGGCATACACGCATATAAAAGAAAGAATCACCCCGTAAAATGCCATGTTCCTTAAAATCTGCACCTGAGAAATATGAAATTAATTATTAGAACCACTGAAAAAGAAACTGAAAAATGAAGAAATAAAAATTTCAAATATATAATTTCAGGAGGAAAAAAGATGGCAAACAAATTAAAAGAGAAGATTCAGCGAGGGGAACCCGTAGTAGGAACTGTTGCTCAATTAGGCGGCGGAACCTCTATTGAGTGCCTCGGCCTGGCCGGTTTGGACTTCGTGGTGATTGATACGGAGCATGGCCCTTTCAGCGTCCAGGATACCATGGATTACATCCGGGCCGCGGAAGTGAGCGGAATCACCCCGGTAGTCCGGGTGCCGGATTATACCCGTCCATCCCTGCACAGAATGATCAATTGCGGTGCAAAAGGCATTATCGTTCCATGCATGGAAACGATGGAGGAGATCGAACTGCTGGTTGAACAAGGAAGACTGTCCCCGAAAGGAAAGCATTGTTTTCCTTATGCGAGAAATTCAGGATGGGCTCAGAAAAGCGCAGGCCGTTTAAATGAGTTTTATGAAGAGGTTAACGAAGATGTTCTGATAATTCCCCAGTGCGAGACGGTAGGACTGTTAAATCACATAGAGGAAGTCATGCAGGTTCCCGATATCGACGGCATTTTCTTAGGGCCATATGATCTATCCACCGATATGGGGATTTCAGGCCAGTTTACACATCCCGACTTTTTAAAGGCCCGTTCCCGCATTCTGGAAGCGTGCAAAGCGGCCGGAAAACCGGCAATTAGTTTTTCACCGGATATTGCGGCCGCTAAGAAAAATCTGGCGGATGGATTTGCAGGCGTGGCTTTAAGCATTGACGCAGTGGAATTTATAAAGCTGTTTAAAGCTCTCGTAAAAGAAGTGAAAGGGAATTAAAATTGTGAACGCATCGAATAAGACAAAAGTTTCTCAAAAAGTAAAAGACGCCATAGAAGAAATGATATTTTCTAAAATGCATGCCGGAGATAAACTTCCTACGGAAGGGGAACTGGCCGAGATGCTTGCGGTCAGCAGAACGACGGTCCGGGAGGCGATCAAAGGGCTGGAAGCGTCCAAAATCGTGGAGAAGCGGAACGGCGGAACTTACATAGTGGAAAAGGTTCGCGGATGTTTCGTTGATCCGCTCTGTATCATGATTCAGTTAAATACGATCAAACAGAGCGAGATCATGAGTGTGAGAATACTGCTGGAAACAGAAGCGGCAGGGGC
The DNA here is from genome assembly GCF_002899675.1 of Clostridium sp. chh4-2. GTDB lineage: Bacteria > Bacillota > Clostridia > Lachnospirales > Lachnospiraceae > CHH4-2. The sequence goes on along the minus strand of NZ_PKUU01000015.1, from coordinate 81,935 downwards.
GGCGGCGGCCAATGCAGAACCGGAACAGATCAAAGAGATGGAAAATATTGTCTGGCTGATGCGCAAACCCGGAATACAGATTGAAGAATATATCGATCTGGATGTGAAATTCCATTTTCTGATAGCCAAGGCGTCCGCAAACCAGATGCTGTACCAGCTTATAAGGGATATCAGTACCGTAATTGTTAAGTTCTATCCAAGGTGCTGCACCCTTGAAGTTGCGGAAAATATAGCGATCCCTCAGCTTGCCAGGGTGGTAAATGCCATAAAGAGCAGGGATACGAAAGCCGCGAGAACCAGCATGCGCCAGCATTTACAGGAATGTGACGAGATAATCAGGAATTAGACAGGAGAAGCAGATGGAAAAGAGAGAAACCGTTACAGATATTCGCGATATTATTTTTGAAAACATAGCGGACTTTGTGGTTACGTCGGCGGTATCCAATACCAGGGAAGGCATGATATACGGGGTAGCAGAGGCGGTGGAGGCGGCCCGGGAGCTTGGTCTTGAGGCGGTATCCAATGTCAGGGATGGAATGGTCCTTCATGCTAATGAGACGATTATGATGCTTCGCGGAACGCCCAAGCAGACAGCTTTGGCTGAGGACCGCATTATAGGGATTATTTCCAAGGCTTCCGGAGCTTCCACCGCAGCGAAACAGGCGGTGGAACTGGCACAAGGGAGAGCTGAGATTGTCTGCGGCTCCTTTAAAAAGATGCCGATGGAAGTGAGGCCATCTTTAAAACATGCGGTCTTACAGGCCGGCGTTAAAATCAGAATCGCTGATCCGCCATTTGTGTATCTGGATAAAAACTATATCCGCATGTTCGGGAGCATAGAGGCCGCCTTGGAGGCTGCGAAAAAGTTCAAAAATTACACCGTGGCCGTCCAGCTAAGAAACGAGCAGGGGACGCTGGAACAGGAAACAGTCAGCGCATGCACCCATGGCGCTTCCATATTAATGATCGACACGGGTGATGTGAGAGATATTGAGGTGGTTATAAAAGCGGTAGACGGCCTGGGAGCAAGAGATAAAGTGCAAATCGCATTTGCAGGAAATGTAAGAATCAGCCATATTCCGTCCCTCTGCGAAACAGGCGTCGATATGATCTAAAATATCGTAATTGACCACGTAGACTTAAACGAAGTTGCAAAAAAGATCGCCGATGTTCTGAACATGGAGAGGGAAAATGTTCTTGTGGTCGATGTGCGCCCGAATCACATAACGCTTGATATCCTTAAAAAGACTGTGGATGCAAGGCAGATAGCAGGAAAAGAAAAGGCTATTCTGGAAGCGCTAAAGGAGGTGGATGGTTTTACTCTGTCAGACCGGTCGATGATCCATTCCAACGGGGTGCTTGGGCTGATCGCCCTGGAACCGGAAGATGTGGATGAAGTGCTGAATCATACATATGAATTGGGCAAAACGGTTCGGGAGGCATTTGAAAAGAGGGCGTGCATATTTCCTACCGGCTTTGAGGTTCAGGACGGCATGATAAAAGATACCAATTCTCCCTATATAGCTAAACTGCTTGCGGAAAAAGGATATGATACTGTGATTAAACCGCCAATATCAGATAACTGTGAGGAAATCTGCAAAGCCCTGCAGGAGGCCATGGAAGACGGATATTCGCTGATCATTACCACCGGGGGAGTTGGCGCGGAGGATAAAGATTTTACTGTAGAAGCTGTGACCAGTTTAGACCCATTTGCCGCCTCGCCATGGCTGGTGAAATATCAGAAAGGGACCGGGCGGCACGTAAAGGATGGGATCAGGATTGCGGTAGGAGAGTGCGGGAATGCCAGAATTATATCTCTGCCGGGGCCCAACGATGAAGTGAGGCTGGCTATGGATGTGCTGCTGGCCAATTTAGACGGAGGATTTAATAAATACAAGACAGCTCAGGAAATAGCAGAAGTATTGCGTCAGAAGATAAAAGGCGGATGGAAGCATGAACATGTGTTGGAACATGATAGGAGAGGTGGGGAACATGAAAGTAATTAAGACAAAAGCCGTATTTGACGAAGAGAAATGTATTGGATGCACGGTGTGTTCGAAAGTATGCCCGGCGGACGCCATTCGGTTTGTGAATAAAAAACCGGTGTTGGAGGAGGAACATTGTGTGGGCTGCTCTTCCTGTGTGGAACATTGCCCGAAAGATGCTGTGAAGATGGAAGCCCTTGAGAATCCCAGAACCATATTCTGTGATCCGTCAAAATTTGAGGACAAGGCAATAGAAGAGCTTTGCCTGAAGGCTCATTTTTATCCGAAAATGGAAATCTGCGTCTGCACCAGAACAAAGGCGGAAGAAGTTGCCGCGGCCATTTTAGCGGGGGCCAAAACGCCCATCGATCTGGCAAGAATGACCGGTATTCGGACCGGCTGTAAATGCTGCTGCGCTGAAACACCACTGCGCATGCTGAATGCTGCGGGAATTGATCCGGGAGAGGCGCCTGGTTATCAGTGGTATGGCCTGACTTCGACGCTGTGGACCATGGATGAAGCGGTAAAAGAGGAATATGACGGGAAATACCATTTTAAAGATGACATAGAATTTTGCGAAAAATGTGTGGAAAAAGGATTGGAAAGGGGGAGTGGATATGAATAACAGTACAATAGCTCCGGCAGCGCCGATCAGATCTCCATATACGATTGCTCCGGAAGACATTGCCATGAGGGCTGTGGACCTGCCGGAAATGACTTCCGTCAAGATGAAAGAATTATTTCCCGAATTGGAGGACGCGATTCCCCTCACCAAAGAATCCATCCGAAAAGCCGCTGAAAACGCATTGGCCGGAGTTGATTTTTCAAAAGTAAACCCCGGAGACAGCGTTAACATTCTGGCATCACACCACGGCTTCACCCTGGCAGGAGGGGAACCTTATGCAGAGCTTCTGCGCACGATCAGGGATGAGGTGGAAAAGAGAACCGGAACAAAGGATATCCGCCTGAGGGCCGGCAATGGGCTGCGCTACAGGGAAAGCGAACTGTTTATTAAGAAGTTCAAGCTGGACGAATATTTTCACGGCAAGGCGAAAAACGTCACCCCATTGATGAAGGGCGTCCCCATACAGACTAAGATAGGAACCCTTTACGGACTGAGCGATGTTTACGATGCAAAATGGATTATCCATGTACATAATACGGATGTCCGGGAACTGCATTTCCACCGGGTAATCGACCGGATTATGAAACCATTTGGCATGTCCTATGCGAGAATTGAAACGCGTTCCACTTATCATTACAACTTAGGCCCCCGCGGAGGGAATTTTGTGGCCCGTTCAATCTATGAATCCGATTTTGTTCAGGAAAAGATGCTGTTTTCCGTTATGTTAAAGGTGTCTCCCAACGGGATTATGGGCGTGGACGCGGACAATGACCTGTTCCGGTTAAATGAGAGATCCACGAGAAAAATGCTGGAGGAATACGGAAAACTGATCACACTGCTGAACGAGTTGGAGGATACCGGATGCATCGCCGTTCTGGACTGTCATGCGCCCTTATCCTATGTATCCGCCGGAGGATTGATTTTCGCCGCCTTTTTACAGATCGGAACCGATCCGTTTGATCTGGACCACCCGGTCACGCCCTATTCATTTTACACGGAACAGTGTTACGACGAGCACGGGAAGACAAACGTGGAAGAGGTGCCAAAGGTGAGCGGTGCGTTAAAGGCGATGATCAATAACTATTCCTGCAAAGGCTATCCCGGCGGCTTCTTTTCGGCCCAGATACCGTCCATCATTGTAGGGGAAAAGTTAAAAGCGGTATTTGACCTGGATGAACAAAATGCAGGTTATACCAAAGATTCTCTGATCGCGCCCGACCTGCTTACCGCGGTGAATCTGACCATGAAGATGAGCGGCTGCAGAAATCTTGTGGCCTTTGACGGGGCTGTAGGCGGAATCAACATGAGCAGGGAACTGAGAGAGTTTCTGTTAGAACGGGTGCCGGCTGTGCGCAAAAAAGTGGACGAAGAATTAATGCCAAAGTGGCTGGCGCAGAGAAATATGGTTTAAAGAAGGGAGAAGAATTTGATGGAAATTGCAAACTGGAAGAACATTGAAAAAAAGCCGTTTCATGAAACAGCTGTCCGCCAGGTATTTTCCGGCGAGAACGTAATGCTGGTATTAAATACAATTGAACCCGGTTTCCCGCCGTTCCCTCATTCCCATCCTCATGAGCAGCTTCTTTGTATATTGGAAGGGGAATGCGAGGTGACGGTTGGCGAGGAAAAAAAGGTGATGAAGCCAGGAGATATGGTTAGAATTCCGCCGAATGCACATCATGATTTGTCGGTAATCGGGGAGCAGAGAGTTGTGAATATGGATGTATTTTCACCGATCAGAGAAGATTATCTTTGATTTGAGAAAGGAGGGGTTACATTTGGAAGGAAAACGATTGAATATGATTGAGCAGGGGCCAGGATTTAAATCAGGAATCAGGGATTTTAAAAAGGCGGTTAACCCGGGAACCATCGGCGGAGCGCTGGTGGCATTGGCATTTGCCTATACCGGCCCGGCAATTCTGGCATTTCAGGCGGGGCAGAATGCCGGATTTACTCAGGCGCAGACATTATCCTGGGTGTCTACCGTTTACATCGCAGGAGGCCTGTTAAGCTTTTTCCTGGGATTATATTATAAGATGCCGATCGTAGGGGCATGGTCAATTCCGGGAGTTGCGATGGTGGGACAGGCTATCTCGGGATACAGCTTTAATGAGGCGGCAGGAGCATTTCTGATCGCAGGTATCCTTGTATTTCTGCTCGGAATAACGGGATGGGTGAAGAAAATTATGGATTGGATTCCTTTGCCCATTGTTATGGGAATGATAGCCGGAGTATTCATGAAATACGGTACCGGGATTGTTTTAAATGCGAAAGCCGATATTGTGGTCGGCGCTGTCTGTATCTGCGCGTTTTTAATCACTCCATTGATTACTAAGAAAATCCCTCCGGTTCTTGGATCTTTGCTTTTTGGCATTCTTGCTGCTGTAGTTCGGGGGCAGTTTCATTTTGAAGTGTCGGACTACGGTTTGGCGGGCCCAATGTTAATCATGCCTAAGCTGAATCCGGGAACGATCATGTCGGTATCAATCCCTCTGGCTGTTTTGGTAATCGGGGCCGAAAATGCCCAGGCCATAGGCGTGTTAAAGGGAGCCGGATATAAAGTGCCCATCAATGCAATGACCATTGCATCCGGAATCGGCGGAATCGTAACGTCCTTTTTTGGAGGGCACAATGCCAATATCGCAGGCCCTATGACAGCAATCATTGCAGCGGACGGCAATGGACCAAAGGAATATCGTTACGGCGGCGCAGTTTTAAATGGAATCGGATTGATTGTATTCGGAGTCCTGGCAAGTTATGCTCTCGGCATCGTTGCCGGGCTGCCCAGCGCGTTGGTTTCACTGCTGGCCGGATTGGCAATGATTAATATTCTGATTAACGCTCTGAAAGATGCTTTCGGCTCTGGAATGTATAAAACAGGTGCATTTGCAGCTTTTGTCATAGGCATGAGCGGAATCACAATCTTGGGAATCGGTTCAGCATTCTGGTCTTTAGTGGGCGGAGTGGCTGTGGGCATTCTGGCAGATGGAAAAACAGCCAAAACACCGGCCGCAGTTAGGGAAGGATAAAAAAGGTGCAAAACAGCAGTTCATGGGAAAACGGGGAGGAAATCTGGGTACTTGAGACGAATATGGATGATTGCAGCGGAGAGGCCCTTGGATATGTGATGGAAAAACTGATGAATGAAGGGGCGAATGACGCATGTTATTGTCCGGTTTTTATGAAGAAAAACCGGCCGGCATATCTTCTGAAGGTTATCTGTACTCAAAAACTAGTCAGCCGCTTGGAAGACATCATCTTCGAACATACAACCACGCTGGGCATACGCAAATATCCGGTTCAGACGACGAGATTGGAGCGAGAAAGAACAGAAATTGACACCAAGTATGGGCGCGCTGAGGTGAAGATGGTGCGAAAAGGGGAGAACGTCCGCTGTTATCCGGAATATGAGAGTGTGAAAAGGATCTGTGAAAACGAGAGGCTGTCCTTTCAGGACGTCTACTATGAAGTGAAAAAAGCATTTGAAAAAACAGCAGTATTCCGCAATGAATGAGCGGAATACTGCTGTTTTTCAGTTTTGCGTAATAATCTGTACCAATGCCTGCCTAAACGTCAGTGATACCGTATTACACCCCTTTTTATTTAATCAGCCCCGCCATAGTAGGCAAAGCCATGCTAACAGCCGGTATATAAGTTACCAGAATCAACCCCACCAAAATGGACGCATAAAACATCAGCATATAAGGCATAACTTTAGCCAGCGAAGTCTTTCCAACCTTAATCGCCACAAACAGCGTATTCCCCACTGGAGGAGTGATATTACCGATACAGAGGTTATAAACCAGGATCAGGCCAAAATGAACCGGATGCATGCCAAATGTCTTAACAATCGGCAGGAACAATGGAGTGAAAATTAAAATTGCAGGAGTTACATCCATAAATGTTCCGGCGATTAGCAAAATCACATTCATGATCAGCAGGATGATAACCGGACTGTTGGTCAGCCCCAAAAGCCCTGCGGAGATCGCCTGCGGAATCTGTGTAAATGCCATAACCCATCCAAGGATATTGGATACGCCGATCAGGAATACGATCATGCCGCTCATCTTGGCGCTGTCCACCAGAATCTTCCAAAAGCTTTTTACCGTGATATTGCGGTAGCAGATGCCCAGAATCAGTGCGTATACAACGGCGATGGCCGAACCTTCGGTTGCGGTGAATACGCCTGCGATAATTCCGCCGATAACGACAACGATTAAGGACAGGGCGGGAATTGCCTTTAATGTAGCGGTTCCCAGCGTTTTCCAGTCAAATTTTCCCGGAGTTCCTTTATAACCCTTTTTCCGGGCAATGATAACCGCCACAACCACGCAGCAGATGGCCCATAAAATGCCGGGAATATAGCCGGCTAAGAACAGAGCGGCTACCGACGTGCCGCCGGAAACCAGTGAATAGGTGATGAGAGCATTGGACGGCGGGATTAAGAGGCCGGATGGGGCGGAAGCCCCGTTGGTAGCTGCGCAGACAGCCCGTTCGTAGCCCTGTTTATCCTCGCCTTCCTGAACCATGCTTCCGACTGCGGCTGCCGCTGCGGAAGCGGAACCTGAGATAGCGCCGAATAAAGCATTGGCTCCTACGTTGGTTACTAAAAGAGCGCCGGGAAGTTTTCCTAAGATGGCCAGCACGAAATCCACCAGCCGCTTGGCAATCCCCCCTTGATTCATCAGATTTCCTGCCAGGACAAAGAATGGAATCGCTGTCAGGCTGAATTTGCTCATGCCCACAAATGTTCTTTGGGCTGCGGTTAACACGGAAACATCTAAGGACACCATCTGAAGAATGGCGGCCAGGGCAGAGATACCGATTGCGTAGGAGATGGGAACTCCGGCGATCAGGAATACTGCAAGAACAATAATGATGATTGCTAAAGACTGCATTGCCATAATTTACGCTTCCTCCTTTTCAAGGTTCTCCACCAGGGCATCTTCTTCGCTGGTTGGTAATACCGGTATATTTCCTTTTACAATGTCATAGATATTCATGGCCGTGTAGACCATATTCAGAATACCGCTGAGAGGAAGTACGATATAGAAGACGCCGATGGCAACGCCCAGGGAAGAGGTCATCTGTCCCATTGCCAGGCTGGTGATCTGCACGCCTCCGTACAGGAGGATAACAGCGGAAAATACGAATGCAACGACTTCCGCAAATACGGCAAATCCCTTTTTCAGTGTTTCCGGCATTTTCTCCACGATTACCGGAATGTTCATATGGCCGCGTTCGCTGGTAATTAAACTAGCGCCCAAAAGGGACATCCAGGCAAATAAGTAGGAAACCAGTTCCTCAGACCAGGACGACGGATTCTGCAGTATGTATCTGGTAAGCACCTGCCAGCAGGTCAGAATGACCATAGCCAGGAAACTGATTCCGGCAAGGCCGTTTAATATATGAGTCAATGTATTTCTTAACTGCTTCATTTTGTTTCCCCCTATTCCGCTTCAGCAGGATATTCTGCGTTATATTTCTGGATTGCATCATAGATTGGCTGCAGGGCCGGATTGTTGCTCAGCACCGTGGCATGAAGCGGCTTGCAGGCTTCTACAAATGGTTTCTGGTCCGGGTAGACGAAATTCACGTTCTGGTCGTTTGCAGCCCGGTCTTTGGCGTTGTCCACGGCCTTTACCCATTCTTCCCTTTCAACCTGGTTCACCAGGCGGAAACCTTCTTCAAATACGGCCCGGTCTTCATCGGACAGCCCTTCCATAAATGCATTGTTTCCGATTAAAATATCAGGCACCATCTGATGCATATCATAAGAGTAATATTTGCAGATATCTCCATGGCCGTTATCGGTCAAAGCCATCTCATTATTTTCCGCACCGTCTATAATTCCGGATTGAAGGGCCGTATATACATCTCCGAATCCCATGGGCGTGGCGGAACCGCCTAACAGCTTCATCATCTCAATATTGGTGGGCGACTGCTGTACACGGATTTTCAGCCCCTTCAAATCGGCCGGTGATTCAATCGGCTTATTGATGGTATAGAAATTTCTTGTGCCCGCATCCAGCCAGGTTACAGCTGTAAATCCGGCTTTTTTCGTGGAATCAAAGATCGGTCCGGTCACTTCCGGGTCGTCCATAACGTGATGATAGGCGTCAGGACTTGCGAAAAGATAAGGCAGATTAAAGATTTCATAGTTCTTACTGAATGTTTCCAAGATGGCGTTGCTGGCAACACAGAAATCAATTGCGCCTGTCTGCGTCAGCTGTACCATGTCGGTCTGCGAACCTAACAGTTCGCTTGGATACACTTCAACTACGTATTTGTCGCCCAGCTTTTCGTTGATAAAGTCCTGAAAAGCGGTCAGCGCGATATGAGTTGGATGATTGGTGGATTGGTTATGGCCAATCCGGATGGTTCTCTTTTCCTGAGTATTTGCACACCCGCTTACTGACAGGCATGTGAGCGCAGCGCAGCATGCCAGGGCCAGTATTTTTGTTAACTTTCTCCTCATGGATAAATCCCTCCTGTTTTTAACACTGAGTATTCCCTTTACATTAGTACATCGTTCGGCAAATTTACGAAGGATGTACTAGGATGGTAGCACACGTAAAATGCGTTGAAAATAGTTTCAAATGATGCTTAACGACATCGTAACTAAAAAAGGAAAATCTTGTTCTGAGGCGTCATAAAATGTCAAAATATTCCACCTTTTACTTGATAGTTGCCTATTTGGAAATTGTGACTTCAACAGCTCCATGATATAATTAAAAAAGTAAACCGGGCGTTTGAAAGGAGAGGAAACCATGAAGATCATAAGCATTGTTACAGTGACGCAGATCATTTGCTGGATAATTTTTGTGTTTGGAGATTATCTTTCGGAAACAGTTTCCAATGATATCCTGCTTTATACAGCACTCCTTTTTCTCCCTGTTATCATTCCCATCGCTTATTTAATCTTTCAAAAAAAGGTGCATTATGATTCCGTTCCGGGATGGGTGAATACCTTAACCGTATTGCTTGTATGGGGCGTGGAGAATTTAATATTTGGGCGGATTATTATTGCCTTGCAGATTGTTCCGCAAGCCTATGGCGGCTGGGAACATTTTCTTAATGGAATCGAATATCTCATGTTTCCGATATTTAATATAGCGTTGGCTGTGATAATTGTAGCGTTTTGGAATTTAGTTGTTTTCATATATAAAAAGATAAAAGAATAACTGGAAATGAACAAAGGCAGGAGGAAGCGCCAAGAATCTTGACGCTTCCTCCTGTCTTTACTTGCCGCGCGCTGACCGGGCGCAGGCCAACATAAAGTTATGCTCTTAAAATCTCATTATATATTTCCAAAATCTCCACATACCCCGTAATCCGTGCGCCCTCTTGAAAATAAATCTTCATTCCGCATTTTAATGAATGGGGATAATACTCCGGTGAAAGAAAATAGATAACTCCTTCAGCCATTTCGCCCCTTTTTAACGTCTCCCCATTCCGGTATTCCTGCACTCCGGTGGTAAGATAATCTCCAATCCTGTGGGCAGGCCGGTATCCGCTGCATACAAAGTCCCGCCCTGTTAAAGTTATCCTTGCTTTTACATCGGGCATTTCTTCTCTCATCCCGGCTTCCCCTCTAAACCTGACCGGACGAACTGTTTTCTGCACAGCTGTCCCTCTCCACCATATGATGTGGCACAATGATCTTAGTGGCCATCAAATCGGGATTTTCGATATGGCTGATCATCTGTGAAGCCGCCTCGATGCCCAGCTGGCAGGAATTGATGTCCATGGATGTCAGCGGCGGTGAAGATAGCCGGGCAAACAGTGAATTATTGAAGGAAATGATGGACAAATCGTCCGGTATGGACAATCCCAGGCTGATGCAGATCTTTTCCAAAGCCATTGCCAGAATATCATCGCTGACCAAAACTGCGGTTGGCCGGTCGCTGCGGGTTAAAAGTTCGTATAAGGTCTGATTCTGCGCTTCCGACACCTCAGGCACTTCCACGCAGAACTCCGGAAGAAATGGAATCTGCTTTTCCGTCAGCGCCAGCATATATCCTGCCTTTCTGTCGCTGTTGAATAAGAGGGAGTGATCCCCTGACAGGTAGGCGATCCGTTTGTGCCCCAGGCCCAGGAGGTAAGCGGCGGCTTCTCTTCCGGCCAGCACATTGTCATTATCCACGTAGATCGTCTGATTGACATTGCGGTAGGCTTTGCCGATCAATACGTATAAAAGTCCCTCTTCATAGAGATAATCCAGGACAGGGTCCTGTTCCTTGGAGTATAATACGATATAGCCTTCCGCCAGCCCGGTTTTCGACATGGTTTTAATGGCGCGCAGAATCTCTTCCTCATTCTGGCCCGTAATCACCGTGTTGATGTACTGCTTCTGATTGCAGAACTGGCTGATTCCGCGGATCACTTCCAGATAAAAGGAATTCTGGTACGCCTCTTTTTCCGACGGCGGCAGGATGATTCCGATGGTGCGGGAATTCTGTGTGGCTAAACTGCTGGCCTGGAAATTCGGTTCATAGCCCAGTTTTGCCATGGCAGACCGCACTTTATCTTTTGTCTGCTTGCTGATAGAAGGATGGTCTTTGCATGTGCGTGATACTGTAGAAGGCGAAACGCCGGCAAGGGCGGCAACATCTTTAATCGTAACGGGCATAATAATCTCCTTAAATAAAATCATTTGTTACTCTTATTTTATATTTTTATGCAAATTTTGTCAAATGTATTTGCATAAAAATATGCAACAATCGTGCAAAAAGAAGCCATGAAACAGCCTTAAATGCATTAAAAAGTGCACAAAAACGGAATGCGTATTTTGTGTAAAAAGTAGAAAAGGCTAAAATATTAAAATAACAGTTGAAAAGTTAGTGCAACTATTCTATATTTAATGCAAGCGGTTGCGCAAACAATGCAACGAGATTCCCAGGAGGTAGGATATGAAAGAGAAGAAGGATGGGTTGAGCAAAATCAGGATTCTGTCACCGCTGACCGGAACGGCGGTTCCCATGGAAGACGTGCCGGACCCGGTATTTTCACAGAAGATCATAGGGGACGGGGCGGCTGTTATACCGGAGGACGGAAAGATTCTGAGCCCGGTGGACGGGGAAGTGGTTTCCGTGGCTGAAACTCTGCACGCATACGGATTCCGTTCAGAGGATGGAATTGAAGTGATGGTTCATTTCGGTTTGGAGACGGTTTCCATGAAAGGGGAATTTTTTACCTGCCATGTTAAACCTGGCGACAAGGTGAAAGCCGGAGACCTGGTTGCAGAGGCAGATTTAAAAGGGCTTCTGGAAAAGCAGGTGAATCCGGTCACGCCGGTAATCATCTGCGGAGGATTGGATGGGCGCAGGATGGAATGCAGAACCGGCGCGGTGAAGGCAGGGGAAGACGCCGTAGTTTCCATTATAGAAGCGGAGGAAATAAAAGAACCGGATCACCAGACGCAGAATGAGCCGGAATCCAAAGGGGATGGGAAACCGTCCCGCAATAAGAAATCCATTATCAATTTTGACTTCCTTCAAAAGCTGGGAAAAGTTCTTATGACGGTAATCGCCGTGATGCCGGCGGCCGGATTGATGATCAGCATTGGCAAACTGGTGCAGATGAGCGGCGGGGATATCGGCATGATACTCACCCTGGGAAGTACCATGGAGAATATCGGCTGGGCGATTATCAATAACCTGCACATTCTGTTTGCCGTTGCCATCGGAGGTTCCTGGGCTAAGGAAAAGGCGGGCGGAGCATTTGCGGCTGTGATCGCATTTATTCTGATTAATGTGATTACAGGAGCGCTTTTCGGGGTGAGCAGCGCTGATCTGGCCGATCCTGCGGCAGTGACCCATACCTTACTCGGTCAGGAAATTCTGGTAAACGGTTATTTTACTTCGGTGTTGGGATCACCGGCGCTTAATATGGGCGTGTTCGTAGGAATCATAGCCGGATTTACAGGCGGAGTGATTTATAACAAATATTACAATTACAGAAAGCTTCCCGACGCGCTGGCTTTCTTCAACGGAAAACGGTTCGTTCCTCTGGTGGTAATTCTCTGGTCCGTGATTATCTCCGTAGTTCTGGCGTTTGTATGGCCGGTGGTTCAGACCGGAATCAATGATTTCGGCGTTTGGATTGCCAATTCATCCGACACCTCTCCTGTGCTGGCTCCATTTGTCTATGGAACGCTGGAAAGGCTGCTGCTTCCGTTCGGACTTCACCATATGCTGACAATACCGATGAATTACACTTCTTTCGGCGGTACTTATACGATTTTAAGCGGAGTGAATGCAGGCTCTCAGGTGTTCGGCCAGGACCCGCTGTGGCTGGCATGGGCCACGGATTTGATTAATCTGAAAGATGCAGGCGATATGGCCGGATATCAGCAGCTTTTAACCACGGTTACGCCTGCCAGATTCAAGGTGGGACAGATGATCGGGGCCACAGGCCTCCTTCTGGGAATCGCTCTTGCCATGTACCGCAGAGTGGATGCGGACAAAAAGCATAAATACCGTTCCATGTTTATCTCAACGGTGCTGGCGGTATTTTTGACAGGCGTTACGGAGCCGCTGGAATTTATGTTCATGTTCTGCGCTCTGCCTTTGTATCTGATCTATGCGGTTTTACAGGGATGCGCGTTTGCTTTGGCAGGTGTTATCAACCTGAGGTTGCATTCCTTTGGAAATCTGGAGTTTTTAACCCGTATTCCCATGTCGGTGAAAGCGGGGCTGACCGGAGATATCATTAACTTTGTGATATGCGTTGCCGTGTTCTTTGCGGTGGGATATGCGGTGGCCTATTTTATGATCGGAAAATTCCATTTTGCAACGCCCGGGCGTCTGGGCAACTATACCGATGACAGCGGTTCCGACGAAAATGATTCCCAAGCTGCTGTAACCGGCGGCGGAGGCCAGGCGGAACGGATTATCGGCCTTTTGGGAGGCAGAGAGAATATCGTGCTGGTGGACGCCTGCATGACGCGGCTTAGGGTGACGGTTAAGGATGTGGCTAAAGTGGCGGACGCGGCGGCCTGGAAGGCGGAAGGAGCCATGGGACTGATTAAAAAGGACCAGGGAATCCAGGCGGTTTACGGTCCTAAGGCGGATGTGATGAAATCGGATATCAACGATATTTTATAGGAGCGGATATGAAGCTTATAACATTAAACACGCACAGTCTGGAAGAAGAACATTACGAGGAGAAACTGGAGCAGTTCGTCGAGGGAATCTGCCGGGAAATGCCCCATGTGATCGCCCTTCAGGAGGTAAACCAGACCAGGACAAAGGCGCCTGTGCCTGTGGATCTTCTGGAACGGTCCGGCTATATTCCCTGTGAGCTTGGAGATGACTGTGAAGAGGCCGTGATACGGGAAGACAATCACGGTTACCGGGCGGCGAAGATGCTGTTGGAACGGGGCGTATCCTATTCCTGGACCTGGGTTTCGGCAAAAATCGGGTATGAGAGATACGATGAAGGCCTGGCGCTGTTTTGCCGTTTCCCGGTTCTTGATACCGGACAGTTTTTTATAACAAAGACCCACGATTACCGGAACTGGAAGACCAGAAAGATTCTGGGAATCACAGCTATGACAGACCGGGGGTCTCAGCAGTTTTACAGCGTTCATATGGGCTGGTGGCAGGATGAAGAGGAACCGTTTTATGAACAGTGGAAACGGATCGCCGGCCTGGTTAAACCGCAAGAAGGAGCGCCGTCGTGGCTGATGGGAGACTTTAATTCCCCTTCCCATATCCCGGGGGAAGGATATGATTTGATTAAAAAATCCGGCTGGCAGGATTCCTATGAGCTGGCAGAGGAAAAGGACGGCGGCAATACGGTGGATCATTCCATTGACGGCTGGAAGGATAAAAAAGAGAAAAGGGCCATGAGGATTGATTACATCTGGGCGGACCGGAAAATGCCGGTTAAATGTTCCCGTGTCCTGTTTGACGGGAAATGTTATCCTGTGGTATCGGATCATTTTGGAATATCAGCAGAATGCGGATCAGGCAAAGCGGTGTCCGCGGATTCCGGTATGCGGGAAAATCTGCATGGAAATGAGGAATAATATGAAACGAGAAAGCGGAATTTTATTATCGGTTTCCAGCCTGCCTTCCAGGTATGGGATCGGATGCTTTTCTAAAGAAGCGTATGAGTTTGTGGATCAGCTGAAACTGGCGGGCCAGTCCTATTGGCAGATTCTGCCGTTAGGGCCTACCAGTTACGGGGATTCACCCTATCAGTCATTTTCCACATTTGCGGGAAATCCCTATTTCATCAGTTTGGAAGAGCTGATAGAAGAAGGCGTGCTGAGCCGGAAGGAATGCGGGGCGGCGGATTTCGGCAGAACGCCTGAAAGCGTGGATTATGCTAAGGTATATGCGGCGCGCTATCCGCTGCTTCGCAAGGCCTATGAGCGGAGCCGGATTGCCGAAAACGGGGAATTTGTTCGGTTTAAAGAGGAAAATAACTGGTGGCTGCAGGATTATGCGCTGTTTCGGGCGGTAAAAACAAGATTTGAGGAAAAGGCCTGGACAGAGTGGCCGGAGGATATACGGCTCAGGAGACAGAACGCCCTGGATTATTACCGGAAGGAACTGTATTTTGAAATCGAGTTCCACGAATATCTCCAGTTTACATTTATGAAGCAGTGGAAGAAATTGAAGGCTTATGCAAACGGCCGGGGAATCCGGATAATCGGGGATATTCCCATCTATGTGGCCTTGGACAGCGCGGATACCTGGGCGCATCCGGAACTGTTCCAGCTGGACGGCGACAACGCTCCGACTGCGGTAGCGGGATGCCCGCCGGATGGATTTTCAGCCACCGGACAGCTTTGGGGAAATCCGCTTTACCGGTGGGATTATCACAGGAATACGGGATACCGGTGGTGGCTGGAACGGCTTTCTTACTGTTACCGGCTGTATGATGTGGTGCGGATCGATCATTTCCGGGGATTTGACCAGTATTTTTCCGTTCCGGCGGGGGCGGCGACTGCGGCCCCCGGCCACTGGGAACAGGGGCCGGGAATTGAGCTGTTTCGCAAGGTAAGGTCCGAGTTAGGTGAGAAGGAGATTATCGCGGAGGACCTGGGATATGTGACCGATTCGGTAAGGCAGCTGGTGAGAGACAGCGGGTATCCGGGAATGAAGGTGCTGGAATTCGCATTTGACGCCAGGGATTCGGGATGCGCCAGCGATTATCTTCCCCATAATTATCCGGAAAACTGCGTGGTTTATACGGGAACCCATGACAATGAAACCATTGCCGGATGGTACCGTTCCATTCAGCCGGAGGAACAGAAACTGGCCCGGGACTATCTGAATGATTATTACACGCCTGATGAAGAGCTCAACCAGTCGTTTATCAGCCTGGTAATGCGCAGTCAGGCCAGAATCTGCATCATTCCGCTTCAGGATTACCTGGGACTGGACAATAAGGCGCGGATCAATCTGCCTTCTACAGTGGGAACCAACTGGAAATGGCGTCTGATACCGGGGCAGTTGTCCAAGAAAACGGTTGAAAATATAGGAGCTGTTACTCTGCGGTACGGCCGCTGGAACTGGCAGCCTTAAAGGAGGATACAATGGAACAAAAATGGTGGCATAATAAGACCGCATACCAGATTTATCCCAAAAGCTTTTATGATTCCAATGGAGACGGAATCGGGGATATCAAAGGGATTATGGAAAAACTGGACTATCTGAAGGAACTGGGCATCGACATCCTGTGGATTTCTCCTGTTTATCTGTCCCCATGCGCGGATCAGGGGTATGATATCGCAGATTATTATCAGATAGATCCCCAGTTCGGAACCATGGAGGACATGGATACTTTGCTGGCAGAAGCGAAGAAAAGGGATATGCATGTTCTGATGGATCTGGTGGTGAATCACTGTTCGGATGAGCATGAATGGTTTAAAAAGGCGTGTGAAGATCCGGACGGGGAGTACGGAAAGTTTTTCTACATGGAAAAGGCAAAGGATGGGAAACTGCCCTGCAATTGGAGGTCTTATTTCGGAGGCCCGGTATGGGAGCAGGTGCCCGGAACGGATTATTACTATCTGCATGTATTTCATAAAAAGCAGCCGGACCTCAATTGGGAGAATCCAAAGCTGCGCGAATCCATTTACCGGATGATCAACTGGTGGCTGGAAAAGGGATTGGCAGGTTTCCGGATCGATGCGATCATCAATATCAAGAAACCGCTGCCGTTTCGGGATTATCCGGCGGACCGGGAAGACGGATTGTGTGATATGGGGCAGGTTCTTGCGGACGCCAGGGGAATCGGCGAATTTTTAGGCGAGATGAGGGACCGGACATTTAAGCTTCACGACGCATTTACTGTAGGTGAAGTGTTCAATGAAAAAGAAGAAGAGCTTCCTGATTTCATCGGGGAAAACGGATATTTTTCCTCCATGTTTGATTTCCGTCAGACCGTGGAAGGCAAATCGCCGCTCGGATGGTATGACTGCAGAAAGCCGGCGCCGGAAGATTACAAGAGGTGCTGTTTTGAAAGCCAGAGGCGGAGCGAAGGCGTGGGATATCTGGCCAATATCATCGAAAATCACGATGAGCCGAGAGGCGTCAGCCACTACCTGCCAGATGGCGCCCGGAATGAACGGGGAAAGAAACTTTTGGCAGTTATGTATTTTATGCTGAAAGGCATTCCTTTTATCTATCAGGGACAGGAGCTGGGAATGGAAAATACGGTTTTTAAGTCCATAGACGAGGTGGATGATGTGGGATCGAAGGACGAATACCGCCGTTGTCTGGAAGTGGGGTACAGTGAAGAAGAGGCATTGAAGATCATCAACCACTACAGCCGGGACAATGCGAGAACCCCATTTCAGTGGAACGGCGAAGACAACGCCGGATTTACCAAAGGGCGTCCATGGCTGGCTGTCAATCCTGATTATCCGGATATCAATGCAGAGGAACAGATGGGACGGAAGGACAGCGTTTATGCCATTTACCGTGCACTGATCTCACTGAGAAGAAATCCGGTTTACGAAAATACGGTTGTCTATGGAAAGACCGAACCGGTGTTGTCCGGTGAAAAAGATATCATGGCATATGTGAGAAGGGGAGAAGATCAGGACATTCTGGTGGTCGGCAATTTCGACGGCCGGGACAGAGAGATAAGTCTGGAAACGATTGAGGGCTGTAAGGGAAAAGAAACGCTGCTCATCAATAACTGTGAGGATTTCACGATGGACAATCAACGGTTAATACTGAATCCTTATCAGGCGGTTGTAATCGCATATGATAAATTTTAAGAGGGAAGTTTCAGATAGAGAAAGAGCGTGACAGATTCAGGTTCACAGCTTAATAAAAGTTTTATTGCCATTTTTGGAAACGTTTCCGGTAACGTAACCGGAAAGAGAAATGCCTTGTTCAGAGAGGATTTTTGCCCGTAATTGTGAGGGCACTGAACAATTACATAATAAAAATTAAATCCAGGAGGAGAAAGTCATGAGAAAAAATTTAGTAAAAGGAATCCTTTGCGCGGCTATGGCGGCAGCGGTTCTCAGCGGCTGTGCGTCGGGGAACAAAAAGAACGACAATGTGGGAAAGGTTTACTATCTTAACTTTAAACCGGAAGTTACAGATGTCTGGGAAGAGATTGCAAAGGTTTATAAAGAGGAAACAGGAGTTGAGGTGAAAGTGGTGACTGCGGCAGGCGGAAACTACGAATCCACGTTAAAGTCTGAAATCGCCAAAACAGACGCCCCCACATTATTCCAGATCAACGGCCCCATCGGCTATCAGTCCTGGAAGGATTACTGCCTGGATTTAAAAGACAGCGATTTTTATAAAGCTTTGATCGACCAGTCCTTAGCGATCACCGGAGATGACGGCGGTGTTTACGGCGTGCCGTTTGCAATCGAGGGATACGGAATCATCTATAACAACGCCATCATGAAAAAGTATTTTGAAATGGACGGAGCCGTTGTCAAATCTACGGATGAGATCATTAATTTTGACACTTTAAAAGCGGTTGTGGAAGATATGCAGTCCAAGAAAGACCAGCTGGGAATCAAAGGCGTATTTGCATCCACCTCTTTGCTTCCGGGAGAAGAATGGAGATGGCAGACCCACACGGCAAACCTTCCGGTTTACCAGGAATATAAAGATAAAAATGTGGATGACCTGGCTGAAATTGAATTTACATACGGAGACAATTTTAAAAATATCTTCGATCTTTACATCAACAATTCCACCACAGATCCGAAAATGCTGGGAAGCAAAGGTGTAAACGATTCCATGGCAGAATTTGCATTGGGCCAGGCTGCTATGGTGCAGAACGGCAACTGGGCGTGGGGACAGATCGCAGACGTATCCGGTAATGTGGTGAAAGCGGAAGACATCGGAATCTTACCAATTTACATGGGACTTCCGGATGAAGAGAATCAGGGCTTATGTTCAGGAACTGAAAACTATTTCTGTATCAATAAACAGGTTTCCGAGGCCAGCCAGAAGGCTTCTCTGGATTTTGTTTACTGGCTGATTAATTCTGAAACAGGAAAAGATTATATGACAAACCGTTTGGGCAATATCGCTCCATTTACAACATTCGGCGAGGATGAAAAACCAACCGATCCTCTGGCACAGCTTTTGCTGGCGTCTATGGAAAGCGATAAAACCAACATTCCATGGGTATTTACCACATTCCCAAGCCAGACATTTAAGGACAATTTCGGAAGCGCCCTGTTAGAATATGCCCAGGGAACGATGAACTGGGATGAGGTGAAATCGGTTGTGGTTGAGCAGTGGAAGACGGAGAAGGAAGCTGCCAAATAAAAGGAGGCACAATTATGGGTAAAACTATGAAACGCTATTTCGCAATTTTTGTACTGCCCACACTGATTGCATTTTTCATCGCGTTTGTTATACCGTTTGTTATGGGGCTGTATCTGTCATTTTGTGATTTTACAACGGTCACAAATGCCACGTTTGTAGGTTTTTCCAACTATATTAAAGCGTTTACCAACCAGGATTTTTTAAATGCCCTGTGGTTTACTGTTAAATTTGCGGCAGTTGCGGTTATTACCATCAATGTATGCGGGTTCATTCTGGCGCTGATGCTGACGCAGAAGATCAAAGGAACCAATATATTCAGAACCGTGTTTTTTATGCCAAACCTGATCGGCGGCATCGTGCTGGGGTATATCTGGCAGTCCATGATTAACGGCGTGCTTTCCCAGATCGGCGTCACCATGCTGATGGACCCAAGCTACGGCTATTGGGGGATGATTATTCTGATGAACTGGCAGCTGATCGGTTATATCATGATCATCTACATCGCCGGGCTTCAAAATGTATCCACAGACATCTTGGAAGCGGCCAGGATAGACGGGGCCGGGAAGCTGCAGACGCTTACAAGAGTGACGATTCCCATGGTCATGCCGTCCATTACCATCTGCCTGTTTTTAAGTATTGCCAATTCTTTTAAGATGTTTGACCAGAACCTTGCTTTAACAGGCGGCGGGCCTTCCAATAAGACGGCCATGCTGGCACTGGATATCTTTAATACATTTTACGGCAAAGTCGGATTTGAAGGAGTAGGCCAGGCCAAGGCGGTGGTATTCTTCATAATTGTGGCCGGAATTGCCATGACGCAGCTGGCATTTACCAGAAAGAAGGAGGTTGAGAGCTGATGAGTACAAGAACACGAAAAATGGAGCACCCATTTCTATTTGTCATACTGTGTGCGCTTGTTGTAATCTTTTTGGTACCTATTTTCTTTATTCTGATGAACTCCTTTAAGGGAAAACTGTACATCAGCGACAGTCCCTTTGCATGGCCGTCCGGCGATTTGTTCGTTGGAATGGAAAATTACACGGAAGGAATCAGAAAAACGGGGTTCTTTGCGGCTTTTGGCTGGTCTTCATTTATCACTGTGTGTTCGGTGGGAGTGATTATCTTGTTCACCTCCATGACGGCCTGGTATATCACCAGGGTGAAGTCAAAGGTGACCAGCGCCCTTTATTATATGTTTGTATTCTCCATGGTTGTACCGTTTCAGATGATCATGTTCACCATGTCCAAACTGGCGGATATGATGCGGCTCAATAATCCGCTGGGTATGGTGGTGCTGTATCTGGGATTTGGGGCCGGGCTTTCGGTGTTCATGTTCTGCGGTTTTGTGAAAGCGATTCCTTATGAGATCGAAGAGGCGGCCATGATCGACGGCTGCAATCCGCTGGAAACATTTTTTAAGATTGTTATGCCGATTTTAAAACCTACGGCCATTACGGTGGCGATCCTGAACGCGATGTGGATCTGGAATGACTATCTGCTTCCTTATCTTGTAATCGGCGTTTCCACTCCGTATAAGACCATTCCGGTGGTTGTGCAGTATCTGATGGGGTCTTACGGGTCCAAGGATTATGGATCGTTGATGGCGCTTTTGGTGCTGGCGATTATCCCGATTATTATATTTTATCTGTTCTGCCAGAAATATATTATTGAAGGCGTTGTGGCGGGGGCTGTTAAGGGATAAAAGTACGCCCGCCCCAGGGAACCGTGAAGAAACGGCGGCAGCCAGAGGCCGGATCAAGGCCGGGGAACGATGGGAGGGATCAGGTTACGGGTTTCGGAGTTAAGATTTACTAAGACGCTGGAATTTTGCTAAAAGCGCACGGTCCAAATAAAAAACTCGCGGTGAAGCCGCTCAAACAATTTTATTTGGACCGTGCAACGCAAAATCCCACCGCCTAAGTAAATCTACAACTCCTGCAAACGAACCTGATCCCTCCCATCGTTCCCCGGCCTTGATCCGGCCTCCGGCTGCCGCCGTTTCTCCACGGTTCCCTGGGGCGGGCTGGTTTTGGCTGGCGTAGGAAAAGATGAAAAGAGTTTTATTAATGTGAATAATCTGATTACTTTCTTTGGAGGGTAATTGGGTTATTTTTTTATTACTTTGAATTAATTAGAATTGACAAAAATCCAAATGACAATTTATGAATTATGCATAATTATTCGTTGCTGAGATAGAAATAACGGTATAATATAACAAGATATTCCATGTTTTCAGCAGGATTGTACAGGATAAGGCATTAGGAGAAATGATATTATCAAATCAGAAAGTGAGACTGGCGATATCATTGGGCCCGGTTTTACAAGAATGAAGGAGAAGGAGTATCAATATGAAATCAATCGATGTATTCTGTCATCTGATGCCGCAGAACTATGCAAAAATGGCTATGGACGAATCTCCGAACAAATCGCATATGTTCGTGAGAGCTTTAGAAATGCAGGCAATGTCCGATATGGACTACCGTCTGGAGGTGCTGAAACAGTTTCCGGGATATAAGCAGATTCCCAACATTGTTTCTCCGCCTGTGGAGCTGTTTGCAGGGCCGGATAAGTCCCCTAAGATTGCGGCTGTGGGAAATGATGAGATAAAGAGAATTGTAGAAAAATGTCCGGAGTATTATGATGGATTTATTGCAGGAATCCCTTTCAACAACGTGTCCGCTTCTGTTGATGAGATTAAGAGGTGTAAGGATATGGGCGCAAAAGGGGTTCAGATCTATACGCATATGAACGGGGAAGCGATTGACCAGGAGAAATTCTGGCCGATTTATGAGATTTGTGAAAAATTAGATCTTCCTGTACTGCTTCATCCGGTAGGAGGGCAGAAAACGCCGGAGTATGCCACAGAAGAATGTTCGAAATATGAATTGTGGTTTTTGATCGGCTGGCCGTACCAGACAACGACAGCCATGTGCAGGCTGGCATTTTCCGGCATTTTTGAAGACTTTCCTGATTTGAAAATTGTGACGCACCACGTGGGAGCCATGATCCCCATGCTGGAGGGAAGGATCGAAAACGGCCTTAAAATGTACGGGGGAAGGACAGCCCCTGAACTGAGAGCGCAATTGACGAAGACAAAGCTAAAGGGAGATCCGATCGATACATTTAAAAAATTCTATGCGGATACCGCTTCCTTCGGATCGGCCTCTGCCATCCGCTGCGGCATTGATTTCTTTGGAAAAGATCATATTCTGTTCGCTTCCGACATGCCGTTTGACCCGGAAGAAGGGCCCGGATATATTGACCGGACGTTAAAGGCAATTGACAGCCTTAACTTAGGAGAAGAAGATAAAAAAGCGATTCTTTACGGTAATGCAGAACAGATATTTCATATTTGATTAGAGTAGGGGGATAACGATGTTGAAATTCATAAATACCATATTTACAAACCAGTTTTTCTTAATGTTTCTGGCCATAGCGACGGGGCTGCTGATTGGAAAAATAAAAATAAAAAGCTTTTCACTTGGGGTTTCCGGGGGCATTTTTACCGGAATTATAATCGGTTATTTCGTTACAAAATGGGCACATACCGCTTCGGAAGGCGCAATCGGCTATGCCAATGCCAAAAGAATCCTTTCCACCGGAGTGGTGGCTCAGGCGTTTTTTACCTTTTTTCTTCTGCTGTTTCTGGTATCCATCGGTTTGAAGGTGGGAAACAGCATTGGAACCATTTTTAAGAAATACGGAATGAAATTTGTGATCATAGGAGTATCCATTCCGGTGGTATCCATGATCACCGCATGCGTCCTTTACGGAACCGTGCTTTCTTCTAATGGAAGCATTACGCCGTTTGAAACGATTGGAATGTACGCAGGAGCTATGACCACTACGCCGGGTTACGGAACGGCTTTAGACGCAGCGGGCAACGTTGATTATGCAAAGCTTTATGAGGAAGCGTCCTCAGAAGAGAAGGACCGGATGCTTAAAAAGATCGATCCGACGGGAGCGTTAACTCAGGAGAATACGCCGTCTCTCGGTGAAGAGCAGGTTGCGGCCTATAAGGAAGAGGCGTCTTCAGCGGTCAGCCTGGGCTATACGGTGGCATTTCCCATGGGAGTGCTGGTAATTGTGGTGATGATCTCCATTTTGCCAAAGCTGTTCAGGATTGATATGGAGAAGGAAAAAGAGGCATATCAGAAAGAGATCGGAGAATCCGGCGAGGCATTAAAGAATGGAAAAGAGCAGCCGTTAAACTTCATGGTTATGTCTTTAGTTGCGGTAATCGGCATTGTTGTGGGCACCATTACCATTCCGTTAGGGCGTTTCGGCAGTTTTTCGCTGGGAGCGGCCGGAGGCGTGTTGTTGGCGGCACTTATTTTAAGCTATATCGGCCAGATCGGGCCTGTGAATTTCAGAATGGATACCAAGTCGCTGGGCACCATGTACCAGATGGGGCTGACATTTTTCATGGCAGTGGTAGGGCTTCGTTATGGGTATGATGTTGTGACATCTCTTATGGGTTCCGGTCTTGCCATTGCGGTTTCCGCAATTATCGTAGAGGCGGTGGCTGTTTTGATCAGCTTTTTGATCGGACATAAGCTGTTCGGTTTGAACTGGATCATTTTAAGCGGCGCCATTGCGGGCGGATGTACGTCTGCGCCGGGGCTGGGGGCTGCGATCAGTTCTACAGGATCGGAGGAACCGACAACCGGATACGGAGCGGCCCAGCCGTTTGCGATTCTGGCCAATGTGCTGTTGGCAACCATATTTTTTAACATCATGTTGTAAAGAAAAGGATAAATCTGTGATACAATAATCTAAATCATGTTTTACGGAGGAAAGGCTATGGAGGATTTCTGGATAGAGCACAGGTACAGTTCCTGCAATTATCAGCTTCGCCATCACTATGAATATACATACCAGGTGCTGTTTCTTCTTTCCGGAAGAATCCTGTACCAGGTGGGAGAAAAGAAATATGAAGTGTCCAAAGGCGGGATGATCGTGCTGAACACGTTGGAAGAGCATACCCTTGAGGTGCTGGAATATCCCTACGAGCGCTATATTATCCAGATATCTCCTACCTTTTTCCGTAATGAGGTGAAATATCCGGAGATCATCTCCATTTTCATCCGGCGTCCCCCGGATTTTTCCCATCTGCTCACCATGGAAGAACCGGTTTGGAATTACATTTATGATCTGGTTCGGGAGATGGAGAAGGAATATCTGGGAAAGCGCCTTTATTGGGAGATGTGTATCGGAGCCGATTTAAGAAAAATGTTTATCACCGTTTTCAGAGAATGTGCCAACGCCCTGTCGATGATGAAGATGAGTTCATCCACCGGGATCGCCTATAAGGTGATGAATTATCTGGAACACCATTATACGGAAGACATCTCGCTGGACAGCGTGGCGTCGGCGCTGTTTCTCAATAAGAATTATATTGCCCATGTATTTAAGGATGAGACGGGAAGCAGCCCCATGGATTATACGATTTCACTCAGGATGAGCCATGCGAAAGCGCTTCTCATGGAAACAGACCAGAGCATTTCCGATATAGCTGTGAAATGCGGCTATACGGATTTTACATATTTTTCAAAGCAGTTTAAGAAAAATACCGGTTTATCGCCGAGTATGTTCAGAAAAGCTGAGATTAACAGGATGGAGGACAGGTAGCGCCATGAAAAAGACTGCAATTGTTACGGGCGGCAGCCGGGGGATCGGATATGCCATCGCAAAACAGCTGGGATTAGACGGCTGTCAGGTGGTGATTATGGCTACAGGAGAGCAAAAAACATACCAGGAAGCGCTGGACGGCCTGACCGCGCTGGGAATTGACTGGTATTATGTGAGAGGTTCCATAGATGATCAGGAGAGCAGGGAACGGCTTGTGCGGGAAACTGTGGAACATTTCGGCAGGATCGATATTCTGGTTAACAATGCCGGCGTTGCCCCCAAGGAGAGAAAAGACCTTCTGGAAATGACCCAGGAAAGCTTTGACCGGGTGATGGGGATCAATGCGAAAGGAACTATGTTTTTAACCCAGCTGGCGGCGAAGCAGATGATCAGTCAGGAACAGGTATTTGAAAATAAAGGCCACATCGTAAATGTGGGTTCCTGCTCGGCGGAGGTTTCCTCCACTTCCAGAGGGGAGTACTGCATTTCCAAGGCGGCGTTAACCATGATGACCACTCTGTATGCGGACCGTCTGGCTTCGGAAGGAATTGTGGTAAATGAGGTGCGCCCCGGAGTAATCGCAACAGATATGACCAGTGTGGTAACGGAAAAATACGATAAGATGATTGAAGACGGAGTATTTCCCATTGCCCGCTGGGGTAAGCCGGAGGATGTAGCCAATATGGTCAGCCTGTTCTGCTCCGATAAAGTCCTTTATACAACCGGAAATTATGTGGATGTGGACGGGGGATTTCATATCAAGCGTCTGTAAACGGCAGAATCCGAAGCTGCGGCGGTAATAAATGGAGCTTCATACATGAAGCGTCATAAATGGGAGGAAACATGAAAATTCGCGAACTGAGAATCGAACATGTGGTGGTAGGAACCGGAGCGGCCGGATTACAGGCGGCGCTGAGACTGCACCAATATGGGGAAACAGACCTGGCTGTAATAGCCGAAAATATCAATGCGGGAACGTCCAGAAACACCGGCTCCGACAAACAGACTTATTACAAACTGTCACTGGCAGGCCGGGACCCGGATTCGGTGCGGGCGATGGCGGAGGATCTGTTTGCCGGACAGTGTGTGGACGGCGATCTGGCCCTGTGTGAGGCGGCGCTGTCTGTAAGAAGCTTTTTACGGCTTGTGGAATTAGGCGTTCCATTTCCATGTACAGAATATGACGAGTTCATGGGCTACAAAACGGATCACGACAGAGGAAGGCGGGCCACCAGTGCCGGTCCGTATACATCCAGGCTGATGACAGAATGCCTGGAAAAGAGTGTAAAAGAGAACGAGATTCGGATTCTGGATCAGATGCAGGCAATCCGCCTGCTGGTGAGGGACGGGATTTTATACGGAGTGCTTTGTCTGGATAAGCGGGAAACAAAAGAGGCGTCCTATCTTCTGATCTGGTGTAAAAACCTGATACTGGCCACAGGCGGCCCGGCGGGGATGTATCATGACAGCGTTTATCCTGTTTCCCAGCTGGGAGCCAGCGGCCTGGCATTTGAAGCGGGCGCAAAAGGAAAAAACCTGACGGAATGGCAGTTTGGAATGGCTTCCGTAAAGCCCCGCTGGAACGTCAGCGGCACGTATATGCAGGTGCTTCCGAGATTTATATCAACAGATACAGACGGCAATGACCAGCGGGAGTTTCTTCTGGACTATTTCGAATCCCCGGAAGAAATGCTTTCCATGATTTTTCTGAAAGGCTATCAGTGGCCTTTCGATGTGAATAAGATATACGGCGGTTCGTCGGTGATCGACCTTTTAGTCTATCAGGAGACAATCCTGAAAGGAAGAAAGGTCTATCTGGATTTCACCCAAAATACAGGGAACCGGGAAATACCGTTTGATAAGTTAAATCAGGAAGCCTATGATTATCTGAAACAAGCAGGCGCGCTTTGCGGCACGCCGATTGAAAGGCTTCAGCGGATGAACGAACCGGCAATCTCCTTCTACCGGGATCACAACGTGGATCTGTACCGGGATAAACTGGAAATCGCTGTCTGCGCACAACATAATAACGGCGGAATCGCGGCGGACGCTTTTTGGGAAACGGATATCCGTGGATTGTTTGCAGTGGGAGAGGTCTGCGCAAGCCACGGTGTAACCCGGCCGGGCGGCACCGCTCTCAATGCGGGTCAGGTGGGAGCTCTGAGAGCTGCCGAATGCGTCCGCCTCAGAAAACTGCATAAAACAGAATGCAAAGCATGTCCTCAGAACCTGGAAGAGGAACTGAGAAAAGAGGCCTTTGACTTCATAAAAACCCCGGAACAGGCCTCCGGAACCGTCACACTTCAATCCATGTGGGCCGCCGCATCCAAGCGCATGAGCGCCTCCGGCGGAATGATCCGCAGCAGGCAGAATTTAAAATCTGCGCTGGATGCCGCGGATGCCGGATTGGCTTCTTTCCTGGAAACGGTTCAAAAACCGGAGGTACGCCAGCTTCCCATGTTTTACCGCCTTAGGGATATGCTTTTGTCGCAAAAAGTCTATCTCTACGCTATGCTCGATTATGCGGAAAGCGGAGCGGGCAGCAGGGGCTCAGCACTCTACACAGACGCGGGAGGCAGAAAACCGGCTTCAAGTTTTCCTGATCTTTACAAATGCCGTTTGGATCAGGAAGCCCACGGCGGTATCATCCAGGAAGTCGTGCTCAACGAAGACGTGTGCCGTGCCAAGTGGAGACCGGTCCGTCCTTTGCCTGATGTAGATTATTTCTTTGAAAACCAATGGAAATTATACCGTGAAAGAGAGTTGGAGGTGAATCCAAATGGAGCAGGTGACGATTAAAGACGTGGCAAGGCTGTGCGGGGTAGGGGTCAGCACCGTATCCCGGGCGATCAACAATCATCCGGATATCAATGGGGAAACAAAAGAAAAGATTATGCGCGTGATTGCTGAGTGCGGTTATATACCTAACAACAGCGCCAGGAATTTAAAACGTGTGGAGTCGAAAACCATTGCAGTTTTGATGAAGGGGATAACAAATCCATTTTTCAACAGAATGGTGAAGATTTTTGAGGATATGATTGTGAGGCGCAGATACAGCATTCTGATTCATCATGTGGATGAGGAAGAGGACGAGGTGACGGCGGCTCTCAGGCTGGAAAAGGAGAAAAAGCCCTGCGGATTGATTTTCTTAGGCGGTATGCCGGAGCACGAGGAGGACAAACTGCGCCAGATAAAGGCCCCGTTTGTCATGTGCGCGTTCAGCCTGTCTCCAAAGACCGATAAAACCGTCTATTCTTCCGTTTCCATCGACGATGTAAAAGCGGCCTGTGAGATGGTTTCCTATTTAATCAGCCAAGGTCACCGCCGGATCGCTATGGCTGCCGCCAGGAAAGAGGACGCTTCCGTTGGAAAAATGAGACTGGACGGGTACAAAAAGGCACTGAAGGAGCACAAGATTCCATACCGCGAGGAGCTGGTGATCTATCAGAATCCGGATGAACCCCCTTATTCCCTGTCCGGCGGATATGAAGCCGCGAAGCGTTTTCTGGAATCGGGACAGGAAGCGACAGCAATTTTTGCCATATCCGACATGATGGCTTTCGGCATCTGCCGCGCCCTTCGCGATTCCGGAAAAATGGTTCCGGACGACGTTTCGGTGGCTGGCTTCGACGGAATTGAGATGGCAGAATATTACTGCCCGGCACTCACTACTATGAAACAGCCATGCGACCAGATGGCCCGGGAATCGGTGGAACTGCTGTTTGATCTGATGGACGGACGGTGCGAAAACCGTCAGAAAGTATTTGCGGCAGAGCTGTCTGTGGGAGAGTCGGTAAAAGAACGGCGTTAAGCCCACAGACCGGTCCGCCGGCATGAAAAGTTTCCGTCCCTGTCACTTGGAAGCACAGTTCCACGAGGAAGGGCGTGATAAATAAGGCGGCAGCAAGGTGCGTTCATTGCCTTTTGCCGCATTTATCTGGATTTGGCTAAGAAACAGGCATTGGCTTAAATCCGTATTTTTAATATTGGCGTCCCTCATATCCGCCCCTAAGAAATTGGCCCCAAACAGGCTGGCTCCTTCCAAATCTGCGGCAATTAAAAGTGCCGAGGTGAAGTCTTTTCCTATGAGATTTTTCCGTTTTAAATTCTTCCCCATATAATTCTTAACTGAATCCGGCTTTCCATGAGGATTCAGTTCATTTCCAATCCGCGTACAAATTTGTTTTAAAAGATTATTGGAACTTTTTCGAAATGGTTCGATATCCAGGGTTTGAAGAAGTTCTAAAGGCTGATCAGCCAATTTCCGTCCCTTTTCACACAGATGATGAAGCTGCTCCTTTTCTCCGTTTTTTAAACGAAGCGCAGAAGCGGACGTTAAATACCAAAGAGTCTGATGAATCTGCATAATGGTCAGGTATGAATTAAAGATAATATTGGCTTCCTCCTTAGGAATCGAGCTCCAATTGGGACGTTTGGACAGCAGGCGGGTGACGTGCTGACCGGCCCCAAAGCAGTCGTAGGCCATACAGCCCTTTAAACCATGACCAAAAAGCTGGGAATGGATATTGCATTTGTAATCGGACTGCAGATGTCTGCAGGGAACTCCCGGTTTTTTATTATCGGGAAAGCCCTCGGCTTTTGAAAAATAAAGAGCTACACAGCATAACCCCAGACAATTGGCGCAGTCTATCGTATAAGGGGTAAATGCGGAGCGATCCATGGGATCTTCATACAGGTTTTTTATTTTCATCCCCTCCTTTCACTTGTGCGTTGTTTATGATAAAGTATAAAGATAAAATATAGAACCGTCAACCGATACGAAAGCATAAGCGAGGTGTGGTATGAGATTAAAAGGCAAAACAGCAGCCTGGTTTTGGATGATATTTATAGGCGGAAACAGTTTGATGTTATACGAATTTTTCTTTTCCCGGGACAATATACCAGCATTAATCATCGGATTTATAATTTACAATGTGGTATTTCTGCCGATTATTATCAGAAATTATGTGATAATTGAAAACGGCACATTGACCGTCGTCTTTGGATTTGGAAAAGATTCGGTTAAGATCGAAGAAATCACGGAAGTGTACAGAACCCATAACCCGATCTCATCCAGCGCAGCATCCTTAGACCGTATCGTCATTAAAACAAGGCATCAGGAGATGATGTGCTCCGTATGCGACCGGGATCAGCTGTTTAGAGAATTAAAGCGGATCAATCCGGCGATAACGATCCGTCAATAAAGAACCATCAATAAAGATTCTCCAATGGAGTAATTTATCGTCCTTCCCGCCTCACCGGCTGCTCTTCCGGTACATCCCGGGAGCCAGATGATATTTCTGCCGGAACAGGCGGTTAAAATAAGAGATATTATCAAACCCACATTTCTGAGCGATCAGAGTCACCGGCTCTTCGGTTGCCAAGAGCATTCGCCCGGCCTGAATCATCCGGTAATCATTTAAATATTCCGTAAAAGGCATTCCCATATACTGTTTAAAATATTTCATAAAATGAGAATTGCTGTAGTAGCATAAGGCCGCGGCGTCTTCAATAGTGATCTTTTCCCCATAATGGTCTTCGATATATCCTAAAAGCTGCTTCATTTTTTCCCGTGATTTCTTTGGCTTCTCAGACGGCTTCCAATAATTTCCCGCAAATACCAGATATAAAAAATGAAACAACGTCCCTTTAACGGCCAGCTGATAACCGTATGGCCGGTCTCTGCCCAGATCGTCCAATTGGCTGATGCAGGATAAAAAACGCTCATATTCTTTTATGTCTCTTTTGATATGAAGAGGGCAGCAGGCGGCTTCTTCCATAAGCGGCGACAGAAATTCCAGGGTGCAGAGATCCTGAGTTCCCATATTCAGCATGTCGGGGAGAAAAATGATATTTTCATACTCCATGGCCTGTCTGTCCTTCTGGCTGATTCCATGGAGCTGTCCCGGAAATACCACAACCGCTTCCCCTTCTGAAACCACATAAGGCTCCGAGTCCACAGTCACAATCCCACAGCCCTTTTTTACCGCAATTATCTCCAATTCCTCATGCCAGTGAACCCCTACCTGCGGGAAGTCCAGAGGTATGGAACAGGGATAGATGTTGAAGGGAAATTCCTTTCCGGCGTGTTCTTTTACTTCATGGTAGTCACGGCAATGTTCGCGTTCCGGGATTTTCATATATACGGCTCCTTTTCTTGATTTGATAGTATTGTACAATAATCAAACATGATTATGCAAGAAATATTGAGATAAATATATTAGAATACAGATAAAAGTACAATATTTGTAATTGTTCAGTAGGTCTGCGCATTTACTGCGCTGACCGTAATAAAACTTGGAAAAGCAGGCAAAAATCCCATCGCCATAGGCGAT
The DNA here is from genome assembly GCF_002899675.1 of Clostridium sp. chh4-2. Classification (GTDB taxonomy): domain Bacteria; phylum Bacillota; class Clostridia; order Lachnospirales; family Lachnospiraceae; genus CHH4-2. The sequence continues at coordinate 50,590 of NZ_PKUU01000015.1, read as the reverse complement.
TTCGCATGGATTTTTGCTCGTAATTGTGAGGGTACTGAACAATTACCAATAATTAATCTATAACCCGGGTGGAAGATTCCTATCAGGATTCGGGTGTCAGACAATTTGCAGCGGCAAGACCTTTTGGCACCTGAATCCTGATAGGAAAACCGCCCTGCAGCCCAATAAACAGATTTCGGAAAGAGAGGAAGATCAGATTATGAATAAAAATGAATTAGAACAGCAGTTAAGAGACGCGTGCGGCAAAGAACCGGCATCCTGTACCAATGAAGAATTATATACAGGGCTTCTCACAATTGTGCAGAACATGGCGCGCAATAAGGAGGCAAATACCGGAAAGAAAAAACTTTACTATGTCTCCGCAGAATTTCTCATCGGAAAGCTGCTTTCCAACAACATGATAAATCTGGGCATTTACGATGAAGTAAAGGAACTTCTGGCCGGCTACGGAAAATCTCTGAGCGCTGTGGAAGAGGTGGAACCTGAGCCATCTTTAGGCAACGGCGGTTTGGGCCGTCTGGCCGCCTGCTTTTTGGATTCGATTGCAACTCTTGGCCTGAACGGGGACGGCGTGGGATTAAACTACCATTTCGGATTGTTTAAACAGTATTTTAAGGACAATAAACAGGATGAACAGCCGAATCCATGGATAGAAAATCCGTCCTGGCTGACGAAAACAGACGTTACGTACCAGATTCCATATAAAAATTTCACCCTCACTTCCAGAATGTACGATATTGAAGTGACCGGATATAACAACCGCACCAATAAACTTCATCTCTTTGATGTGGAAACCGTGGATGAATCTTTAGTAAAAGAGGGAATCGACTTTGATAAAACAGAGATTGAAAAGAATCTCACCTTGTTCCTCTACCCGGATGACAGCGACAGAGCTGGCCAGGTTCTCCGCATCTACCAGCAGTATTTCATGGTGAGCAACGGAGCCCGGCTGATCCTTAAAGAAGCGCAGGAAAAGGGATCGAACCTTTATGATCTGCCGGATTATGCTGTGATCCAGATCAACGATACGCATCCGACCATGATTATACCGGAACTGATTAGGCTTTTGACAACCGAACATGGTATGGAGATGGATGACGCCATTGAGATCGTAAGCAAAACATGCGCCTATACGAATCACACCATTTTGGCTGAAGCTTTGGAGACATGGCCGATGGATTATTTTAAAGAAACGGTTCCCCAGCTGATTCCGATTATGGAAGTTCTGGATGATAAGGTGCGCAGGAAATTTGACGATCCGTCCGTATACATTATAGACAAGGAAGATCGGGTGCATATGGCGCATATTGATATCCATTACGGATTCAGCGTTAATGGAGTGGCGGCGCTTCATACGGATATCCTGAAGGAAACCGAGTTGAATAACTTCTATGCCATTTATCCTGAAAAATTCAACAATAAAACAAACGGAATCACATTCCGCAGATGGCTTCTCCACTGCAATCCGGAACTGTCTTCCTTTATCACTTCCCTGATCGGCGACGGATACAAGAAAGACGCCATGGAACTGGAAAAACTGGATTGTAAGGAGATTAAAGAAGATAAAGAGCTGCTGGAAAAACTTCTTCAGATCAAAGACGGCAAAAAGGCAGAACTGGCCGGATATCTGAAAAATACTCAGAACCTGGAACTCAATCCGGCTTCCATTTTCGACATTCAGATTAAACGTCTTCATGAATATAAGAGACAGCAGATGAACGCGCTGTATCTGGTTCACAAATATCTGGAGATCAAGGGAGGTAAGAAACCCAAAACTCCGATTACTGCAATTTTCGGGGCAAAGGCAGCTCCGGCTTATACGATTGCCAAAGACATTATCCACATGATTCTCTGCTTACAGCAGATCATCGACAATGATCCGGAAGTGAGCCCGTATCTGAATGTGGTTATGGTCAGCAATTATAATGTTACGCTGGCGGAGAAATTGATTCCGGCCTGTGATATCTCAGAGCAGATCTCTCTGGCATCCAAAGAGGCCAGCGGCACGGGAAACATGAAATTCATGCTGAACGGCGCAGTTACGCTTGGTACGGACGACGGAGCAAATGTGGAGATTCACCGGCTGGTGGGAGACGACAATATCTATATCTTCGGCGATTCCAGCGAGACAGTTATTAAACGATACAAAGCAAAAAATTACTGCCCGAAAGATTATTATGATAAAGATCCTGCGATTAAGGAAGCAGTGGACTTCATTATCGGTGACGAGATGATGGCTGTGGGATGCAGGGAAAACCTGGAAAATCTTTATCACGAGCTGCTGACAAAAGACTGGTTTATGACATTTCCTGATTTTGCCGCTTATTGTGATGAGAAGGAAACGGCTTACCGGGATTATGAGAACCGGATGGAATGGGCTAAAAAGATGATTGTGAATATCAGTAAGGCGGGATTTTTCTCTTCGGACAGGACGATTGAGGAGTATAATAGGGATATTTGGAAGTTGAACTAAGAAATTAAGAATTATCTTATGGAAATGCGTTTTGATCGGAGTACGGTTGAAACGCATTTTTTATATAGGAGGATGGCTGCTTTCATGATATACTAATTCCAGAGCGTTTGCGCTTTATATACAGGACCTATTTTTAGGATTCGAACCTTGTGTCTGTATGAATAGAAAAGATAAAGTTGAAAACAGGACGGGATGATTAGATGTCAGAATTAAACAATAGATTGGTAATCGGAATATTGGCTCACGTGGATGCCGGTAAAACCACTTTAGCCGAGAGCATTTTGTACACTTGCGGAACCATCCGTAAAATGGGCCGCGTAGACCATAAAGATGCCTTTTTAGACACATATGAGCTGGAGCGTTCCAGAGGAATCACCATTTTTGCAAAACAGGCCCAGGTGATGTGCGGAGAAAAACCGGTGACGCTTTTGGATACTCCGGGCCATGTGGATTTTTCCGCGGAGATGGAGCGGACTTTGCAGGTTCTTGACTATGCGGTTCTTGTAATCAGCGGTGCGGACGGCGTGCAGGGGCATGTGCAGACCTTGTGGAGGCTGCTGAAGCGGTATGAAATCCCCGTATTTTTATTTGTGAATAAAATGGATCAGGAAGGGACAGATGCCGGGATACTGTTAGATGAGCTGAAAAAACGTCTGGACGAACGTTGCGTGGACTTTGATGAGAACCAGGATCAGGACACATTTTTTGAAAACCTGGCCATGTGCGAAGAAGAATTGATGGAACGTTATCTGGAAAATGGAACGCTGAACAAACAGGAGATCGCATATGGGATAGCCAAACGGGATATTTTCCCATGTTATTTCGGCTCGGCGCTGAAACTGACCGGTGTGGATTCCTTTTTACGGGGATTGGAAGAATATACCCTTTATCCCGATTATCCCGAAGAATTTGGTGCCAGGGTTTTTAAAATCGCCAGAGATGCCCAGGGCAGCCGCCTGACGTACTTGAAAATCACAGGCGGCCGTCTGAAAGTCAAAATGCTTTTAAGCGGTCAGGATCAAAACGGCCGGATGTGGGAAGAAAAGGCGGATCAGATCCGCATCTATTCCGGCTCCGGGTATCAGGCGGCAGAAGAGGCCTGCTCGGGTACTGTCTGTGCGGTTTTGGGACTTAGCAAAACCTACAGCGGACAGGGACTTGGATGTGAGAAATCGGCGCAGCTTCCTCTTTTAGAACCGGTGCTGACCTACCAGATCAAGCTTCCTGACGGCTGCGATGTGCACGGCATGCTGGGAAAATTGAGACAGTTGGAGGAAGAAGAGCCGGAGCTGCATATCGTATGGAAGGAAGCGGTGAATGAGATCCATGCACAGGTCATGGGAGAGGTTCAGATTGAGATACTGAAAAGCTTGATAGAAGAGCGGTTCGGCGTGAGCGTGGAATTTGGAACGGGAAGTATTGTGTATAAAGAGACCATACAAGAGCCGGTGGAAGGAATCGGGCATTTTGAGCCTTTGCGCCATTATGCGGAAGTCCATCTTTTGCTGGAGCGGGGAGAAGAAGGCAGCGGCCTGCAGTTCGACAGCGCATGCAGTGAAGACATGCTGGACCGGAACTGGCAGAGGCTGGTGCTGACCCACTTGGAAGAACGGATTCATCCGGGGGTTCTGACCGGTTCGGAGATTACGGATATGAAGATCACGCTGGTTGCAGGGCGGGCTCATCAGAAGCATACGGAAGGCGGAGATTTCCGTCAGGCCACATACCGCGCCGTCCGCCATGGATTAAAACGGGCGAAAAATGTGCTGCTGGAACCGGTCTATGAATTCACTTTGGAAATTCCCACAGAGATGGTGGGGCGTGCGATGACCGATATTCAGAAGATGTACGGCACTTTTCAAGATCCTCTGACAGAGGGCGATATGACGGTTTTAAAAGGCTCCGCTCCAGTAGTTACCATGCGGGATTATCAGACGGAAGTAACTGCATATACGAGAGGAAGAGGGCGTCTGTTCTGTACTCTGAAAGGATATGAACCGTGTCATAATGCGGAGGAAGTCATTGCGGCGATTGGATATGATTCGGAAAAAGATGTGGAAAATCCTACCGGCTCCGTATTTTGCTCTCATGGAGCGGGATTTGTGGTCAGCTGGGATCAGGTGGAGGAATATGCCCATTTGGACAGCGGACTGAATCTGGAAGGCGGCAGCAGCGTACAGGAAGAAGAAAAGGAGCCCGTTTACCGTTCCATGGAAACGGGATGGGTGGACCAAAAGGAGCTGGATGCAATATTTGAACGCACATATGGGCCGATCAAAAGGGAACGGAATCATTTTAACCGTCCGGAGAGCCTGCCTCGTGTGCGCCAATACCAGCCAAAACCCAGCAGACCGGAAAGCGGGGAAGAATATCTGTTAGTGGACGGGTATAACATCATTTTTGCCTGGAAAGAGCTGAAAGAGCTTGCGAAAGATAACATTGAAGGCGCCAGAGGCCGTCTGATGGACATCCTGTGCAATTACCAGGGCTATGTAAAATGTACGGTAATTCTCGTATTCGACGCTTACAAAGTCAAAGGAAATCCGGGCGAAGTGCAGCCGTACCATAATATCTTCGTGGTTTACACCAAGGAGGCGGAGACTGCCGACCAGTATATCGAGAAAACCGTCCACCAGATCGGAAAGAAATACCATGTGACCGTTGCCACATCCGACGCTTTGGAACAGCTGATTATATGGGGACAGGGAGCAAACCGGCTGTCGGCTCAGGGATTTCTGGAGCAGATTGAGGCGGTGAACAAGGCGATGAAGGAGCAGTTTTTGGAGAGAAAGCCGGGAGATAAAAATTATCCGTTCAGAGGGTTAGAAAACGGAGTATTTGAAGAATAAAAATTATTTATCCAGCTGCATGAAGCGGTATGGGAAATCAGTATCGATGAGAGAATGTGACAGTTAATTTAAAACTGCAAAATTGTGCCAAAAAGCGACAGATAATGCCAGTGTATTGAAGAGTACACTGGTTTTTGTTATGTTGGAACCATAGATACGGGCGGGATACTTGAATACAGATAATGATATTCGTGTCTGGAAAGGAGAACGTATGAGAAAAAGCAAAGAACACATTTTTTCACAGTTACTATGGTTCGGGGGGAAAGGCAGGAGCAGAAAGCTGGCTCTGCTGATGGGAGCAGTTTTGGTATTCAACAATGCAGGCGTTATAATTCCATACGGCGCTGAAAAAAGCGAAGCAAAACAGATCGAGGAGTTTAAGGAGCTGCCGGATGACGTATTATTTCAGGAAGTCCCTTACGGCACAAAGAAAAAGGATCTGAAACTGCCGGATATGCTGAGAGGCTTTGTTGTGACGGAAACGAATACTGGCGATGATACCGCCACTCCATCAGATGCTGAAGAATCCGTGGCATCACCGTCAGAAGCGGATAAGGAAGAAAACGCCCACATTTCAACGGCAACGCCCAGCACATCTGAAAAATCAGAATACGATGGAAAAGACGGTCAATGGAAGAATATTCGCGTCAAATGGGAAATCGATGTAAATTTCAGTGAAAGTGACGAGTATGACGGTGAAAATCCGGGAACCTATGTATTTGACGCCGTTTTGGCCCGGGATACCTACGAGCTGGCTTCGGCAGAACTCCCCAGGATAACCGTGGAGGTGCTGCCTAATTCCAAAGGAAAGATAATTACGGGCTGGGAATGGATCGATGAACAGGAAATGCTTTCAGGCAGTATTCTGGCTTTGCCCGGCGCTAATGAAAGAAATAAAGCGGATTTTGACATTATAGCTTCTATGCTGCCGGAAAAAATAAAGGCTGAGGTCCGCGATGGAGGAGAAACGGTGCCGGATGAGGTAAATATAGAAGGGTGGAAATGTGATAATTTGCCGGAAGAAGGGGCCTATGAAGGTGAATATATATTTGAAGCAGTAATCCCGGAAGAGTATTCATTGAAAGACGGTACGAAGCCGCTTGAGGTAAAGGTTCAATTAGGAGGCGCCAATTTTTATGCTGCTTCAGCAGACCAGATCATGATATCGGGGCTGACATTGGATACTGTCAATAAATATGCAAAAGTGGATGCCCAGGGAACCGTAGTTTATGGTACGGACGGCGATCATAGCATTTATTGGGATGCCGGAAGCGGAAAATTGGAATTGACAAATGTGAATATCAGTACAGAAATTGACGTGGCGCCCAGCGACGAGGCTGTAGTACTGGCTAACCGCAAAGAAATTACAATTATACTGAATGGGGAAAATTCAATTCATGTAGAAAATAATATAAATTGCTCTTTTTCAGCGGTAAAAAATTCAGGCGGTGGGATTACGGTTCAAAAAGGTGATGCAAGTTCACATTTTCTTTCTATTGTAATGGAGAATAATAGTGATTTTTACAGTAGAGATATTAATGGATTTTTTTCTGCGGACGGCTTTAAGAATAATGCGGATTTAGAGATTGATATAAAATGTGTCTCTGACGAAAATATATATGTAAATATGTATGGAGTGCAGTGCGGAACCAATAAGATTCCCGCAAGAGAACCGTTTGAAAATGAAGGGAATATTAAAATCTCTGTGGATAATACAGCGATTAAAACCTGGTATGGATCAAAGGTCAGCGGAATTTTAATCAATGGTGCAGGAATGAAAAACCGTGGTCTGCTTGACATTTCATCAAGTGCGGTAAATGGAGATGTCTATGGACTGTACGGAAACAATATTGCAGAACAATGGACTAATGATGAGGAGGGTTCGGTTTTTATAGAATCCACTGCCTATGGTGGTAATATTCCGGATACAAGCGTTGAAGAAGATTACTACTTTTGGTCCAATTATTCGTGTGCCGTTTCAGTTCGGGCGAAGGATGACATTTATATGCAAAACATTGGAAATATGGACTTAAAGGCTGTAAACTATGGAAAGAATGGTAGTCAGGAATATGGCATCGGATTTGAAGTGAATGGAAACGGAGAAGTTATTCTTGACAATCAGGGAGATTTGACAACGACTGCATTGGAAGGATACAGTTATGGGATTAATATCTCGAATTCCTCCGGCGATTCAATCCTGAAAAATTCTGGTGTAATCACGGCCTCTGCTACTACAGATGGCCATGAGTTATATGAGGGCGGATATGCTTCGGCTACAGGTATTGCAATTCTTTCAAATGGTTTTAGAGATAAACCAGGAGTAACATCCATACAGGCAGAACAGGGAGGGATACTGACCGCATCTACCTTAGCCACTGAAAATATGGACAGCAATGATAGAGACGAGGTAACAGCGCAGCATTGTCATGCAGTTCAACTCCAAAAAAAGTATAGTAAAGATCCCCAATATACAGAACTCCCACAGGAAATTGAATTAGATGAGGGAATTATGATTCGTAAGGGAGGTAAGTGTTTCACTGTATGGTTGGAAAATTATGCCGTTTATAATTTATGGATTTATATCAATACCATCGGAGCGGATGAAAAAACCGGTCCTGCCCAATATGTGGAGATAGGCCCTGCCATAACTCCAAGTGTTAATTGGCCGGAAGTGGAACTTACTTATGGGGAAAGTTTGGCAGAGGCAAAGGTGAAAGGAGGGGAAGCATTTGATGAAAATGGCGATCCTCTTGACGGAGATTTCAAATGGGATAACGACACCGTCGCGCCTACGGTCAAAGACAGCGTAACGAAGACATACAGAATGTCATTTAAACCGTCAGCCATCTATGGAGAGTTATATGATGAAGCAAAAGAAGACATAACCATTACAGTTCTTCCGAAACATTTAACTCTGTCAATGGATGTAACTCCTACAGAAGGAAAAGCCGGAGAGGATATAGCTCTTCAGGCAAATGTGAGCGGAACGATAAACGGTGATATTCCGGCAGGGAAGATCCGGTTCAGCGCGAATAATTCTGTCATAGCAGAGAGCCCGGTCAATGCGGGAACATTAACTGCATCCGCTGTGTGGAAAAATCCTTCAGCCGGCACCTATACATTGAAAGCGGAATATATTCCGGCTTTGCATGATAATTATACCGGTGAAAAAATGATTTCTGTAGAGGATTATATAGTTAAAAATAAAATCCAATACACAGACTCTTCCGATGATGACAGTGATTATAACGTGCCTATACCAAAAGGGCAATGGATTAGAGACGAAATAGGATGGCGCTGGCATTATACCAATGAAACATCCTGGGCTCAGGGACGCAAAGAAACAGATCAGGAAGGTAATGTGATGGTATATTATCGGTGGGAACAGATCAACAATGCGTGGTTTGCATTTGATGCGGACGGGTATGCGAAAGAAGGCTTCCTGTTTGATGCAAATTATAACGGCTGGTTTTATGTGGATATTAACAGCGGAATGAAAACCGGCTGGCAGCAGATAAACGGAAAATGGTATTACTTTAATCCTGTTTCTGACGGAAGAAGAGGGGTTATGCTCGCAGATGCATGGATCGACGGCTGGTATGTGGACAAAAACGGCATTTGGAATGGGAAAGAAAAGAATAATTGATTAAGTTGTGATTTGCTAGAAAAAGGGACGCCGGGAAGAAGCTGGCGTCCCTTTTTATGTATCTTACCGTTTATGAAAAAGAGCTTTTTACCGGGATTCTATTCTCGAATAGTAGATAACACCTCCGATGATCACAGCCCCGCCCAATATCTGAAGCGGTTTTGGAAATTCGTTAAACAAAACGGCTGCAAACAGAGCGGCCACCACGGGCTCACACAGTTTGGAGGCGGAAACAAAGGCCGGTGACAGGAATTTTAAACACCAGCTGAAAATGCTGTGTCCAAGGATTGTAGAAAATATACTGAGCAAAAGACCAACAATAATTCCGCTGCTCCCATACCCGGTCAGCGGCATTCTCTGCGCCGCGGCGATTAAAACCAGCGTAATGGCTGAGAATATGTATACAATATAAGTGTATATGGTGGTCGAAGTAGTCGTCCGTGCCGCCCGGCCAATCAATGTATAGACAGCCACCGAAACCGCGGCCGCAAATGCCAGAACGTCCCCATACAGATGTCCGCCGCCGGATGTCGAGTCGGATAAAGCGATTAAAATGCTTCCGGCAATGGTAATGAGTATGGCAATCACTGCGGCGGTTGATATCTTTCCTTTCATAAAAAGACAGAATCCCAACGCCACCCAGATTACCTCTGTACATACGATTGTGGTGGAACTGGCCACGGATGTATGCTTTAAGGATTCAAACCAAATCGCAAAATGAAGAGCGAGAAAAATCCCGCTGACCGCACATAAAGCCACGGTTTTGGGACTGGTGGAGAACAGTTCCTCTCTCCTGTTTTTCTTAAACAGAACCACCGGCGACATGAGCAGTACAGTCCAAAGCAGGCGGTAAGCTGCTGTGACCACCGATGGGGCCTGAGAGTATTTTACAAAGATTGCCGACAATGAGATTCCGATGATGCCGATCACAATCATGATCATGGGGTGTTTTTCAAGGTAGTTCATAATTAAAGCGTTCCATCCGTTTTCCTAATATTTTCTGATTTATTTTCCTAATAATTGTTTCAGCTGCTCAAACATTTCAAGATCATCGGCAGACAGCTTTAAATTCGACTGAAATGATTTGCCCTCAGGGGTGGTAACCGTGATCTCGATCACGCTGTTTTCCATTAGAGCATTGTTTGAAACGGCTTTCATAAATAATGGGAACTTGGGATGCTGATTCTTAAAGCGTTCCCAAGCTCCTTGAAATTGAAGTAGTATCATTGGGTTCATAACGAGTCCTCCATACAGTCAGTAAAATAACGTTTAACAACAAGAAGATACTTCGCCATTAATGGAATATAGGTGATGATAAAAACAGCAAATGCTGTGATGAACACCGGTTTCTTCTTGTTTTTTGAAACACCCAATCCGATCATGATACCTAAAGCACACAAGCAGAACTTCAAAAGAGCGATATCCGTCCACTGGCACTGTTTGATAAATTCATTGGCTGAGTTGATTAGTTTACTCATAAATATATCCTCCTTTGCGGTTGAGGGATCGACTGGTCTTTCTAATTTTATTTTACCAAGATTACAGCAAATAGGCAATCAAAGGATTAGTTATTTCCAGGAATTTTAATCGTAATTTTAATTGTCTTAATTGTCTATTTCATTATATACATTCAAGTTTCTCTGTTCCAATGCCAGGCCAATCAGCCTGTCTGTTTGATCTGCCATGAATAGGGGAATATTCAACACATCGCTTCACTCTTTTATTGAAGATTTAGCGTTTCTTAATCACATAATTATTAATATTTTAGTGATTAAAATCACATTATTATTAAAAAAAGATGGTATAGCGATTAATAAAGAAGGACTGGAGTCCGCTTTCTGGCAGAATCCGGTCCTTCTTGCCATATGGTTCATTCTGGAATTGTCCAAAGGATCTCCGGCGAAGCCGTTTAGCCAAGCCGTCTGTCAATATGTCAAATATTAACGTAAATTATAAAATTCTGCAGGTTGATGGCAGAATACCGGCCCGGATACAATAAAAGAGCAAGAAAATAATATCAGGAGACGGGGGAGATTATGAGACAATTTATTCAAGGCAATACCTACTACCATTACGCGTATCCCAAAGAAGAGTTCAGCCGCAATTTTCGGTTAATGCAGGGGTTAGGGATCAATTACGTGCGCACGGCGGAAATCTGGCCGGGGTGGTCTGTCATTGAACCTGAGGAAGGTCAGTATGATTTTGAAGAACTGGATGAATTTGTCAGGCTGGCCGGAGAGAGCGGCATGAAGGTGTGCATGGGAATTGGAATTAATGATACGCCATTCTGGCTGTATTACAAATATCCTGATCTGAAAATGAGGGATACCGAAGGCAGCACCAGTAAAAGACGTGTACAGAGCGCTTGTTTTGACCATATGGAATACAGAACGTATATGGAAGCATTTATCGCTGAAATTGTGACACATTATGCCGGAAATCCGGTGGTCTGCAGTTTTCAGATAGGGAATGAGATACGATATAATGTTCCGGTCTGTGACTGCGATTCGACCAGAAAACGTTTCAGAAAATGGCTGCGGGAACGCTACGGTGAGAATCTCGGGAAGTTAAATGCGGAGTGGGGTGTCTGCTATCATTCTTTTGAAGAAATATATCCTTACAATTCCCGGGAGGGCGCCCCTACAAAGGGAATTACCCCACACTATCTCATGAGCAGGGCATATCAGAACTGGTCGATTGAGGAGTTGGTAAAGCGTTCGGTACAAATTATTAAACAATATTCCGATAAACCGGTATTTCATAACAGCTATGGAACTCCGAATATGATGGGCTCCCATTACCGGATTGCAGAGCCCTGTGATCTTGTTGTGATTGATATCTATTCGTCTACATATCAGGAGCCCGGATATTATCAGGGCCTGATCCTGGACTATTCCAGGACGATTGCAGGAATCCAGAAAAAAGATTTATGGATTGGAGAGACGCCTGCGGGGCAGTACGGCACATACTGCCGTATACCGGTTGATTGTAAAATGATGGAGCTGTGTGTCCTGGATTTAATAAGCGCGGGATCGAAAGCTATTTTTTATTTCCGGCACAAGGCTCCAAAATACGAACAGCCGCATAAATTTACAGGTTCCCAGACCTTTTTCCGCATAGATGAGAGCGAACTGGCCTATTCAGAAATTCCAAAAAAGGTAGAGCGGCTGATGAACCGGTATGAGAACCGTATTCTAAGCGCTTCGCCGGGCAAGGCGCAGATTTTGCTATACTATCCGACGGAAAACATATGGCTTGGAAAAGAGGCGGGTTACGGAGACGAAAGCATTTTAGCCGTACATGGAACCAAGGCCATAATATCGAGTGCCGGTTATATGGCTGATGTAATGGATGAGGAGATGATGAAAGGCCAGAATCTTAACGCCTACCGGGTCATTGTAATTCCAATGGCTTATCTGATTTCGCGTGAGGTGGGAATCCGGCTCAAGGAATTTGTAAAAAACGGCGGAACCCTGATCTGTGAAGGCAGGCCCGGTTATGTGGATGAACTTGGGTGGCTGTATGAGAGACAGCCGGGAGCCGGGTTAGACCAGGTATTTGGGGCCAGGGAAGATATCTACTTCAATACTCCGGCGGATTTTCCTGTTACGATAAAGGCCGGGAAAGATGAATTATGCGGTTATGGAACTTATTTGAAGCAGACATACCGGTTAGAAGGCGGCGAAGCGCTGATGAAGGATCAGGAAGGCAGTGTGTGCGGAGTATCCCATGATTTTGGGAAGGGGAGGGCATATCTGATTGGAACCGTTCCAGGGCTGTTTTTCTCTATGGGAGCAGGAAAGTATGATAAAATACCGGACCGGCAAAAAGAAATGGAAGCCAGTGAAAAAAGAAAAACATATATCCGCCTGTATCAGGAACTTATCAGGAAAGCAGGCGTAATGCCGGTGGTAGAAATCAGCAAAATCAGTGATAACCTCTCCATTCGGACCTTAGTAAACGATCGGGAAGAAATCGTTTTTGTAACTAATTTCAGCCGGAATATCAAGGTGGAATTAAACTTAAACGGAGTGTGGGAGGAGTTGGCCGACGAGGGAGAAAGAGAATGCGGAGGCATTCAGGAGGTCGGTCCATTAAGCAGTTTAATAATTTCAAGGAGAAAAGCGGATGAAAGACTATAAGGAATATGAACATGCAGCCTTTGCCGATCCTTTTATGGGAGTAGACCGCAAAGGCAATTTTTTCAGCGGCCCCTACCTGCCTTACGGCGTTGTACGAATGGGGGCGGATATGATATATCCCCAAAGTACGGGGGGATATACAACAGGCCGTCCGGTGAAATGCTTCAGCCATACTCACATAGGAGGCAGCGGGGGAGGAGGGCGATATGGCAATGTGGGAATTACACCATATATAGGTGAACCCACAGCGCATGCGCCGTATATGGAATTGGAGTTGGAAGAGGCGCATGCAGGATACTATCATGCGGTGACGAGAAACAACATAGAGATTGAACTGACTGCCACGCATCATGTTGGATGCCATCGCTATTTATTTCCCCAAACCGGGAGCAGCAATATAATGATTGACGCAGGTTCCGTGATCCAGACTGCCGGAAAACTGCCTGGTGAATCAATGCCGGGCAGGGGACATATCGGAATTGACGGTACGGGCGCAAGCGTCGGCGGTTTTGTAGAACATTTTTCGGATACGGAGATCATAGGCAGAGGGGATTTTGTGGGAGGATGGGGGCATCAATTTCCATATTCCGTATATTTTGCCGTTAAATTTGATGCTCCTATGGAGAAATGCATGCTGGGGAATAACCGTGGTATTTATCCGATGAGATCCGTATATGGTGAAAACTGTTTCGCCACCGTTTTATTTGAGCGGAATGATATCTGCTTTTCCGTGGGAATCTCATTTGTCAGCATAGCGAATGCCAGGAATTATATAACAGAGGAAGCGTCCCGGCCGTTTGACGATATTCACGAGGAAGCGCTTAATGTTTGGGAAAAGTCATTGCAAAGAATCCATGTAGACGGAGGAAGTGAGGAACAAAAGGAATTATTCTATTCGCTGTTTGCCAGACTGCTGGCAGGACCGTCGGATCTGGGGACAGATCAGGAATTTCCGGGATGGAAAAGCGGAGTGAGGCATTTTAATGACTATTACTGTTTATGGGATAGTGTGAGAAATGCCAATTCTCTCATAACCCTGTTTGATCCGGAGCTGGAGCGGGATATGCTGAACTGCCTTTTGGATATCGCGGATAAAACCGGATGGCTGCCGGATGCCTGGATTGCCGGACACAGCGCAATGATACAGGGAGGAAGTTCGGCGGACGTACTGTTTTCGGAAGCGAAAAGAAAAGGGATTGAAGGGATCGACTATGAGAAAGCCCTCCGGTTTATGAGAAAAAATCATGAGGAAAAGTCTCCCGATACATGGCTGTACGGGAGATTTACGGAGGACTATGACCAATTGGGTTATCTTTCTACCGATGTGCCGCGAAACTGTGTGTCCAAACATTTAGAGTACACCTATCAGGACTGGTGTATTGGCAAACTGGCTCAGGCTTTGGGACATGATGAGATTTGGGAAAAATATGAGAAGGAATCTGAAAAAATCTGGAATTTATGGAGAGATGATTTAAAATGTTTTGCTCCTAAAAATCAGGACGGAAGCTGGGTGGAGCCGTTTGATCCGAAACGGTATTACCATTCCCATCACTCTTTTGACCCCTATTTTTATGAGGCATACAGCCTTTGCTGGTCATTTCATGCCTGGCAGGATTTTCCTGAACTGGTGCGGCGGCATGGGGGAAATGAGGCGTTTACAGAACATCTTGACCGCTTTTTTGATGAAGGCCATTATCGTTCCAAGGAGATAATGCTGCATGTTCCGTGGCTGTATCTGTTTGCGGGAAGGCCGGATAAGGCTTGTGAGAGAGTAAGGGAATGCATGGAGAAGTATTTTTCGCCCGGCCGGAAAGGGCTTTCGGATAATGAGGATATGGGATGTCAAAGCGCATTCTATATGTGCGCTGCCATGGGGCTCTATCCGCTGATGGGACAGACCAGGTATCTGCTGTGCGCGCCGGTTTTTGATCTGACGGTAATCCGGCTGGGAAACAGCGGTAAAGAACTCAGAATAGAAGTGAAAAATAAGGCAGAAGGTAAAAAATACATTGCAGGGGCATGGATAAACGGACAGGATTTATCACGGCCCTGGGTAGAACATGATGAAATAGCGGGCGGAGGCGTAATAACCTTTGAATTGTCAGAACGGCCGGGGAATTTTTGGAGGAATGGTTATGAATTCTAAAGAACGGGTAATAGAAACGATTATGCACAGAGAACCGGACCAGGTTCCCATAGGGGAGTGGGGAATTGACCATGATCATGTGAGGGAGATCATCGGAAGGGAAACGTATTTCAGAAACAGAAAAGCCACAACGTTAGCCTATTGGGATGGGCGCAGGGATGAGGTGGTGGAAAGCATAAAAGACGATTATTCGGAATTGATAGAAAAATTAGATTATGATTTAGTGACAGTGGAGCTGGTTCCGCCCAAAGGGTACCGCCCCAAAGACCGGCCTGTGCCGTCGGATGATGGATTATGGAAGGACCGGCATGGGAGAGTTTACCGCTATGCGGCCAGCAACGATTCCATCCAATGCGTGCATTGGGAAGAGGGAAGAGAGGAAATATCGGAAGAGGATATTGAAAGGCTTTATGAGCGGGCGGATCATTTGGAAGACTCACAATTTGAACTGATCGATTACTTCGGACAAAAATATGGCGGCGAAAGAGCCGTCTTATGCAGGAGTATTGATATATATAAATGTCTCATGGAACCATTTCAAGGGGACTATACCCACCAGATGATGATTCTGGCATCAGAGAAAGAAGAGATAATGAAGCTTTTAGACGCAGCAGCTTATTATAACAAAAAAATAATCGAACGCTGTGCAAAAAGCAACGTGCTGATCGGTATGCAGGGACATGATTTTGGGATGAACAGCGGATGCATTGTTTCGCCGGTTACATTAAGAGAGATTTTCTTTCCCTTGATGAAAAGGGTAAATAACACTATGAAGGAAAATGATATGATTCCGTTCTTTCATTGCTGCGGAAAGATATGGGACATTCTTGACGATTACATAGAATCCGGATATGCCGGCTACCAGTCCATTCAGGAATCCGCAGGTATGGATAACCGCAGAGTAAAAGAACTCTATGGGGACCGGCTTACGCTTTGGACCGGCGTACAGTGTGAAACGCTGGTGCAGGGTACGCTGAGAGAGACAGAGCAGGAAGTCAGAAGAAACTTGGAAACATTGATGCCGGGAGGGGGATTTATATTTGGCTCAACAAACTCTGTGCAGTATGGAGCGAAAACCGGAAATTACTTAAAAGCGCTGGAAACAGTTAGAAAATATGGTAAATATTAACAAAAAATACCATAAAAGTAAAAAAATAACGGCTAAAAACAACTAATACAGATTGTACAGATAAGAATGTATTAGTAAAATGAAAGCAAATGTGAGGGCCCGCACAAAATTAAAAGGAGAAGATACAATATGAAAAAGAGATATTTGAAAAAAATAACGGCTGCTGCATTGGCTGTTGTACTTACAGTAAGCGGTTTATCAGGTTGTGGTCAGGGGAATCAAAAAGAGAGTGAAAAGCAGAGTGAAAAACAGGAGAGCGGTCAGGAAACGGTGAAAGAAAGCAGCGCAGAACAGGCGGAAACCGAAGGCCAGAGAGAAGTGGTAACGATCCGCTATATGGGCAAATCCGGCGTTTCCGAAACGGCGATTGAAGCGATTAAGAAAAAGGCCCTTGAAGATCTTCAGATTGATCTTGTTTGGGAGGATATCGATAAGAATGTATATGATGAAAAGGTGAATTTGGGATTTGCCGGCGGAAATATTGCGGATATCGTTTTTATCAGCACGTCAGAGCGTTTATCCGAAGCGGTGGAAAACAATGCAATTCTTCCAATGGACGAGGCGATTGCAAAGGACCCCAATTACGGTGCACTTCCGGCCGAGTATTTTGACAGCTGTAAGTATAACGGGAAAATTTATACGATACCAACGGTTAATAAAGTGCCTGTGACCATGATGTACCGCGCCGATTGGGCTAAAAAAGTCGGATATGAGACTCCGCCTTCAAATGCGGATGAATTATATGATATGCTCTACAAATTCACATATGAAGATCCAGACGGAAACGGCAAGGATGATACAACCGGATTCACCATGATCGGAGCTTTTACAACGACAAACCCCATCTGGCAGCTTTTTGTGGACGCCAGACCAACGCTGGAAATGGGATTATATTACGATGAAAATGAAAAGAAATTTAAATCTTCGATTTTGGATGAAGAAGGTATGACAGAAGCGCTGACATGGCTGAACAAAGCATATCAGGAAGGTGTGCTGGACAAAGAATGGATTGTGGATTCCAAGTCTACGGATGAAGAGAAATTTGTAACAGGAAAAACAGGAATGGCATTTAAGGAGCCGTTCCAGGCTAAGATCAGACAGGAAAAACTGCAGAAACTGCAGCCTGATGCAGAGCTTCAAATAATCCCTAATTTTCAGACCAGAACGGGAATGGCGTACCGGGTGGCGGATAACCGGGCGGTTAAGGAATATGTGACGGCAAACTGTAAATACCCGGAACGGGCTATGGAATTTTTAATGTACATGTATGGACCTAAGGGAATGTTTCTCCGTGCTTATGGAATTGAAGGCGAAACCTACACGGTTGAAAATGGGAAAATGGTGTTTAGCAATCCGGACGACGTCCAGATGCTTTTGGAAGAACATCTGATTTATACCAGCGTTTTCGATTTAAAACCGCCGGTAGAGGATGAACAGATGAACGGATATAAAAAGGCATTTGATGGGACGACAATCGTAAAAGATCCGGTGCGCTATATGGAAACCAGTCCTAAGACACTGGAAATCAGCAGTGATGTGAACAAAGCTGCCACAGAATTCCTGGCAAAAGTCATTATTGGAGAAAAACCGGTGTCCTCGTATCCGGAGCTGATAGCGGCAGTGGAAAAACTGGGGCTTAGAGAGGCACTTGATGAATTAAATGCAAATGCAGTTGTGGAATAAAATATAAAACGGTGAAAAGGATGGTGCGGCGCTTATGAAACAGAAGAAAGGCAGTTATTTTATCAGAGTTTTTATTACGCTGCTGGCTGTTATACTGGTGCCGCTTTCCGCCTTCACCGTAATATCAAGACGTATATTTGTCTGGAATATGAATCAGGAAATCGGTAAAACGAATCTGGAAATGCTGGAGCAGTCTAAAAAAGTGATCGACAGGTCATTAACCGATGTGCAGAACCTTTCCGATATGCTGATCAGCGATCCGTCTGTTATTGAGTTTGTCAACAGAAAGGTGGATCTGTCGGTTTATAAAAGCGCAGAGACGATTAACCGCATTACCAATACCATTTATGTTGTAAAAGAGGGAAACAGCTATCTGAAGGAAATCTATATTTACAGCAGGAATAATGACCTTCTTTTGTCCCAGGAAAATGGAATTTTACATAAGCTTTCAAAGGATCAGCAGGATAAACTGGAAAAGAGATACGAGGCCGGAGAACGGGAATTCTTTGTTATTACTGACGACGGCAGCGGACAGAAAGAGATCCGGATGGTGCGTCTTTTGGAAAGAAGTATCGGGCAGTTCAGCGGAGCGGTCATAATCGATTTGGACCTGACCGAATTTCTGCACAGTATCGAGCAGGTGTGCCTGAGAAAAACGGGCTATCTGCTGGTATTCGGCCCGGATGATACGCTCATAACATCCAGCCGGAAGGACCTGTATAAAATTGCACAGGCGGATGAACGTCCATGGATGGAACAGGCTTTTGGCAGCTATAACTGTGTATTTAACAAAGAAAAGCTGCTTCTGTCCAGCGTGGTCTCAGAAAACTTTGGCTGGCGTTATATGTCGGTGATCCCTGTTTCCGAAATCGATTATTCCATAAAGAATATAACGAATACACTGCTTATGGTATTTGCAGTCATCATTTCCTCTATGGTTTTCGTCACATATCTTCTGGCCCGTGAGATGAATACTCCTATCCAGATGATCCGTGATCTGCTGCTTGGAGAAAAGAAGGCCGGAGAAAGCTATCGCCAGGGACGGATTTACGGAGAGACACCGGATGTTAGGGCGGTACAGGCTGCGGTACAGGACATGGTTGGGAAGATGGACATCCATAAATCCGTAGTCAGCGAAAATGAAGTATTAAAATCGATCGTGGAGGACAACCGGCAGAGGCTGAAAAATTACTTCCTGATCCGTCTGGTTAACCAGGATATAACTGATCCGGCGGAAATCCGTCAGACGGCTGAAAATTATAACATACCGACAGATGATTACTTTGCGGTTATCTCCATTTCTTTTGCAAAGGGATATGCAAAGGCAACCTGCTGCATGGACAAAGAAGAGAAGAGGGATCTGAAGCTGGATATCTTGGCTCATGTAAAACTGCTGTTTAAGGATGAATGCTTCCAAGAAGCTTTTTATGAGGAGTCAAAACAGATTCTTTTACTGATTGGTTTGAATGAAAAAGAGTACAACGGGGACAGAGAACGTTCGATTAAAGGAAAATGTGAGATCATTCAGGACTTTATAAAAGAAAGCTATCATTTTCCGCCGACGATCCTCATTGGAGAATATTATAAGGGACTGGAAAATATATACCGTTCTTATCATGATGTGAATAACGCCAGAAAATACAGTTATGTGCTGGGCGCTGATTCCATGATATTAAGCAGTGAACTCAAGCGCTTAACAGAGGATTACCATACGCCGGAATATCCTTATCAGACCTTTTTGAAGAACAACCTTATGGCCGGGAATTACCAGAATGTGAAGCAGGTTATTGTAGAACTGAGGGAATATCTGCGCAATGATGTGGTTTTTGCGGTGCAGTACGGGTATTTTTACAAGGATATGATATCGATCCTGATTGGCTATGTCACCCAGGAGAATATGCAGAATATAGCCAATGAACTGGCCTATGCGCTTGTTAATTTTGAAAAGGTATTTGAAGATTTGGATGAAATTGTGGATTACCTGTACGAAATAATTGATAAAATCCAAAAAGAGCATCTATGCGCCAAGAGGATTGATCCGAATATAGAGCGGGTGATTGATATCATTCACAGCGAATATGAAAAACCGCTCAGTCTGGATGAGATGTCTCAGCGCCTTGATTTAACCAGCAGCTATATCAGCCGTTTGTTTAAAAAAGAGACAGGGCAGAACTTTAAAGATTATCTGACAAGATTCCGTATGATGAAGGCCAAGGAACTGCTTTTAAAAAGTAATTACAATATCAATGAAATCGCTTTAAAAACGGGATATTTGAACGGGGATCAGTTCGGACGGGCGTTTAAACAATTGGAAGGAATGACCCCCTATGAGTATAGAAAAAAGGTGAAGGAATAAAATATGAGCAGCAGCATAAAAAAAATATACCGGCAGATCGTCAGGCATCGTTTT
Source organism: Clostridium sp. chh4-2 (assembly GCF_002899675.1). Taxonomy (GTDB): domain Bacteria; phylum Bacillota; class Clostridia; order Lachnospirales; family Lachnospiraceae; genus CHH4-2. The sequence continues at coordinate 30,112 of NZ_PKUU01000015.1, read as the reverse complement.
GCCTATCTTTTAATGGCGCCGGGAATTCTGTTTTTTTTGGTATTTAACATCTATCCGTTGTATTTTCTGCAGATCGCATTTAAAAAATACAGCGTATTCGGTGGTCTGGAGAATGCTAAGTGGGTGGGACTTGACAATTTCAGGCGTCTGTTCGCGACTAAATATTTTGGACAGGCTTTGAGCAACACGTTGATTCTGAGTTTTTGCAATATTTTGGTGGGAATGGTGGTTCCCGTTGCGATCGCTCTGTTTATTAACGAACTTCGAAACCGCCGTTTTGCCAGGTTTGTCCAAACTTCGGTTTATCTCCCGCATTTTTTATCCTGGGTGATCGCCGGGGGCATATGGCTGTCGCTTCTGTCTCCTCAGGGCGGTCTTGTAAATGAGTTTTTGGGGCTGTTCGGAGTAGAGCCTATTTTCTTCGCAGCCAGGCCCGATCTTTTCCGGGGAGTTCTGGTATTTACCTATGCCTGGAAATCGGCGGGGTGGCAGAGCATCATTTATCTGGCGGCGGTGACGGGGATTGATTCCAGCCTTTACGAGGCGGCTAGAATCGATGGAGCAAGCAGGATGCAGTGTATGAAATGGATTACCATCCCCCTGATCCTGCCGACCATATCTGTAGTGACTATTTTACAGGTGGGCAAGGTGCTGGAATTATTTAACCAGGTGTTTGTTATGTATAATCCTGTAGTTGCGGAAGTTTCTGAAACGTTGGGGACATATGTATACAACATGGGGATCGTGAAAGGAGACATGTCTTTCGCCACAACGCTTGGATTGTTCAAATCATTGGTATCGGTAAGTCTTGTTTTGATTACCAATAAAATATCCAAAAAACTAAGCGGCAATTCTGTAGTGTGAGGAGAAGTTCTATGATAAATAAAGGAAAGAAAAGGATAGGCGGCCCCAAAGCCTGCGTGTTTGATTTTATAAATGTCAGCGTATTTTCAGCAATTTGTATTTTAATGATTTTCCCATTCGTGAATGTCCTCTGCCTGTCGCTGGAACCGGAGTGGATTGCTTCACAGACGGGTGTGATCCATCTGATACCGCGCCAAATTACATTTGAGGCATATAAAGCGGTGTTTCAGAATCCGGATATCAGCCATGCCTTTTTCAATTCCGTATTCGTGACTGCGGTCGGCAGCGTTTTGTCTCTGCTGGTGACGGCGATGATGGCCTATGCGCTGTCTGTAAAGGTGCCGGGGGCCAGGCTGGTTGGTTATCTTCTGGTATTTGTGATGACATTTAAAATAGATATCATTCCACAGTATATTCTGGTGAAACAGCTGGGGCTTATGGACAGCCTGTGGTCCCTGATTATATCCACATTGGCCACTACAAGAAACATTATATTGATGCGGGTCTTTTTTGAACAGCTTCCGGACAGTTTGAGGGAATCGGCCGCTTTGGACGGATGCAACGAGACTACATACTTTTTTAAAATCGCCCTTCCGCTGTCAAAACCGATCATGGCCACTATTGCGTTATTTTATGCGGAGGCCCACTGGAATGAATTTTTAAAGGCCACCATGTTTATTCAAAGTGAGTCAAAGAAGGTGCTTCAGGTCCTTCTTCGTGAAATCCTGATTGATAATGTGGCCAATGATGCGGCAATTTCAATAACCATGGGTAAAAATCTGAAGATGGCCACAGTGATTGTCACAATTGTACCGATTTTATGTGTTTATCCGTTTTTACAAAAATATTTTACAAAGGGAATTATGATTGGAGCGGTGAAAGGATGATGACACAGTTAGAGACATTTAAGCGCCGGCACGAGTTTTTCATTGGAGTAGATTCCGACGGCTGCGTATTTGATACGATGGAAACAAAGCATAAAAAGGTATTCATACCGCTGGCGGTTGAGATATGGGGGATGAAAGAGATCGAAAAGCAGTTTACAGAAACAGCTGAATTTGTCAATCTCTATTCCTGCCTGCGGGGGATGAACCGTTTCCCTGCGCTGCTAAAGACATTCAGGCTGATGGAGAACAGGAAGGATATGAAGCCGTTTCTGCATCGGCTGCCGCCCTTTCACCAGTTAGAAGATTTTTGTACATTTGCCAAATCTTATTCGAATCAGGAACTTTGCGGGTATATGACAGCGCATAAGGGAACGTTTTTGGAGGAACTGCTCTTTTGGAGTGAAGAGGGGGACCGGAGGATGAAGACAGAAACGGAAGGAAATCAGCCGTTTCCCTTTGCCAAACCGGCTTTGGAACGGATGGCACAGTTCTGTGATACTATGATTGTTTCGGCAGCCGCCTCTTCCGCTCTGGAACATGAATGGGGCCAATGCGGGCTTTTAGACTATATGAGCCTATGCGCGGGACAGGAATGGGGATCTAAAAAGAAACAACTGTCTGTTGTTGGTAAAAACGGATATCAGGAAGGACGGGCTTTGATGATAGGAGATTCTCCGGGAGATCTGGAAGCGGCCAAAGAAAATAAGATGCTGTTTTACCCAATTATTCCCCGTTGGGAAGAAAAGTCCTGGAGCTATTTTGGCGAGTCTGTTTTAGATGCTTTTTTAGAGGGCCGGTATGAGGGCGAATGGGAGAAAAAAATGATTTCCCGTTTTATGGAAGAGCAGCCAAGGTTTGCTGCATGGGAAACTCTGAATGGAGAGGTAAGTATAATATGAGATATGAAGGAAACATGGCTTACGATATAAAAATAGCCTATATAGGGGGAGGATCAAGAGGTTGGGCGTGGAAATTGATGGCTGACCTGGCCTTGGAGCCGGATATGCATGGTACAGTGGCGCTCTATGATATTGATTATGAACGGGCTCTGAGAAATGAACATATAGGAAACCGGGTTTCGGACAGAGCCGAGGCAGCAGGCAAATGGAAGTACATAGCGGTGGATACCATGGAAAGGGCATTGGAAGGGGCTGACTTTGTGATTGCCTCCATATTGCCCGGAACATTTGATGAGATGGAATCCGATGTGCATGAACCGGAAAAATACGGGATTTTTCAGTCCGTAGGCGATACGGTTGGGCCCGGAGGGCTGATCAGGGCCTTGAGAACCTTTCCTATCTATGAGGAACTGGCATTGAAGATACAAAAAATCTGCCCGGATGCGTGGCTGATTAACTATACCAATCCCATGACTTTATGCACCAGATTCTTATATGAGGTCTTTCCGCAAATCAAAGCGTTTGGATGCTGTCATGAAATCTTCGGAACGCAGAGAATACTTGCGAATGTCTATAAAAGGATGACCGGAGCAGAGGATGTGGACCAGAAAGATATAAAAATTAATGTATTGGGCATCAACCATTTTACCTGGATTGACAAGGCATCTTACAAAAATCAGGATTTAATGCCTTATTACAGAAAATTTGTTGAAGAGAATTACCGGGACGGGGTGGCCGGAATTGAAAAGGGACACTGGCTCAATCAATATTTCCAATCCATGCAAAGGGTAAAATTTGATCTGTTCTGCAAATTCGGATTGATTGCCGCTGCCGGTGACAGGCATCTGGCTGAGTTTGTACCCCAATGGTATCTGGGCAGTCCTGAAATGGCGGCGGAATGGAAATTTTCTCTTACTCCCGTGTCGTGGAGAAAAGAACGGGCCGTAAAATTATATGAAAAAAGCCTTAGGCTGGAACAGGGGACGGAAGAGATTGAATTGACGCCGTCGGGAGAAGAAGGCGTAGCTCAGATGAAAGCTTTGGCGGGTCTTAGTCCGTTAGTAACCAATGTGAATCTTCCCAATCGGGGTCAGATGGCAGACTTGCCCCTTGGCTGTGTAGTAGAAACCAATGCCGGTTTCGACAGCCGGGATGTCCGCCCGGTGATGGCCGGAACCCTTCCGGAAGAGGTGCGTATATTAGTCCTTCGCCACGTGATGAATCAGGAAACCATAATCCGGGGATACAGGAATGAGGACAAAGACCTGATCTTTAAGGCATTTATTAATGATCCGGCTATGAAGATCCGGCCGGATGAGGCAAAAAGGCTGTTTGACGCCATGCTTGAAAACACAAAAGCATATCTGCCGGAATGGCTTTTCAGTAAATCTCAGATATCATATGGGGGTGGAGAATGGGATTAAATTTGTCAAGAGATGACGAGGCTCTGCTGTCGCCGGAACATATGGAAATGTCATTAAATGCCGCCTGTCATTGGCTTACCGAAAAAGCTCAGATGAAAACCGAGTATTTGACGGATGAAAAGAACACGAAGGAGCATATTTACAGGAACTGGAAGGGAGCGATAAAGGGAGAGTATTCCGCATCCGTCCGGCAATGGGATTTCTACTGTCCGGTATGGCATACCGGGCAGGCCGTCAAGGCGCTGGTTCTGGCTTACCGTCTTACAGGAAGAGAAGAGTACCTGGATGGAGCCCGTGAAGGAAGCCGTTTTATCTACCGATATCAGATATGGGACGAAAATGATCCTTTACACGGATTGATTCTGGCTTATGAAAACAGAAATGATCTGGTATATACCTCGGCGGTTCTTGAATGTATGGACGGATTGATGGAGTTGGCTGAATTGGATCAGGATGAGGAAGCGTGGAAGCGGATTATCCGGGCTGCGGAATTTATCATCCGTTATACCTACCAGGACAACGGACTGTTTTGGGATGCATTTTCTGCTGTAGGAAGAGAAACTATTGTGCCAAACCACTGCAGGGTTAAGGAAGGCTGTGATGGCAGGCCGCTGCTGGATGACGGAGTTTTTTGCAGGCTTTATGAAAAAAACGGTGATATGAGATATAAAAAAATAGCTCAGGCAACAGCGGACCGGCTAATCAAGGAACAGAATCCACCGGGAAATTGGATCGATTTTTCTCCATGTAAGCCAGATAAGGGTATTTTACACCCGCGGCAAACCTATTGGTGGGGGATGCCGCTGCTGGATGTATATGAGATGACAGGCGATCCGGTTTATCTTGATAACGCTTTGATAAGCGGTGAATTTACCCGCAGAATGCTGAGAATTGACGGCGGAATGATGCGCGGGACAAATATAGAATTTAATACGGAATCATTTGGACATGCTGCAAGCGGTTCGGCATGTGCCGCAATTTTCATGCTGCGTTTGTACTGCATACAAAGAGAGGATAAATGGCTGGAAGCAGCGAAACGTGCTTTGAGCTTTTGCATGGAAATGCAGATTTATACATCAGAGGACACAAATTTAGCGGGAGTAATTGTAGAAAAAGTACTGCCTCCACGGGGAAGTGACCGGCTGCCGTACCAGATACGGGATATAGGAACAATATTTTATATCCAGGCGGCGGTCCAATATATTGAAATGAAGAAAAGAGAGTGTTGAATGAGGAAACCCAATCTGCTGTTTTTAATGTGTGACCAGTTGTCCGCATATGCTCTGTATAATAGCGCCTGTTTTACACCCAATATTGATAAACTGCGGGGCAGAAGTGTGACTTTTGATAAGGCGTATACGGTAAATGCAGTCTGTTCTCCGGCCCGCGCAAGCCTTATGACAGGGCTTTTGCCGCATAATCACGGCGTTTTGTGGGTTACTCATAATGCAGATGAGGATCAGGGATGTCTGCGTGAAGAACATCCCCATTTTGCACAGATTTTGAAAGATTCCGGTTATATAACCGGATATTTTGGAAAATGGCATGTGGAAAAATCAAAGATGCCCAAACGGTTCGGATGGCAGTATACGACAGAGGATTTTTTCAAAGAAGGTATTGATCTGCCATATAAGGCTCCTGAGGACAGCTTTATTGTGAAAAAAACGCTTAGAGAGCCGGAAGGGTATGACAAAAACCGTCTGTTTTATGGAGTGCGAGCATGCGGTGATCAGGGGATGAAGATGTATAATCCGGTAATATGCGGCGAACGTTTTTTAGAGAGCCGGCGCAGTGAAGATCCTCCGTGGGTCTGCATGGTCAGTACCCAAGAACCTCATGATCCTTTTGTCTGTACAAAAGAATATTTCGAACGATACAATGTAAATGATATTGAACTTCATCCCAGCTGTTTTGATACGCTGGAAAATCAGCCATATTTGTATAAAAAGGCCGGAAGAGCATGGGCTAATTTAACTCTTTTTGAAAAAAAAGAGGCTGCCGCCTGCTATTACGCTATAATTACACAGATAGACAAGCTTTTCGGCAGGCTTATCGATAAATTAGATGAAATCGGACAAAGAGAAAATACGATTATTATCCTCACTGCGGACCATGGCGAACTTCTTGGAGCAAAAGGGCTTTACAGCAAGAATATTTCCGCTTCGGAATTGATCTATAATATACCGCTCATTATCTCCGCGCCCGGCTGCTGCAGTAATGCAATCTCTCATGCCAAACTGACTTTGGCAGATGTCTGTCAGACCCTGCTTGATCTATGCGGCATGCCTTTGATTGAAACCGGGGATTCCAGATCCGGTAAAATAGTCTTAGAAAATCCCCGGAAATATGATAAAGAATTTGACTGCTGCTATGCGGAATATTACGGGGGCAGAATTATGCTGACACAGCGCATTATATGGAAGGGCAGCTATAAATATGTTTTCAACGGATTTGACAAAGATGAACTGTATGATTTGGAAAAAGATCCATATGAGCTGAAGAATTGTATCGATGATCCTTCTTATGGGGAGGTGCTCAAACAAATGGTAAGTATTTTGTGGCAGAAGCTGCGTGAAACCAAGGATAAAAGCTTGCTGGAATCAGATTATCCAATTCTTCGCCTTGCGCCTTATGGACCGGAAATTTAACATTTAACTGAGGGAGAAAGGGAAGCAGTATGGAAACTAAAAAAATGGGGACTGATTTTACTGAAGGAGATGTGACCGGTATTCTCCTTAAATTTGTAACGCCATTTTTGCTGGCCAGTGTGCTGAATAGCATTTACAATACGGTTGATATGATAATTATTGGCAAATATGTGGGAAGCGTGGGGACGGTTGCAGTGGCCCAAGGTGGTAAGATACTGAATTTATTCACCGTGGTAAGCACCGGGCTGGCTTCCGGAGGGCAGGTGCTTATCTCCCAACAGGTTGGGGCAAACAGAAGAGAGGAACTAAACTCCACGATTGGAACCATGTTTTGTATGCTTTCTGTTTTTTCTGTATCAGTCAGTATTTTATGCATTCTATTCTCCGTAAATATATTGGAGTGGTTAAAGATTCCGAAAGAATCTTATACCGCCTCATTCTATTATTTTATAATCACCAGCGCAGGTCTGCCTTTGGTATTTGGTTATAACGCCGTTTGTTCCGTACTGCGCGGTATGGGGGATTCTATGAATCCCTTAAAATTTATAGCGTTAGCTGCCGCCGTTAACCTGATACTGGATTTGGTGTTTATCATCGGTTTTCATATGGGGGCAGCGGGAACCGCTCTGGCAACCATAATTGGACAAAGCGTGGCATTTTTTGTTTCGTTGGTTATGCTGTATCGGAAACGGGAACAATTCGGATTTGATTTTAAAAGAAGCAGCTTCCGTATTGATAGAAATAAGATGAGAATTATCTTGAAAGTGGGAGCGCCTACTGCTGCCCAAAGCGCATTAATTAATGTTACCCAGCTGTACATGATCAGTTATGTCAACTCATTTGGGCTGGTTCAATCAGCAGCTTACAGCATTGGAGACAGGATTATTGCGCTGTGTAATGTTGTTACACAGAGCATTAAACAGGCGGGAGGAGCTGTTGCCGGACAAAACTTGGGCGCAAGGCTTCCTGACCGGGCGAGAAATGTGGTGCGCTCTTCTGTGATGATAACGATGCCGGTAGCCGTCATATTGGCGCTGCTGTCGCTTATCTTCCCGATGGCATTTTTCCGCCTGTTCACTGACGATGCCGGAGTACTGGCGTATAGCCGGTCTTTTATGCAGATAGCAGCCGTCACATATCTTCTGGCTGTCTTTTCAAGTTCTTATTCCATCATCACGATTGGATCGGGAAATTCAAAATTGGGATTTTTAAGCGGCCTTCTGGATGGGGTAGTGTTCCGGATCGGTTTGTGCTTTTTCTTTGGTTTTTTCCTAAACATGGAGGTAAGGGGCTTTTTCCTGGGAAGTAATATGGCGAGAATTGCTGTGGTATTGGTTAACGGAATTTACTATTACAGCGGCGCATGGAGGCGTAGAAAATTGCTGGTTGAGATGTGAAAACGGGAGGGAGGAGTATCGGAAATCCATAATTGACATATGTGGTAGAAATGGATTATAATGAAGGTACAAAAAAGGCAGTTCACTCCAAGCGAGTGGCGTCCAAAATATTATGTATCTATAAAAATAGTCACATTTGCTTTGGGGGGCGGGTGACTATTTTTTTGTACCTATAATCATAACAACAAAAATCACTCCGCTTGCTATAATAGAGGAGTCCAGATAATAGAGGGGCATTTAATGCCAGACCATGTCCATATGCTGGTAAGTATCCCACCAAAAATCAGCGTATCCAGCTTTATGGGCTACTTGAAAGGAAAGTCGGCATTGATGATGTTTGATCGTCATGCCAATTTAAAGTATAAGTTTGGGAAGCGACATTTCTGGGCTGAAGGTTACTACGTAAGCACAGTAGGTTTAAACGAGGACACCATCAAGAAGTATATACAAGATCAGGAGAAGGCAGATATTATGCTGGATAAGTTAAGTGTGAAAGAATACGAAGACCCCTTTAGGGGTTAGTCGGTATTCAGATAGCCCCTTGAAGGGGCGGCAACAGAGGAAAAAGCACAAAGTGGTTTGAACGAAGTGAAAGCCAGCGCCTTGAGACGCTGGCCTAGTAACAAAGGCTTATAGCCGAAGCGCGAGCCACCCGTTTGACGGGTGGCAGCGACTTTGCTAAATCATACATCTGATTTTCAAAAAATCTGAAATAGCATTCTTTAACATATGCCAGAACCCATCTTGTTGTCTTCGAAAATGATTGTTTAATTATGGGCGTTATTGTAAAATCTATAGTAATGAATAGTAGAAAGGAATTTCTTGATATGCAAGAAAATAACAAATCCTGCCATGTGCTTTTTGTGTGCCACGGCAGTATCTTGAAAAATCTCGGAAAAGCCAGTAAAATCAACGGTTTCACGGCAGATAGATGCTTTTGCTACACCACTACTACACCATTTTTGAAAGAGTTTTGATGTGACAAGGGAAGCACGTTAAAATATAATTATTATAGGGAATCGAGGAGACATGATGGAAAATCATTTGACGCCATACCAATCAGTTATTTCAGAAATTAAGAGTATTATTTCCTCTGGACAAGAAGCCGCCTATAGCGCCTCTAGCAAGGCAATGCTACTTACCTATTGGAATATCGGAAAACGAATTGTAGAGCAGGAACTGGGTGGCAGTGAACGTGCAGAGTACGGTAGAGGTTTGATTTCTGCATTGGCAGATGATTTGACAAAGGAGTTTGGAAAAAATTATTCCAAAAGAAATTTGCATTATTACATCAAATTTTATCAGTGCTTTCCCGATGAGCAGATTGTGAACGCGTGCGTTCACAATCTTAACTGGACGCATATTAGGAGTCTTCTCCGTGTTACGGATGAAAATGCACGTTATTGGTATATGAAGGAGGCGGTTGACGAGAGCTGGAGTTCAAGAACCTTAGATCGTAATATCAGTACGCAATATTATCATAGACTTCTTCAAACTCCGAAAAAAGATGCTGTAATTGAAGAAATGAAACGGAAAACCGCGGAATTTCAAAAAAATCAATTTGAATTAATCAAAAGACCAGTGATTGCAGAATTCCTTGGATTCAAAAATGAGGATACTTACTTAGAGGGAGATTTGGAATCTGCCATTCTTTCACATATTAGAGATTTTTTGATGGAATTGGGCAGAGGATTTGCGTTTGTGGCTCGTCAGCAACATATTGTAACGGAAACTTCGGACTACTATTTAGATCTCGTTTTTTACAATATCGAACTGAAATGTTATGTCTTAATCGATTTGAAAATGGGCAGAATTACTCATCAGGATGTAGGACAAATTGATATGTATGTGCGCATGTATGATGATTTAAAGCGAGGGCATGGAGATAATCCAACCATTGGGATTTTATTGTGTTCAGAAACTGATGAGGATATTGCCAGATATTCCGTACTTCATGATAATGACCGATTGTTTATGTCAAAATATCTGACTTATTTGCCTACGAAAGAGCAGTTGAAAGCAGAGATTGAGCGTCAGAAAGAAATTTTTTCTATGCAACATTCAGATTTTTGAGAGAAATGGAGATTGCAAAAATGATAAAAACAGAGGTGTTTCCGGCTATTCGAATGAAAATTGACAGATTATTAAAGATTACAAATGAATATCAATTTTATGATCTCGTGATGGCGATATACTGCATTAATCTATGTATTAATAACAGATCTGTTTTAGAATCTTGTTTGGCACTAAATGCTTGCCTACTTTAGCGAGAAAGACTTCGCATGAAGATGAACTTAATATGGCATTAGATAGTAAAGAAATTGGGGCGGCATAATTCCGCCCTTTTTCAAATGAAAATGATTGTTTAATTATGGGCGTTATTGTAAAATCTATAGTAATGAATAGTAGAAAGGAATTTCTTGATATGCAAGAAAATAACAAATCCTGCCATGTGCTTTTTGTATGTCACGGCAACATTTGCCGTTCCCCGATGGCAGAATACGTTCTAAAAGACATGGTAAAAAAACAAGGCCTCGCCCGGAATTTTTACATCGATTCCGCGGCCACCAGCACCGAGGAGATCGGCAATCCGGTTCATTACGGAACAAAAGAAAAGCTCCGCAGGGAGGGCATTCCCGTTGGGGATCACCGCGCGGTGCAGTTGAAGAAAAAAGATTATGAATCATACGATTATCTGATCGGCATGGAGCAGAGAAATATCACCAATATGCTCCGCATCTTAGGCGGCGATCCACTGCATAAAGTATACCGGCTGCTGGATTTTTCAGAAAGGCCGGGAGATATTGCCGATCCTTGGTATACGGGCAATTTCGATGTCACTTATGAAGATATTTGTGAGGGATGCCGGGGATTTTTAGAGATGTTAAAGGGAGAAGAGGGGAAGATAGGATGAGTTTGAGATTTGTTATAGTGGGTTCCGGCTGGCGTTCCCTTTTTTATGCCAGAATTGCGGCGGAGCATCCGGAAATGTTTCATTTAGAAGCAGTTCTGTGCCGGAATGAAGAGAAGGTGCAGAAGTTAAAACAGGAATACGGATTGCCTGCCACCATGTCGGAAGAGGAATGCGAAGCCGCCAGCCCCGATTTTGTGGTGGTTGCGGTCAGCAAGCCATCTATCTGCGAAGTTACGTTAAAATGGGCTGGAAAAGGTTATCCTGTGCTGTGCGAGACGCCTGCCGCTCTTACGCAGGAAGATCTTGGAAGAATCTGGAATATGGCTGAAAACGGCGCTAAGATACAGGTAGCGGAGCAGTATTTTCAGTATCCCATGATAGCGGCCGCTTTGGAAGCGGTGAGGCGGGGATATCTGGGAGATCCGTATGCGGTCAATATTTCCCTGGCTCACGATTACCACGGAGCCAGCCTGATCCGGCGGTTTTTAAATCTGGATGTGAACACGCCGGTGAAACTCTATGGGAAACGCTTTACATTTCCGGTTATGGAAACAGGTTCCAGAGCAGGAGATGTGACGAACGGAAGCATAAAAGACAGGGACAGGATTCGTCTCACATTAGAATTTGACAATGGGAAAGCGGCTTTTTATGATTTTTCAGGAGTGCAGTATCATTCCTACATCAGAAGCCGCCATTTGAATGTCCGGGGGGTAAAAGGAGAACTGGACGATCTGACCCTTCGCTATACGGATGATAAGTTCCGCCCTGTGATGAGGGAACTGGAAGTCAATTGGACGGAGGATAAAAAAGGAATCCGTTCTGTTGCCATGGGAAATGAAGTGCTGTATGAAAATCCGTTCAGCACCGGAATCATGCCCCAGGATGAAACAGCCATAGCCGCCCTTATGATGGGGATGAAACAGTTTATAGAAGACGGCAAACCGGTATATCCGCTGGCGGATGCCCTTCAGGACGCCTATACGCTGATACTCATGAATCAGGCGCTGGAACATCCGGGAGAGGTTGTAAAATCTGATCCCCAGATCTGGCAGTAAGATGGATTCGGCAATAAAGGGGGAAATTATAAAACTATTATAGTACTAAAGAGGTTATAGGATGGAGAAGTATGATATATTAGTCAGAATATTAGACGAATTGCGCAATGAAGCGCCGAAGAACTATAAGCGCTATTATCCGGCGGACAATGAAAAGGAACTGATGAACCAGGCCAGGTCCAGAGCATTTATTCATCTGTTCTTTAAGGTATGGTACGGGCTGGATGATTTTGTGGACCGGGAAAACTACATTACGGACGATCCCTATGACGGAGGGATTGACGCCTATTATATTGACCAGGACAGAAAAGAGATTATCCTGATCCAGTCCAAATTCCGGGACAGCAAGGATAATTTTGAAAAAAAGGAGATCGATATTTCAGAAATCCTGAAGATGGATATTTTCAGGATAACAAAGGGAGAGAAACAGAACCGGGACGGACATGATTATAATAAGAAAATTCACGCTATGCAGAAGAAGATCAGCGAGATCGGGGACGTGGGACGCTACAATTACCGCGTGATTATTCTGGCTAATTTAAAGCGGGTGGATGAGGAAGATTTATTCCGGCTTACGGGCGGAATCTGCGCGGAAGTGTTCGATTATGAAAAATGCTATACAAAACTGGTATTTCCAATAGTCACCGGCTGCTGCTTTAATGCGGACGAGATCAGGATTAACTTATCGCTCAGCAATAAAGAGGGAAATGACGGAAGAATCGTGTATTTTGTTCAGACGGAATACAGCCAGTGCAAGATCATGGTTTTATTCGTTCCCGTTTTGGAAATTGCTAAAATTATGGATAAATATAAAAATTCCATTTTAAAATACAATCCCCGCTGTTATCTGAGCCTGAAGGAAAATGACATCAATACAAAGATTGAAAAGACTATTGTGGATAAAAAGACCAATGAATTTGCGCTTTATAACAATGGGATTACCATTTTGTCCGACGGAACCGAGATCAATTCTCAGATCGGCGTCAAAGACCAGGCCCAGATGCTCATCACCAATCCCCAGATCATCAATGGCGGTCAGACCGCATATACCTTGTCCTGCATCTACAGGGATCACAAAAATGACCTGTCCGTATTTGATGAAAAAGAGGTTATGGTAAAAGTAATTACTTTTTTGGATGACAGTATCGAAGAACATAAGAGACGGGCGCTGATTGAAGAATTGTCCAGGGCGACCAATGAACAGTCTCCTGTGAACGAAGCCGACCGCCGGGCCAATGACAACATGCAGATCTATTACCAGGATATGATTTATAAGGATTTCGGCTATTTCTATGACAGGAAACGGGGCGAATTTTATGATGGAGAGGAAAAAAATTACATTGATTCCAACAATGTTGTAAACCGTTCCGTATTCATAAGAATCGCTGCCAGCATCAGAGGAGATGTGGCAAAAGCCAGGAGAAATGGAGACGACACCTTATTCAGAAAAGACAGCTTTGAAGAGTTGTTTAAAGAAAAATCCTATTACAAGATCTACATGTATGGATTTTTCTGCCACCAGTATTTGAATGAAATCGAACGGAAATATGAGAAAAGTGTCAATAATAAGTTTGGCCTCAACACCTACGGCAATGCCCTGCGTTACGGAAAATATGCGGTGGTCAATGTGGTCAGCCAGAGATACGATCCGAAACTTCCGTTTTCAGACTACCAGAAGCATGCCCGCCGGTATACCGAAGAAGCTTTGAAGCAGTGGATGAAATTTGAGGATGTGATAACTGACAAACCGGCTAACTGGGATTATTTTAATTATACGGTGGATGAGGACGGAAAGACCAGTTACTATCACAATTTTGACGGTTATTATAAAGGGCGGACCGTCAATGAGGACATAAAAAGCTACTCTTTTTGGAAAAAGAAGAAAATGAATTTGGCAGAGCTGCAGGCAGCGGTGACCACAGAATAGAGGACGGACATAATGAACAGGAAATATAAAGGAATTATCTATATTATTTTATCCGCATTTTCATTTGCGGTGATGAATGTGTTTGTGCGCATGGCAGGGGAACTGCCTTCGGTGCAGAAGAGCTTTTTCAGGAATCTGGTGGCATTTTTCTTTGCCATCGCGGTGATGAAACGTCAGCATATCTGGATCACTAATGCCAAGGCGAATCTTCCCAGACTGATTCTGCGTTCCACCTTTGGGACCATCGGCATTCTCTGCAACTTTTATGCGGTGGACCATCTGGTGCTGGCCGACGCGTCCATGCTGAGCAAGATGTCTCCATTTTTCGCCATTATATTCAGCTTTTTGATCTTGGGAGAAAAGGTGAAGCTTACTCAGGGACTTTGCGTGGCGGGGGCATTTATCGGAAGCCTTTTTATCATCAAACCGACCTTTGTCAATATGGACCTGATGCCGTCGCTGATCGGCCTTTTGGGCGGCCTCTGCTCGGGGGCGGCTTATACGCTGGTGCGCTCTCTGGGAGAGAGAGGGGAAAAAGGGCCGTTTATCGTATTTTTCTTCTCAGGCTTTTCCTGTCTGGTGACGCTTCCGTACCTGCTTTTCAGTTACCATGCGATGTCCGGCTATCAGCTTTGCATGCTGCTTCTGGCCGGTTTAGCGGCGTCTGGAGGACAGTTTTCAATTACGGCCGCTTACTGCAATGCTCCGGCCAGGGAAATCTCGGTTTACGACTACTCGCAGATCATATTTTCCGCAGTTTTGGGATTTTTCCTGTTTAATCAGGTTCCGGACTGGTTTAGCTGGTGCGGCTATGCTATAATCTGTGGTATGGCAGTCATCATGTTTTTATATAATAACGGAGGTCTGCACGTAAAGAAGAAAGCAAAAAAGTATGAAGAAATTATGAGGTAGATTTACATGGGAAAATTACGATTGGGAATTTTAGGATGCGGCTATCTGTCCAATATTGTTGTGGACGCATATAACAAGGGGCTGCTGGAAGAATATGAGCTGGTGGGCGTGCTTGGAAGAAGCCGGGAGGCGTCCGAGGCGCTGGCTAAAAAGGCGGGATGCAGGGCGTATGACACCATAGAAGAACTGCTGGAGCAGAAACCGGACTACATTGCGGAAGCCGCTTCCGGACAGGCGGTAAGGGATTATGCCGAAACCATTTTATCAAATGGATGTAATTTCGCGGTACTTTCCATCGGAGCGTTTGCGGATCAGGAATTGTATGAGCGGGTCATTAAAACTGCCGGACAGCACGGAACAAAGGTACATATAGCATCGGGCGCAATCGGAGGATTTGATGTGCTACGGACCGTTTCTCTGATGGGAGCGGTGACTTCCGGAATTGAAACCAGAAAAGGGCCTGCTTCCCTGAAGGGAACGCCTTTATTCGAAGAGCATCTGATGAGCGACAGTGAAACTTCACATGTTTTTGAAGGCAATGCGAAAAAAGCCATCAGCCTGCTTCCTACAAAGGTAAATGTAGCAGTTGCGACCGCTCTTGCAACAGCCGGAGCTGAGAAAACAAGTGTGAATATTTACAGCGTTCCGGGAATGGTGGGAGACGACCATAAGATCACAGCTGAGATCGAGGGAATCAAAGCGGTTGTGGATATCTATTCCGGCACCAGCGAGATCGCAGGATGGAGCCTTGTGGCTCTGCTTCGCAACCTGGTATCCCCTATTATGTTCTAAGGATTAAAATGAGTGCCTGACCGGCAGAGTAAGAGAAGGAGACGTGAATATGGAACGTTTTAAAAAATTAGTGGCCATTGAACCGGTAAGTCTGGTGGAATGGGGAGTAGAAGAATTAAAACAGTATGCGGATGAGATCGTCATGTTCGACGATGTTCCATCCGGCGACGATGAGATCGTGCGACGGATCGGGGATGCGGACGGGGTGCTGCTCAGTTATACTTCCAGAATTGACAAGTATGTATTTGAACATTGTCCCAATATCAAGTATGTGGGAATGTGCTGCAGCCTTTATTCGGAGGAAAGCGCCAATGTGGACATCGCTTATGCAAGAACCAAGGGGATTACGGTGTTGGGAATCCGGGATTACGGCGACAGAGGAGTTGTGGAATATGTGCTTTACCAATTAGTCCGCATGCTTCACGGCTACGACTTTCCGATGTGGAGCGATCAGCCGCTGGAACTTACGGATTTAAAGGTTGGTATCATAGGTATGGGAGTTACAGGCGGGATGATTGCAGACGCCCTTCATTTTATGGGATCAGACGTGTCTTATTACAGCAGAACCAGAAAGCCGGAAAAAGAAGAGCAGGGAATTGGATTCAAACCGCTTAATGATCTTTTAAAAGACAGCCAGGTAGTATTTGCCTGCCTGAATAAGAATGTGATTTTACTTCATGAAGAGGAATTCAATCTGCTGGGAAATCATAAGATTCTGTTCAATACTTCCATCGGCCCGGCATCCGATCTGCCCGCATTGAAAAAATGGCTGGAATCGTCAGACAATTATTATTGCTGTGATACAGAGGGCGCAATCGGCGATCCCGACGGCATTTTAGTCAACCAGTCCAATGTTGTCTGCATTAAAATGTCGGCCGGAAGGACAAAACAGGCATTTGAACTGCTGAGCAGAAAAGTGTTAGACAATATTTGTTCATATCTTGTTAATAAATCGTAATATTTGTTAATAATAAAGAAATTGAATGAAACTGTTTCTTATACTACAATATAAATAGATAATTCGTAAGAATTAAGTTGATAAATTAATTATCCTGTAGTAAAAAATAATTGGATGGAGGAGGCAGTGATATGAAGAAATGTTGGAAAAATTGGATATGTGTCGCTATGGCGGCGGTTATGACAGTTGGTATGGGGATGACGGTTTTTGCTGCGGATACGAAGATCGACAAGGTAACGGTTTCATTTTCTTATGGTGAAGAACCCAAGTCGGGGGATTCAGTCGGAGACGTTAAGGCTACAACCGGCAGTAATGAATTCTACATCGATAATGCAGAATACACAAATGATGTGGATACATGGAGCGTAGGCGACCGTCCTACCGTCAGAGTTGATCTTACTGCAAAGGATGGCTATAAATTCTCTTATACCTCTAAGAGCCATTTTTCATTATCTGGCTGCAGCGCAGAATTCAACAAGGCGAAGATCTATGACGACGGAGCTACCATGGAGCTCACCGTATATCTGAAGAGGATCGGCGGAAAGCTGAGTGAAGTGGAAAACATCGAGTGGGTTGGAACTACAGCGGTATGGGACCGTATGGAAGGCGCGAAGAGCTATGAAGTCCGTCTCTACAGGGATGAGAGATCAATTGAAACATTTTCTACCACCAATACTTCTTATGATTTGGCAAGTTATCTCACAAGAGAAGGAAGCTATGCATTTAAGGTTCGTGCGATCTCTGATTATAATAACAGAGCCGGTGAATGGACAGATTTTTCCGACGACTATCATATTGATGAAGACAATGTGAGATATTACAGCGGAAACGGAAACTGGCGGCAGAATCAGCGCGGCTGGTGGTATGAATATGCCGGAGGCGGTTATCCAAAGAACGAATGGAAACAGATCAACAATGCATGGTACTATTTCAACTGGGAAGGTTATATGCTGACCGGATGGCAGAATATCGGCAATAACTGGTATTATTTAAGCAACAGCGGAGCGATGCTGACCGGATGGCAGTATATCAACAACAACTGGTATTATCTGGACGGCAGCGGAGTGATGCTGACCGGATGGCAGCATATTAACGGAAACTGGTATTACATGGACCGCAGCGGTGCGATGTATGCCAACTGCCAGACACCGGACGGCTATTATGTAAATGCATCAGGAGCAAGAGTGAACTAGTTTGAGCTGAGACAGAAAGAAAATTTAATAGAAATGTAAAACAGCAGGAGCAATAGTGTAACCGGTTTGACTGAAAGGATTACCGGCCCGGCGGCGAGTCGCCGCCGGGAACATGATATTCGGAACAAAGTCTGTATATGCTGCGAAGTACATCTGCACACTATGGTGTGCTTACGCCTACGGCTTGTACATCTCCGCATATACAGTATCTTCTTTTTCAGTATTGCGCCTGCTGTATTTATATTACAGGAGGCATTGGGGTTAAATGTCGGATTTATGGAAATATTGTACAGAAGAACAGTGCAGGCAGTTTCTATTGTCGCTGGAACTCGTTGGAAAAGACGGGTGGACAGATGACAAGAAGCTGGCCTGCCTTTATGCTGTCAGCAATCATGTGGAAGAACATTACCATACGGCGGTTATTAAAAAGAAAAATGGAAAGGAACGCCTTTTGTTGGTTCCGGACCCACTTTTAAAGGGAATCCAGCGGCAGATTCTGCACAATGTTCTGGAAGAACGTCCCATTTCCAAGTATGCCATGGCTTATCATAAGGGCGCAAGCCTGAAGGATAATGCGGCGCCGCATGTGGGAAAAGAGAAGATACTAAAACTGGATATGGAGAATTTTTTTCAAAATATTCTATTTAGCCAGGTTTTGCAGAGCGCGTTTCCGGGAAAATATTTTCCTCCTTCTGTGGGCACTTTGCTGACGTATCTGTGCTGCTATTACGATTATCTGCCCCAGGGCGCGCCGACTTCTCCGGCCATTTCCAATTTGGTTATGAAACCGTTTGATGAATCCATGGGGAAGTGGTGCGAGGAGCGGGGAATTGCTTACAGCAGATATTGTGATGATATGACATTTTCAGGGGATTTCGATGCGGATATGGTGAAACGGAAGGCCGGAGCATTTCTTAATCACATGGGATTTTGCCTGAACCATAAAAAGACCAGGATTATCACCAGAAACAGGCAGCAGAACGTGACCGGGGTGGTAGTGAACTGTAAGCCGCAGGTGTCAAAAGAGTATAGAAGGAAATTAAAACAAGAAATATATTATTGTAAGAAATATGGGATTTTGGGGCATTTGGAGAGAATTGGAGATAAGAAATATTTGGAGTTGGGGGATGCGGGAATTGAGAAGTATAGGCTGAGGCTGATTGGAAAAATGAATTATGTGTTTCAGGTAAATCCGGAAGACAAGGAATTTCGAGGGTACCTGAAGGATTTTGTTTGATTTAATTGGAGAAAGTTACGCTTGGCGGCCTGGCCTTTTCGGAAGGCGGCCAGAAGAGATAAAAATTAAAGTAAAACGTGAAGGCATTTTCAAAAATGCCTTCACGCTTGATGTAAAAAATTCCATATTAAAAGTAGACGCCCGCCGCGTTATCATAAAATATCTTCTGTTTCTCTTCCTCACTAACCATCTCATTCCCGGAAACAAACTCAATAAAATGCTGATAACTGTCCCGCGTCATTGCGGAAGGCATATCGCTTCCCCACATGAGCCGGTCTGAACCAGCGATATCCAGTCCGTACCGGACATATTTCCTAGCCGTCGGATATGGATATGTCTCCGGTTTGCTGTTTAAGCAAAGCGCCGCAATATCAAACCAGACATTCGGAAGCGCCAGTTTTTCCAATGAACGCTTTAACAGATCATCATCCTCCAGCTGGGGAGCCAGAAGATGACAGATGACGAATTTCATCTCAGGATACCTTAAAACCGCCTGCCTTAAAGCGTCCACCTGCCAGCAGTTATTTCTGGGTCGGCCGATATCGATGACAAAGGTCAGGCCGTTTTTGGCTGCGTGGCTGTAAACATCGTGCATGAGATCTCCGTCCAGGTCTACGGTGGGGTGATAGCTCATAAGACCGGAACCATTGCTGACCTCAAATTTTATGATCTTAAAGCCCAGTTCTCCGAAGAGGTGTTCACGGATGCGTTCCTTTTCTCCACAGAAGGGGTCATAGGTGGCGGCGCCTGTGAAACGGTCCGGATATTTCTGCATGGCTTCATAGGTATAAAGATTTTGGAAACCAAAGTAATTTCCCTGTAAAAGGACGGCTTTTTCCACGTGATGAGCGTCCATAACCTTTAAAAGAGCTTCCGGCGTGGCGTCATATTCGCCGATTTCAGGAGGAATCATGGGAAAGGATTCTCCTGTGGCATAGACGGCCCGTCCGCCGCCGCAGGCTCTAAGCTCCCCCTGGGAGCCGGTGCCTGCAATATACTGCACGACATGTGCATGTGCGTCTATTATTTTCATAAAATGATCCCCGCGAATAAGAATAGCTGAGCGTGATAATTAGTTCCAGCCTTCCGGCAGATATTTGATGGTGTTCTGAATCATCTCATCGGCCAGTTTTTTGATATCTTCTTCGCTTGCGCGTCCCTTTACAAGAGGATCGTTGGAGAATGCTTTGTAAACCAGTTCTTTATCACAGGTTAAAGCTGCTTTCAGCACGGTCTCGTGGTTTTCCACATGAGGTGTGATGAGAGACAGGACGTCGGAAGGAATCTCGCCTGCAATCAAAGGTTTGATGGAATTACGGCTGAATACGGCGTTTGTTTCCACAACTGCGCCGGATGGGAGATTAGGAATCTGAAGTCCGACGTTAGGGATGTTGACATTGCTGACAACGCGGGTAAGGCCGCAAAGCGCTTTGATTAACAGGATTCCCTCTTCTCCTGAAGGTTTCAGCTCAATCTGTTCTTCTCCGTTTACAAGGCGCGCGCTCTTGGCAAGACGTTTCTGTAAGTCGTTCTTTCTCCAATCAACTGTGGTTAAGCCGAATTTCCAGCTTTCCACTGTCTCAGGATCTTTCAGGTATTCATCTCCGGGCATGAACTCGGCCAGATGTCTGTCTCCGGCAGCTGCGATCAGGCCATAGCGGCGGAACAGATCGAATTTAACGCGGTGTGCGCAGTTGAAGCTGCTGTTTGCCCAGTTTTTATCAGCCTCATTATAGCCCTCTTCATAATGGCTGTCTATGTATTCTTTGTACACTGGAAATAAGTCAATTCCCTTGTAAGACGCCTGATCAAACCAGGTGAAATGGTTGATGCCCAGAACATTTACAAAGATATCAGCGCGGTTTACGTCTTTTAAACCAAATGTCTCTTCGCAGATGCCTTTTAAAACTTTCTGTGTTCCGAATACTTCATGGCAGCAGCCGAAAGCTTTGATCTGAGGGAATACATGGTATAACGTCTTCACGCATAAGGTCATTGGGTTTGTATAGTTGATAACCCATGCTTCCGGTGAATACTCTTTAATCGCATTTGCGATGTCTATAAACATCGGGATGGTGCGGAGTGCGCGGATGATTCCGCCGGGGCCTGCGGTATCGCCTACGGACTGATAGATGCCAAGGCGTTCAGGCAGATGTACATCGGAAGCCATCTCGTCAAATGTTCCGGGAAGGATGGAGATTACAACAAAATCCACGCCTGTTAACGCTTCTTTGATGGTATCACATGTGGTATAGTTCCATTTTCCGGTGGTATCTTCTCTGGCTGTCAGGGCATTGCCGATGGTTTCATTGTGCTTTGCAGCTTCCGGGTCAATGTCGTATAAACGGATGGTGCCGCTTAAAGAATCATCCATGGATAAGTCAGTCATAAAGGTCCATGCCCAGCCTCTTGATCCTCCGCCGATATAGGCGATATTAACATCTGATACTTTGTTGTCTGCGTATTTCATCTTAACCTCGTTTCCGCCGCTTTCAGCAGCTTGATTATTTGCAGTGCCGTAATTGTTCAGCAGTATCTGGAAAAAACTTCTGTACAACACTGATTATCTAATAGCTATTTTACAACAATATAGTATAATAATCTTATAAAATACTGCCTGTTTTTAACAAAACCATACTTTTGGCTACAAACTGGAAAAATAGTGAGGGATAATATGATACAAAATGTATTTATGGAAGAGATGGAAGGATTTATGATCGAACGGGTGATCCGGGATGAGGAGTATTCCATGCAGTACAGGCATTTTCATGACGGATATGAGATGTATTTTTTGATGGAAGGAGAACGGTATTATTTCATTGACAAGGAAACTTACCGGGTGGAAAAGGGGATGGTGGTGCTGGTAAAACGGAACCAGATCCACAAAACCAGCATGGCACAGAGCTCTTATCATGACAGAATTCTGGTGCATTTGAGAGGAGAGGTATTTGATTCATTTTTAAAGGCCAACGGGCTGTTCAGTTTAGAAGAGCTGTTTTCCGGGAATTACGGCGTGCTGGGAATCAGCCCGGACGATTGGAAGATAATCGAGCAGCAGCTTCTGCAGATCCGTCAGGAACTGCGGCAGAAACGGGGAAATTATCAGATGATGGTGAAAATGAAGATGGCCGAGATTCTTCTTTCCCTGTACCGTTACAGAAAAACCGCCAAGTTTACACAGGAAAATCAGAAAGTGCTGACTGCGAAACATCAGAAAGTCCATGAGATAGCCGACTATCTGCTGAATCACTGCGAAACCAATGAAAATCTGGAGGAGCTGGCCGCCAGGTTCTATATCAGCAAATCCTATATCAGCCGCATTTTTAAAGAAGTGACCGGATTTACCATCAATGAATATCAGAATGCGAGCCGCGTGCAGCAGGCAAAACATCTGCTGCTGCACAGCGAATATTCGGTGACCGAAATATCGGAGCGCCTGGGGTTTGAGAGCATCACTTATTTTGAACGGGTATTTAAAAAATATGTGGATGTTACGCCCCTGAAATACCGGAAAAAAGGGACGTTTTAACTTCCGCCGTTCATCTTTTTTGCATAGGCGCTGGGGGTCATTCCCGTATTTTTCTTGAATATCTGGCTGAAGTACTGGGGATTGTTGCCGCAGCCCACCTGCTCCGCCACATACTGTATTTTTTCCGAATCGCAGCCGGTGAGCAGTTCTTTTGCCTTTTGGATTCGGAGTTCGGTCAGAAAATTGGAAAATTTGCTTCCCGTTTCCTTGATGAATTTCTTGCTGACATAGTCCACGTTCATATAGAGGTAATTTTCAGCGATCCATTTCAGCGTGAGGTTGGGGTTTGACAGGTGGTCGTTGACATAGGCGATGGTTTTGTCAATCAGATCCCCATGGCTGGAAGGCTGGGCGGCGGCTTCCCTCAGCATCTCCCTTAATTTTTCAGTCAGCAGGGAGCGGATGGTAGTAACGTCCTGAAGCTGATTTAATTCCAGCATCAGTTCCGTGGCGACGATAGGGGAGCAGAGGGCCAGATTGGTGGAAAAACGGATCAGGATATTGGAAGCCAGCTGCTTTAAAAATTCAGCATTGGTGATTCCGTTGAGGATATCCGTCAATTCTCCGAATTCCTTGGTATGTTCCGCGTCGGCGGCGCCTGAGATGCGGACGCAGAGGCTTTCTACCAAAAGAATCAGGCTTTTATAATTGCAGGTGGGAACCGGATGAGGCCCGTTCATGCAGTAGATGGTTCCGTAGCGCCGCACTTTATTGAGAATCGTGGACAAAAGGATTCCCAGATTCTCATAGGAAACCCGTTTGTAGGAGAGATCCACGGCCTGCTCCTCAAAGCTCAGCTCTTTTAAAAATTCTTCTAAAGCAGAATATTCCCGCTGGTAGCTCTGGAAAAACAGAAGCAGAGTGTTGTGGACATAGATACCGTGCAGCGGAATGCCAGGCGCATTTTTCCGGTGAAAGATGTGCAGCTGTTCAAAACATTCGCTCAGATTATCCTCCTCTAAAAAGTACACATAATACAGTTCATATCCGGTGGAAGAGAAGTCCAGAAATCGGGAATAGGTTTCAAAGATGGAACCGTAATCCCCTTCCGATGCCACGCCTTCATTGATAATGCTGGAAATAATATTGGTATGAAGGTTATCCAGCAGAAGTTTTTGCTGCTGCTGCATCCGGTGGGTTGCGCGTTTATGGTAACAGTCGTCTATGACTTCCTTTACACTGGCAATGATCTGTTCTTCATTGCACGGCTTTAGCAGGTAATGCCTGAGCCCGTATTTCATGGCTTCTTTGGCATAACTGAATTCTCCATAGCCGGACAGCAGGATAAACTGGGTGTCCAAATCGGTTTGCGAGATTTTCTGAACCAGTTCCAGCCCGGACAGTCCGGGCATCTTAATGTCTGTGAGCACGATATCAGGTGACTCATCCAATATCATATTATAGGCTTCGATGCCGTCTTTGCAGACTCCTGCCAGCTCAATTCCTATGCTGTTCCAATCGATAAGATGGGAAATGGTTTCCCGGATGATTCTCTCGTCATCGGCGATGATTAATTTTAACATGATATTGACCTCTTTTCTGCATCCTATTCTTTTGGGATTGTAACCATGGCCACTGCCAGGTCATCCTGATTATATAAAGTGAGCCCGTATCCGTCTCCAAATGTAAGCTTTAACCGTTTATCGATGTTCAAAAGCCCGATTCCGAATCCATGGGGCGTGATCTCATTGGTTTGCAGCTTTTCCAGCAAATGATCCTCAAACAGGGAGCCGCTGTTGGTTACATAGATGCGGAGACGGTTGTCCACACAGTCCGCCGCCACACAAATGGAGCATTCTTCTGTCATTTCTTCCAAACCGTAATGAATGGCATTTTCCACCAAAGGCTGTATGGTCAGTTTGGGAATGGTTGCAGTCAGCAGTTCTTCCGGAACATGGACCGAAAATTCCAGCCGTTCTTCAAACCGTATCTTTTGTATGGTCATATAACTCTGAACCAATTCCAGTTCCTGTTTCAGGGTGAAAATGCTCTCTTTCTTATTCAAAGTAACGCGCAGTAAAGCGCCCAGCGCCTCTACCATAGAGGAAATCTCCGTCTCCCCGATGGCCTTGGCCCGCCAGTTGACGGATTCTAAGGTGTTGTAAAGAAAATGGGGGTTGATCTGATTTTCCAGCGCTTTTAACTGCGCCTCTTTTTTCAGCAGTTCATTTACATAATTGACTTGAATCAAATGCTGTATTTTGTAGGCCATATGGTCAAACTGCCGGTGCAGCAGCCCCAGTTCGTCGTTCCTCGTGCTGTAATCGTAATTCACGTTCGGTATGGTGGTCTCGTCCTTTCCAAAGGCCTTCATCTTATCCAACAGGGTGTTGAAATGAAACACTACGGAATTGATCAGCCGCCTGGACAACAGCAGGGTAAATATAACGCAAACCAAAATGATGGAAATGCAGAGAATCTGGGATAACCGCAGCGCGGCGGTCATGGAATCGTAGGATACCAGACAGATATAATCCCAATCATAGTTGGGAATCCGCCCCTTTACGGCAAAATAATTGTGCTTATCCAGGTTTAAAATATCATAGGAACTGTTTAGGGAAGACTTAATATAACCGGCCTGTTCCTCCGTAAAATTCTTGGAATGATAGATCAGGTCATCTCCGTCAATCAGCAGATAGGAGGCGTCCTCATACTGGTTGGAAAACTGGGTGGCCGACTTCACCATAGCGTCGATATCCACGCATACTAAAAGAGTCCCCAGATGATCCAGCCGCGTCTGTTTGATCCGGCGGATATCCCGCCCGAGAAACAGGCCGTATTCGTCATTATAATTGCTGAACCAGCAGACCGCTCCCTGTTTTTCTTCCGCATCCAAAACCAGCTCTTCAAGAATTTCCTCCGGAACCCGGTCTGAATAGTATTTATTCGAATATGTAGTGAAATAATCGTTATAAAGATTGATAAAGGACAGGTTATTGGCCTTAAAACTCTGGTAATATTCAGGAATTGTGGCATTCAGCTCCTGAAATGCCTGTGTTCTCTTAATATAATCATGAGAATCCTTAATAATGGACAGGTTGGACTGGATTCCTGCATGAGACAGGATCATATAAGACATGGTTTCTATATTGTCCAACCGGTTGGAAATGTCCGTGGCCGAATAAGAAAGCGATCCGGCTATGGTATTGTAGAGCAGTTTTTTATTGGAAGATGAGGTAATCTGTATGCCGATCAGAGCAGAGGCGGACAGCAGCACAATACTGATTAAGGTTATGGAAAATATCTTTTTTTTAAGTGGAAGGTTGGAAATCGATGTTTTGATGCGCTGCATCATAATCTTTTATCCCCTTTCGTTATATTGAATTGACAGTATTTTAGTGATGATTCAAATTATATATAATTTAGGAAATAAAAACAAGTTCACACACAAAATGGTCGGTTTTTTCTAATTTGAACTCGGTTTTGTCAGATATACAAATGAAAATAGGGCATTTATAATAAAAATACAAAGCAGCGAAAACAAAATAACAAAATGGAGGACGTATTTATGAAGAAGAAAATGGCTTTAATCATGGCTGGTTTAATGACGCTCGGTTCATTGACCGCATGCGGGGGCTCAAAAACATCGTCAGAAACGCCGGCAGCAAGCCAGGCAGCATCATCAGAGGCCGGCAGCGCAGGCACTGCTGCGGCAGACAACGGCGCAGCAAGCGGCGATTCCGTAAACCTGATCTTTTCCTGGTGGGGCAACCAGACCAGAAATGAGAGAACACAGGCGGTTTTGGACATGTATACAGAACAGAATCCTAACGTGACATTTGACGGACAGTTCGCTGAGTGGGCGGATTACTGGAACAAACTGGCTACCGCTTCAGCAGGCCACGCCCTTCCTGATATCGTTCAGATGGACTATAAATATCTGGAACAGTATGTGAGCAACAATCTTTTGGTTGATTTAACGCCATACATAGAGAGCGGAGTTATTGATGTGAGCAATGTAGACGAGGGAATCCTTAATTCCGGTAAAGTTGGAGACGGTATCTATGCGATCTGCAACGGTATCAATGCACCGGCCCTTCTGTACAACAAAACTCTTTTAGATGAAAATGGAATCACAGTAAAAGACAACATGACAACAGACGAATTTATGGATCTTTGTCGTGAAGTTTATGAAAAAACCGGATATAAAACAAATGTGGCATACAATAACGGCGATAACCTGATTGAATACACCATGAGAGCAAATGGAGAAATCCTGTTTGAAAAGGATAAATTAGGCGTGGCATCTCCGGAATCTCTGGAAGCATTTTTCAATTATTATGAAGTCGGAATGAAAGAGGGATGGCATGTAGACCCAAGCATCTTCGCTGAGAGAACCATCGGTTCTGTTGAGCAGGAGCCATTGGTATACGGCACAAATCCTGAAACAATGTCCTGGTGTGCATTCTACTATTCCAACCAGCTGACCGCTATGATGAATGCAGCTCCTGAAGGAATGGAAATCGGAATGACAACATGGCCTTCCGCTGACCCTGTAAAATCAGATTACCTGAAACCAAGCCAGTTCTTTGCAGTAACCGTTGACAGCAAAAATCCGGAAGAAGCGGCTAAAGTGCTGAACTTCATCACCAATTCCGAAGAATGCAACAACGTGCTGTTAGGCGAGCGCGGCGTGCCGATCTCAAGCGTAGTGGCAGATGCAATCGCACCTCAGATGAGCGAAGGCGATCAGGAAGTTATCAGATATATCAACGAAGTGGTAACACCAAACTCTTCTACGATCAACCCTCCTGCACCGGACGGAGCAAGCGAAGTTTATGATCTGATCGATAAACTGGAAGAGAGACTGTGCTACGGCGAAATCACCGCAAAAGAAGCTGCTCAGGAATTATTTGAACAGGGTAACAAGATTATGGCACAGTAAAATTTAGAATGGTAAATGATCTGCCTGGTACGAAACATGGTTTTGTACCAGGCAGGATTTTAAGAGTCAATTATGCGGGGAGAAGGAAAGACCATGAAGAATAAGAAAGAATTTAACCTCAGAAGTTTCCTGAATAAAGAGAGTTCGGCCGGTTTCGTGTTCACTCTGCCATTTACCATAGGCTTTCTGTTATTTATGGTTGTACCTATGGGAATATCGCTCTATTATTCGTTTTGTGATTACAATATTTTATCACCGCCTGTATTCGCAGGCCTGAAAAACTACATAAAGATGTTTACCGATGACAAGACATTTTTCAAAACAATCGGAGTTACCTTTTATTTTGCTTTAGTATCGGTGCCTCTCCGTCTGGTATTCGCTCTGCTCGTAGCGATGATCCTGCTTAAAACCACAAAGGCAACCGGATTCTACCGCGCGGCTTACTACCTGCCTTCCATTATCGGCGGTTCCGTAGCCGTATCAATCCTTTGGAAACGAATGTTCGCAACAGATGGCGTAATTAACACCTTATTGGGCGTTGTGGGAATCCACACCAGTTTTTCCTGGCTGGGCAATAAAAATACCGCGATCTGGACTTTAATCATATTGGCCGTATGGCAGTTTGGTTCATCCATGCTCATCTTCCTGTCCTCTTTAAAACAGATTCCTACTACGCTTTATGAGGCGGCAAGAGTGGACGGAGCCAACAAATTTTCACAGTTTTTCAAAATAACGCTTCCGCTTTTAACACCGACAATTTTCTTCAATCTGGTTATGCAGATGATTAACGGTTTCCTGGCATTTACCCAGTGCTTCATTATCACGCAAGGAAAACCGATGAACTCCACATTATTCTATACCGTTTATATGTACCAGCAGTCCTTTGAATTCTACAACACAGGATACGGCGCGGCTCTTGCCTGGGTTATGCTGGCAATCATCGGTATGGTGACGGCGGTTCTGTTCGCAACGAAAAAATTCTGGGTTTACGATGAAGGAGTGTGATGACCGATGAAAGAAAAAAGAATGATTGGAAAAGTAATCTATCATATTCTGGTCTGCGGCTTTGGAATTATCATGATCTATCCGCTGATCTGGATGATTATGAGCTCCTTTAAAGAGAGTAAAACCATATTTACCACGGCGGGAACTCTGATACCGGAACATTTTACATTTGCTAACTATGCTACCGGCTGGAAGGGATTTGCAAAAATCGGCTTTGGAACGTTCTTTCAGAATTCTTTCTTTATCGCCGTTGTAGCTACCGTAGGAACCATTATTTCTTCCGCATTTGTAGCTTATGGTTTTGCCAGATGTAAATTCCCGGGACGGAAAATACTATTCGTGGCAATGCTTTTATCCATGATGCTTCCGGCTCAGGTTCTCATGATTCCCCAGTATCTGTGGTATCAGAAACTTGGCTGGGTGGGAAGCTACCTCCCTCTGACCGTACCTTATTTCTTCGCCATTCAGGGATTCTTCGTATATCTGATGATGAACTTTATCGAGGGAATCCCTACGGAACTGGACGAGGCGGCCAAGATCGACGGCTGTTCCTATTACAGCATATTCGCAAGGATTATCGTTCCGTTAATCACACCTGCTCTCGTAACGGCAGGCATCTTCTCCTTCATGTGGAGATGGGATGATTTCCTTTCCGCCCTTTTGTATGTAAACGAATCAGCAAAATATCCGGTCAGCTTAGCGCTGAAACTGTTCTGTGATCCGGGCTCTTCCTCCGATTACGGCGCGATGTTCGCAATGGCTACGCTGTCCATCTTACCGGCAGTTTTGATCTTCATCTTCTTCCAGAAATACCTGGTGGAAGGAATCAGCACTTCCGGATTGAAAGGCTAAATACAGGAAATCTTTATTTGGTTAACTAAGAAACGCCGGAAAGAAGGGGAAACCTGGGCGGGCGGCGGACATAGAGAAAGACAGGGGATTCGGGTTACGACCCTAAGAGATACTAGGCCGCCAAGAGCGGAAAAGGGCAGCGCGGCGCCATTCACGATGAACTCTTTATGACTTCATCGTTCAGTGGCGCCTCAAATACTGATTCGGAATTCAGTATTTGTCTGCCTTTTTCCGCTCTTGCCGACCAAGTATCACTAAGGGTCTGCACACGATCCCCTGTCTTTCTCTATGTCCGCCGCCCGCCCAGGTTTCCCCTTCTTTCCGGCTGTTGCTTGGCTGGCTGAGGAAAAAAGATTTGCTGGATGGGAGAGTAGGTTTTTACATTAAGGGTGAAGGCATTTTCGGAAAAGCCTTGAGGATTTAATGTAAAGGGTGAGGTGATTTTGCGAAAAGCCTTAACGTTTAAAGTAAAACCTGAAGTCGTTTCTGAAAATCCCTTCATCATCTATGTAAATTTGGCTTTATGTAAATACCAATGTATAACATTGTTTTTAACCAGGCTAGCGAAAACCAGCACGGAATGGGGAGGCGGAGCCGGAAGCCAACGGTCGGAAGGGCTGTCCGGGCCGGGGAAGGAAGATGCAGCCAAATGGGATCGTATGGAACCCCTGTAGTGCTACTTAGGTCCGTAAGGACAGAACGAGGCAGGTAGAAACTGAATTCCGAATCAGGTT